>JAAVCX010000027.1 GCA_014802105.1 Bacteroides sp. | reverse complement strand
CTATATGTGAGATTTATTTTGAGATAAAATCCATGAATGAAGAGGGAGCCTATAGTTATAGGTGACCGATGAATGAGTGGATTTTAGCCAAAATAAAGCCACAGAGAGTATAAAAGTCTTTCACGGGTTACTAAGGGAAAAACATTTTGACGTTTAATTTTTAAGAGTTACTTAATACACCAAGGCCTCATTCCACTATAGATTGCCAACACCGTAGACTCAAAGAATAGGGCTGAGCAGCCGGCACAGCGACTCCCTCACCTTCAGAGCGCGCGGACGTCGATTCCACTCCGAGAGTTTTATCTGTTCTGACTGTTCCTGGTCAAGCCTGAAGAGTTGGGCCACCCGTTGATTGACCTCTCGGGAATACATTATTATATTTTCCTCAAAGTTATGCTCAAAACTACGGTAATCAAAATTGGTGGAACCTATCGTTACGAAATCATTATCGACGAGCATCATCTTGCTATGAAGCATCCCGCCACCATAGAGATAGACCTTGATTCCGGCCAAGAGACTCTCCTCGACAAAACTTGCCGACGCATGGGTCAACACAGCCGAGTCGCTGCGACGTGGCACCATCACTCTGACATCGACCCCCGACAACGACGCACATTGAAGAGCCGCCTGAAGAGTCTCGCTCGGCAGAAAATATGGTGTCTGTATATATATGCGCCGGCGGGCTCCGGTAATAGCCCTCAGGAAAAGCATCTGCGAATTACCCCAGCGGTCAGTAGGCCCCGATGAGATAATCTGGGCCGACACTCCTCCTATCTCCCCCTCGCGTGCCGGCGAGACGTCTCCGACACTCTCGGTCAGCTCGTCGGTGAGCAGGTCATAGCCCATGAACTTCCAATCGATGGCAAAATTATGTTGAAGTGAGATGACAGCCTGCCCTTCCACTCTCACAGCCAGATCTCGCCAGGCCTTGAAATTCTTTCCGCCGTCGATATATCGCTGGGCCACATTCATGCCTCCGATATACCCGACACGTCCGTCGATAATCAACGCCTTGCGATGGTTGCGCCAGTTGAGACGGCTGAGTTTTTCTGAAAGCTGAATCCTGAAAAACGAGTGTACCTCTATACCCTCGGCTCGCATCCTGTTGAACAGACTCATGCTCTTGTCGCCCCACGACCCGACATAATCATAGATGACCCTGATCTTCACTCCGGCCCGGGCCCTCTCCATCAAGGCATCGGCCATCCGACGCCCCAGGGGATCGTTGGCTATGATATAAAACTGAAGATTGATATAATGGCGCGCAGCCGAAATGTCACTTATCAGGGAGTCAAACATCTTCTCTCCGCTATTGAATATCTCCACTCTATTGTCGGGATATACGATAGCCTCTGCCAATGAATAGCCGAGCATCATGCAACGCTTGTTCTCGTCAGAGAGTCCGCGTCCGGGTTTCAGCAACTGAGGTCGCGGCGACGAATTGAGCAGACGGCGGCGATTACGTCGCGAGATCATGCGCACGTTACGCATACTGCGGCCAAACACCATGTAGAGCACCGCTCCACCTATCGGGAAGAGAATGAGAGCCGTGACCCACCCCAGGGCCTTGAGCGGATTGCGATTTTCACTGAGGACAGCCACGATCATAGTGACAATGATGACCAAGTAGGCCACAGTAGCGACCCACACCAACAACTCGCTCATCACGGGCGAAAAGAACAGCGGTAGCGTGACAATCACAATTTCAGCGTTTAGATTTACAAATATCATAAATTTTTCGTTAACTTTGGCATTATTTTAGCTACTTTTTTCAACTCACATTCATGCACAACGGATTTCTTAGAGTCGCTTCTTGCGCGCCCAATGTCTCGGTAGCCAACGTCGACCGTAATGTCGACACCATCTTACAGACCATCAGCCAGCTTGAAAATCAAGGAGTTGAGATAGCCGTGTTTCCCGAAATGGCTGTCACGGGCTATACATGTGCCGACCTTTTCCATAACCAGACGCTTATCGAGGCTGCCGCCCGAGGGCTCGAGACAATCAGCCGCGCGGTAGCTTCACTTAATATACACGTCATCGTAGGCCTCCCGATTGTCTCTCAGGGTGCGATGTATAACTGCGCCGCACTGCTCCGTGGCTCAAATGTCGACCTCGTAGCCAAAAGCTATATTCCCAACTACAATGAGTTCTACGAGCGTCGCTGGTGGAGACCGATAGCCCCCGACGAGAAGCCGCGACAGATAGCTCTGAGCCAGACGCTGACCGCCACTATCCACGGTAGAAAGGTGTTCCGCAGCCACGGAGCCCTCATAGGTATCGAAATCTGTGAAGACCTTTGGGTTCCCATCCCCCCCTCGGCACACCTGAGCCTCGCCGGGGCACAGGTCATCTTCAACCTCTCGGCCTCCGACGATCTTACGGGCAAATACTCCTATCTGAAATCACTCATCGCCCAGCAGTCAGCCCGATGTCTCTGTGGCTACGTCTACGCCTCGGCCGGATGGGGCGAATCGTCGACCGATCTGGTCTTTGACGGGAAGGCCATAATTGCTGAAAACGGTACCATCCTCGCCTGCAATCCACGCTGGGATCCCGCCTCATATATCTCGATAACTGACATCGACATCGAAGCCCTTGAGCGCGACCGCCTGCATTTCACAACATTCTCTGATTGTGCCCTCGCAGAGAGAGCCTACGAAATACCTGTCGAGCTCCCTGCCGACGAGCCTGCCTTCTCAGCTCAGGCCCCCGACACATCTCTATATCTTCCCTTGCGACGGTATGTCGATCCGAGACCTTTCGTTCCTTCCGATCCCGCTACTATGGCCGAGCGTTGCGACGAAATACTCAATATACAGACTGCTGGCCTCGCCCGCCGTCTCGATGCGATCGGATGTCGCTCTCTCGTGGTCGGTATCTCCGGTGGCCTCGATTCAACCCTGGCTCTACTTGTGGCTGTCAGAGCTTTCAACCGTCTTGGCCTGCCACTCTCAGGTATCATCGGTGTCACGATGCCCGGCTTCGGCACTACTGACCGCACTCGTTCCAATGCCGTCAGACTGATGTCAGGCCTCGGAGTCTCATCTATGGAAATACCGATCGGGCCCTCTGTGATGCAACACTTTGCCGATATAGGCCACGACCCGGCTGTCCATGATGTCACATACGAAAATTGCCAGGCCCGCGAACGCACCCAGATACTCATGGATCTCTCCAACCGACTCGGCGGAATAGTGCTCGGCACCGGCGACCTCTCGGAACTGGCCCTCGGATGGGCCACATACAATGGCGACCATATTTCGATGTATGGCGTCAACGCCGGAGTCCCAAAGACCCTCGTGCGCCATCTGGTCAAATATTATGCCATGCTCCCCTCCACGACGCCCGAGGTGAGCCACATACTTCTCGATGTCATCGACACCCCCATCAGCCCCGAACTAATCCCCGCCTCCGACAAGGGTGAGATCATCCAGCGCACCGAGGATCTGGTCGGCCCGTACGAGCTCCACGACTTCTTCCTATACTACACTCTGCGCTATGGCTTCAGCCCCGAGCGCATACGTCTGCTCGCCCGCCAGGCTTTCAGCAACGATGAATATGACGACGACACTATCGACCGGTGGCTATCCACTTTCTTCAAACGATTTTTCGCCCAGCAGTTCAAACGTTCCTGTCTGCCCGACGGACCTAAGGTCGGCTCGGTGTGTCTCTCGCCCCGTGGCGACTGGCGCATGCCCTCCGACGCTTCGTCGGCCCTATGGCGTAAATCTCTATCATGAACTGACCGTCAATATAGTCAATTATGAAATTAAATAAATTTGGCCTTCTGCCTCGTATCGCCCTCGCCATCATCGTCGGCATACTGACAGGCATGGTGGCGCCCGGCTGGCTGGCCCAACTTTGTGCTACCTTCAACGCCATCTACTCCCAGTTTTTAGGGTTCATGATCCCGCTCATCATCGTGGGTTTTGTAGTCCCGGCCATCGGCGACATAGGATCCAAAGCCGGACGCATGCTGGTATTGACAGTGCTCATCGCCTATGGTTTCACCATAGCGTCGGGCCTGCTGAGCTACTTTACGTGTAGCATCTTCTTCCCCGGGATGCTACATGGCCAGATAGCTCTCACGGCTCAGGAGTCGGCCATCGAGAAGATTGCGCCCTGGTTTACAGTCGAGATGCCTCCGCTCATGGGAGTCACCTCCTCTCTGGTGCTGGCTTTTCTGCTCGGTCTTGGCATAGCCTTCAGTCGGGCCGAGACTATTGGCCGTGGCTTCAGCGAGTTCCGCGACATAGTCAGCAAGACTATCAACACAGCTATAATCCCCCTGCTGCCCATCTACATTTTCGGCATATTCCTCATCATGACCGTCGAGGGCGAAGTGGCCGTCGTGTTGCGCAGTTTCATCAAGGTTATCGGCATCATCTTCGTGCTCCACGTGGTCGTGTTATTGCTGCAATACCTCGTGGCAGCCCCCTTTGCGCGACGCAACCCCCTGTCCATGCTGCGCACCATGTTACCTGCCTATTTCACCGCTCTCGGCACCCAATCGTCGGCTGCCACCATTCCGGTGACACTACGCCAGGCTATCAGTATGGGTGTCAGAGAAGACGTGGCCGGTTTCGTGATACCTCTCTGCGCCACCATCCACCTCTCGGGCAGCACACTCAAAATCGTGGCATGTGCCCTTGCCATCTTGATCATGCACGGCGAGCCTCACTCCCTCCCCCTGTTCCTCCACTTCATCATGATGCTCGGAATCACCATGGTGGCAGCTCCGGGTATCCCCGGCGGAGCCATCATGGCCTCGCTTGGTCTGCTTCAGTCAATACTTGGCTTCGACTCCGACAGCGTGGCACTCATGATAGCGCTTTACATAGCCATGGACTCTTTCGGTACAGCCTGCAACGTCACCGGCGACGGAGCTATTGCAGCAATCATCAACCGCATCTCCTGACATTGACCTATGGAAATACTCTACGAAGATAACCATCTGATAATAGTAAATAAAGTTCCCGGAGAGATAGTCCAGGGCGACAAGACCGGCGACGAGCCGCTGGTAGAGACACTGCGCCAATGGATCAAGGAAAAATATTCCAAACCCGGCAACGTGTTCTGCGGGGTGGTCCACAGGCTCGACCGCCCGGTAGGCGGAGTAGTGGTTTTTGCCAAGACATCCAAGGCACTGACCAGGCTCAATGAAATGTTCAGGCTCGGTAAAGTCGACAAGACCTATCTGGCCGTGACACGCAACCGTCCTCCTCACGATAGCGAGAGGCTCACAGGCTATGTGCGCACCGTCGAGAAAAACAACAAAAGCTACTTCACCCCCACCGAGGTACACGGATCCAAACCCGTGGCTCTATCTTACCGTTACCTCGGTGCCTCTGACCGCTATCATATCTCAGAGATACATCTCGAGACCGGGCGCAAACATCAGATCAGAGTGCAACTCGCCTCGATAGGCTGTCCAATAAAGGGAGATCTCAAATATGGCGACCGTCGATCCAACCCTGACGGCTCCATCTCTCTGAGGGCCCACCGTATCACCTTCGAGCATCCCGTCTCAGGCAAACTCATCGACGTGACTGCCCCCCTGCCCGACGACCCTCTCTGGCAGGCATTTGCTCCCGTAGTAAATCAGGCTACACCCTCATCCGACAGCCTCGTAACCGACTCTAAAACCACTCCTGACGATGAAGATCGACATTGACAGCGTGATCAGAGAGCGACTGCCAAGACAGTATCCCTGGATACCGCGGGCCATCATCTCAGGTCTGGAAAAACTCATCTGTCAGGATCAGCTCAACCAACTTCTCACCCATAACGCCAATCTCAGCGGCGCAGAGTTTGCCCGAGGAGTAATCAATGATCTTAATGTCACCTACGAGCTGCGGGGTGATCTTCCCGACCCCACCCGTACGCGCGTAGTGCTCACCTCCAATCATCCACTCGGAGGTCTCGACGGCCTGGTACTTGCCGCCGCTACCGCCGACCTCTACCCGGGCCACACTCCCCGCTTCATTGTCAACGACCTGCTGGAAGCCGTCGAACCCATGCGCTCGATATTTTTAGGTGTCAACAAACACGGCAATCAGGATCGGGCCAAAGCCACCCGCATCGACTCAGCCTTTGCAGGCGACGATCCGATCGTCATGTTTCCGGCCGGGCTCGTCTCCCGACGTAGCTCCTCGGGCACTATCGCCGACCTCGCCTGGCACAAAATGGCCGTCGTCAAAGCAATTTCCTCCTCACGAGATATAATTCCGGTTCATTTCAGTGGTCACAACTCAGAGTTTTTTTATAAATTTGCATCTTTAAGACAGCGGCTCGGCCTACGCTTCAATATAGAGATGATACGCCTGCCGCGCGAAGTGATCCTGAGCAAAGGCAACCACTATGTCATCACTTTCGGCGCCCCCGTCCCGTTTGACCGGCTCAGGGGAGGGAGCCAGGCTCTCGATCAGGCACGCCAACTGCGCGAAGCCGTCTATAAGCTCCCATGAGTCCAACTACTTAACTCTGCCCATGACACCACAACCTATAATTGACCCAATTGATCCAGCCCTGATAGAACGAGAGCTCACCCCCGAGCGTTTCCTGCGTCGCTCCAATAAAGGAGGTAACCTGCTCTACACCATCGACGGCCGCGAGTGTCCGGCTACGATGCAAGAGATTGGACGACTCAGAGAGCAGTCCTTCCGCGCTGCCGGCGGAGGCACCGGAAAGAGTGTCGACATCGACGAGTTTGACACCATGGATCCTCCCTGTCGCCAGCTTATCGTCTGGGATCCGGTGTCGCGACTCATACTCGGAGGCTACCGATATATCATAGGCGAAGACATCAGGCTCAACCCCGACGGAAGTCCGCGCATCGCCATGAGCCACATGTTCAGCTTCTCGCCCGACTTTATCTCGCGCTATCTGCCCGAGACCATCGAGCTGGGGCGCTCCTTTGTGAGAGTGCAATATCAGAGCTCCCAGGTAGGTACAAAAGCCATCTTTGCGCTCGACAACCTCTGGGACGGCCTCGGAGCGCTGACGGTGATCCACCCGTCTATCAAACATCTGCTCGGCAAGATGACCATGTATCCGAGCTACGACCGCCGCTGCCGCAATCTGATCCTCTACTTCCTCCAGAAACATTTCCCCGACTCCGACTCGATGGTGAGACCTATCAATGCCCTCGACACCTCCATGGATCTGCGCGAAATGGAGCGAGTGTTTGAGGGCAACACCTTCAAAGATGACTACCGCACACTCAACCATCTCGTCAGAGAGCAGGGCTTCAATATTCCTCCGCTGGTAAATTCATATATGAGCCTGTCGCCAACCATGAGAGTGTTCGGCACAGCGATCAACGATGAGTTTGGCGACGTAGAGGAGACCGGCATCTTCCTTACCATCGCCGAAATCTTCGAGGAGAAAAAACAGCGACATATAGGCACCTACGTTCCCTCCCAACAACTCGCCGATACATCCCTATGATAGAGTGTCGCCGATATACTCCCGACTTTTCCCGAGAGTGGGACGACTTTGTCGCAGCCTCACGCAACTCGACTTTCCTCTTTTACAGGGGGTATATGGACTACCATGCCGATCGCTTTACCGACCACTCTCTCATTTTCACTAAAAAAGGCAAGACCATAGCCCTGCTGCCCGCCAACATCACCACCGACGGGACTCTCCACTCCCATCAGGGTCTCACCTACGGAGGGCTCATACTGCCTCCCAGGCATATCAACGGCGAGGATGTCATGGAGATAATGGACTCGCTCGTAGCCTACTGCCGTTCCAAAGGCTTTAAGGAGATCATCTATAAAGCCCTCCCATACATCTATTCACTCCTTCCGGCCCAGGACGATCTCTATGCCCTCTGGCGCCTGGGAGCCACTACGCTCAAGACAGAACTATCGTCAGCACTAATTCCCGAGGTCAATCCCGGAGCCAATGCCGACACACGTCGGCGCACACGCAAAGCTCTCTCTCTTGACCCGGTAATAGCTGAGACCGACGATGTCGATACATTCTGGCACTATCTCGCCGACACCCTCTCTGACCGACACGGAGTTAAGCCCGTCCATACGGCTGCCGAACTGAGACTTCTGAAAGACCGTTTTCCCGACAATATACACCTTCACACCATCACCCTCGGTGGCGAATGGATGGCAGGTGTGTGTATCTACGACACCGGTCTGGTAGCCCACTCCCAATACACAGCCTCCACTCCCGCAGGCCGGGAGCTCAGCATGGTATTTGCGCTTTACAGCCACCTGATAAACAATGTGTACCACTCCCGACGTTATTTTGATATAGGTATCTCAAACGAGGAAGGAGGACAAGTGCTCAACACCGGCCTGCTCAGACAGAAATCATCGTTCGGTTGTACGGGCGTGGCCCATCAGACCTTCATCCTGAAGCTCTGACCGATCTCCTCATCAATCAATCTTTTCCAAGCCAAACTCAACAATCAAAAAAAATGAAAACTGAACGTATACTTGTCACCGGCGGAACAGGATATATCGGTTCCCACACCGTGGTAGAGCTTCAGCAGGCCGGCTATCGGGTTGTCATCATCGACGATCTCTCCAACTCCTCGGCCGACGTGATCGACGGAATAGAGCGTATCACCGGCTCCAGGCCTGACTTTGTCGAGGGCGACTGTACTGACATCGACACCCTCAAGAGGCTCTTTGCCGACTATCCCGACATCAAGGGCATCATCAACTTTGCCGCTTCCAAAGCCGTCGGCGAGAGTATGCAGCGACCGATTCTCTACTACCGCAACAACCTCAACACCCTGCTCAATCTCCTCGATCTCATGGGCCCCAACGGAGTGAAAGGCATCGTGTTCTCATCATCGTGTACCGTCTACGGCGAGCCCGACGTCAATCCCGTCACCGAGAAGTCGCCCATCAAGAAAGCCACCTCGCCCTACGGCAACACCAAGCAGATTTCTGAAGAGATCATCACCGATGTCATCAATGCCGGAGCGCCGTTTAAGAGTGTCATACTGCGCTACTTCAATCCCGTGGGAGCACACCCCTCGGCCGAGATAGGCGAGCTCCCCAACGGAGTGCCCCAGAACCTCGTGCCCTACCTCACCCAGACCGCGATGGGTATACGAAAAGAGCTCAGCGTCTTTGGCAACGACTACCACACCCCCGACGGCTCTTGTATACGCGACTATATCAATGTGGTAGACCTTGCCAAAGCCCATGTGATAGCTGTAGAGCGCATGCTCACCGACAAGACCGAGGCTCCTATCGAAATCTTCAACCTCGGCACAGGCCACGGCGTCTCAGTGCTCGAACTCATCGACACATTCACCAAAGCAACCGGTGTCGAAGTGCCTCACAAGATAGTAGGTCGCCGTGCCGGTGACATCGAGAAAGTGTGGGCCGATCCGACTTACGCCAACGAGGTACTCGGATGGAAAGCCGAGACATCTTTGGCCGACACTCTGCGTTCGGCCTGGGATTGGCAGTGCCGTCTGCGCGACCGTGGCATCATGTAAACGCTATTTGTTCCGATCTTCCGCAAAAATAAAAGTGTCGGAGTCTAAAAAAATTTCCCTGTAATGACGCACGGCCCGTGAGTCAGCTTAGTGTTTCAACACCTCAGCTAAGACCTCACGAGCCGTGCGTCATTACAATTCTTTTATCTATACTTCCTAATTTTTTTATCTGACGGTCACTCGACCAGCTCCTTCACAAGCCTCTCGAAAGTTGACTCCAGAGTGTCATCAGACACTATGCCCGGATGAGACTGAGAGGTCTGAAGTATGGCACTTTTAGCAGCCGTCAGCCAACGGTAAGTCTCCTCGACGGGCAGGCCACGCTCAGGCACATCGCCACGCTCAAAGAGAGCAGCCTGACGCTTCAGTGTATCCACATCGGCCTGCGGACATAGAGCCCTGACGCGAGCCTCATCGATCAGCAACCTACACTTGAGCCAGCGACGACGCTTGCACATCATGATCAGACCGATATTTATAAACTCCTCCCTCTCGACTCTCGGCACATATCTGATCACCGCATATTCATAGAGATTGGCATCGGGCGCCATCGTGGCTACCTCATTCAAATCGTTCTCCCTTTTCATCAGCGTAGCAGATTATGTTGTCGGACAGCCTCGTCGACAAACAGCGACGAGTTTTTCAACCTATCATGAAGGAACTTGCGGTAAACCTCACGACGCTCTTCGGCCGTAATCTCCGAACCTTCCTCCTCGAGCCAGTCGGCCGGAAGGAGATCGACGATTTTAGACAAAGTGCGCGGCGTGATGGCCTGTCGCATGAGTTTGTCAGCCTCCTCGAGACGGGTAGCGTAAGGAAGAAAGACGTGAGTCTTGATATAAGGAAACGGATCGAGCGCCGATTTAGCAGGATCTCGCCAGGCATGATGAAAATAAAACGACGCTCCCTGATCTATCAGCCACAGCTGATTGTCCCAGATCATCATATTAGGATTCAGACGCGTGCGGTCAACATTGGTGAGAAAAGCATCGAGCCACACAATCTTGGAGGCCGTCAGCTCGTCTACCCCATTGACAGCAGGATCAAATGTAGCTGCTCCGGGCAGGAAATGCAATCCCACATTCAAGCCCTCAGAGTTGCGCAACAATTCCTGCACCTCCTCATCGGGCTCGGTGATACCAAACATCGGCGAAAGCTCCAGAAGAACCACTTCAGGCACTTTGAATTTAAAAGCCTTGGCTATCAGACTACCAAGAAACTCCGCTATCAGAGCCTTCCGTCCATGGCCGGCGCCACGTAGCTTCACCACATACTTAAATCCGTCGTCCCCTTCTCCGAGCACAGGCAAAGACCCGCCCTCTCTCAGAGGCAGTATATATCGGGTCAGTATCTGGGATCTTACTTCCATAGTTCTCTATAAATATAGTTGTGTCGATAAAGCACTTGTAGGGAGACACACGGCTCGTGAGCCCCTGCTGATATATTGATACAAAAAGGGACGCACGAGCCATGCGTCCCTTCGATAAAAATTTCAGCTCACGACACAGTCGTAAAGTTTTATCTTTATGCCTGCCGATCAGAACAAGCAAAGTATCAGAGCCTGGGCCGCTACCACTCGGAGGAACATCGTGAGAGGATAGACAGTCGAATAGGCCACCGCAGGTGCGTCGCTGCCGGTCGAATTGTTGGCGTAGGCAAGCGCGGGGGGGTCAGTGCAGCCGCCCGAGACAAGACCCATGATAGTGAGATAATTGATCTTGTAGACTCCGCGGGCTATGATACCGACAACAAGCAGAGGCACGATAGTGATGATGAAGCCCCAGATCACCCACCACATACCGGTGGAGTTGAACACAGTGTCGGCAAAACCTTTACCCGAACTGATACCCACCGAGGCGAGGAACAGACATATACCCAACTCTCTCATAAGCAGCGATGCTGACGAAGAGGTATAGCTGACGAGCTTGAGCTTGTAGCCGAAACGGCTGATCAGAATAGCCACTACGAGAGGGCCGCCGGCGAGACCGAGCTTCATGCCGAAACCCACATTGATCGATCCGACTATGATACCAAACAGGATACCTACAAAAATCGTGATCAGATTGGGCTGATTGAGACGCTTCATTGAGTTGCCCAGACGGGTAGCGAGACGCTCGATGTCGTTAGGATCGCCCACAACTACCAGACGGTCGCCAACCTGAAGGCGCAGAGTGGGTGAAGCAAGCAGATCGACACCGGCACGGTTAACACGGGTGCAGTTGAGCTGATAGCCGTCGTGGAGACGGAGCTGAGCCAGTGACACTCCGTTGTATTTGCTCTGGGTCACTACGATGCGGCGTGAAAGCACAGTGCTCTGCACGTGTTCCCAGTCCATGTCAATGGTGTGACCGATGACACCTTCAAATTTGTGCTCATCGGCAGGCGAGAGCACCACGATCATCTTGTCGCCGACATGGAGGATGGTCTTGGAGGTAGGAATTATCACATTGCCGTCGGCTCCCATCAGTCGCGACACCACAAAGTCACAGTCGAGTATCTGATGCACCTGCAACAGAGTGCGACCGTCGATAAGGCGGTTGGTCACCTCAAACGACACGATCAACGGCTTCTGCTGGCTACCTTCGATAGCCTCCTCGATAGCCTTGATCTCATCATCGACATTGATGCGGAACACAGCCTTGACAATGAGCATCGACAGTATAATGCCGATCACACCCAAAGGATAAGCGGCAGCATAACCCATAGCCATGATATTGATAGCCTCGGTGGTGCCGGCGGTCTGCTGTGCCGCAGCCAGACCCGGGGTGTTGGTCACCGCTCCCGACATGACTCCGACCAGAGCCGAAATCTGAGTGTTACCGTCGATATAGAAGATACACAACACTATGGCCACGTTGAGCACAATGATGAGCACAGCCAGCAGATTGAGCAGGATACCTCCCTTTTTGAACGAGGAGAAAAAGCCCGGGCCAACCTGAATACCGATCGCAAAAATAAAGAGTATAAGGCCAAACTCCCTGACAAACTTGAGCACCTCTGGGTTGACTATATAACCGAAGTGGCCCATCACGATGCCTACAAACAAGACGAAAGTCACTCCGAGAGAGATGCCTCCGATCTTGAGCTTGCCTAAAAAAATACCCGAGGCTATCACAAACGAGTAGAGCACAAGAGTGCTCGCCAACTCGGTGTGGCCCGGGCCGATAAGGTCAATTAACCATTCCATACACTGTTGAATATCAATCTGTTTTTCTTAGAAATTCCTTTGTTGATACAGGCTTGTCGACAACACGGTGACATATCGAAACGTCACCACGTGAAAAAGCAGTGCAAAATTACTTAAATTTTCTCTATCTTAAAAATATTCCCTCAAACTCTTTTACGACGAATTAATTAAGAGGATGTTTAAAAAGTCAGCACAGCAGAGCGACCACCATGCCCGAGAGTATCAACACGACACTGCCCACAGCGTATGTGACAGTATATCCCATCACCGGGAGCGTGCTGTCGAGACTGTCCTGGATAGCACCTATGGCCGCCACCGCATTGCGGCTGCCGGCAACACATCCCAGCGAGACCGCTGCCGGAAATCTGAAGATTTTATTGGCTACATAGATACTTATTATCAGCGGTATTGTGGTACAAGCCATGCCGACCAGGAAGAGTTCGACCCCGACCTCCCGCAGTCCGCTGACAAACGAAGGCCCGGCCGATAGACCTACGACGGCGATGAAAAGATTTAGACCGGCGTTGTCCATAAACCATATCACCGAGCGGGGTATATGGCCGAAAGTAGGACGCTTGGAGCGCAACCATCCGAGCACAAGTCCCGAAATAATCGCACCACCACTGGTGCTCAGCGACAGTGGCACATTGCCCCACTTCACGACGATAGCACCTATCAGACAACCTATCGCGATGCCGAGCCCAATGAACACCAAGTCGCTCTCAGAGGTCTGTCGGTCACTGTAACCGATCTCGGGCACAGCCACATCTACATCCTGTGGCAGACCGACGAGAGTCACGACGTCACCCTTCTCAAGCATAAGTTTCTTTCTTAAAGTCAGAGGCATATCGTTACGCACTACCTTGTGTATAGTGACACCGTGCATGAACGGCCTGTGACGGAGCTCACCGAGAGTCAGACCGGCCGCTCCCGATTTAGACACCACGACAGGCAGATTTTCAGTGCCGAAAGTGAGCAGTTCATGATCAGTCACCTCAGGCCCTATCCATGAAGCATCGCTGACAATGCTCTCGCGGCGACCACTGAGCACAACTATATCTCCTTTTCTCACCCTGAGATCGGGATCGGGATCCATGATCTCGCCATTGATCCTCAGGCGCTCTACAAAGTGACGCAGGTCGCGGCTCTTGAGGTATCGTTCGATCTCCCTGACTGTGCGGGGGCGGTTGAAGAACTCATCTTCCACCCTGTAGGCACGAAACGACACCTGACGGTTGGCTATCACCTGACCCGGATCGGGTGTAAACTCTCCCGAATCCATCTCCTCTTCAAGACGACGCGTCTCCTCCCTGACCTTCTTCATGCCTCCGAGCAAAATGGGGCCAAGATTGGCTATGATCCATGCCGAGCCGATGGTGCCGAATACATAACACACAGCATAACAGGCAGGGATAATATCTACCAGCCGCGAAGTCTCCTCGGGCGAATAACCGAGCGATCGGATCGTGTCAGAGCCGACTCCGATGACCGCCGAGACCGTCTGGGCCCCTGCAAAGACTCCAACCGCTATACCTTTATTATAGCCCATCAGACGGCATATCCCGACTGTGGTACCAATCACGATCACACACTCCACGAGTGCAAAAGCGATCTGCTTGAGTCCCTCGCCCCTGAGAGAGCGAAAGAACTGGGGGCCGACGCTGTAACCGATAGCAAATAGGAACAGCATGAACGCCAGCGATTTCACCGTATCTGAGACAGGTATGCCGAGTTGACCGATGATTACTCCTACTATCAGAGTGGCAGTCACCGGCCCCAAAGAGAATGATTTATACTTCAGACCTCCGAGCCAAAACCCGATACCGAGAGTCAGAAATATGGGTATTACCTGATTTTGTCTGAAAACTTCCGTGATCCAGTCCATTGTCATTATCTTTTTTTGCGGTTGCAAAATTACTTATTTATCAGTATCTGACAAAATAAGACGCACTATCCTCAGTTAAGTTTTCAGAAGACTTTTGTCTGTAATCTGCTTTTTGCTTAATTTTGATAAACTGATCGAAATTTTACAGATCAATCTTTTGAGATACTAAAGAATACATATTATGGGACAGTCTTTGGAAAAAATGAATTGGTTCAATGAACCCGACAACTGGGAGATCAAGGGCGATACACTTCTCATGGATGTCACGCCAAAAAGTGACTACTGGAGAGTATCCCATTATGGTTTCACGGTCGACGACGCTCCGTTCTACTATGCCGAATATGGCGGCGAATTTGAAGCCAAGCTTAAGATAATGGGCGACTATAAGACGAGATTTGACCAGGCCGGTATGATGATACGTCTCGACCACGAGAATTACATCAAGGCCGGTATCGAATATGTCGACGGCAGATACAACCTCAGTACCGTCGTGACCCATAAGACGTCAGACTGGAGCGTGATAACGCTCGATCGTCCCGTCGATCATATATGGATCAGGGCTGTGCGCCGTCGCGATGCGGTCGAGATATTCTACTCCTTTGATGACAAGGAATATATCATGATGCGCAATGCCTGGCTTGAAGCCAATCATCCGGTAAGGATAGGCATGTATGGAGCTTGTCCCGACGGTAATGGGTTCAAGGTCTCCTTCTCTGACTTCAAGGTCAGTCACCTGCCCGATGCCGTGCGCTCGGAATGGCTCAAAAATAATCACGCCTGAACCCACTGACCGATAATTCTCCGGCCGTCCTCACCTCCGCGCCCGATCCTCAGATGACCCGTTGGCGGGAGCGACCTTTTTCTTTGCAAGGAAAAAACTTTTGACTACCTTTGCATAACCTTTAGCCGGCCGGACACGAGTGACGACACTCCGCACCGGCCCCATCGACTACCAATCCTAATCCCCAATACAGAAGTCATGAAACTCATCGCATCATTAGCAGCTCTGATGCTGAGCCTCCCCGCTCTCGCAGCCAAGACAGTGGTACCTTTCGAGACCGTCACCCCCTCGGCCGTGCTCACCCTGTCGGTCGACAGCATAGACTTCCGACCTGATCTCACCCGCCTCTACGGCAAACTTATCGGCCGTCCCCACACCTCCCATCGTGTCGATGCCGCCGTGATGCTTTCGGGCAAATCGGTTCTGACATCCGACGACATCGACGGCGTGGACTACAAGCGCTACTTCCAGTGGGAGGACGACGGCACAATACCTGTCGAGATAGACTTTCCTGCCGTCAAGAACTTCTCGGCCGCTACCGTGGAGCTCGACACTCCCCGTGGCAAGTCAATCACCCGTATCAAGAAATCCTCGGCCAAGGCCCGAAAAAACTCATCGGCACGCTGATCAATGAAACTCTGCATCACCGAGAAACCAAGTGTAGCCAGAGACATCGCGCGTATTCTGGGTGCCGACGGCCGCCACGATGGCTATTACGAGGGTCAGGGCTATTGCGTCACCTGGACCTTCGGCCATCTGTGTACTCTCAAGGAGCCGGCCGACTACACCGAGCGTTGGAAGCGCTGGAGCCTCGGAGTGTTGCCGATGATACCTGAAAAGTTTGGTATCAAACTCATCCCCGAGCAGAGCTACGAACGACAGTTCAACGTGATCAGCGATCTCATATCCAAGGCCGACGAGGTGATCAACTGTGGCGATGCCGGGCAGGAGGGAGAACTCATACAACGCTGGGTGATGCAGAAAGCCGGAGTGAAATGTCCCGTCAAACGACTGTGGATCTCTTCGCTCACCGACGACGCCATACGTCAGGGCTTCAACTCACTGCAACCCGAGTCAAAGTTTGACAACCTCTATTATGCCGGTCTCTCGCGCGCCATCGGCGACTGGATACTCGGTCTGAACAGCACTCGCCTCTACTCACTCAAATACTCCTCACCGGGCAATCTGCTGTCGATCGGGCGTGTACAGACTCCTACACTGGCTCTCATCGTGCAGCGTGGAGCCGAGATCAGCAACTTCAAGCCCGAAGACTTCTGGGAACTCAAGTCGACCTATCGTGAAGTGCTCTTCTCCTCGCCCGGCCGTTTCACATCGGCCGAAGAGGCTCAGCAAGCACTTGAGTCGCTCAACGGCAAGGACATGAAGGTCGAAGACGTGCAGCAGAAACAGGGTCGCGAATCGGCTCCACGCCTCTTTGACCTCACCTCGCTCCAGGTCGAAGCCAACAAGAAATGGGGATGGACTGCCGACACCACATTGCGCCTCATACAGAGTCTCTACGAGAAAAAGACCACCACATATCCGCGTGTCGACACCACCTATCTCAGCGAGGATCTTCATGCCAAGATCCCTGAGATACTCTCGGCCATGACCCCCTACTCACCCCAGACGGCACCGGTGCTCAGCGGCAAGATAGCCAAGAGCAAGAAGATCTTTGACAACTCCAAGGTCACTGACCACCATGCCATAATCCCTACGGGTCAATCGCCGTCGGTGCTCATAGGCGACGAGCGCAAGCTCTATCATCTGATAGCTCTGAGATTTATCGCCGCGTTCTACCCCGACTGCCGTTTCAACACCACCACCGTCAATTCGACAGTCGACGGACGCCCGTTTAAAGCTACGGGCAAAGTCATCACCGATCCGGGATGGCGCGCCCTCTATGCCGACACCCCCGCCGATAGCGAGGGGGGCGATAACAACGATTCAGACGACCGCATACTCCCTCCGTTTACCCCCGGTGAACAGGGTCCCCAGACCCCTTCGCTTGCTAAAAAGACCACTCAGCCCCCTAAACATTACACCGAAGGAACCCTGCTGAGAGCAATGGAAAGCGCCGGCAAGACTGTCGACGACGAGGCCCTGCGCGAAGCCATGAAGGAAAACGGCATAGGGCGCCCGTCGACACGTGCCTCGATCATCGAGACCCTCTTCAAGCGACGCTACATAGCCCGGCAACGCAAATCGATAGTGCCGACCCAGGCCGGTATCGACCTCATCGGCACCATACAGGAGGAACTGCTCAAGAGCGCCAAACTCACAGGTCTCTGGGAAAATAAGCTGCGACGTATCGAGCGCGGCGAGTACAAAGCCTCCCAGTTTATCGACGAGCTTAAAGTGCTCATGGATCAGATAGTGATCAATGTGCTCTCCGACAACTCGGGAAGCAAGATCATCACCGGCGCGTCACAGTCCGACAAACCTGATGGAGAGACCTCTGGCAGCCGGAAATCGCCCAGAAAACCCACCGACTCACCGGCCGGAGCGACAAACAAACCGCGCGCCACACGCACCACCCGTCTCGACCAGGTGGAGTGTCCGCTCTGTGGCCGCGGTCACATACTTAAAGGCAACTCAGCCTACGGATGCAGCCGTTTCCGCGAGGGATGCGGTATGCGTCTGCCCTTTGCCGACTATCCCGCCGACCTCACCCCGGCCAAACTCAAGAAAGCGATAGCCCGCAATTTCAAAGCTGAGTAAGCGGCCGACATGTCACAATCCTATTATTACTATACATCATTCCAAGACATTGCCTGCTGGAAACAAAATCCTCTCCTCACTGACAAAACGAAGTAGGCTCATGGATTAATGTTAAAGACTTGTCGTTTTTGCGAGAAAATTGCAATTATTATTGCACAATATATTACAAAATGCTACTTTTGCATCGATAAAACAAATTATAGCAAGAGCTCCTTTTCCCCGACAGTTTCCACTATTATTTACAGCAGCCTTTATTGCCGGAAATACAAGAACCAAAACGACTGCTGCCGGAGTCCAAGCACATAATCAATCAAGCAACTTATCACTATTCTTAATATGTACAATCAACGACGCGGACTTTACGATCCCCGCTTCGAGCATGATGCCTGCGGTGTGGGTCTTCTCGTGAATGTCAAAGGTATAAAGAGTCACCGGCTTGTAGAGCAGGGTCTGCAAGTGTTGGAACACATGGTTCATCGCGGAGCCGAGGGAGCCGACCCCAAGACCGGCGACGGAGCCGGCATCATGGTACAGGTACCCCATGAGTTCATTCTGCTCCAAGGTATACCCGTACCCGAGAAAGGACGCTATGGCACCGGCCTGGTGTTCATGCCCAAAGACGAGGAGTCTCAGCAGATGATGCTCGACATTATCGAGCGCGAAGCTCTGCAACTGGGTCTCAAACTCATGGCCGTGCGCGACGTACCCACCAACAACGAGCAGCTCGGATCGGTGGCCCGCTCGGCCGAGCCGGCTATCAAGCAGATATTTGTCAGCGACGAGGAGACCAACGATCCGATAGAGATACGTCTCTATCTGTTGCGCAAGGAGGTTGAGAAAAAGATCGCCGCCTCCGATATAGCCGGAGCAGGCGAGTTTTATATCGTGTCGCTCTCTTCGCGCGTGATAGTATATAAAGGTATGCTCTCGAGCCTCCAGCTCCGGTATTATTATCCCGACCTGATGAATCCGCGATTTACCACCGCCATGGCTCTGGTACATTCGCGCTTCTCGACCAACACATTCCCTACCTGGTCATTGGCTCAGCCGTTCCGCATGTTGGGCCATAACGGCGAGATCAATACCATCCAGGGCAACCGCCTGTGGATGAAAGCCCGCGAGTCGATGCTCACCTCTGACGTTTTCATGGGCCACGACATGACACCCATCGTCCAGCCCGGCATGAGCGACTCGGCCTCGCTTGACAATGTGCTGGAATTTTTCGTCATGTCGGGCATGTCGCTCCCCCACGCTCTGGCCATGCTCGTGCCCGAGTCGTTCAACGACAAAAACCCCATTTCGCCCGAGCTCAAAGCCTTCTATGAATATCACTCCATCCTCATGGAGGCCTGGGACGGCCCCGCGGCTCTCCTCTTCAGCGACGGCCGCTATGCAGGCGGTATGCTTGACCGCAACGGTCTGCGTCCGGCCCGCTATCTGATCACCGACAACGACACGGTCGTGCTTGCCTCCGAGACCGGCGTGCTCCCCTTTGATCCGTCGGAAATCAAGGAAAAGGGACGCCTGCGCCCCGGCAAGATGATGATGGTCGACATGCAGGAAGGCAAAATCTATCACGACGAGGAGCTCAAAGCCCGTCTGGCCTCCGAAAACCCCTATCGCGACTGGCTCGGACTCAACCGCATCAATCTCGACAATATCACCTCGGGACGCACTGTCAGCAACTCGGTCGACGACTTTGCCCGTCAGCTTCACGCTTTCTACTACAATCGCGAGGAGGTGGAGAAGATCATCACCCCCATGGTGACCGACGGCAAGGAACCGGTCAACTCCATGGGCAAGGATACCCCTATCGCCGTGCTGTCCGAGCAACCCCAGCTCATCTACAACTATTTCCGCCAGCATTTCGCTCAGGTGACCAATCCACCGATCGACCCATTGCGCGAGGAGCTTGTGATGAGTCTCGATAGCTACATAGGTGCCGTCAATCTCTCGCTGATGCACTTCTCGCCCGAGCTATGCAAGATGGTACTCCTCAAGCGACCCATTATCACCAACCGCGAGCTCGACCTGCTGTGCAACCTGCGCTACAAGGGTTTCAACACACGTAAGCTCGCCATGACATTCCCCGCCGCCGAGGGTGCCGAGGGTCTGAGCAAAGCCGTGGAGCGACTCTGTCTCGAAGCCGAGAACGCTGTTGACGAGGGATGTAACTACGTTATACTCTCTGACCGAGGCGTGGATGCCGAGAAAGCCCCTATCCCAGCCCTGCTGGCCACCTCGGCTGTCCACCATCATCTGATCGAGAAGAAAAAACGAGTGCAGACTGCTCTGGTCATCGAGACCGCCTCGGCACGCGAGGTTATGCACTTCGCTCTGCTGGTTGGCTACGGCGCCTCGGCCATCAATCCCTATCTGGCATTTGCAGTGATCGACGATCTGGTGAAACGCAAGGAGATACAACTCGACTTCACCACCGCCTGCCGCAACTTCATCAAAGCTGTCGACAAAGGCCTGCTTAAAGTCATGTCCAAGATGGGCATCTCGACGCTCACCTCCTACAAGGGAGCCCAGCTCTTTGAAGCGATAGGCCTCTCTGAGGAGATCTGCCGGAAATATTTCGGCGACACAGTCAGCAAAATCGGCGGTATAGGTTTTGAGGCTCTCTCACGCGACATAGTCTCGGCCCACTCCGAGGCTTACAGCGAAGAGTTTGACCCCGAGATGCCGTTGCCGTTCATAGGCCAATACTCCTACCGCAAGGATGGTGAGCAGCATGCCTGGAACCCCGAGACAATCGCCACTCTCCAGTTGGCGACCCGTCTCAACTCTTGGAAAAAATTCAAGGAATACACCTCGCTGGTCGACAACAAACCCGCGCCGATATTCATCCGCGACTTTCTGGAGTTCTGTCCAGCCGTAGCGGTGCCGCTCGAGGAGGTGGAGAGCGAAGAGTCGATCATGCGCCGCTTTGTCACGGGAGCCATGTCGTTCGGATCCATCAGCCGCGAAGCCCACGAGGCACTCGCTCTGGCCATGAATAAGATCGGAGCCCGCTCCAACACAGGAGAGGGCGGCGAGGAAGCAGCCCGTTTCGCCACACGCGAGGACGGATCCTCGGCCCGCTCGGCAATCAAGCAGGTTGCTTCGGGACGCTTTGGCGTCACTGCCGAATATCTGGTCAATGCCGACGAGATACAGATCAAGATAGCCCAAGGCGCCAAGCCCGGTGAGGGCGGACAGCTGCCAGGCTTCAAGGTCGATAAAATCATAGCCCGCACCCGCCACTCTATCCCAGGCCTCACTCTCATTTCGCCCCCGCCCCACCACGATATTTACTCCATCGAAGACCTCGCCCAGCTCATCTTTGACCTCAAGAATGTCAATCCTCAGGCCAAGGTCAGCGTGAAACTTGTCTCGGAAAGCGGCGTCGGCACTATAGCCGCGGGAGTGGCCAAAGCCAAGAGCGACCTCATCACCATCAGCGGAAGCGACGGTGGCACCGGAGCTTCTCCGGCAAGCTCGATACGCTATGCCGGCGTGCCGGTCGAAATAGGTCTGGCCGAGACTCAGCAGACCCTCGTGATCAACAATCTGCGCGGACAGGTGAAACTTCAGGCCGACGGTCAGCTCAAGACCGGTCGCGACGTGCTGATCATGGCTATGCTCGGAGCCGAGGAATTTGGCTTCGCCACAAGTGCCCTGATCGTGCTGGGCTGTGTGATGATGCGCAAGTGTCACCTCAACACGTGTCCCGTCGGAGTGGCCACACAGAACGCCGAGCTGCGCGAACGCTTCAAAGGTAGATCGGAATATGTGGTCAACTTCTTCCGCTTCCTGGCCCGCGACATACGCGAGACCATGGCCTCTCTGGGGCTCCGCTCGCTCGACGAAGCCATCGGACGCACCGATCTGCTTCAGGTCAACGAATCCAAACGCCGCGCACTGGCCCCCGGGCTCGATCTGAGCCGTCTGCTATGGATGCCCGACGAGGCTGCCGGCAATGCCATTACCAACGTCAGCTCCCAGGCCCACGAGATTGACCGGGTGCTCGACCGCGAGATGATCTCGCGATGCTTTCCGGCCCTCACTTCAGGGATGCCTGTCGAACTGGAATTTCCCATCTGCAATACCGACCGCTCGGTCGGAGCGATGCTCTCGGGCACCGTGGCCAAGAAATATGGCGAAGCCGGTCTTCCCGACGATACCATACGCTGCACCTTCAAGGGCTCGGCCGGTCAGAGCTTCGGAGCCTTCCTGGCCCACGGCATCAGTTTCCGCCTCGAGGGAGACTCCAACGACTATGTAGGCAAGGGCCTCTCGGGAGGCAAGATAGTGATCGTGCCTGGAGCCGGATCTACCTTCGCCCCCGAAGATAATATCATTGCCGGTAACACCCTGCTCTATGGAGCCACCTCGGGAGAGATCTATATCAACGGTCGTGTCGGCGAACGCTTCTGTGTGCGCAACTCGGGAGCCACCGCCGTAGTCGAGGGCGTGGGCGACCATTGCTGTGAGTATATGACCGGCGGACGCACCGTGGTGCTCGGGCCCACAGGACGAAATTTTGCCGCCGGCATGAGCGGAGGCATCGCATACGTGTGGGATCCCAGAGGCGACTTCGACTATTTCTGCAATATGGAGATGGTAGAGCTCTCGCTCATCGAGGATCTCGCCGACAACCGCGAGCTCCATCGTCTCATCTCGGCCCACTATAAACACACCCGTTCGCCACTGGCCGCCCGCATGCTCGACAACTGGGATCACTATGCGGCTCAATTCCTCAAAGTGATACCGATAGAGTATAAGAAAGTGCTTGAAGCCGAGAAGCGCGAAAAGGCCGCCGCCCGTCAGGCCCTGAAAGTATAGAGGATGTTTCACCTCAACCAAGTAACGTATAAAAATGGGAAATCCTAAAGCATTTCTGTCAATCGACCGCCGCGAAGGCGGCTATCGTCCCGTCGGCGAGAGAGTAGCCGACTATCGCGAAGTTGAAGTGAGACTCAACTCGCCCCAGCGCCGCCAACAGGCCTCAAGATGCATGGAGTGTGGTGTGCCCTTCTGTCACTGGAGCTGTCCGCTGGGCAACCGCCAGCCTGAGTGGCAAGACCGCCTCTATCGCGACGACATCGCCGGAGCCTACACCCTGTTGAGCATGACCGACGACTTCCCCGAGTTTACAGGACGTGTGTGTCCGGCTCTGTGTGAAAAGGGGTGTGTGCTCAATAAGGAGCATCAGGCAGTGACCATCCGTGAGAACGAGCTCACCATTGTCGAGCGAGCCTTTGCCGAAGGCCTCGTCACGCCACGTATTCCATCACGTCGGTCGGGCAAGAAAGTGGCAGTCATAGGCTCGGGCCCTGCCGGACTGGCCGCGGCCAACCGTCTCAATCAGGCGGGCCACAGTGTCACAGTGTTTGAGAAAAACGAATGGCCGGGAGGCCTGTTGCGACTCGGCATCCCCGACTTCAAACTCGATAAGAGCGTCATCGACCGCCGTGTAGCCCTGATGGAACAGGAGGGGGTCGAGTTCAGATGTGGAGTGAAAGCCGGCAGAGACATCACCGCCGACACTCTGCTCAAAGAGTATGATGCTATCTGTCTGGCTATTGGAGCCGAAGTGCCACGTGATCTCAAGGTTGAGGGACGCGAACTGCCGGGCGTACACTTTGCACTTGAACTTCTGCAACAGCAGAACCGGGTGAACGCGGGCATAGAGATCACCGACGGCGAGCGCATCAGTGCCGAGGGTAAGGATGTGCTCGTGATAGGTGGTGGAGACACAGGCAGCGACTGTGTCGGCACAGCCCACCGCCAGGGAGCCCGTTCGGTCACTCAGATTGAAATCATGCCCAAACCGCCGGTAGGCGACAATCCCGACACCCCCTGGCCCTACTGGCCCGTGGTGCTCAAGACCTCCAGCAGCCATGAGGAGGGTTGTGACCGCCGGTGGCTTCTCGACACGCGCCGCTTCGTGGCCGACTCAAAGGGACATCTCAAGGAGGTTGAAGTCGAGGAGGTAGAGTGGGAAAAAGATGACGTCACCGGGCGTATGAACCTGAAACACACCGGACGTAAAGACACCATCAAGGCCCAACTCGTGCTCCTGGCCATGGGTTTCACCAACCCCGTGGCCGAAGGATTGCTCGAGCAACTCGGTGTCGAGAAAGATGGCCGTGGCAATGTCAAGGTAGATCCACTCACCCACGCCACCAGCGTCGACAAGGTCTTTGCTGCCGGAGACGTTGCCTCGGGAGCATCGCTCGTAGTACGCTGCATAGCCGCCGGCCGCGACACCGCCGCTGCCATCAGCCGTTATCTGTCGAGACAATAAGGCTATATTCCGATTGAGAACGTGTCTACCGCATGATTACTGATTGTTAAAAAAATCAAATCGTGACGCGAAACAATGGGGATTATAAGATTTTGTGTAATTTTGCCGGATGGAAAGCCAAGGGAACCACGGTGAAATTCCGTGACAGTACCCGCTGCTGTAAATCTTCATGGTTACAGTCTGTGTTTCAGAAAGATAACAGTCTACCAGCCACCTCAAAGCGTCAACCTCAAGGTCATTACCGCCTTAGGAGCGATGAGAAGACCGACGCCATCGAGGACGAAGACAAGTCAGAAGACCTGAACTTTCCGATGTTCTATCACTCTAAGAGCCTGCGGGAACTAACAGGTCGACAGTGTGACTCCTTTATCCACACTACATCTTGATGGGAAAAATCAGGCGTTCATCGCCACAGAGTCATTCCCACTGAAAATGTCCCCCGCACTCTCTAAACCGGTAAAACGGTCGGAGTCGGGGGACATTTTTCATACACTGCATATCAGATAAATCGACTAAGTGACTCTTGAAAATATTCAGTATGCCGGGCTGGTCAGGAGGAAAAATCCATCAATAAAGAGGTTGCCTGCTCTGACAAAGGCCACCGATAATTGACAAGATTTCAACCCCGCAAAAAGGTCACGGATAGAGAGTTAAAAGTCCTGCAAGGGTTGCAGTTGTAATTATTTTAATGACATTTAATTATTAAGAGTATATTACTTAAACATTCCACACCATGTTTTCACGATCCTACTTACTGACCGCCGTGTCAGCAACGTTAGCCCTCGGAACCCTGCTGACCGCCTGCGACTCTACCGACAGCGATGCAGGTTCATTTGACCCCATCTACTCGATGGTTACATTTGAGGATACAGGCATCACCTTGGCCGGCCCGACCTCCTACGGTGCAAACCTTTACTCAAACTATACAGGTGCAAAATTCACTACCGGCGAGGTAGCCGTCAATCCTCAGGGCACCAAGATGCAGTTTGGTATAGCTGTCAGCCCCTACACCGGCCAGCGCGAATTTTATGGTGGCGGCATGGTGCTCTCTCAGTGGAACTACCGCACAACCCCTCCCTCCCAGACACCTGAAGACTGGTGGAAGACCAGCCAGAACCAGTGTTCGGTCTACAATCTTGCCTCAACCAACGGAGCCAACCGCGGAGCCGGAGCAAACGGCAGCAACACTTTCGCTGTGATCAACGGCTGCAATCAATCAAAATACAATGCTTCGCTCTCCGACAACTGTGCCGAAATCTCTTTTTCCAACTCAGCCGAGTTTATTGTACTCGCAGTGCAGGTGTGTCCCACCAGCTATGTCTACGGCAATATCACCGAAGCCAATCCCTTCGGCTGCGCCACATCTCTGGAATTGGCCGACGGATATTTCTGCGTCAACGCCTATGGCTACGATGCGGCCGGTAATCCCACCAACGGCGGTGAGCCTGTGACATTCTACTTCTGTGACTACCGCACTACCACCCGTCCCAACGTACCTTACGTCACCGGATGGAACACCTGGACTCTCGAAAAACTTGGCAAAGTCAATAAGATACGCTTTGACTTCGACGGCAGCGATGTAGGACAGTGGGGTCTCAACACTCCTACCTATGCGTGTCTCGACGACTTCCTGATACAGCTCAAGTATTGAACTCCATGACCGAGGCGAACCTCTTCCGCGCCTCCAATCAACGACTATTTCGTTTTGATTTCCAATAGAATATTCTCAGTCATCTGTCCGCTTGCCGTCGGGTTGACGGTGAGCGGATGTATGACTTGGGACTATGGTTACCGCGAAGAGATCGACACGAGCGACTCGCCCGACGGCCTGTTCATAGTCTGTGAGGGCAACTTTCAGTATGGCAACGCCTCTCTGAGCTACTACAATCCTACTGACGGTGAATGTGAGCAGGAAGTATTCTACCGAGCCAACGGCATGAAACTCGGCGATGTGGCCCAGTCCATGACCATGCACGGAGACCGCGGATGGATAGTGGTCAACAACAGCCATGTGGTCTTTGCCATTGATCCCGTCACATTCAGAGAACAAGGCCGCATCACAGGACTGACTTCGCCTCGTTACATACACTTTGTCAACGACCGCAAAGCCTATGTCAGTCAGCTCTGGGACAACCGCCTGAGCATAGTCGACCCGACTACCTTCACCATCACCGGCGAAATAACCGTGCCCGACATGAACCGCGAGACCGGTTCGACCGAACAGATGGTACAGATCGGCGACTACGTATATTGCAATTGCTGGAGCTACAACAATAAAGTGATACGTATCGACACCACCACCGATGCCGTCGACGCTTCGGTGACAGTAGGCCAGCAACCCCAGTCGATAGCCGTAGACAGACTTGAGAGACTTTGGGTGCTCACCGACGGAGGTTATGACAGCCAGAACGGCACCGCCGGAGTGGAACAGCCCCGCCTGATGAGACTCGATCCCCTGACAATGACCATAGATCTTGCCCTGACCCTCCCGTGTGAGACAGCCTCCTGTCTGAGTGTCAGTGCCGACGGCAACCGTCTCTACTGGATAGGCGGAGACGATGTCTGGAGCATGACCACCTCAGCCGATCGACTACCTGTCAAACCATTCCTGCAGGGACGCGACACACGCTACTATTCACTGACGGTCAGCCCCGTGACAGGCGATGTCTACGTAGCCGATGCTATCGACTATCAACAGCCGGGGGTCGTCTACCGTTACAGTCCCGGCGGTAAACTCATGGACACTTTCAACACCGGCGTCACTCCCGGATCTTTCTGCTGGAAATAATATATCACTATCTCATGAAGTCCCTCCCGAGCCTACGCCTGTTACTGACAATGTTGATACCGGCAGCATTTGCCGGAACCTTCAGTCTCAGAGGCCAATCACCTCAGCGACTCTCGACGCTCACCGTCACATCGACCCGTCCGCTCAAGGAGACCGGGCTTCAGATCACCTCAATCGACTCCTCGGCCATCAAGGAAGCCGTCTCGCTATCCATGGCCGACATCCTCGCCTACAACTCGGCCATATATGTCAAGAACTATGGTCGTGCCACACTCTCGACCGTCTCCTTCAGAGGCACTTCACCGAGCCACACCAACGTGACCTGGAACGGCCTGCCGATCAACTCCCCCATGCTCGGAATGACCGACTTCTCGACCATCCCCTCGTTCTTTGTCGACGGTGCCACCCTGCTCCACGGCGCCTCATCAGTGACCCGTAGCGGTGGCGGTCTCGGCGGAGCGATCTCACTCACCACCGACCCCGAGGATTTCGACGGACTAAAAGTCAACTATGTGCAGGGTATAGGCTCGTTTCACACCTTTGACGAATATGCACGCGTGGCCTGGAGCAACAACCGATGGTATGTCTCGACCCGAGTGGTCAACTCTTCCTCACGCAACGACTACACCTATATCAACCACGACCGCAAGGAGAACGTCTATGACGACGACCATAACATCATAGATCAATACTATCCTCGCGAACGCAACAATCACGGATCATTCCGCGACACCCATCTACTGCAGGAGGCCGCCTACAACAGCGGCCGCGGAGACCGTGCCAAAATAGCCGTATGGCTCACCGACAGCCGTCGCGAACTGCCCATGCTGTCGACCGACTATGGCTCACCCAAAGGCTACTCCAACGAGCAGCGCGACAGAGCTCTCAGAGCCGTGGCGGCCTGGGATCACAACGGCTCTACCTGGCATGTCAGAGCCTCGGCCGGGTATATCCACTCCTCACTCCACTATGACTATTCCCGCGAAGTGACCTCAGGGTCATGGACTTTGATGACACGTTCGAGGAGCCGTGTCAATACTTTCACAGGCCATGCCGAGGGAGACTGGCAACCGACTCGCCGATGGCTGCTGAGCGCCTCGGCCGACCTCACTCAACACTATGTAAGAAGTAGTGATCTCAACTCCACCCTTCTTGATAACGGTCAGCTCATCAACGGCTACGATAAAGGCAGGGCCGAGGTCTCGGTCTCTCTATCGGCCAGATGGAGAGCCTCCGAGAGAGTCAACCTGAGTCTCATAGTGAGACAGGAGGCCTGCGGTAACAATGTTGACGCTCCTGTGCCGGCACTCTTCGCCGAGTGGGAGGCTATCTCGCGTGGAGCTCTTGTACTCAAGGCTTCGGCCACCCGTAACCACCGTTTCCCGTCGCTCAATGACCTCTACTTTATGCCCGGGGGCAATCCCAATCTGCGTAACGAGGATGGTTATACCTGGGACTGTGGAGTTTCCACTACCCTCCATCCTACCGATGTGTTGTCAACCGACTGGAGTCTCACCTGGTTTGACTCCCACATCACTGACTGGATACAGTGGCTGCCGACCACTAAAGGATTTTTCTCACCGAGAAATGTCAGGCGTGTCCACGCCTATGGACTTGAACTAAAGGGACACGCCGATGCCTCGCTTGCACGCGACCTGTCGATGAGGGCCGACGGCAATCTGTCGATGACCCGTTCGATCAATTGCGGCAATCCTATGAGCGCGGCCGATAAGTCGGTAGGCAAACAGTTGCCCTACATACCCGAATGGTCAGCCTCTCTGACCTGTGGTGTCGACTGGCGGCAGTGGAGCCTGCTCTACAAGTGGTGTTACTACTCCGAGCGCTTCACCATGTCGAGCAACGACCACTCTCTTACGGGGCATCTGCCGGCCTACATAATGAACAATGTGACCATCGGACGCTATATATCCACGCGCCCGGTGGATCTGAATATCAAACTTGCAGTCAACAATCTCTTCAACGAGGATTATCTATCGGTGCTCTCACGGCCGATGCCGGGTATAAACTTCGAACTTTTTCTCTCACTCACTCCCAACCTATGACCATATCAATCAGAACCCGTCTCTCCTGCGCGTTGGCCGCCGTGCTGATACAGGCCACTCTCATCTTCAGTTCCTGCCGGCATGAAAACCGCAGTCAGGATGCCGGCTCATACGCCGCCCCGGACTCCATGATCTACATGCCTGAAAACGCCTCAGGGTTTACTATCGAGGGGTGGAAAGGACGCCGGAGCGTACTCCTGACAGTCAATACACCATGGCAAGGAGCCGACTCAACCGGAGAAACAGCCTCGTCTCTGCTGATAGTGCGAGGAGGCGAGGAGATACCCCGTGGCTACCAAGGAGCGGTAATCAACGACGAGGCACGTCATATAATAGCCATGTCGTCAACCCATATCGCCATGCTCGAGGCCTTAGGCGAGATCGACAGGATCGCAGGAGTGTCGGGACGTCGTTTTGTGACCAGTCAGGCCCTGGCCTCACGCGGCGAAGAGGTTGCCGACGTGGGTTATGACGGCAATATCGACTACGAAACACTCGCCGGAGCCATGCCCGATCTTGTGCTGCTCTACGGAGTGGCAGGGCCAAGTTCCATGGAGGGCAAGCTCCGCGAACTCGGCCTCCCCTATATCTATATCTCCGACTATCTTGAAGAGCATCCTTTAGGCAAAGCCGAGTGGGCGGTGGCGCTGGGTGAAATAGTGGGCCGACGGGAGATGGCACGCAGAGTATATGACTCTATCCCCGACCGTTATCATGCCTTGGCCCAGATGGTGAGAGAGCAGGTTAAGGATCATCCGCGAGTGATGCTCAACACCCCATACGGAGGCTCTTGGTGGATGCCTCCGAGCGACTCCTACATGGTGAGACTCATCACTGACGCCGGAGGCGAATACATGTATCGCAGTAAAATACTCCGGCAGTCTACCCCGATAGATCTCGAGGAAGCGACAACGATGGTCGACAATGCCGACTATTGGCTCAATCCCGGGTCGATAACTTCGCTCGAAAGTCTGTGTTCCCAACTTCCAAGGCTTGCAGATGCTCCATGCGTAAAAGCCGGGGCGGTATGGAACAACAACCGACGGTCTACACCCGGCGGTGGCAACGACTTTTTCGAGAGCGGCATCATGCACCCCGACATCATCCTCTCTGACCTCATTCATATCTTCCATCCTGAACTGATTGATGGATACGAACCGCAATATTACACCCGACTGCCATGACACGACGCGCCTCTCTGTCGATCACCATGGCCGGGATAGCCGTCGTGACACTAACGCTGATACATATCTTCACCGGCTCCACAAGCCTGGAGCCTTCACAAGTGTGGCAGGTTCTGACGGGAAGCCACGAAGCACCGGCCCGTGTAGCGAGGATAGTGATAGATATTCGTCTTGTCAAAGCCATCACAGCTCTTCTCGCAGGGGCCGCCCTCGGAGTCAGCGGCCTGGAGATGCAGACACTCTTCCGCAATCCGCTTGCCGGCCCCTACGTGTTGGGCGTAAGCGCCGGTGCGAGCCTCGGAGTAGCCCTGATGATGCTGGGAGGGAGTGTGCTCGGGCTGAGCTTCATCCTGCCCGTTGCCGCGGCTGCCTGGATCGGGGCTGCGGCCGTCTTGCTACTCATAGCCATGGCCTCGCGAAGGGTCAACGACATCATGGTGATACTTGTGCTCGGCATGATGTTCTCATCGGGGGTCAGCGCCGTAGTGGAAATTCTCCAGTATCTGAGCCACAACGAGGCACTCAAGAGTTATGTGGTCTGGACTATGGGATCACTCTCCGACGTCACCTTCCCACAGCTCGGAGTGCTGGCTCCGGCTATCATTATAGGGCTTCTTTTGGGATTTCAGGCCGTCAAAGCACTCAATCTGTTGCTCCTCGGCGAGACTTACGCCTCGACCATGGGACTCAATCTGCGACGCGCCCGACAGATAATTTTCTCATCCACGATATTGCTGGCCGGGACGGTCACGGCCTATTGTGGGCCGATAGGGTTCATCGGGTTGGCCATGCCCCACGTGAGCCGCATGCTGACCGGCACCTCCGACCATCGAGTCCTGTTGCCGGCCACGATGCTCGTATCGGCCGCCACGCTGAGTGCCTGTGACCTCATAGCCCGCCAGTGGATGTTGCCTATCAACGCCATTACCTCACTCATAGGCATCCCGGTGGTGGCATGGATCGTGTTACGTAACCGTTTGAACTGACCCGTTGCAATGATAAGATTAGATAATATTTCCATCGGATATGACGGGCGGCGATTGCTCGAAGGAGCCGACGCTACATTTGCCACTGCCACCCTCACGGCTCTCACCGGTCGCAACGGCTCGGGAAAATCGACGCTCCTACGCGAGATAGCAGGGGTCACCTCAAGACGCATGAGCGGCGAAATATATATCGACGGTAAAGCCCTCTCGACCATGAGTGTTCAGGAAAAAGCCCGGACAATAGCCGTGGTCACCACCGAGCGCATCAGAGTCGGATCTCTGAGCTGTCGCGAAGTCGTGGCAATGGGTCGGGCACCATGGACAGGCTGGGCAGGACGACTCTCAAAGGCCGACCGCGAGATGATAGATCTCTCGCTCGAGGCCACCGGCATGACCGCCTATGCCCCCAGGCCGATCAACACCCTGAGCGACGGCGAGCATCAAAGGATCATGATAGCCAGAGCATTGGCCCAGGACACTCCTGCGCTCCTGCTCGACGAGCCTACATCTTTTCTCGACCTGCCGGCAAGATATGAGCTTCTCGAATTGCTCTCCAAAGTAGCTCACGAAGGAGGCAAAACCGTGATTTTCTCGACCCACGAACTCCAACTCGCCTTAAGTCACTGTGACAGTCTGGGACTGATCACCGACAGCTCGCTGAAAGTCTATTTCACCGATGAGATTTCAGGGATGTCGCTCGAAGACCTCCTCACTATCTTCTGAGAGCCATCAACACTTCAACACATCAGCAACGCGTGAAATAAAAAAATGTTGAAAACTTTCATGCGTTTGGATTTTTTTAGTAACTTTGGGACATGAATTATCCTGCCCGAAGCGAGTGGTCGTGTGACTACCTCGCCTGAGGCATCACCTTAATTATAATATACAATGAAAACATCCCCTCGACTCCCTCTTCTCATCGGCGCGCTCGCTTCGGTATTAACCGCCGGAGCAACAACCTATGTATCAGAAGTATGGAGTCCCGACTTAGGTAATGGTAAATATAAGAATCCGGTGATCGACGCCGACTACTCCGACCCCGACGTGGTGCGCGTCGGCGACGATTACTATATGACCGCTTCGAGCTTCAGCGACATCCCCGGCCTACCCATACTCCACTCCAAAGACCTTGTCAACTGGACTATCATCGGCCACGCCATCGCCGAGATGCCCGACTATGCCAAGTTTGCAACCCCCAATCACGGCAACGCAGTGTGGGCTCCGGCCATACGCTACCACAACGGAGAATTTTATATCTACTACGGCGATCCTGACCTCGGCATCTTCATGACCAAGGCCAAAAATCCCGCCGGGCCCTGGGAGCCTCTGACTCTCGTCCACGCTGCCAAAGGCATCATCGACACCTGCCCGTTCTGGGACGAGGACGGCCGTGCCTACATAGCCCACGGTTATGCCGGATCGCGCGCCGGAGTCAAAAGCATCATTGGTATGATCGAGATGACTCCCGACGGCAAGAGCACGATAGGTCAGGATCGCATGATCTATGACGGCCATATAGACAACCCCACTATCGAGGGCGCCAAAATGTATAAACGCGGCGACTGGTACTATATCTTCTCTCCCGCCGGCGGAGTAGCAACCGGCTGGCAGGAAGTGCTCCGCTCTAAAAGCCCCTGGGGCCCCTACGAGGTGCGCAACGTGATGGAACAGGGCGACACTGACATCAACGGCCCTCACCAGGGAGCATGGGTAGATACCCCCGACGGAAATGAACACTGGTTTCTCCACTTTCAGGACAAAGGCCCCTATGGCCGCGTAGTACACCTCCAGCCCATGACCTGGCTTGAGAACGGTTGGCCGGTGATCGGAGTTGACCCCGACGGTGATGAGCGAGGAATACCCGTGACCACCTACCGCAAACCCAACGTGGGCGGCACATACGCCAAGGAGACTCCTCAGGAGTCTGACGAATTTGACTCCACCGAGCTCGGCCTGCAGTGGCAGTGGAAAGACAACCCCTCTGCGCTGTGGTACTTCTGTGACGCCAATGCCGGCAAGCTCCGACTTTTCTCCCACGTGCTTCCCGAGAGCAAGCAGCTCTATGATTCACCCAACATGCTGTTGCAGAAATTTCCCGCACGCGACTTCACAGCCACTGCCCTGGTGCAGTTCCACCCCCGTCGCGACGATAAATTCTATGGTGTAGAGCGCGCCGGCATCTGTGTCATGGGATACAACTACGGCACTATCGGCCTGGAGAGCCGCGCCGACGGCATCTACCTCACTCAGACCGAATGTTATAAGGCCAACAAAAAAGGCGTGGAGAAAGAGGTCGAGGCCATCAAACTCACCAATGGCACCGAGCCTATCTATCTGCGCATGAACCTGAAGTACACAGGCAAACCCAAACCTCGCGAAAAGGGCGACTACTCAGCCGAAGCCTCATTCCTTTACAGCACCGACGGAAAGAAATTCATCCCTATGGGTAAGCCTGTCAAGGTTGATGTAGGCCACTGGATCGGCTCTAAATTTGGTCTCTACTGCACCCGCGACTTCGTGAGCAACGATTCGGGCTGGATGGACATCGACTGGTTCCGCGTGACCAAGAAATAATCAGCCATCGACAAATTTTTAAATCTCACCGCTCCAACTCTCCTCCAAGTTTCAACTATCAACACTAATCAAGTCTCAGACTACTTGACCATGCTTCTCAGAAAACTGTGTCTCAGCCTCACGTTGATTATTGCCGGCGTGGCTCTGTCGGCCTCGGCCGCCGAGTATAAGCGCGAGATCTACGTCAACCAGGACGGCTCGGGCGACTACCCGACAATCACTCAGGCCCTTGAGGGGATACGAGCCTACATGGACTATAAAGTTACCGTCCATATAGCCAACGGTGTGTATCACGAGAAAGTGATCATACCCTCGTGGCTCACCAACGTAGAGTTTGTCGGCGAGAGCGTCGACAGCACCATCATCACCAATGCCCACCATGCCAATATCAACAACATGGGCACATTCCGCACCTACACCGTGCGCATCGATGGCAGCGACATCACTTTCCGCAACCTCACGATCGAAAACAACGCTCCCAAGCTCGGACAGGCCGTAGCACTCCACACCGAGGGCGACTGCCTGAAGTTTATCAACTGCCGGCTGCTCGGCAATCAGGACACACTCTTCATAGCAGGCCGCAATACGCGCCTCTTCTTTGAAGACTGCTATATCGAGGGTACCACCGACTTCATCTTCGGCCCCGCTACCGCCTATTTCGCCAACTGTCAGATCCACTCTAAATCCAACTCCTATATCACCGCAGCCTCGACCCCAAAAGATGTCGAGGTAGGATATGTGTTTGACAACTGTCGGCTCACAGCCGATCCAGGCGTGACAAAAGTCTACCTCGGGCGTCCCTGGCGTCCCTACGCTTCCACAGTGTTCATTGACTGTGAGATGGGATCACACATCACACCGGCCGGTTGGGACAACTGGAGAGATCCCGCCAACGAGCAGACCGCTCGCTATGGCGAATACGGATCGAAAGGCCCCGGAGCCAACGGTCAGCGTGTGAAATGGGCCAAGACTCTCAGTGCCGACCAAGCAGCCGCCCTGCGCGACCTTCACAAACTCTTCAGCTACACCTCCACCTGGTCGCCCCGCTGATCAGAAATCCAGCCCTCTCTATACTCTATACTCTATACTCTATACTCTATACTCTATACTAAAAATACTAACACCTTATAATATATGAAAGCTTTAAACAAATTGACCGCTCCCAAAGCGGTAGCCCCCGAGAGAATCATACAGTTTGGTGAAGGCAACTTCCTGCGTGCGTTTGTCGACTGGATCATCAAGAACATGAACGACAAGACCGACTTCAACTCGTCGGTAGTAGTAGTGCAGGGTACACCCGACGCATTTGTAATGCAGTTGCTTCAGGGCCAGGACTGCCTCTATCATGTCAACCTTCAGGGTCGTCTCAACGGCGAAGTGGTCAATTCGTTAACCCGCGTAGATGTCATCAGCCGCGGTCTCAGCCCCTTCACTCAGACCGACGCCTTCTTCGCATTGGCCGATCAGCCCGAGATGCGTTTTGTGATCTCCAACACCACCGAGGCCGGTATCGCTTTTGACGACAGCTGCAAACTCAGCGACCGTCCCGCTTCATCCTATCCCGGCAAACTCACCCAGCTCCTCTATCGTCGCTACAAGACTTTCAACGGAGCAGCCGACAAGGGCTTCATCATCATGCCCTGTGAGCTTATCTTTGAGAACGGTCACCACCTCAAGAACATCATCAACAAATATATCGACCTCTGGAAAGAGGAGCTCGGAGCCGACTACGAAGGCTTCAAGGAGTGGTTCAACACCTACAACTATGTCTGCGCCACTCTCGTCGACCGCATCGTCCCCGGCTTCCCCCGCAAGGAGATCGGAGAGATCCAGGAGAAACTCGGCTACAAGGACAACGTAGTCGTACAGGGCGAGGCTTTCCACCTCTGGGTGATCGAGCGCGCCTCCAACATGACCCTCGAGCAGCTCCGTGCCGAGTTCCCCGCCGACCGTGCAGGTCTCGAGGTGCTCATCACCGACTCTGAGGCTCCCTACCACGAGCGTAAGGTGACCCTGCTCAACGGCCCTCACACCGTGCTCTCGCCTGTCGCCTATCTCAGCGGCGTAAACATCGTGCGCGATGCCTGCAACCACCCTGTTATCGGCAAGTACATCCACAAGGTACAGTTCGACGAGCTCATGCAGACCCTCAACCTCCCTATGGATGAGCTTCAGAAGTTTGGTGCCGACGTGCTCGAGCGTTTCAACAACCCCTACGTAGACCACCAGGTCACCTCAATCATGCTCAACGCCTTCCCCAAATTCGAGACCCGCGACCTCCCCGGACTCAAGGTATATCTCGAGCGTAAGGGCGAGCTCCCCAAGGGCCTCGTGCTCGGTCTCGCAGCCCTCATCACCTATTACAAGGGTGGCAAGCGTGAGGACGGTGCCGATATCGTGCCTCAGGACGATCAGAAGATCATCGACCTGCTCCAGGGCCTCTGGGCTACCGGCGACACCCGCAAGGTGGCCGAGGGAGTGCTCGCTGCCAGCGATCTCATCTGGGGTACTCACGGTGACCTCAACAAGATCCCCGGCCTCACCGATCTCGTAGTCGAGTATCTCGACAAGATCCAGGCCAAGGGCATGCTCGAGACCGTCAAGGAAGTCGTAGAATAACCCTCCACCCCTTACCGACTCCAATGAAGGATTTCATCAAAATCAATCCGGCCGACAACGTCGCTGTGGCCATCAATCCCCTTGCCAAGGGTACTGTGGTCACCGTTGACGGCGCCGGTGATGTCACTCTTGTGAGCGATATCCCCGCCGGTCATAAATTTGCCCTCCGCGACATCGCCGAGGGTGAGAATGTAATCAAGTATGGCTTTCCCATAGGCCACACCCGCCACGACGTAGCGCGCGGTGCTTTCCTTGACCATAACGACATCAAGACCAACCTTGCCGGGCAGCTCGATTACAGCGACATCGCTATCAAAGACCATAACGTGCCCGCTCCGGGCTCGGCTCTCAACGGAGCCAAAGAGGCTACTTTCAAAGGCTATGTACGTCCCGACGGCCAGGTAGGTATACGCAACGAGCTCTGGGTCATCCCCACAGTCGGATGTGTCAACGGTATCGTCAAGCAGATCGTCGATCGCGTCAATGCCGAGACCGGCGCCAAGGGTGTCGACGGCATCTTCGGCTTCCCCCACAACTATGGCTGCTCCCAGCTCGGCGACGACCATGAGAATACCAAGAAGATCCTCCGCGACATGGTACACCATCCCAACGCAGGAGGTATCCTCGTTGTAGGCCTCGGATGTGAGAACAATCAGCCCGCAGTCTTCAAGGAGTTCTGTGGCGAGATCGACGAAGACCGCGTCAAATTCATGGTGTGTCAGGAAGTCGAGGGCAACGAAGTAGAGACCGGAGTAGCCATCCTCAAGTCGCTCTACGAGAAAGCGGTTGCAGACACCCGTCAGGAAGTTCCCGCCTCCAAACTGCGCATCGGCCTCAAGTGTGGTGGCTCCGACGGATTCTCGGGCATCACCGCCAACCCCCTGCTGGGCGAGTTCTCCGACTGGCTCTGTGACGTAGAGGGAGGCACGACAGTGCTCACCGAGGTACCCGAAATGTTTGGTGCCGAAACTATTCTCATGGAGCGCTGTGCCTCTGACGAGCTCCTGGGCCAGACTGTCTCGCTCATCAACAACTTCAAGCAATACTTCCTCAGCCACGGCGAACCCGTAGGCGAGAACCCCTCGCCCGGCAACAAGGCCGGTGGTATCTCAACCCTCGAGGAAAAAGCCCTCGGCTGCACCCAGAAGTCGGGCAAGAGCCCCGTCTTCGGAGTGATGGAATATGGCGACCGCATCTCCCACCACGGTCTCAACCTCCTCTCAGCTCCCGGCAATGACCTTGTAGCCTCTACCGCCCTGGCAGCTGCCGGTTGTCAGATGGTGCTCTTCACCACCGGCCGCGGCACCCCCTTCGGCACCTTCGTCCCGACCATGAAGATCTCGACCAACACCGGCCTCGCCACACGCAAGCCTGCCTGGATCGATTTCAACGCCGGGCGTCTTGTCGAAGACATGTCAATGGATCAGGTGCTCCGCGAGTTTATCGACTATGTACTTGCCGTGGCAAGCGGCGAGCTGGTCAACTCAGAGAAGGCCGGCATCCATGAGATCTCAATCTTCAAAAACGGAGTGACACTCTAAACAACACACTTCATCGCTTACCGTGTCACCCCGCCTCTCTCCCACCCAACTCCATAACCAACAATCCTCACTTCTAAAAGAGTAATCACTATGAAGCCCTTTATGGACGAAAACTTCCTGCTGCAGACCGAGACCGCGCAGAAGTTATATCACGAGCACGCAGCCAAAATGCCCATCATCGACTATCACTGCCACCTCATCCCCAAGATGGTAGCCGATGATCACAAGTTCAAATCAATCACTGAGATCTGGCTCGGCGGCGACCACTACAAATGGCGCGCCATGCGTTCCAACGGTGTGGAAGAGCGTTTCTGTACCGGCACCGACACCACCGACTGGGAGAAATTCCAGAAGTGGGCCGAGACCGTCCCCTACACCTTCCGTAACCCCCTCTATCACTGGACTCACCTCGAGCTCAAGACCGCCTTCGGTATCGATAAGCTCCTCAACCCCGAGACTGCCCGCGAGATCTTCGACGAGTGTAACGACAAGCTCCTCAACGATCCCAACATGACAGCCCGTGGTCTGATGCGTCGCTATAACGTAGAGACCGTCTGCACCACTGACGATCCCGTAGACTCGCTTGAATATCACAAGCAGGTGAAAGACAGCGGTTTCGAGATCAAGATGCTCCCCACCTGGCGTCCCGACAAAGCCATGGCAGTCGAGAACCCCGCAGAGTTTCGCGCATACGTTGAGAAACTCGCCGAAGTTTCGGGCGTGGAGATCAACAAGTTCCAGGACATGATCGACGCTCTTCAGAAGCGTCACGACTTCTTTGAGGAAATGGGTTGCCGCCTGAGCGACCACGGCATCGAGGAGTTCTATGCAGCCGACTATACCGACGACGAGATCAAGGCTATCTTTGACAAAGTCTATGGCGGCAAGGAGCTCACCCACGACGAGATCCACAAGTTCAAGAGCGCCATGATGATCATCTTCGGCGAAATGGACTACAACTCGGGCTGGACCCAGCAGTTCCACTACGGTGCAATCCGCAACAACAACACCAAGATGTTCAAGCTCCTCGGCCCCGACACCGGTTTCGACTCGATCGGCGAGTTCACCACCGCCAAGTCGTGTGCCAAGTATCTCGACCGTCTCAACACCCGCGGCAAACTCACCAAGACCATCATCTACAACCTCAACCCCTCGGCCAACGAAGTGATCGCCACTATGCTCGGCAACTTCCAGGATGGCAGCGTGGCAGGTAAGATCCAGTTTGGCTCGGGCTGGTGGTTCCTCGATCAGAAGGACGGAATGCAGAAACAGATGAACGCCCTCTCGCTCCTGGGTCTGCTCAGCCGCTTTGTCGGAATGCTCACCGACTCGCGCTCATTCCTCTCCTATCCCCGCCACGAGTATTTCCGCCGCACACTCTGCAACCTCGTCGGTACCGACATCGAGAACGGCGAACTCCCCTACACCGGCTATGAAGAGAAGCGTGTCAACCAGATGATCGAAGACATCTGCTACAACAACGCCAAGAACTACTTCAAATTCTAAGTGACACCGTCCCCTGCCGACCAAGACGCTCCCCACTGTCAGGGATGCTCCCACCGTCGGCAAGGGACGTTGCCTATATGAATAACATCACTTAACCAAAACAATCTAATGTCAACCTCAACTTCCCCCCTGGCGGCGGCCAACCAGAAGATGACCAACTTCCGTTGGGTCATCTGCGCTCTGCTCTTTCTGGCTACCACCGTCAACTACATGGACCGCCAGGTGCTTTCGCTCACCTGGAAAGAGTTCATCTCTCCCGAGTTTCACTGGACCGACGCCAACTATGGCCTCATCACAGCAGTTTTCTCGATCGTCTATGCCGTAGCCAACCTCCTCGCCGGCCGTTTCATCGACTGGATGGGCACTAAGAAAGGCTACCTCTGGGCTATCGGAGTGTGGAGTGCCGGTGCCTGCCTTCACGCAGTCTGCGGCTGGGCCACCGAGCATGTGGTCGGTATGCACGACGCCGAGGAACTGCTCCGCGCCACCGGCGATGTAGCTGTCATGATCGCTACCGTCTCGGTTTACTTCTTCCTTGGCGCCCGCACCATCCTCGCCCTCGGTGAGGCCGGCAACTTCCCCGCAGCCATCAAGGTTACCGCCGAATACTTCCCCAAGCGTGACCGCGCATACGCTACCTCGATCTTCAACGCCGGCTCGGCGGTAGGTGCCCTGATCGCCCCCTTCTCGATCGGCCCGCTGGCCAAGTTCTTCCAGAGCATCCATTGGGGCAACGGCTGGGAGATGGCATTCATCGTCATCGGTGCCCTCGGCTTCGTGTGGATGGGCTTCTGGATGGTACTCTATAAAGAGCCTGCCAAGAACCCCCGCGTCAACGCCGCCGAGCTTGCCTATATCGAGCAGGACAACCACGAGGACGAAGCACCCCGCGAGAAAGCCGTTCAGGAAGAGGAGGAAGCAACCATTCCCTTCTGGAAGGTCTTCAAATATCCCCAGACCTGGGCAGTGTTCGTCGGTAAATTCATGACCGACGGTGTGTGGTGGTTCTTCCTTTTCTGGACTCCCGCATATATCACCGACGTCTTCAAGCTCTCCACCTCGTCGGGCGAAGGTATGCTCATGATCTTCGTGCTCTATCTCATCACCATGCTCTCGATCTATGGCGGTAAACTCCCGACCATATTTATCGACCGCGCAGCCCGCGCAGGTGTCAACATCAACCCCTATGCCGCACGCATGCGCGCCATGCTCATCTTTGCAGTGTTCCCCCTCCTGGCCCTTCTCGCCCAGCCTCTCAGCAGCGTGTCACCCTGGCTCCCCATCATTATCATCGGTATAGCCGGCGCAGCCCACCAGTCGTGGAGCGCCAATATCTACTCTGTTGTAGGCGATATGTTCCCCAAGAGCACCATCGCAACCATCATCGGTATCGGCGGTATGGCCGGCGGTCTCGGCTCGTTCCTGATCAACTACTACTCGGGCATCCTGTTTGACTACTCCGCACAGGTCAACCTCTCTTTCATGAGCTTTACCGGCAAGCCTGCAGGCTACTTCATCGTCTTCTGTATATGTGGCGTGGCCTATCTCGTGGGCTGGTGCATCATGAAACTCCTCGTTCCCCGCTACAAGCAGGTGATCCCCTAAGCCTTCTGTCTCTCTCCTCTACCTACTTTTAAGTATAGAGAATAAAAATTTTTGCACATTGATGAAAAATATTACCCGAAAATAGGTATATATATTCCAAAAAATTTATAATTTTGCTTCATCAAAGAACAACAAAAATTCACTCAACACTTAAACCCAACTACGACAATGGCTTACGTAATTGAAGACACCTGCATCTCCTGCGGCGCTTGTGCAGCAGTATGCCCCACCGAGTCTATCTCCGAGGGTGCTACCCAGTACAACATCAACCCCGACACCTGCATCGACTGCGGCGCATGTGAAGGCGAGTGCCCCACCGGTTCTATCCACCCCGGAGCATAAATTACTCAGGTGCCTGTCACCTACAACAACGCATTGACACGACAGCGGAAATCCCTTTACAGGGAATTTCCGCTGTCTCTTTTATATATAATATAGTCAGCCTTATTAAATCTATAAACTATTTTTCTGCCATTGCAAGAAGCATTTTCAGAATGGAATGTCAGTGGCGGGAGTCGGACGCTTTCCACCCGGAAGCAATAGCCCACTGAGCGTTAACAATTTGCCAAACAGAGCGACTGAGACAGTCGGCTTTTATGTTGCAAAACACATCTTTTTTGTTGACAAGCACCAAAAGTAATTCTTAATTTTGCGGTGTCAGACATCTCTCCATCCCGACTGACTTACTGAAAACTCTAATACCAAATACCATCCAACATCAATTCAACAAACGCTATGGACATTAACAACATTCTCAATGCTCTTGAGGCAAAACACCCCGGCGAAAAGGAATATCTCCAGGCCGTCAAAGAAGTGCTCATGTGTGTAGAGGACGTCTATAACCAGCATCCCGAATTTGAAAAAGCCAAGATCATCGAGCGCATGGTCGAGCCCGACCGTATCGTGACATTCCGTGTCACCTGGGTCGACGACCGTGGCGAGGTGCAGAACAACATAGGTTATCGCGTACAGTTCAACAACGCCATCGGTCCCTACAAAGGCGGTATACGTTTCCACGCATCGGTCAATCTCTCGATCCTCAAGTTCCTCGGCTTTGAGCAGACCTTCAAGAACGCTCTCACCACCCTCCCCATGGGTGGCGCCAAGGGTGGCAGCGACTTCTCGCCCCGAGGCAAGAGCGAGGCCGAGATCATGCGCTTCTGCCAGGCTTTCATCCTCTGCCTCTGGAAGAACCTCGGCCCCGACCGAGACGTGCCCGCCGGCGATATAGGCGTAGGCGGCCGTGAGGTAGGCTACATGTACGGCATGTATAAGAAACTCGTCAACGAGTGTACAGGCACTTTCACCGGCAAGGGTCTCGACTTTGGCGGCTCACGCATACGCCCCGAGGCTACCGGCTTTGGCGCACTCTATTTTGTGGAGAATATGCTCGCCCTGCGCAAAGACTCCATAAAGGGTAAGACCGTAGGTGTCTCGGGCTTCGGCAACGTGGCATGGGGCGCCGCCCTCAAAGCTACCGAACTCGGTGCCAAGGTAGTCACCATCTCAGGGCCCGACGGATACATCTATGATCCCGAAGGCATCTCGGGCGAAAAGATCGACTACATGCTCTACCTGCGCGCTACCGGCGAAGACATCGTGGAACCCTACGCTGAGAAATATCCCGAAGCCACTTTCTATCCCGGCCGCAAGCCCTGGGAGCAGAAGATGGACATCGCCCTGCCCTGTGCAACCCAGAACGAGCTCAATGGCGACGACGCCCGCGCTCTGGTGGCCAACGGCGTTGAGATCGTAGCCGAAGTCTCCAATATGGGATGTACCCCCGAGGCTATCGACTACTTCCTCGAGACCAAGACCTCATACGCTCCCGGCAAGGCAGTCAACGCCGGCGGTGTAGCCACCTCGGGTCTTGAAATGAGCCAGAACGCCGAGCACCTCCAGTGGAGCGCACGCGAGGTTGACGACCGTCTCCATGAAATCATGAGCAACATCCACCATCAGTGTGTCGAGCACGGCACGGAGCCCGACGGCTTCATCAACTACATGAAGGGCGCCAACATCGCCGGCTTCATGAAGGTGGCCAACGCCATGATAGGCCAGGGTGTCATCTAAAAATACTTATTAGCCTGAAAAGCTATATAAGAATTAGCTCGCAGTAGCGACATTACACAGTCCTCAATACACAAGAGACATAAGGATTTTCCGACGAGATCCTTATGTCTCTTGTGTATTGAGGACGCTTATTGTTGATATAGCTTTTCTAAGAAGTCAGGACTTGAGGGAGAGTATGAAAGAGGCTCCGCGTGTCACGGCCGGATCGAGAGTGAGCGTGCCACCCATCTTCTTGGCCCGCAGCGCACAGATGGGGAGTCCGAGACGATCACCGTCGGTAGTGATGTCACCAGCCTGAGCAAAGGGTTCGAATATCTTATCGCGCTGATCGGCAGGGATACCGACACCATTGTCAGTCACTACAAACTGGTAGCTGCCCGGGCCACGTTTACGGAAACTCAGAGTGATACGTCCACCTTCCGAGGTATACTTGGCGGCGTTTTCGAGCAGATGTCCCACGATCTTGCTGACCTCATCGGCATCAATCGGTGCCGATCCACGGGCCCCGTCGACACTCAGAGTCACTCCACGCTTGAGCTGAGGACGCACCTGATCGGCCAGCGAAGCACAGAGGTGCTCGATATTGACCTGATCTTTAGGCTCACCGGCTGTCTCGGGAGCCGAGTCGACTTCAGAGAGTTCCTCGACCTTTCTGACATATCCCTTGAGCGACTGCACGGCAGGATTTTCAGGATCAAGCTGGTCGAGAGCCGGGTTCATAGTTGAAGACAGGTTCTGAAGCATGGCACTCTTGGCAGCGCTCTGAGCCTCAGCTTTGCGTATCATCAGACGGCTCAGGTGTAACTTACCTTTCACACGCTGGTAGAAGACGATACAGACACCGATGGCGGCAAGCGAGGCTATGAAGAGAGTGATGAAGACAATCATCACCGAAGTACGTGAATTGATTGTGCCCTGTTTGCGCGCCACCTCAGCCTGCTCGCTAGCCACTTCGGCCTTAACGCGCGATAGCTCTGTGTTCTGGGTGATAGCTTCGATAGAGTCGCTCCACTTCATATAGTTCTCGAAAGTCTGCTCTACGAAACGCGCATCGTTGGCGCTGACGGCCTTCTCGATGAGCCGCTGATAGGCAGTGTCGGCCGAGCTGTAATCGTTCTCATTCTCATAGTGCTTGATAAGTCGGGCTATGCACTGGTCGCCGAGTTGGTCTCGACCCTGAGCATAGTAGAACTGAGCCTCAGTCACAAGCATATCATCGGCAACCTGACGAGAGTCGGTAGCGCGCGCATAGCCGCCCATCTTCTTGAGCCACGCTTCGGCCTGAGCGGCGTTGCCCATCTTGCGATACAGTTCATAACGGGCACGGGCAGAGTAATAATAAGGAGTCGGCAGAGAGTCGGCCCTGACCCCTCGCTCAGCCATGACGTTGTCAAAGGAGGACAGGAGCTTGAAAGCACCGTCGTAGTTCTTGGCCTCGCCACAAACCTTGGCGGCCGAGGCGGCGGCATGGGAAGCGGTCTCGTAGCTGTGTGACGAAAGAGCCTGATTATAATTCTTTATGTAATGCTGAAAGTCGGCCTGCGCATCGGCCATCGCGGCACCAGCCGTGAGAGTCATAGTTATGACCAAACTAATCAATCGTTTCATAATATAATGTAATGAGTGCTGAATAAATAATTGAAATTCGAGAGAGGGGGAAAGTGAGCAGGGACTCAGACAGCCGGTGTCAGAAACTTACCAGAAGAGTCACGCTCGAGGGTGAAATCTGTGTTGTAATCTCATAGCCGAACGGTTTGGCTGTATTTCGGCCCCTGAAGAGATCGACCACTTCATTGACCGGGTCGACCAGAAAAGCCACAACGTTTCCGAGCAGTTTACTGCCGGCGAGTTCATAGTCATTGGCAACGATGCCGCGCTTGACACGATAGAACATCTCGCCGATAGCGCTTCCGACACACGGAGTGATGAAAAGATCCTGCACCGAAGGACGTTCCATGAATGCCTCGATACCAAACTCCCAACCGATCGTAGAAATGGCGGCACTGTAAAGAAACGACTGCCAGAAATTGAAACCGGTCGAGCGGCAAGCCATGAAATAGGCGGCTCCGGCGTAGGGATGGAGTATATAATTGAAGACGGGATTATCATGATCCCACTCGGGGCCCTGCTTGATCACATGATTGTACCAGCGCTTGAAAAGAGGTACATTACGTATCTCGGCACGGTTCCAGGCGGTAGCATCGGGGGGCAGACACTCAAGCACGAGAAGCGTGGCTACGTAAGCGCCCGAGAGCACACAGGTGTTAGTCCACATACGTTTCCAGTCACCCATGCTGAAAGTCATCGAATAGGGATAGCGATAGATCGACTCTGCAGGCATGGGCTTGAGCACAAGCGACGAAGCCTCAGGCATATCAACAGGGGGACAGATAACCGTGTCGGCCACAGCCTCCTCGACAGTGACTATGTCGAGTGAATCCATCTCGACGGGGCTCTGTGGGCCGAACATACCGGCAACGATCGTGTCGGCAGCGACAACGTCGGCAGTGATAGAGTCGGCAGCGGTTCCGTCATAGACAGCCACTGTATCGGCTACTGTCACGGCAGGAACAACGACAACCGTCGAGTCGACCGCCATGGGGGTCTGAGACATTGCCGACACTGTGACGGCAAGCATCAGAATTGAAGAAACCACTTTACATCTCATAATTAAACGTGTTGAAACTTTCCTTTACAACCAACGAAAGTGTCAACATGTTCACACACGGCACCGCGCGAGATGTTATTTCCTCACAATCCGCTCAATGGGGACGGGTATATTACGGTCGGAAAGATAGTAATAGGGGAGATCGGCCAGCTGCCCGGAGGTCACCGAGAGTGAGTCGGCATAGTGATCTGTAGCTATCCCTCCGAGTCCCAGCATAGAGTGGAACATCGAGGCCGAAGTGATCACCCGTCGGGCCCGGTTGGACTCCATCGCCCGGGTGACCTCGGGATATAAAGCCCGATGTCGGTCGGAAGTCCACGCTATCAGGGGCACATGAAGTTCATGGGCCGATGGCCTCGGCGACGCGTGCAGAAAGAGATTTCTGTCATCATCAAAGATATTCTCACCGTGATCAGAGGCATAGAGCAGAGCCGAGCATCCCCCCACGGCAGCCAGGCGCTCGATAATATCGGTAAGTACCCGGTCGGTGTAGAGTATAGTATTGTCATAGGCATTGAGCAGAGCCTCGCGGTTGGAGGCCACCGCATCGTCGGGCATATCGGGACTCCAACGTCTCATAGAGGAGGGATAACGTTCGTTGTAACGGAAGTGAGACCCGTAGGTGTGGAGCACCACAAAAAGATTTTGGTCGCGACGGGATTTCATCAGGCTATCGAGAGCTTCGACCAACGAAATGTCATAGATATTTTCGCTCCCCTGAGCCTCCTCCTTGAGAAAATACCACTCGTCGGCTTCCTGCCCGAGAAGATCGATGAACGAGTGGTTGGGCCGCTGATTGGAAATGAAGGCCGTGTGAAAGCCCGCTTCAGAGAAAGCGCTCAAAATTCCTTTCTGATCATACACCCGGTCAAAATCGACCGCCGAGGCAGCCGACAGCAGCATAGGAACACTCTTGTGGGTGGTGTTGCTCTGAGTGTAAGCCTCGGGAAAAGCTATGACTCCGGGAGTCGACGAGAGGCCCGGAGTGGTCTCCCGTTCATAGCCGTAGATCCCGAAGTTTTCGGCTCTCGCTGTCTCGCCTATCACCATGACATATACCTCTCTCAGCGAGTCGGGACGATGGGTTGCACCGGCTTCAAAGGTGAAAGAGCTGATTTTATCTTCCCTCGCCGAACTCATAGCTGTGCGCTCGCCGGCAAGATAGATATTATAGAAAACATTGACCGGATAGAGACTGTCGGCCACACTATAGCGTCCCTGACGGACGTCCTCACCTGTCAGACAACTGACCGTCAAAGACACACATCCTGCCAGAGTGACCGCTACACCGACCCGGCGCGCGAGAGATCTGAACCGGCGGGTCAACTCATAACCGGCCGTCCGTGTCTTGACCACGGCTAACACTATGACAGGAACGTAGACAACGACAACACCTATCACCGCAGGCAACAGGCTGCCCAACAGCTCCTCGACCTCAGATGGATTGGTGGTCACGAGATTGAGAAACATGTCGACAGCTATGATAGAGCCTCCAAACAGATATAGCAACACTATCTGGAAAGCCGACAGAAAAACAAGCAGAAAGCTTATCCAGAAATTTCGGGCAGGATTGCGCGAGATGGTAAGAAGGAGTATATAGAGTCCGCCGGGCAAGAGCAGATTGGTCACACGGTCACTGAGTGTCATAGGTTCGGTAACACTAAGCCCGATATTAGGAAGCAACAGCAACACCAGGGTGGCAAAATAGAGCACCCGCGGATCTTGAAGAAACTTTTTCATTGTCTGATAACTATTCAGAAAGCCTCGTTGATATTAAACATCACCCCATTCTGGCCCGACTTACCGAAGCCCACATCGAGACGCACATTGACATTTTCCTTAAACTCCCAGCGATAGCCCACACCAAGAGTCGGCAGCAAATGACGCATCACGATCTGAGAGGGACGGGCAAACACCGTGCCGGCACCAACCCAGGCCACAGCTCCCGAGCGCCGCCACACCTTCTGTCTCACCTCGGCCTGAAACGCCAGCATGCCCTTGTCGCGATAACGGCCTTCGTAATAGCCTCGCAGATAATAGGAACCGCCTGTCGAAGCGAGCATATACCATGAAGGATTGCCATAGCTCATGACTCCACGGAGATCAAGGGCCACTATGCCTCCACGCCACATACTGCGATACCAGTCGGCCTGAAAACTCGTGCGCGAGAAAGCATAATGGTTTCCGATAAACTTGGGATAGAAACCCTGAGTCACCGTGAGATAGAAACCGCGGTGAGGATTGGTGAGCACATCGCGTGTGTCATAGCTCAGAGTAGCACCGACACCTCCGGCCCATGTAGTGGAGCGTTGTCCCTCGAGCAGATCGGGACGCTCTATGCGCGAGGCCCTGACAAAATCATACATGAGCGCGGGCCCCAGATAGAGACCCTGAGTGAGCCTGAAAAGTGCATCTCCACTAAACTGCACACCTATGCGGTGCATCTCAGACTCGTTGGCCGAATTATTATCCATCTTGTAACCGATACCCCAGAAGTCGCTGGGGTCGGCAAGAAACTCCACACGATAATTGAATCTCTGGGCCTCGGAGCACGAGATATGTGTGCCGCGGATACCCAGAGAACCAAAACCCCTGGTACTGATCTTGCCGAAGAGCGAGACATTGCTCGGAGGCACAGAGTCGTCGGTGACACCGTGACCGTAGACACCCGAAGCCACCACACCGATGCCGACACCGATGTCGGAGGTATAATACGGGCCACCGATCACACTGAAGTCAAACTTTTTTTGCTCCTTACGTTTATTGCTCTCACCGAAATAGTCCATTATTTTCCTGACTAAAGAGTGATGGGTCTCGGTCAGTTCCTTGCTCCCCACCACCACAGCATCAGCTTTGTTTTCAGCCGCAAGCTCCTCTCCCCATCCAAAGACAGGAAGCACGACTGCGAACAGGATCCCCACGATGCGTTTATGACCTGTCATCTCGATCAATATACAAGTTTAACATTCAATATACAAGTTTAACATTGTCAACCCAGAGAGTATTGCCGGGAGTACCCACGTATGCACCGCCGTGGCTCGAAGAGAACTGGACGATCAGGTGGGTGGGAGTCTCACCTGGAGCAGCCCAACCTGTCTCCTTGACGGGCACGCTCTGTCCCTTGCTGTTTCTGGCATAATCGATGTCGCGCAGTCCCATCAGCTCGGCGTCATAATCGGGGCGAGCCTCGATATTGCCATAGAGTATAGGATAGGTCGCGCCCTCAACCCAACCCGATGTCGACTTGCCATATTTCACCACGAGAGTACCCACACGCTTGGCCGTGATATTGCCCGAAGCATCCTCGGAGCGATGTTGCAGAATGAGCAGAGCCACGGCATAATCCTGGCCGGGAACAGTCGTTTTAGGCGAGAAACCTGTCTGACGCACACGGGTAGGCGACACCGGAATCTGTGTCTTATAGTCAAACTTAAGGGCCTTGGGGCTCTTCTTGAACGGGATGCCCCAATTGAGATTTTTCACTCCGTCTTTAGTGCCGGTGATAGGCTCTTTCATATCGCCGAGAAATATCGATCCGGCAGCCAGAACATTGATATTCACCAGCCCGAGCACCTTGAGTTGCTCGACATGAGTGGTGAGTCTGGCACATCGTCCCGAGCCGTGACTATCGGGCTCGACCGTGGTGTTGGTCTTGACTACACCGGCCACCTTGGCCATGACATTTGAGCTGCCCCAGGGGGAGCGTCCGAGATTGCGGTAAGCTATATTGCCATCTATGATCGTGTCGGGCCCGATCTCATAGAGAGTCTTGGAGTGTCCACCTATCACTGATGACTCCTTGATATTGCGGGTCACCCAACGCTCCATGTCGCCATAGCCCAGAGGCTCCTCTCGGCCAGCAGCCACGGCAAAGACAGCGATTGAAACAAATAGCAAAAACGTGTGATATTTCTTGTACATAATGAACTGACTTAAACTAAATATCGGAATGTAAAATCAGAACTGAAGTATTCTTATAATCGACCTTTCAGTTTGTCTCGGACTTTTTATCGGTTTAATCGGTCAGGATGAACCCCGGCAGTTACCTCCCTGACCTCAAGATGATCACCAAAACAATCTCAAACTGTCAATTCATAACTAAGTATAAATCAGTTCAACAACTTACGTGGCATGACAGTTTCTGAAGCCCGCATCGTTAAAAACTCATTACTGTCCTAAAATACGGACACAAAATTACTAAATTTCCGCCGTCAATCTTTATTCCAATATTCCAAAAAAATAGTCATTCCTCCTCCAGAAGCCACGCTATCTCTTCGGCAAGCCGGCGTGTCACTCCTCTGAGCGAAGGTCTCTCGGCCTCATAGTCAACGGCAAAGGGCTTGAAAAGTCGGGCCAGTTCACGAGCTCTTTCGCCGGTTGATAGCGCAAGGAGATTGACCATGAGCCGGCGAGCCGTGTATCGCGAGGCAGGTATCTCGTCGTTGCCGCGCGACAGAGCTATCTCCAACGCGTCAGGATGACGACGCAACAGCCTGTGACACATCACGTCGGCAGTCTCGATCTCAGCAGCCGTCTCAAGCCATCTCAGAGCATCTTCACGGCTCATTTCTTCAATCGGATAGACCATAGGAGCCAGCAGACGACTCTCGCGAGTGGACAGATCAGCCCAGAGAGCCTCAGCCAAGACGCGACTCGGAGTCTGATCGGCGGCTATCTCGACAATCTGAGGGAGATTGAGGCCGAAAATCATGCGGTAGATCGAGCCCCCCTTGCGCAGACTGTCGGCTATCACACCGTTACGCATGGCGAAAAAACGACGCTTGATGAGCTGTATCGAATTATAACGAGAGGTATTTTCCGTTTCCATGGCGCAAAATTAATAATTTCCATCTAACTTTTTGGTAATTTCAGTTGTTAATCCCTCAGAACAACATCAACTATTTCAACTATGAGCGACAAGAAATCATCCGTCTCCATCTGGCTCGTAATCGGAGTCATCGTACTGATAGTATTACTGTTTGCCTGGCTTACTATCGCCGATCTATGGGGCGATACCGATGTAGCGGCCTACATCCCGACTACAAATTTTATCCAGAATATGCAGGATTTACGCATATTTTAATTAATTTTGTCACCGTTATTAACAATCTCATCTCTCCTCTCTCCTCTTTTTCAACCCGTCAATAACAAATAAAACATACCCCTTATGAAACTCTTAAGAAAAATAGGCCTCTCGACACTCGCAGTGTGTGTGCTCGGCATGACAGGATGCTCGTCAATGAACAATACAGGTAAAGGCGCCCTCATCGGCGGTGGCGGCGGTGCCGGCCTCGGCGCAGGTCTCGGAGCCCTCATCGGCGGTGGCAAAGGCGCGGCTATCGGCGCAGCCATCGGCGCGGCAGTAGGTGCCGGAGCCGGAACACTCATTGGCAAGAAGATGGACAAGCAGCAGGCTGAGCTCGAGGCCGAGCTGGCCCGTCAGGCCCAGATCGAGAAGACCACCGACTCAAATGGTCTTCAGGCCATCAAGGTGACCTTCAACGGCGGTATCCTCTTCCCCACCAACGGCACCACCCTCAGCGCCGGAGCCAAGACCGACCTCACTAAGTTTGCCGCTTCCCTGATCTCCAACCCCGACACCAACGTGCAGATCTATGGTTTTACCGATGACACCGGCACACTGGCCGTCAACGAGCGCGTCTCTACCGGTCGTGCCGACGCAGTGCGCAACTATCTCCTCAACAGTGGCGTAGCCGCCAGCCGTCTCTCGGCCGAAGGCCTCCCCATGCAGGACTATGTAGCCTCAAACGCTACCCCCGAAGGCCGTGCCCAGAACCGCCGCGTGGAGATCTTCATCACCGCCAACCAGCAGATGATCGACGCCGCCAATAACGGCACTCTCCAGTAATCAGTATCTCATCATCTCTTCCACATCAGGAGGAGACATAATATCCCAGGCCTGCCAGACACCTCTCAGAGCGAGAGACTCCGGCAGGCCGGGCTATTTTTATGGACATGAGCGAGTGAGACTTTTGTCAAAAATAGCTAACTTTGCAGTTATGGAAAACAAGAGTATCACCATTCTTGGTATAGAGTCGTCGTGTGACGACACCTCGGCGGCCGTCATACGCGACGGCTTGCTCCTGAGCAATGTCATAGCTTCTCAGGATGTCCATGCCGAGTATGGCGGCGTGGTGCCCGAACTGGCCTCACGCGCCCATCAGCAGAACATAGTGCCTGTGGTCGACACAGCCCTCAAACGCGCAGGCATCGATCGCCGTGAGCTGACGGCGATAGCTTTCACCCGCGGGCCCGGGCTACTCGGATCGCTCCATGTCGGCACTGCTTTTGCCAAAGGCCTCTCACTCGGACTGCGTATTCCTATCATCGATGTCAACCATCTCCACGGCCATGTACTCTCCCACTTCATACGCCGCGAGCCTACCGATACTGTCCCCGAGTATCCCTACCTGTGTCTGCTTGTCTCGGGTGGTAACTCCCAGATCATCCTCGTCAGAAACTACAACGATATGGAGATACTTGGCCGCACTATCGACGATGCCGCCGGCGAAGCATTCGACAAATGTGCCAAGGTGATGGGACTCCCCTACCCCGGCGGCCCGCATATCGACCGCCTGGCCGCCGAGGGCGATCCCAAGAAATTCAAGTTTGCCCGTCCTCATATCCCCGGTTTCGATTACAGTTTCTCGGGACTCAAGACCTCATTTCTCTACACTCTGCGCGACAATCTCAAGACCGACCCCGAGTTCATCGAGAACAACCGCGCCGATCTGGCATCCTCGCTCCAGGCCACTATTATCGCCATACTCATGGACAAGCTCGACAAAGCGGTCAAGGAGACCGGTGTCAGGACAGTGGCCATCGGCGGAGGTGTCTCGGCCAACTCGGGAGTGCGCGATGCCGTAGAGCAATATTGCCTGAGACGCGGACTCACACCGTTCATTCCACCGCGCCTCTTCACAACAGACAATGCCGCTATGGTAGCCATAGCCGGATATTTCCGTTACCTCGACCGACAGTTCTGCCGCTATGACGAGGTACCTTTTGCCCGCACAAGCATCTGATACTAATTATTTTTAAGTAATGAAAATCTCCATCATACCCATCGGCGACGAGTTGCTCATCGGACAGGTCACCGATACCAACTCGGGCTGGATAGCACGCCATATAGCTCCGGCCGGATGGGAGGTCACCGACGTAAACGTGACCGGCGACAACGCCGAGGACATACGCCGCGCCATCGACCTGGCCTTCGAGCGCTCTCAGGTGGTCATCACCACCGGTGGCCTCGGCCCTACCAAAGACGATATTACCAAGGGTGTGCTCCGCGACTACTTCGGCGGAGAAATGATCACCGACCCCGAGGTGACCGACAATATCAACGCTATCTTCGCCCGCCGTGGCATAGCTATGAATCCTCTGACCGCGGCTCAGGCTATCGTGCCGTCGTCAGCCCGCATAATACAGAACCGTGTCGGCACGGCTCCTATCATGTGGTTTGAACGTACAGACGGACGTGTGCTCGTAGCAATGCCGGGAGTGCCGTTTGAGACGGAGACCATGATGGCCGAAGCTGTGTTTCCAGCTCTGCTCGAGCGTTTCCCCTCGAGCGAGCATATCGAGCATGCCGTGGTCATGGTGACCGATCACACCGAGAGTGCGCTGGCCATGAGGCTCAGCGAGATAGAAGAAGCTCTGCCGCCCCATCTTCACCTTGCCTACCTGCCCAAACCGGGCCTGATAAGGCTGCGCATCGACGGCCATCACTCCGACGCTGAGTTCATACGCTCGGAGGTGGAACGTGTCCACTCCGACATCAAGACTCTGCTCGGCGACGCAGTGCTCACCGACCGCGACCTCTCTCCGGCTCAGACCCTGCTCGAGGAGTGTCGCAGCAGGGAGGTGACTTTCGCTACAGCCGAGAGTTGCACGGGCGGAAATATCGCCCACGAGATCACTCTCATAGCCGGAGCCAGCGACGTGATGGCCGGCGGAGTGGTGTCGTACAGCAATGAGGTCAAGAGCCGGGTGCTTGGAGTCGATCCCGAACTCATTATCGCCCACGGAGCCGTGAGCATACCTGTGGTCAGGGCTATGGCCGAGGGTGTGCTCAAAGTCACCGGAGCCCGTCTCTCGGTAGCTACCAGCGGAATAGCAGGCCCTGGCGGCGGCACGCCCGAGAAGCCGGTAGGCACTGTGTGTATCTGCGCCCGCCTTGAACTGCCTGGAATTGAACCTCGCGAACTCTATGAGACCGCCCGCTTCAACGGCTCGCGGTCGCGCATCATCGACTCTGCTACCACCCGCGCCCTCATCCTCGCTGTCAAGCTGTTACGATCTGCGGAATAAAAAACAAATATTAAAACGCGTCTATATACTTTCGTGTACCAATAATTCTGTATCATTCTTAGTTTGCTCAGGCGCACCACTTTCTTCGGTTAAGTCAAGCGATGCCTTAAACTGCATTTCTAACCTATGCTCTAATGAATTTGCTTCGAGAGCTTCTTGGAGTGTCTGATACATAATGAGAGTGTTTTGTTTGAAATATGTATTGGTAAGCAACAAATGAATAATCCCACAGAGGTTTCGCAATCTCTGTGGGATATTAGTTGTATGTTAGTACAGCATCAACACTAATACATTATTTCTTTACAAGTCATAAGTCATGAATTGGTTAGTGGCTGACAATCTCATTGAACCGACTTGAGTCCATTTACCATTTACGACACCATTTTTCACAAGTATACGAAATATGTAAATAGAAAAAACTTTAATCAAAGCATAATTTTCTTCCCTCAAAATGTAACAAACGCGTGTTCGGGCGGTAGAATTACCTTGTAAATTAAAAACCGACGGCAACGCTTTATTGATTGCCTACGTACTCCAAGCCGTAGACCAAGGTATTACCAAATCTGCTTGAAACCTGCTTTTGTGGAGCAACTCATATCTCGACAGCAAGACAAAGAATATCGTAAGGAGTGCGATAGCATAAATACCCACTCGGAGCAATTCGGGTGGGTATTTTTATAATGTGGCAACATCCAAATTTTTAGGCAGTTCTGCGATATGCTCTTGCGTATGTCCGAATTTTTTGCTTATTTTGCGAATTGTAAAACTTAAAACCACCAAAGCAAGAAACAGAAAGACTGAAACAAGACATATTTCAAACATGACTTTTAGACAAGTTATTTGGCTTTCGTAAATCTGGTAAATTTCAAGGCCCCGAATAATAAGTCGAATGTTGGTTTGTACCCTCCAAGGGCGCAGACTGCTTTTTACTTATTTGGGCAAAAGGTTTACCAGAACCCACGAAAGCAAATGAGGAAAAAGTTTTGGCTGTCGCTCTTTTTTTTCGTGTGTAGGTATAAACCCAAGAGATATGGACTATAAGTTAGATTACATAACCCGTATGCTAACCAAAATCTCACATAAGAGATTGGAAAGCTACGTAATACACCGCATTTGGAATGCCCTTGACAATACAGATATTCATTTCGTATTTCAGCAGTATGTGGTGCGAAAAGAGGGAAAGTATGCTCTTGCCGACTTATATCTGCCGCAACTTAACCTCGTGGTGGAAATTAACGAGCCAGCCCACTATAAAAACCAAGAAGCCGATAAAGTAAGGAATACCGAGATTTCGGAATATGTAGAGGTTAAGGTTATTGATTGCTACAATGTGGTAAATGGTAACGCAGTATCTTGCTCACTCGCGGAACTCAATCAACGCACAGATAAGGTTATAGAATTTATAAGGAAAAGGATTAAAGATACACCAATTATTCCGTGGAAAGGTGCTGATACTCCTGAAGAAATCCGACAAAAAGGAGTCATAAGAGTAGACGATAATGTTTCACTCAACACGATAGATGATATTGCCACTATATTTGGTACTGCACCGAAGCATAAAGGTTTTCTTAGAGTATCGGCAGTATGGGTACCCAACAAGGAAAACAAAGAACTCGTTTGGTGGCCTAACACTGTACACCCCAAGTGGGTCAATGAGCTGTCTCCCGATAAACTTACCATTACTGAATATCCAAAGGAGGAGCCGGAGCGTCGCGGACACATGATGTCGCATATTGACAAAGGTGTTAAGCGAATAACCTTCTTGAAATATACCGATTGGCTTGGTATGAATACCTACCGCTTTGTCGGTGTGTTTCGGCTGAACAAAGAAAAATCAATCAAAGAAAACAAGTGTGTTTGGGAGCGCATTTCGGACACCTACAAACTTGACATCCAACCATGAGCAAGGAATACTACAAGAAACGCATTATTGACTTGAGGGCATCTATCGCCAAAGAACGGGAAGCCAAGAAGAAAGATAATGCCTATTATGCGAACTTAATAAAGAAAACCTCCACTCCATCAGGCAAAGCCAGCTATCGCAAATCAAAGATAGACAGAGCTGCTGCCCATGATAGAAGAATAGAAGGCCTTAAGCGAGATATTGAGAACGCGAAAGCATCTTTGAAAAGGATAAAATAACCCACCAAAACATAGAAAATTATGGGCGTACTAAACAATCTTATCAACTCCATAAAAGACAATTTTACTATGGCAGAATTCAACATCAATGGCCGTATGACGGTCAGCAGTCTGCGAAAACAATTCAAAGACGCATTCGGGGCGACCCTGCGCGTGTACAAAGGCGCGAAATTCGCCCCTGAAAATGCCACCCTCGCATCTATCCGTAGCGGAGAGAATGTAAAGGGTGGTGAACTGGCGTGCAGAGGTAATCTGCAAGTAGCTAACTTCGAGGCAAAGATGAAAGATATCTTTGGCATCACCGTAAAGGTCGCCAATCCCGACAACACAAAGTTGGTTAGAGGCGATATGACTATCGCGGCCGCTGGACGTGAGACGGTGGAAACTGATAACCTGACCGATGAGCAGTTGCAGTGCTACTTTTGGGATGCGTTACAAGACCAACTCATCTCCAATGGCTATGAAATCGAGAAAAAAGATTTCACAGCCGATGTGGCAGACTACGCCAAAAGCACCCGTTACAAACGCTACGGAGTAACCTTCAACATCTATCGTACCAAGAACCGTAAGAAGTACGTAACTTTCTCCATCATAATGAAAGAAAGATACTTCTTTGGTATCCGATACAACAACGACCCTGCCACGGGTCCTGCACTTGCCGCCGCCCTGACCGGTGTGGATCCGTCAATAGACGTATGCCCGAGTGATGATCCCAATTGGGGAGCTTGCGCAACTGCCTCACCTCGCAACGAACTCAACTTCAAAACAATGAAGTCGGAGGGATTTGGTAAACTCAAAAATCCTACCGCAAGAGCCGCGTTCATGGGAGGTATAGCCAACGAAATAGACACCCTAATCAAGAAGATGGTTAAGTCATTTAATGACAAGGGGCTTTAAGTGAAGTATCTTCTGCTCATACTCTTCTACCTTTGGCGCAACTTCTTCAAGATGTTGTTCTGGGGACTTGTATTCCTAATATTCTACGGACTTAATGAACTCGTCAAAGATTTATGAAAATCCCTGGACTAAGTTTCTCCCTTAAAAGAGCCGTCGGCATTACCGCCGTCAAGCAAAAAGTAGCTCGGAAGACTGGCATACCCATGACCAAGCAAGGATTGGAAAGAAAGGTAGGTAAAATGGTTCTCGGTGCATTGTTTGGCAAAAAGAAATGACGGATTGAACGGCTCTGACAACTATATAAAGACGACAAAAAGCGTGCTGGATTTCTCTGACACGCTTTTATTATAAACTGAGTAAACCATCCATTATACAGAATCATTTGTACACGAAAGTATATAGACGCGAAAAATAAATGTTAAAATATATTTTTACAACCTTTCCTCTGAACCATTTCAACTCCGGCAGTGTTATAATAATGTAGTTACTATTATTTGCACTGTGTTTTCATGGTATTAGATTTAAGGTTAAAAGAACAACGGGCCGTCGTGAGACAGCCCGTTGTTCTTTATATCAGGTCAATATGACTTATTGAATTGCGGTGACGAGGGTCATTTTATCGGAGCGACCACACGATCGCCTATGAGCTTTGCGAGCGAGGTGCGGAGGGTGTGCAGGTCACGGATACGTTGCAGGAGAGTCATCATCTTATCCACATCATCAGCGGCCACAGTCTTGAGTTCGGCCTGTGCATCCTTGATGCGTTCACAGATTATGGCGTCCTTGAGCTCATGCAGAGCTCGGGGCACAAGCTCAGAGAGAAGTTCGCGCTCGGTGTCGACATGGGCATATTTGGTGTGGACTTTGCTCAATACATATTTTTCAGGAACCAGTTCGGTGGCCAGCGATCTCACAATATCGTCGGGCGAGGAGCAGAGCAAACGCGACAGAAAGGCAGCCGAGAAATCGTCGACTCCGGCATTGTAGTTAAGATCTACCCGTTCGGTGAGCTCTCTCTCCATCGCGCTGATGCTGCCGAGGTCGGTAGCTTTGGCTCGTATCTCTTCGACGCCTCGGGCAAATTCTTCAGCTCTGACCTGAAGGAGCCGCTCTCGTTCGCGCTCCAGACCTTCAGTCCAGCCATCGCGGCTCAGAGAATGGCAGGCCGAGTAGAAGCGCGAGAGATCAGGATTGGAAAAAGTGAGTCCGTCACTCCTCAATTCCTCGTCGACATAATCGATCACGCTGATAGGCGATTGATTACCATCATCGTCGATAGATGAAGCAAAGGCGTAATTGCCATAACGGGCCACAAGTTGCAACAGCGACTTCTCAAAACGCCTCAACACAGCCGCGTGAGGATCGGCCTGCTGCCGCACGGCCTCCACTACCCCACCTGTTTCCGGGGGCATATCGGCCGAGTTTATGGCCGGAGTCGGATTGTCAGTTTCAGAGCCCGTGTCACGGTGTGAGACAGACTGCTGTCGCTGAGCCTCCTCGCGCGACTGGCGGGCATACTCGTTGTAATAGATACCGACCTGACGCAGGAGCACTTCCTCCGAAATAAACAGTATATTGGCACACTCCTGGATATAGACATTACGCGTGATCTCATTGGGGATCAAAGCTATTGTCTTGACTATACGGGTAATGGCGGCCGCTCGCTTGGTGGGGTCGTCGCCACTGTCGGCCAGGAGCACCCTTGACATGAAAGTGATGAAATCGGTCTCGTGGGCCGAGATATAGTCGGTGACCTCGGTAGAACTGTGGCTCTGGGCAAAGGAGTCGGGGTCTTCGCCGGGCGGGAGCAGGAGCACCTTGATGTCTATACCATCCTGAAGCAACAGCTCGATACCGCGCAGCGAGGCTTTGATACCGGCCGCGTCGGCATCATATATAAGGGTGACATTATTGGTGAAGCGCTTGATGAGACGCACCTGCTCGGTGGTCAACGCAGTGCCCGATGATGCCACCACGTTGCACACCCCGGCCTGATGCATGGAGATGACATCCATGTATCCCTCGACGATGATACATTTACCCTCCTTTGAGATAGCCTGCTTGGCCTGGTAGAGTCCATAGAGTTCACGACGTTTGGAGTAGATATCGCTCTCGGGCGAATTGACATATTTGGCCATCTTCTTGTCGGAGCGCAGGGTGCGTCCGCCAAAGGCCACAACTTTGCCCGAAAGAGTGTGGACGGGATAGATCACTCGTCCACGGAAACGGTCGTAGACATTCCCATCGTCGGTACGCGTACATACACCGGTGGCGAGTATATAGTCCTCGCTGTAACCACGCTCGAGCGCACTGCGCCACAGGGCGTCTTTCTCATCGAGCGCATAGCCCAGATGAAATCGCTCGATCATCTGGTCGCTGATGCCTCGGTGGCGGAAATAGCTCAGACCTATATCGCGGCCCTGGACGGTGTCGGTAAGATTTTTCTTGAAGTGGCGCAGGGCAAAATCGTTGACAGCCAACATGCTCTCGCGCGCTGTCTCGCGGCGCTGTTCCTCGGGGGTGAGCTCGCGCTCCTCAACCTCGATATTATATTTTCGGGCGAGATATTTCAGTGCTTCGACATAGCTCAATGACTCGAGCTTCATCAGGAAATTGACAGCGCTTCCCCCCTCGCCGCAACTGAAGCACTTGCAGAGTCCACGCGACTTGCTCACCGAGAACGATGGACTGCGATCGTTATGGAAAGGACAGAGTCCCCACCAGTTGGCTCCTTTACGCTTTAGCGAGACAAAGTCGCTCACCACTTCGACTATGTCGGTGGCGTCGAGAATACGCTGAACGGTTGCACTCGAGATTTTTCCCATAATAATAACACAAAATTAGTAAATAATTTGTATCTTTGCAACTCCCGTTATCGCGGGATTAACAATACTGAAGTGTAGTTCACTCTCTACCATCGACACACAGCCGGGGAGACATCCGTAAGTCTCCTCCACCTTATATAAATATATGTCATCCATCAACATTACCTTTCCCGACGGCAGCGTCAAGCAGTTTGAAAGCGGAGTCACCCCTCTGGAAGTGGCTCAGAGCCTGTCGTCCCAACTGGCCCGCGATGTTCTGGCCGCTTCTGTAAACGATAAAGAGTGGGATCTGACCCGTCCTATCACCGAGGACGCCTCACTGTGTCTGTTCAAATGGGAGGATCCCGAGGGCAAGCACGCCTTCTGGCACTCTTCGGCCCACCTTCTCGCCGAGGCTCTTCAGGAACTCTATCCAGGCGTGAAATTTGGCATCGGCCCCGCTATTGACAACGGTTTCTACTATGACATCGACCCGGGCGAGCATCAGCTCACCGCCGCCGATTTCGCCAAAATCGAGAACAAGATGCTCGAGCTTGCTCGTGAGAAGCAGCAGATCGTACGCGCCGACATCTCAAAGGCCGACGCTCTGAAGCTCTTCGGCGACCGCGGCGAGGAGTATAAATGTGAGCTTATCTCTGAACTTGAGGACGGAAATATCACCACCTATACACAGGGCTCGTTTACCGACCTCTGCCGTGGCCCTCACATTCCTGACACTGCTCCTATCAAAGCCGTCAAGATCACCTCGCTGGCCGGTGCGTTCTGGCGTGGCGACGAGAAGCGCAAGCAGCTCGTCAGAGTCTATGGCATCACTTTCCCCAAGAAAAAGATGCTTGACGAGTATCTTGCCCTGCTCGAGGAGGCCAAGAAGCGTGACCACCGCAAACTCGGCAAGGAGATGGAGCTCTTTGCTTTCTCTCAGAACGTTGGCGCCGGTCTCCCCCTCTGGCTCCCCAAAGGCACCGCTCTGCGCGACCGCCTGGAGCAGTTCCTCCGTAAGATACAGAAACAGTATGGCTACCAGCAGGTCATCACGCCCCATATCGGTAACAAAAACCTCTATGTAACCTCGGGCCACTATGCCAAATATGGCAAGGATTCATTCCAGCCCATTCATACCCCCGAAGAGGGTGAGGAGTATCTGCTCAAACCCATGAACTGTCCTCACCACTGTGAAATCTTCCGCGCTCTCCCCCGCTCTTACCGCGACCTCCCCCTGCGTCTGGCCGAGTTCGGCACAGTCTATCGCTACGAGCAGAGCGGCGAGCTCCATGGCCTCACCCGTGTGCGCGGTTTCACTCAGGATGATGCCCACATCTATTGCGCCCCCGACCAGATCAAGGGTGAGTTCCTCAAGGTGATGGACATTATCTTCTACATCTTCAAGGCTCTGAAGTTTGACAACTTTGAGGCTCAGATCTCTCTGCGCGACCCCGAGCACAAAGAAAAATATATCGGCTCAGACGAAAACTGGGCTCTTGCCGAGCAGGCCATCATCGACGCATGTGCCGAGAAGGGTCTCAAAGCCCGCACCGAGCTGGGCGAAGCAGCTTTCTACGGCCCCAAGCTCGACTTCATGGTCAAAGACGCCCTCGGACGCCGCTGGCAGCTCGGAACCATCCAGGTAGACTATAACCTGCCCGAGCGCTTCCAGCTCGAGTATACCGGCAGCGACAACCAGAAGCATCGCCCCGTGATGATCCACCGCGCTCCCTTCGGCTCGATGGAACGATTTGTGGCTGTGCTCCTCGAGCACACCGCCGGCCGTTTCCCCCTGTGGCTCGCCCCCGAGCAGGCCGTCGTGCTCCCCATCTCCGAGAAGTTCAACGACTATGCTCACGAGGTGGCCCGTCAGCTCAACGAGGCCGATGTGCGCACCCTTGTTGACGACCGCAACGAGAAGATCGGCAAGAAAATTCGCGACAATGAGCTCAAAAGAATACCCTATATGCTCATCGTTGGTGAAAAAGAAGCAGAAAATGGCGAAATTTCTGTAAGAAAACAGGGCGAAGGTGATAAAGGTTCGATGAAAATTACTACCTTTGCAGCCGAATTGACTCGCGAAGTCAACGAAATGATTAATCAATAATACTTCAGCCTCTACTTCCACTGAATGGAGAAAAGACCTTTCACCCCGCGTCCGCCGAGACCTGCCAATAACGGTCCGCGTCGCCCATTCGTCCCCAATAAGGACAAAGATCCCTATGCCACCAACGAGCGCATCCGCGCCCGCGAAGTTCGTCTCGTCGGAGACAACGTCGAGGCCGGCATATATCCCATCCAGGAAGCCCTGAAGATTGCCGAAAGCCTGGAGCTCGACCTGATCGAGATTTCTCCTACCGCCGAGCCGCCGGTCTGCAAAATCCTTGACTATCAGAAATTTCTCTATCAGCAGAAAAAACGTCAGAAAGAGCAGAAGGCCAAGGCCACCAAGGTCGTAGTCAAGGAAATACGTTTCGGCCCCCAGACCGACGACCACGACTACAACTTCAAGCTCAAGCATGCCATAGGCTTCCTTCAGGAAGGAGCCAAGGTCAAGGCCTATGTCTTCTTCAAAGGTCGCTCGATACTCTTCAAAGAACAGGGTGAAGTGCTCCTGTTACGCTTCGCCAACGACCTCGAGGAGTATGGTAAAGTAGATCAGATGCCCGTGCTCGAAGGCAAACGCATGATCATCATGCTCAGCCCCAAAAAGAAAACCCAGGGCTGACACTCTCAGGAGCTGAAGAAAACGCCACCGAAACATCAGGCTGTCCGGTCCCGATTGATCACCGGCTGCCGCTAAATATCAATTTTATAAACATTTCAAAAAATGCCCAAGATTAAGACTAATTCCGGTGCCAAAAAGAGGTTCGCCCTTACCGGAACAGGAAAGATCAAGAGAAAGCACGCTTTCAAGAGCCACATCCTCACCAAGAAGACCAAGAAGCAGAAGCGCAACCTGACCCACTTCTCCACAGTTGCCACCTGCGACGCTTCAAACGTGAAGTCGCTCCTCGCTCTCAAGTAATCTTTCCTCTTCAGCTAATCAGCATCTATTCTGTTTAACCGAGTGTTCAGCCAATCTCAAAGAGCACATCGCTTGCCGCTGACATTCACAACAATTCTCAAAAATGCCAAGATCAGTTAATCATGTAGCCTCAAGGGCTCGCCGTAAGAAAATCCTCAAGCTCACCCGCGGATACTTCGGATGCCGCCGCAATGTGTGGACCGTAGCCAAGAACACCTGGGAAAAGGGTCTCACCTACGCTTACCGTGACCGCAAGGACAAGAAGCGCAACTTCCGCTCGCTCTGGATCCAGCGTATCAACGCCGCTGCCCGCATCGAGGATCTCTCCTACTCCAAGCTCATGGGTCTCATCCACAAGGCCGGTATCGAGATCAACCGCAAGGTGCTCGCCGATCTCGCCCTCAACAACCCCGCCGCTTTCAAGGCTATTGTTGACAAGGTGAAGAACGCCTGATAGACGATTTTAATCCCCCCCCTTTATAGCCGGGCCGCTCCTCAGAAGCGGCCCGGCTTCTTATATACATACCAGACTTTACCCACTCCCGTCGGCTTTAAACAACCTTAACCATCAGCACTTCCTACAATGGTGAAAATTTCCTAACTTTGCATTTTGACAGACTCGAGTCATGCAAACAGTATGCACGGCTCAGGCTCTGACCCTATTATCCTGTCATCTGATCATTATCCCCTGTCAAGGACATTGTTGTTATGCCAGATTTTAAGCAGTATATATCCCGTATATTCAGTAAGACCACTCCTACCGAGAACGGGACTCCCCAAAAGCCCCGCAATCACCGCGGCATCATTGCCACCATGTGGCTCGCGTTCATACTTGTCGTCATAGGCATTTTTCTATTTCTGTTTCTCATCTATAACGGCGTCATAGGCTATATGCCGCCCGTGGAGGAACTCAAAAATCCGACTGACCGATTTGCATCAGTAGTCTATTCGGCCGACGGAAAAGAGATCGGACGATATTTCGCAGGTACCGGCAACCGCGTTTATGCCGATTTTGACGAAGTGTCGCCTCACGTCATCGATGCGCTTATATCCACCGAAGATGTGCGCTTTGAAGATCACTCGGGCATAGACCTGAGAGGTCTCGGCCGCGTGTTCTTCAAGACACTGCTGCTTGGAAACAAGAACGCCGGAGGCGGCTCGACTCTGACCCAGCAGCTCGCCAAGCAGCTCTATTCGCCCGAAAGCTCAGGATTGCTCGCTCGCGCCATGCAGAAACCGATCGAATGGATGATCGCCGTGAAGCTCGAGCGATATTACTCCAAGGAGGAGATCATCAAGATGTATCTCAATCAGTTTGACTTCCTCTACAATGCCGTTGGCATCAAGAGCGCGGCCTATATCTACTTCGGCAAGGAACCTAAAGATCTCACCGTCGAGGAGGCCGCCACGCTTGTAGGTATGGTGAAAAATCCGTCCTACTACAACCCCGTCAGACAGAATGAGCGCACCCGTCAGCGTCGCAACGTGGTGCTCCAACAGATGGAAAAGGCCGGCCGACTCACGCGCGAAGAGGTAGACTCGCTCTCTGAGCTACCTCTCAAGCTCCAGTTTCACAGAGTAGACACTAAAGATGGTATCGCACCCTATTTCCGCGAGGAACTACGCCGTATGCTCCGTGCCAAACGACCTGTCAGGGAAAATTATCGCGGATGGGAAAATCAGAAATTCATAGACGACTCCATTGCCTGGGAGACCAATCCTCTCTTTGGCTGGATTGAAAAAAATCCCAAACCCGACGGCTCGAAATATGACATCTACAACGACGGTCTGAAAATCTACACGACTATCGACTCGCGCATGCAACAGTATGCCGAGGAGGCTGTGGCCGAACATCTCGGAGGCGAGCTGCAGAAAGCTTTCTTCCGTGAGAAGAAGGGCACCAAAGGAGCTCCCTACACCACCGATCGCGCCGAGCTCTCGGAGATCAGGCTCAACCACCTGATACGCAATGCGATGAAAAACACCGACCGCTACCGCGCTATGCAACGCGAGGGAGCCTCTCATCAGGAGATCGATCGCGCTTTCAACACCCCGCGCGAGATGAAAGTATTTACCTACTCGGGAGTAGTCGACACCGTCATGACTCCTCTTGACTCTGTGCTCTACCACAAACACTTCCTGCGCACAGGTTTCATGGCAATGAATCCGCTCAACGGCCATATACAAGCATACGTTGGAGGCCCCGATTTCAGCTTCTTCCAATATGATATGGTCTCCACCGGCCGTCGCCAGATAGGATCGACTGTCAAACCGTTCCTTTACACCTATGCCATGGAGGAAGGGTTCACCCCTTGCGACGAGTTCTCCAACACTCAGCCGGTGCTCACCGACGAGACCGGACGTGAATGGGCCCCGCGCAACTCCTCGAGTGCCCGCGTCGGCGAAATGGTAGATCTCAAATGGGCCCTTACCAACTCCAACAACTGGATCTCTGCCCGGCTGATCTCTCAGCTCTCACCCTCGTCGCTCGTGCGCACGATGCACAACTTCGGCATCACCTCCGAGCTTCCCCCCGTAATGTCGCTCTGTCTCGGCCCGGCCGATGTCACCGTCAAGGAGATGGTCACAGCCTACTCGGCCTTTGCCAACAACGGCATGAGGGTCGACCCCATGTTTGTCACAGCCATCGCCGACAACAACGGAAATATCATCTCGGAGTTCACTCCGCGACACACCGAGGTAATCTCTGAGAAAGCCTACTGGCGTATACTCTCGATGCTTCTCAACGTAGTCAACGAGGGTACGGCCCACCGTGTGCGCTCGCGCTTCGGCCTCACAGCCGAGATGGGAGGCAAGACAGGTACGACCAACTACAACGCCGACGGTTGGTTCATGGGCTTCACTCCTCAGCTCGTAGCAGGAGCCTGGGTGGGTGGCGACGAACGATATATCCATTTCAACACAATGGCCTACGGTCAGGGTGCCTCAATGGCCCTCCCTATCTATGGCCGCTTCATGCGCAAAGTCTATAACGACCCGACACTCGGGCTCTCACAGAGCGCTCGTTTCAATTTCCCGGCCGATGTCAATCTCTGTGAGAAAGAGTTCTATGACTATGCCGGGCCAGATGCCGACTCCGACGCTCAGGAACAGTCTCTCGAAGGAGTCTTTGACTAACTCTCAATGCTAACACTTACAGTAGTCCCGACGGTCTCAAAATCCTAAAGCCGACCGGCGATAACTCCAAGCTCTATATCAACTATGGATCAAGATCTCAAGAAACAACTTGCCGCCGATCCTGACGGCCTGCTCACCTACGAATACATCGCCAACAACATTGGCCTCTGTAACGACATCATGGACGAGCTCATCGACAATATGATACTCGTCGACTCCACAGGCCAGTTTGTCGTCTCAGCCGCCCGATACCTTCATGCCATCGACCCCGAGCTCTATGCTCCGGCAATCGATCGTCTCGTAGTCACCGCTATCGAAAAAGATCGCGAACGTCGCTATCTTCCGACCCTTATCGAGTCGCTCTATGGCTCTGACTATGCCGAGCACGCTGACCAACTGTCGGCCACTGACAATAACTTCCGACGCATCTACAAACGACTATATCCCTCAAAACAGAGCCTCTGACAATTGCTTAGTCTGAAGTAGCTCATACGCCGGATATATCTCATCTGATCGACAATCAACACTATGAGAAAACTCCTCCTCCCCGTGTTCTTCATATCGGCTGTGATCACTCTCACCGCCGCTTCACCAGATAATCAGCCCGTAACTTCACCTATGTCACAGACAGCCTACACTCCACAACCCGGCGATGTCAAAGTGTGTCTCACCACTTCGCTCGGAGACATCGTATTTTTACTCTATGGCGACACCCCTCGCCATCGCGATAATTTCCTGGAACGCGTCAAAGCCGGCGACTACGACGGAGTGCTATTTCACCGTGTCATCGACAACTTCATGATTCAGACAGGCGACCCTTCAAGCAAAAACGCTCCCAAGGGACGCATGCTCGGCGACGGAGATAGCGCCCCCGAGATAGACGCCGAAATTCTTTTCCCTACTCACTATCATCATAGGGGAGCAATAGCTGCCGCACGCACCGGCGACAATGTCAATCCCAAACGTCGCTCGTCCGGCTCCCAGTTCTATATCGTCACCGGCAAGAAATACTCCCCCGCTCAGCTCGACCAGATGGAACATCGAGCCCTGATGGCCCGACGTCAGGAAACATTTGATCGTCTCTGTGCCCAGAACCGCGACACTATCATGACCCTGCGCCGCAATCGTGACCAGGCCGGCTTACAGGCACTCCAGGACTCTCTCAATCAGGAGACACGTCGTCTGACCGCTGCTGACACGACTTACTTCACTCCCGAGATACGCGAAGACTACACCATTAACGGCGGCACTCCACATCTCGACGGAGCCTATACCGTCTATGGCCGGGTGCTCCAAGGCATGGACATAGTTGAAAAAATTGAAAAAGCAGAAACCGACGCCAACGATCGACCCATCGACGACATCAAGATAATCTCGGCAAAAGTAGTTGAATAAACCACCGATCCCCCAATAGTCAAATGTCCCGGCCATAAACATATATGACCGGGACATTTATTATAATAGATGAACTAACTTACTCAGAAAGTATATCCTACCGAAATGCTCAGATTACGAGTATAGGCTTTATAATCGCTGCCCCACTCATCCTTCTCAAGACAATTCAAAAGTCCAAACTGATACTCGAGACCGAGGTGTACTCGCTTGAAAGTATAACCGACACCAACGCCAAGACCTAAATCAAAACGCTTGATTCCGGCACGATCCTTATCATCGTCACTGGTGCCGAAAAGATCATACTTATATTCCTCGCTATAATCAGGATCCTCGTAATCAACATACTTGTCAGTTACCTTACCATTGATACCGTATGCAAAATAAGGGCCGAAATTAACCTGTAACTGCGAGTTCTCAGCAAAATTCAGTCGATAAGAAGCATAGACCGGGAGCTGAAGATAGCCCGCGTTATAAGTCTGCGTATCCTTGTAGCCCTCATCCTTCTCCTCAAACTTCACACCCTTGGTAGTGTAAAACAAGCCGGTATTAATGCCAAAGGAACGATTGATCATGTAATCAACACCGACACCGACATTAAAACCGATCTTAGCCTTCTTACCCTCTACATCACCATCGGGAATATCAAAGGACATATTAGACACATTCAAGCCCACTCGGGGAGCGAAGAACAACTTCTTTGCAGCAGCCTCACTATCCCAGAAGGAAACCTGAGCAAAAGCGCCAAATGCACAAAGAGCGGCAAAAGCAGAAACTAATACTTTCTTCATGGAAATAAAATTATGTGTTAATAATACTCCACAAAGATACATACATTTTCACAATTACCCCCCGTTTGTTAATATTAGTTAATTACACAATTATATTTTCAGCAAGACTCTCAAAAGTAAAATATAAAAAAGAAACACCCGAGGCTCACGAGGAGCTTCGGGTGTTTCGCAGTGGAAGGGGCGGTTATCTACTTTCCCGCTTTCGCAGTATCATCGACGTGGTGAGGTTTAACTTCTCTGTTCGGAATGGGAAGAGGTGGAGCCCTCACG
>JAAVCX010000026.1 GCA_014802105.1 Bacteroides sp. | reverse complement strand
TTCATCTCATAGTCAACCTGCACGCAATACTGCCATGCAATCTCATTGGGAATACCTCTGTCGGCAAGATATTTCAGTAGAGCCGGAGCTTTCAGGGTGGAAATCTCCAAATTCGCAAAGGTCGGTTCCTCGATGAACGGCGTTGGCTTATATGGTTTCTTTGCTGAGGCAAAGCGTCGTTCCGACGATGGTTCGACCGGGAGCTGCATCTTCACCGCGATAAAATCGGCTTGCCTCAAAAAGTCCGTTTCACCGGACATTTCTTGCTTCGCAAGCGTTGACACGATGACTCCGGCAAGCGTGAAGATGTCACCTCCCGTTCCCGTTCGTAGGCTCGGTACAAGACGCCTTGCGGCTTTTCAGCCGTAGGTTTTCTCGGACATGCCCCCAAACCGTACTTGCATGTCTCCATGCATACGGCTCTCCATTGATAACATGACTCTATTTGGATTCGGTAAGAATATTTTGCAGACATGGTCTTGCGATGTCTTTTCAACATCAGTTTTTTCCATTCGTTATTTTCTTTCAGTAGGCTAAGTTTCCTTACATGGTGCATCGTCAATTCTCCTTTTTGTCCGCATAGTTCACATATTCCGTCCTTTAATCTTTCTATCAAGATCGGTTGAGGAACAGTTATGACATGGGGAAGTAAGTCAGCACTGGCATAAGGTGATATATCCTTACGTTTGAATCCTCCATTATAGAATATAGTATGTCGTTCCTTGCCTTTGGAGTCCTTATACGGCACAATTATATCGTTACCTACTTTGTATCGGTCAATGATTTTATTTGTGGAACTATTTAACTTCGCAGCCATGGTGTTATACATACTATATTCCATAATGTAGCCAAATTTGGCAGCAGCAAAAGACACGTTGTTCGCAATACTATAATAGTTGTAGAAGCCTCTGATTTCAGCATTGTATAATGCTACAATCTCATGTAAAGGTCGTTTCATAAGTTTACCTCTGCAACTTGGAAACCATATTGTGGCCCCATTCCGCGACTTATATCTAATCGCTTTATAGCCTCCAAGTTTGGCTTTAACCGATGCCTTATTCTCGTTCCTATTGTATTAATAGACAATCCTTGTTTTAGCATCCAAGCTTCATACTTCTATAGCCACACCACATCTATATCACTAAAAGGAATGTCAAGGCTTCCAGCATACTTGATGAATGAGTTTAGGCTGACTTCATACATTCCTGCATACCTTAGTCTGTCTTGCTCTTTCAGTATTCTCACATAATAATTGAAACACTCTCCAACATTATTGTGTAGACTGAGAGAGCTGCCCTTGGGCTTAAATAGAGAGGAGGCAGTAAAATCCTTTCCCTCAATTCTCTTGCTAAGAATAGTCTTTTTGCAGGTCATAGAGCTTCTGTTGTATCAGCAATCTTATTTCATCTCTGTTATTAGGTTCGTTCTTTTTGAAGTCCCAATGAGTAGTTTGGATAGAGATGCCAAGACTTTGGTACTTCCTCTTTCTATCCTTACATATACACACCATTGATGGGTGTTCTCCGTTCGCTAAAGTCTTTGACTTGTAGCACAACACTTTAACTGTTGCATCCATTTGGTTTACGGTTTACACCTTGGTTTACACAAATGGTCAAAACACAGGTTTTTTACAAAGAAAAAGCAGTCAGACTTTCATCTAACTGCCTAATTTTTAGTGAACCGTCTGGGGCTCGAACCCAGGACCCCAACATTAAAAGTGTTGTGCTCTACCTGCTGAGCTAACGATTCTAACGGTTGGTGAGAACTCCTCTCAAAAACCTCTGCAAAGGTAGTCTATTTAGTGGATATAGCCAAATTTTTAAGCGCTCATTTTTATTTAATAAATGTTAATCCTGCGCGGTGGTCTAATAGTAATGACACTTATTATATTAATATTTAGTGAATTGGAGATATAAAAGTTTGCCCATCGAAGTTTCGGCATGATCTGATGTAAATACTATATACAATGGGTGTTTGCCTGATAGTCCTTTGATCCCATGACATTGTATAGTGAGATCGATAGGTTTTTCAGATATGTTATGAGTTTGCGGCGAGATATTTACTTTCCCGATCGGGGGAGTGTCGGTTTTCCATGGAGCAGAAGTAAAGATACTTATACTTCCTGAGATCCCGGAGGGGATTAAGGTCAGGTGAAGGGTAGGGTTTTCGCTTTCTCCGAGTGTTGAGAAATTAAAATATTTGTATCCCAGTATTGAACCAGATGTTAAATTTACAACAGGATTGTAATTGATAATGGCATCATAGGGAGATCTTCCTACTGAAATGATTGAATCAGCCGAAAGATGTATCGGATCAAAATATGGCCCGAAATAGCGCATTTGAGGATATTTGATCTGGTAGGCGGGTTGTGATCCTGTGAAATGGCTTGCTATTGCCGCCGGATAAAGTTTTAATGGATTTAGTCCTTCAATCTCAAATCCCTCCGATGTGTATTCAGCTTCAGATATGTCCACTTTGCCATTGGCCCCAGGTGTTACCGCAACCTTTACAGGTGCTACCATCGCTTGACGTGAAAACTCGTCAAGACCTGTCTGTCGGTGAAAAAATAACCACCATTGGTCTCCGATCTTGCATAGAGATCCATGAGTATTGCCTACCGGTGTGGCAGTTGCGATTGCATTTCCTGAAGCATCTGTGTCGCGTCCTCGACAATCTACCAGTGTGCCTCCATAAGTGAACGGGCCTAAAGGCGAATCAGAGTAGGCATAAGCGAGAGTATAATTTGATTCAGGTAATCCCCACTCACCGTTTGCAGACATGCGTGAGTAGATAAATACATATTTATCCTCAATCTTCCTCATAGACGAGGCTTCGAAAAAGCGGAATACCCCTGGACTGCGATACCCGGAGATCATATTTTCAATAATTTCGGTTCCTGGTCGGACTGTGGCCATTGTCTCTGGATCGAGTTCGGCTCCCATTGACTGACCGAATCCCCAATAACCGTATACTCTACCGTCATCATCTACAAATACAGCCGGGTCAAAACCGAGGATACCAACTGTTGAGTCAGATCGCTCGTCAGACCAGTTGATTACTTCAAACGGGCCGTCGGGCCGTCGTGATCTTGCCACCATACTTTGTCTTTTCCATGCCTGATTATTAGGATACAGATAGTAGATAGGATTACCGTCTCGATCGGGTCTCATGGTAATGTCGGGAGCATACAGTACATCACCGACGGAGTCTTTTCTGAGAGCTTTTCCCAAAGCATTGTAGCGAGAAGTGAAGATCACACCATCGTACCGCCAGTGGTCAAGAGAGTCTGGCGATGCCGACCATACAACCTGGTCGGTTCCGCAATACTGATCGCGGAGCATATCATGAGATCCATAAATGTAGACCCGTTTATGACCCGGACGATCAGGATCATCAAAGACATAAGGCTCACCGTCTGGAATATGTTCCCATAGCGGAAGATAGGGGTTTGCACCAAAAAGCGTGTAAGTAGATGCAAGTAAAGATAATATCGCAAACAGCTTTTTCACTGGAACCTTTTATTGGATTGTGATGCCTGATGAGAAAATACGTGTCAGATCTCTTGATCAGAGGTGTTGTATTTGTTTTTACGTCGTGGATTCATGGGAAACCATCCACGTAACACTCTCTTTTGCTGCTGACGCACCTCACCTATACTCCACAAACTTGAAAAAGCGACTACTGCAAGCAATGACTGTGATAGGATACCATCACATAAAACAGAGCCTATGCCCGACAGTATCGCAAGTAGTAGAAACAGTTTAGCGCATAGCTTGTGACCGAGATAGTATTCACCCTTGATTACAAGAGGATGGAACACTCCGATGATTAAGAACGTGAACAAGCCAAGCAGTAGCCCGGAGAGATGATAGGTATTCAGATATTCAAGCATTGGATTGGATTTTAGTTGCTTTTAAAAATGCGTAAAGATAGAGGGCTGCGGCAAGGAATAATGATATTGAGAAGGAAAGCTCGATACCATATACGCCCATCGATGCAGGAAATGCCAGAATCCATGTGCTTGGAAGCCCTACTATAATATAGCTTATGAATGAAATCCACATCAGGGGCCTCACTCGCGAAGTTCCACGCAGAGCGTTGGCAAACGTAATCTGTGTAGCGTCGCCCAGCTGATACAGCACTAAAGGGAACAACAGTGAAGCGGCCATGGAAATGACTCTCTCGTCGTCGGAAAACAATCCGATCAACTGACGACAGAAAAGTATGAAAATCGCACATGAAACAAGCATGGCAGCAATCATGACAATGTAACCGTCAAAAGCCGGACGACGGCATTCCTCCGACAGTCCACGCCCCATTTCATTGGCCGTGAGGACGGAAATGGCTGTGCCTATCGAATAATAAATGCAGAAACCGAGTGTGCCGATGACGAGTATAACCTGAAATGAAGCCAAAGAAACAGTGCCGAGCCATCCGGCAAAAATCGCACAAGCGGAAAAAGCACCTGTCTCGAAACTCATCTGAAGTGCAACCGGCCACGAAGTATTAAAAACTTTTTTAAGTGTGCCCTTCGGCATTCGTCCATTCAACAGACCTTCACGGTAGACAGCATATTTTCTGCTCATGAAAAATACACCCGCTATGATCACAGCGCCGGCTACGCGGGCGAAAAGGGTTGAAAGGCCGGCTCCGAAGAGACCCAATTCGGGACACCCCAAATGTCCGTAAATCAAAGCATAGTTTCCTACAATATTTACTGAAAAACATCCGAGCAGGATCCACATCGGCATCGATGTGTTTCTTACCGCATAGCTCCACTGCGTGAATGTATTGAAAATTGCTGCAGGAATGAGTGATGCAAGATATATGAGGAAGAAAGGCCTGATAAGCGGTAGCAGTTCAGCCGGTTGCCCCATTTTAGGGATAAATCTGTAGACGATAGCCATAAAGGAGGAGGCGGCAAGAGCGACTATGAGGTTGGCGATGAGGCCGGCCCGAAGAGTTTTCCCTATCGACATGTTCTCTCCCCGACCAAAGAGCGCACCGATTAGAGGTGTCAGCCCATAGGAAAAGCCTATGCTTCCCAGAAGCACGACATTAAAAACATTGACAACGAAAGATGAAGCTGCGAGAGATTCGGTCGAGTATCTGCCGACCATGATATTGTCGGCAAACGAAACGGCTATAAAACCGAGTTGAGCAATTGTAACCGGTAGAGCAAGACGTAGTATGAAGAGACAGCGAGACAACATGTTTCAAGCGTTTCAGCCTTTGGCTTCGTCAACAGAGATAAGTCCGTGGAGAATTGCAAATATTGTTAGTGCCGCCGAAGAATGTATATCGAGTTTCGACGCTATGTTTCGACGGTGGGTGGCGACTGTGTGTTGAGAAATGCAGAGATTTTCGGCAATCTCTTTATTGGAGAGGCCGAGGGCTACACAACGAATTATCTCCCTCTCTCGAGAGCTTAACGAGATCTGAGACTCTGTGTCGCTGTTGCCGTCTGCATTATTTTCGTTAGGATGGTTATCATCGGTATCGGTGATCGGAACTGTCTGCTCGAGGGCTAAGGCGGCCGGTGCGAAAAGCTTATTCTCAACATCAAAGTGAGATGTCAGATCGTGCTCGCAATTAATTATGTCTACCAGAGTGGCACTTAGCCTGCCATCGTCAGTCTGGCGATAGTGATAGATGATTATATCTTTAAGCTCGCGTAGCTTTTCCGACATAGGTTCATGGTCAATCGAGAAGTCGGAGATAGAGAAGTCTTTACCACGATGTCCGGCAAGCAGATCGTCGACATACCTGAAAACAACGTCGTTCTCGTGTTCCAGATGTCGCTTGACTTCAGCTACGTAGTCATCAAAGAATTTGATAAGCATCAGAACTATGCCATTGGTATCGGCACTATTGATTGCTTCAATCAGATGGTGGCGTATGCGTGGAAGCGATAGCGAGAGCATGGAAGTATGGGCCCTGCGTAGATAATCCATCAACGATGTCAGCGATAGCTTCTCGTTGCGATATGGATAATTACTCAGCAGATTGCATACAGTCAGAAATGTATCGGTATCAACACCGGCCTCAGTACACACTTTCGCAATAGTCTCGTCGCCAAATCCGAATGGAATGGCAAAACGACTGATGACCGGAAGAAGAGCACTGTTATCTCTGACGAGATGTTTCATCGAGGTGGCCGGGGTGTATCCTGTCATTGGATCGATCATAGATGTAATGGATCTTGTTACAGATACAAAGTTATGAAATTATCTTGAATTAATCAGATAAAACAATCTCAGGGTAACTTCAATATCCCTTAAACGGACTGGTGAAGATACCCTGAGAAGTAAAATATAAATTTCAGTGGAAATTAACCATACTGGATAGTGCCGTCAGGATTGCGGTAGAGATCAAAGCTCTTTTCATACTGATCCATGGCGCGAAGGCTCATACCCATGCTTGAGAAACCGCCATCGTGGAAAAGGTTCTGCATAGTTACCTTGCGGGTAAGATCAGAGAACATCATGATGCAGTAGTCGGCACACTCATCGGCGGTTGCGTTTCCGAGAGGTGACATGCGGTTGGCAAAATCCATCAGTGAGTCCATACCCTTTACACCGCTACCGGCAGTAGTAGGAGTGGGCGACTGGGAGATAGTATTGATGCGTACATGTTTTTCGCGACCATAGATATAACCGAAGCTACGAGCTATGCTCTCGAGAAGGGCCTTTGCATCGGCCATGTCGTTATAGCCAAACATTGTGCGCTGAGCAGCGATGTAGCTGAGAGCTATAATGCTACCATATTCGGCAATGGCGTCGAGCTTCTTGGCCGCCTGTATCATTTTGTGGAATGATATAGCGGAAATATCAAGAGTCTTGCCTAAAAGATCATAATCGATGTCGTCATAAAGACGTTTCTTTCGCACATTGGGGGACATGCCGATAGAGTGAAGAACAAAATCAATTTTGCCTCCAAGTACCTCCATGGAGCGTTCGAAAACCATTTCAAGATCTTCAACGTTGGTGGCATCAGCCGGAATGACTTCAGCGTTGAGTTGTTCGCCAAGTTTGGAGACATCTCCCATACGAACGGCCACCGGAGTGTTGCTAAGTGTGATGATAGCACCTTCTGCTACCGCTTTCTCGGCCACTTTCCAAGCAATGCTCTTGTCATTAAGGGCGCCGAAGATAACACCTCTTTTGCCCTTGAGAAGATTGTAGCTCATAAATTCAATATTGTTATGTGAGTTTTACCCGACAAAGTTACGACATTTTTTTGAAACTTAGAAACTTTAAAGGCTAAACTCATCGGAATGAATTGTAAGCTAATCGTTTATAGCCGGCTGAAGATATGTTAGGTTCTTGATGTCAGACTCCACACTGTAGCGCGAGATACGATTGAACATATCACAACCGGAAACATCATACCGTAATATCCTGTCATTTCCACGACAATGAACATCGACATCAGCGGTGCTCGTATAATGCCGGACATTGCACCTGCCATTGCGATCAGAGCAAAATTTTCGACAGGTAGATGTAACTCAAAAAGATTATTGAGGAGTGTGGCAAAGAAGAATCCGGCAAAACACCCGGCAAATAGAGTAGGAGCAAAATCTCCGGCTACACCGCCACCGTCATTGGAAGACACGCAGGCAATAGATTTTACAGCTGCAATAGCTCCGCAAATCAGGGCCACCATTTCAAGACAGGGAGCACCGTTGTCACTCATCCAGAACGTAAAATCGGTCACGGCTCCCAGGTCTCCGTCAATCAGCTTGGCCATCACCTCATATCCTTCTCCATATAGAGATGGAAATAGGAATACAAGGATAGATAATATACTGCCTGAGACGACTGCTCTTGTCCAAGGCGAGTTAAGCTTGGCGAAAAGTTTCTTAATAAGGAGTCCTAACCATTTATAATACAGTGAATAAAGACCACAGAATACACCGAGTACAATAACCCATCCGGTCATTGACGGGTCGAAATACTGAGGATGAGTCAGAGGAACGTCCAGTGTGAAGCCGGTGAGGCCGTAACTAGTCATACCTCCTACTATGCACGCTATTGTCAGTGCTATCATGGCAAGGGAAGTCATCTCCATTCCCATTACTTCGAGGGTAAACATGATGCCTCCGACCGGGGCTTTGAATATGCCTGCGATACCTGCACCTGCGCCACACCCGATTATCATCATAAGTAAACGGGGAGGGAGGTTGAACCATCTTCCCAGTTTGCTTGCGACGGCGGCTCCTACTGAGGCAATCGGGCCTTCGGCTCCGGCAGATCCTCCAAAACCGAGAGTGAGTGTTGAGGCAAGAATGGGGCCGTAGGTGTATGTGGCCGGAATATCAAGTTGATTCTGGCGTAACATGTCTCCGATCTTGTCCAGACCATGTTCAATATTGCGTTTTAATCCATATCGCTGAAGGACTACTGTCAACAGGATACCGGCCAACGGCACTATAAGCAGGAGCCAATTGATGCCTGAATGATGGAAATGTTCGGTGAAGAGATAGCTCATCCATTTGATGGTTGTCTTGAGGATAAATGCTCCGAGACCGGCGATCAGGCCGACCATTGTGGCAATGATAAAAAGAGATACAGCCGGTGGCAATCCTCCAAGTTGCCAAGGATGCTGCTCGGTCGAGGTTCTTGTTGTCGTAGATTGATCTGTCATAGGATGAGTGTATTTCGGAGCTATATAGACAAAACAATTTAAGAGCATTAAGGTTTTAACAACTATTATCAAATGAGCACTTAAAAAAGAGGTAAATTTGCAGTTGAAATGTTTTCGATAGGTGTATGTGTATATATAATGGTGTAGGACACCATTTTGTATATTTAAAATGTCATTGACAATGGATACAGAAAAGGAAATAAAAAAACTCGAACGTCTCTGGAATGTCAACTATTGTAAGGCTATGGCGGGAAACTTCATGTTGTTTTTCTCGTTTTATCTACTGACTCCTCTTCTGCCCCTATATCTTGACGCTCAATTTGAGGCTGACAAGGATCTTATAGGTCTTGTACTTTCGGGATATGTGGTGGCAGCTTTGCTTGTGAGACCATTCAGCGGTTTTATTGTTGACAGCTTCAGTCGCAAGAAGGTTCTCATGGTGTGTTTTTTTACTTTTTTTATCTGCTTCACCGGCTATATAGGAGCCGGATCTCTGCTGATGTTTGCGATAGTCAGAACTATTCACGGTTTACCGTTTGGCGCGACTACAGTGGCCAATAGCACGGTAGCGATAGATGTGCTCCCATCTTCACGACGAAATGAAGGCATTGGCTACTATGGTCTAAGTAACAATCTCGCTATGGCTTTCGCTCCATCGGTAGGTATATGGATCTATAATGCAACAGGTAATTTTTCGTTGCTTTTCTGGATAGCACTTGCTGTCGCTTTTATCGGGTTCTATTGTTCGACCTCTATACATCTGGCTGAGCGCCCTCGTGTCGAGGGTAAACCTCATCTGAGTATGGATCATTTTTTTCTTACCCGAGCATGGCTTATGGCGCTTAATATCATGCTGTTTAGTTTTTGCTGGGGTGTCATGAGTAACTACGTGGCCATTTACGGTAAGGAAATGATGGGTATTACAGATGGTACCGGCCTTTTCTTCGCTCTGCTTTCATGTGGACTATTCGTTTCCCGTCTTTATGGAGCCAAGTCTCTCAGGAAAGGGCGCCTGACCGGAAATGCCATAGAGGGCGGACTTATCAGTTCGGTGGGATTTACGCTCTTTGCATTATCTCCGGGAGTCTGGGCGTTCTATGTCTCGGCTCTATTGATCGGTCTTGGAAACGGGCGTATGTTTCCGGCTTTCCTTAATATGTTCATAGCAGTAGCGCGCAAGGATCAACGTGGGACAGCTAATTCCTCGATACTAACCTCCTGGGATCTCGGAATGGGGATCGGAATACTCCTGGGTGGCATCCTGCTTGAATATGCAGGATACTCGGCGGCATTCTGGTTCACGGCTGTTTCGCAGATTTCAGGGACATTGTTGCTGATATTTTTTACACGTCACTTCTTTACCGCCCGTCGTCTTGCTTAGGTAATTATTTTATCTTCCCGGGTATTTCTGTCGGGATTATAGAGATAGAATCGGTCAGTTTTATAGAGTCAGGGCTGAAAATGTCAAGAACAGTGTTGAACCTGACAGAATCAACTTTCGCATCAGTCGAGCGGTCTGTATTCTTTTTGCGACGTAAAGGACGCAGGAAACTAAATATATTGTCGAAGTCACGACGGAATACAACGCCTATGCCCTGGGTGGTCAGCGCTGACTTGAGATAGTAGTTCTGATCGTTATAGCGGTTATAGGCTTTTAGCTGTATCGAGCCTGAACGGTTGAGCAGATACCTAATGTCAAAGTCTCCGATAAATGAGTTGTTGTTAAGCGATTTGTCGCGGTATCCAAGATTGCCGTTGAAAAGCAACCTGTTGTCAAGAAGTTGAGAAGATAAGGCTACATCGACCTGAACATCTGAAAAATCTCCGCGATCAGATCTGATAGCCGGAGCGATAGTCCAGCTGTCGCTCAATTCTCCCAACATGGAACTCAGTCTCGACGATAGGGTGGATGATGCGACTGATACGAGTTCTCCTCCGTGGGCCGTCTGTCCCATATATTCAGGAGTATAGAAACGTTCGAGGGCCAATAGATAAAGTATCTGTTGGGACATCATTTCATCGGTCGAAATAATCGATCGTATTTTACGTTCGGTATCGGCTGTAAGGGTGGGGAATGAAAGATCAAACTTCAGGTCGGGATGGCGCATATCTCCGCGGATATACATGAGCGCATTTACTCTTACAGAGGTGGAAGTAAGAGCCCTGTCTTCAAGAAAACTCTCGTCAAGGTCACTCAAATTGGCCTTGATTGAATGAGACGCGCGTATATCAAGTTGTGCAGCATAGGGATCTCCAAGGAATGTGATGCGACTGCCTGCAAGAATATTGAAATCCTTGATAATAATATCTTGCAGGGTGAAACGATATGTGCCACGTGAGAGTGTGTATTCACCGTGCATCGTAAGATCTCCGTCTGAGGCATACCTCATCAGAAGGTTGCCACGTCCATGAGCACTGATTTTATCGCCACCGTTGGGATCCATAACAAGTTCGAGTGTGGCCAGCGAGTCAATGCCGACATCAAATTTCATATCGTAGACGGTGGGAGCTCCCTCACTTTCGATCTTTACGCGGTCTCGCAATTGTTTTACGATCAGTGGGGTAGGATCAAGGGCTGCCAGAGAGTCTCGCCGGCCGCGATCTCGATCTCTGAAGGTGACAAAATCGTGCTCTACGCTCACCTCTTCGTCGCTCAATACAAATGTGAAAATTGACTTAGGGGCAGTGTTCATTTTTACGTCTATGTCGATTTTGCCGGGTACGCCGGTCACGGTTGCACCACCGTTACCGTATATTGTTCCATACCACGGATCGGGTGTTGATCCTTCCTTCACGTCGTAAACGAGAAGGTCTTTTGCATCTGTAATATTGAATTTAAAAGTCGGATCATGGAAATAACTGTGACCTACATGTCCTGTAAGGCGTGCAGTCTTGTCATATCGGTCTTTAATTATCACGTCTTCAAATGTGATACTGCCGGGACGGATATGCACCGAGTCACTGACTGTGTAGACAGTATTTGTGAAATCGAGTTTCAATGATAGATCTTCAGCATATATATCGCCTTCGAGATCAAGATCTTTGAATGTTCCGAACAGACGTGCTTTCCCTGATACAAAACCCTCTACCTGAGAAGTAAATGCCTGCATGAAAGGCAACATGAAAGATGCGGGTGCTTTCGTTGCATTAAATGTGAAATCAAGCCGGCTGTCGAGTGGCTCAATATTTCCTGAGATTGTGGAATGATTATTGTCGGCTCCGACTATATCTGCGTCGATCGTTATGGCATGAGTGTTATTATCCCACCGGGAATGAATATCGGCATCCCCGAAAGTGCAATGATTATACGTAATGCCTTCGACATGAAGATCAGGAGTATAGAGCACCGGATCATGGGAAAGCAGGGCGTCTCCGTAGATAACTCCGGTAGCTATACCTCCGAAGTTGACTGCATCGCTCAGCGCAAGTGTCGAGAATACGTAGTCAAGATCGATGTGATCAAGATGGACCTCAAGCCGATTGAGGGAATCGGCACCTGCAGTTCCGTTGATCGAAAGCGATTGTCCTGCACGAGACGCACCGAGATTGCTTACATCTATTCGGCCTGGGAGTATTTTGACACTGCCGTGATTGAGAGTCCACACCGAATCATTGAAAATCAGTCGGCTTGGCAACATTTTGATTGTTGTTTCCAACGGTGAGTTTTCAATTCTATTGAAATTGGTGGCAAGACTGATGTCTCCTTTGAAAGTTGTCGGAGCATCAATATTCCAACCGATAGCGGTAATAATAGAATCGTTGCTGCCGTCGGAAAGAATATGTAGGTCCATCGGCCCATTTTTGGTCGGCACTCGGGTTGTAAAACTAAGAGCCGAAGATTGAGACGAGCCACTAAGCAGTGCAGCAACAGAAGTATTTTCGATTAGCTTATCCTTTTGCTTCAGATAAGGAGCATCCAGAGTCAGCTCGGCCGTATTCTGTTGGCTGTCAGTCGATGCTTTTAGTGAAATCGGGTAGATGACTTCTATAGGCAGACCGAAAAAAGGATAGAATGTTGTATCGGGGTGGAGATTTATCTCGAGTGCGGCATCGCTTTTTACGTCACCAGGATGATTAATAGAATGGGGAATTACCGAAGGGAAAGCGTTAGAGATCAGCTCCTTTACATCTGAGATAATCGAAGCATAAGTGTATCGGCCTTTTAACGACAAATTTATTGGGGTGCTGTCAAATGTTAAGGTCTTTAAAGAGTCGTTGATTACCGATGATAGTGAAGCATGGGTAATAGAGACGGGAGTAAGAGAGGTTTCGTTTGGGATGGGTGTAAGAGTGAATTGATCAATATCGATGATACCTGTCATATCATCGGGATGACGGCCTTGAACAGTAGCATCAATTGTGGTTTTAAGAGAGTAGGGGGACAGTCTCTTTGAAGTAACAAATGTAGATAGCTTGATGTCGTTCAGTTCTGCGTGCAGGTGATTGATTGGTGCTTGTCCGCGAATATCTCCGCCTGCATTTATACGGAAATCCATACCGGGATTAGAACTTTCGAATGACGCGTCAATGGTGTTACCTGAGAAATCGGCCGATGCTGACAGGTCATAAAATATTGATTTGTCCCATTCTAATTCATTGCATTTTAGTTTGGATGTACCGTATATATCACCGTTGCGTTCAATCTTCAGATCAAAATCAGCCGTAGCCGACAATTTGGTCAGATATTGAAGTTGTGAGTTAAGTCCTGATGGGTTAAGATCTCCGATCAACAGTTTGCCCGAGATAAGCACGGGGGCTATCTCTGACGCTCGGAAGATCGTACACGAATCAAAGTCAATGTCGCCACATGAAGTGGTCAAAGATCCGTCAAACCGTACGTCTTTTACTGATAAATTGCCGTGTCCCAGTAAGTTGACTACGCCTAATGATGAATAGCGAGTGAGTGTCGACCCAATTTTCTGTAACGATGGAGTAGGCGAGTTACCGAGAGTATTTATTATAGAATTGATATCAAGTGCAATATTAACACTTCTGACATTGGTTGTGGAGCTATCAAAACCATTCAGAAAATCAGAAATATCACCTTTGAACTCAATATTTCCGTTATTCTCTGTGTCTGACAGAGAGAGACGCTCAATATCAATATTATCAGCAGTGACAGTGGATCTCAATTGGAAATTGAGAGTTTTATCTATTCCATGTAAAATAGGTAGGAGTGGCGAGATATCTTCTGTTGAAATATGTGCACCCGGTAGAAGATTGATTGATATAGGTGTCTGACTCAAAGGTTTCCATTCTTTTACAAGTGGAGAACCGTTGAGTGTTATATCATCAAACTGTAATTGCGAGTTTGGAAGTGTGAGCGAGAGATTTCCGATTGTCATAGCATCCCTGCTCATATCTATCTGTGCTGACAATGAGGACAGAGTAAGACCAGACTGCTCAGATGCTCCCAATCTTTTGATTTGCGCGCTGACAGAAGTATTGGAAATATATGGAGCCCTGAGATCGGCCCTGAGATCGTTGATCCGGAGATGATAAGGGTCTAAAACTCCATCTTCACGCTCGGGGATATTAGTAACATCATAGCTGATCGCCGATCTTCGTATCACGACCATATTGACAGCAAGATGAAAAGGTGTCTCTTTGCCGGTGTCCGTCCCTTTAAGCTTCTCGATTATCGGAGATATATTAAGTGGCGCACTCAAGGAATCTCTCTGAAGATGGATCGACACATCAAGTAGCTCGGCATAGGTGATCACGGGGTATCGGTTCCACAGACTTTCCGACAGACTGACACCTAAGCCTAAATGTCCGACATTAAGACAATCCCGGCAGGTTGATGGATCTTTAACATTTACATCGGTCAAAGCAATTCGGTTGAATGGATAGAACTCAACTTTCCCGATCCTCACCGGTGTGCCCAGAAGATTAGACAGTTCTTTCTCGGCGCGTGTGCCTATAGATTTTTGTATTACTGGAACTGACAAGAAGATATATAGAAGTGCTGGTACCGCCAAAGGAAGTACCAGAAGCACTACGAGCAAAGTGCGTATAGTCCTATACAGACCTTTGAAAATCACCGATATCAGCGAGATTTGGCAACTGCCTGATCAAGATCTGCAATATCGAGTATACGCTCGGCCAGTTCTCCTTTGCTGTTAAATACAAAGGTTGTTGGAATGGCTGTGACATTATATTGACGCAGGGTTTTGTCTCCGTCGCTAAGGTTATTGAGCACAGTAATCCAAGGAAGATTTTTAGCAACACGTTTCCAGTTATATTCATCACTATCAAGAGATACCTGGAAAATCTCCAGACCGGCATCGCGATACTTCTCATAGACTTTATTAAGCTCGACATTAAAAGCCGGTGACCACTCGGCACCATAGGCGGTGAACGACAATATTACGGGATGGCCTTTGGATGTCACCTCAAGTAAAGACTGACGTTTACCCTCATCGTCAACGAGATCAATTTCAAAGGCGTGTACAACCTGGGCTCGCAGATTGCTATCGGTATTTGTCTGATTGGCTGTGCTACGACGATTTGAAAGATAGAGACGAGTAAGATATTTAGTGCGTGGATCATCAGGACGCAGGGTGTTAAACGAGTTGGCGACAGCTCCTATGATACGATGATCTACCGGGTTTTGAGGATTGAAAAGAGCAACGTTTCCGGCGCGTTTACTTATTATGTAATAGCTGACAATTCCTGCAGGATCAGCCACAACCATTTCTCCAAGTTGACGTTTGAGGTCGCCGTCGTTTGCCAGAGATAATACACCCTTGGTGGCAGCAACCGAATTGATCAGGCTATCAACACGAGCAAGATTGGTAGCTGAATTTGAGCCACTGAGCGTATAGCCGGTCGAAATGTCAGGGGCACTTGCCTCAATCGTAACGGTCTCGATGGAATCGATAGGGAAGTAGATAGAATTATCTCCGAGACGCAGACGGAATATGTCAGGATAACCATGTATCTCACCGGCATAGTTAAATGAACCGTTCTTTGAAGGTGATATAGAATCGATTACATACCAGTATCCCTGATTGTTTCCTTCAAGCACAAGTTTCTGTCCATCTTCAAGATCCTTTATCTGGCCATTGATGTGCCATTTGGAATCGGTTGAACATGAAGATAATGCAGCGACACAAAGGGCTGTCAGTGCGCAAGAGTATAGTGATTTCATTTTTGAGTAGATTTCTGTTTATTTTACAAAAATAGCTATTTCCCGGCTCTTACGCAATAGTGAGTGGAAGATATAAGATTATTAAACTTTTTGTTCAGATACAAAACAGTAATTCCTGGCAGAGGTTAACAGCCAGGAACTGAATTATCATGTTATAAATGTGTGCGGGTTATTTGTCGCTCTTCAGCAAGCGCTCCTCATCGCGTCTGATACCTGAGCGTTCATAATAGCGACCGAGGAGCATAAGCAGAGCTCCGATAAGTATAATTGCACATATTGAGAGGGCAGTGGCGGTTGTGGCAAATGCTAAGGCTCCCGATATGATGATGATGAGATAGGCGAGAACAACGCCTATAAGAGCTACAAATCCTATCCAGAACAATATCTTTCCAAATGCTTTCATAAATCAAACGATATTTTAAGAGTTGAAACAATGTTTGTATATAGCGGTTCTTTATTCTATATACTTATAATGTATTCGCGTCTATTAAAGTTCAAGAGAAGTGTGTTTTTGTGTTTTGGTATAATGTAAAAAAACAACACCACCCGGCGTCTCACAGGGTAGTGTCAAAGATACAAATACATTTTGGATGTTGGGGTGGACAGTGGGGGTCGAACCCACGACCTTCGGAACCACAATCCGACGCTCTAACCAACTGAGCTATGCCCACCATGTTTGGTTTTGCAGTGCAAAGGTAGATCTAATTTTCTTATCTTGCAAATATTTTCGCGAAAAAATTCAGCTGATGGTTGATTTTTTTCTTTTTGAAAAGTGCCTGTTCTTGATAAACAAAAAGAGTCTTTGCTATATACGTCTAAAAAATAGATGGTTATGAATTAAAATACTTTTATTGACGGGATATAACGTTTTGGCTGCTTCTTAAGGTCAATCATTATACTGTCAAGGTGTGCAGCTGTGTTGTTGATATTATTATAGAGTGCCGGATCGTTAAGTAGTAGACCGAGTGACGAGTTTGTCGAGTTGAGTTGCTCGGTTGCGCGATCCAGATTAACCGCAATATTATTGATGGATCTCATAGTAGAGTCGAGTGGCATATCCTTGAGATCGTCAGATAGCTTTGCGAGAACTCCCGATAGTTGAGTAAGATTTGCTGATATTTCCTTTACGTTGGCCATGGTAGCATTAGCATTTGTGACAATGGCCGGTACTGCTGTCATTGCAGAGTTAAGGCGGGTAGTGGTCGATTCAAGATTTGCCATAACAGCATCAAGATGACGCACAGAGTTGAGTAGTGCCGGGTCTCCTGCTATTACGTTTAAAGATTTTACGAGAGAATCAATGCCGGGGGCTATCTGCATGACGGTAGGCATGAGTTCGGTAGAGACTTTGTCCATAAGTCCGCTACCCTCTATTCCTGTAATTTTAGAGCCAACTTCGATCATATCCTGAGAAGTGCCCATAATAAGCTGAATAGTCGATGTGCCGAGCATATCGGTGACAATTTCAGCTTTGGTTCCCACAGGGAGACGTAGTTTACGGTCAAGACTAAGTTCGACGCGTACATGTCCGGGATTATCATATTCGTAAGCAACCTCTCTGACCAGACCGACTTTATAGCCGTTAAGGGTCACAGGTGCCGATTGTGCCAGGCCTGTAACATCTGTATAAGAGGCATAGTAATAGTTGGCAGCCTTGAATATGTTGACACCTTTAAGATAGTTGATGCCAAATACCAGTGCGATGAGAGCGATAAGGACAGAAGCTCCGATTTTTACTTCGCGTGAGGATAACTTGCTCATTGAAATATGTGTGAGTGTGTTTATTTAATGCGTTGGCCGTTAATGGTTTTAATTACAAATGCGTCGGGGAAATTCTTCTTGATTTTTTTAAGATCGTTGGATGCTTCTTTGGCAGATGAGTATGCGCCGGTTGTATACTTGAACATACCGTTATCTTTATAATACTCGGCTACGAGCCCTTTGAGGCGTTTGTCGCCTGAAGGGATAGGGCGGGGGGTGGTGAGAAATTGTATGCGATAAATAATAGAAGAGGATGTGTCGTTATCTGATTTGGCAGAGACATTGGTCTCTGTTATGGAATCAGAGTCTGATTGTGTCGTGTTTGTCCTGGATTTTCCCGAAGTATAACCCCGATATTTGCTTATACCATTATATATAGCTTGAGCTAATTTAGTGCTACCGCGCTCAGAAGCCATGAAGTTTTCCATTTCTGGATTACAGATAAAGTCTAGTTCGACGAGTATAGATGGCATGCCTGTACGAACAAGTACCCAGAAAGGAGCTTGTTTTACTCCATTGTTCTTTCTGCCGGCGTAACGCACAAGTTGATCCTGAACGGCTTCGGCAAGCGAAATACTTTGATCCATATTCTTGTGCTGGAGCATTTCAAAAGCTATATAACTCTCGGTAGACGAAGGATCAAAACCATGATATGTGGTTGTGTAATCCTGCTCCAGTTTCATAACTTCATTTTCGCGCATGGCGACTGCCAGATTGGTGTCGCTTCTGTCAAGACCGAGTGTATAGACAGCTGCGCCATGAATAGTGAGATGGTTTTTCGATTTTTTATCTACCGAGTTGGCGTGTATCGAAACGAATATGTCAGCATGGTGGCGATTGGCGCAGTCAGCTCGTTTTTGTAGAGGAATAAACCGATCGTCGTCACGAGTCATAACAACTTTGACGTCGTTCATGTTATCATTGAGCATCTTGCGTAACTTTGTGGCAACCTGTAGGTTGACGGTCTTTTCGTTGGTCTTTCTGCCTAATGCTCCACCGTCTTTTCCACCGTGGCCGGGGTCAAGTACAATGACAAATTCCTTGGCATAAAGTATTTGCTCGCCGGCAAAGCCGACAAGGCATAAAACAAGCGTTATGAGTCGTAACAAGTGCATATTCTTTGCAAAATTAGCAAAAGTATGGAGATTATAATCCACTTTAAGATAATTTTGTGAGACGGTTTGCGAAAAAAACAGTAATTTTGGATAACAATTTAGATTTATACTCACTAATATGAAACGTTCATATATATATATGGTGTTGGCTGTCCTATTAGTTTTGGGATGCTTTACAGCTTGTGGTAACAGTCACGGATTTATAATTCATCGACTTGACACGCAGTTGCCTAAGGGTGAAATGCCTGAGGACGATAGGTCATTGGCAGCGGCTAAACTACTGTTTGAAGTGAGCGGGTATGACTATTTAGATGTCTTTACTCTTTCGGAATATGCAAATAAAGAATCTGTGACTGCTCATATCGGAAGCGTAGACAGCGTGTTCGGTTCTGATCTGAGTCAGGAGGAACGTGCATTGGGTAGGGCCTTGTATAAGCTTTCTGAGGATATTCCTGGTTTTCAGATGCCTGAGATTTATTCAATAATCTCTCCGTTTTCTCAGTCGGTTATTGTTGCAGATAGTGTAGTCTTTGTCGGACTTAACCATTATCTTGGTGCTTCATATAGATATTACGGTTTTTTCCCGGAATATCTTCGCCAGCTCAAGAATAGATCACAACTCCCGATAGATGTAGTTGAGGCGATATTGAGAGTTAAGGTGCCTTTTAATCGCGGGCACAATCAGTCGACACTTGAACACATGATTTACTATGGCGCGTTGACTGAGGCAGTTATGCAGTCTCTTGGCGTCGATGAGAAGTCGGCTCTCGGAATGACTGATGCTCAAATGGATTGGCTCAAAGATAATGAACAGAAAATCTGGCATACTATAATTGAAAAGAAATTGCTGTATAATACTGACCTATCAATTGCCCGATCACTCCTCGAACCGGCTCCTTCAACATTTGTGCTTACTCCTGATGCTCCTGGACGAGCAGGTCGTTTCACTGCTCATAAACTTGTAAGGTCTTATCTAAAAAACCATCCTGGGGTTACTTACATAGACCTGCTTCAGGGAAAAATTCCTGCTGACGCTTCATTTATTACGGAGAGTCGCTATAATCCGTAATTAAACCTTGCTGAAAATCAGCTGAATAGCTATTCTAATGTCATTTATCACTCCGATCAGCCTCATAAACAAATGGGGCTGATTTTTTTGCGATGAGAGCTGTAATATATTGACTGAATTGAGTTTAGAGTTATGAAAATAAGCTTTAGAATAACATGATTACCATTATTTCTGGTAAGACAGTCGTGGTTGATCAAGTATTCAGGAGTTAAGACAGGTGTTTGACTGAAGGTGGGGAAAGTAGAAGGTCGGCATTTATTTTGACTTGGTCTCACGTATTGTGCATTGGTCTTGGAAATATATTTTCAGGCATACGTTACTCTGAACGAGGCTTAATCGTCGATAGTTTACCGGTGTTGATTCACTTAATTTATATTGGAGTGATTATTCTTTTTCTGACAGGACATTTCCGAAAGATTCGACTGATTATTCTCCAAAAGAACAATTCTATGCTAATTCTCATAATCAATATTATGTTAAATAGTGTCGGTCGATTTTTGTGCATCCTCTGAAACTGATCGTGCTGGCTCCCCCATTGAAGATTGTCAAGAGAGATGTTTTAAATTTATTTGTGAATAATCATGTTGTATATATTTCGGAAAAAAACTACCTTTGACATAACTTTTGTTTCTTATATTTTTTATACAAATAGTCCCTCTCGGATTTACTGAAAAGACCGAGGTTTTATTAAGAAAAAAGAACAAGTGTGATGGACACACCAGAAACAGATTATACGGAAATAGCCCCATACGATGATTCGCATTTTGCCGAACGCATTGTTGATCTTGTCAAGGAACCCGGTTTTGAGCATGCTGTTAAATGGGTTCTCCCCGATGTTGACTACGACGGATTTGTAAAGCTTCTTGAATCTATAGGTTCCAAGCATGAGTTTCAGGTTAAGGTGATGCAAAATTTCCTTGAGAAACTTGAGGCTCATACTACCGGAGGCATAACTATGACCGGAATCGAAAATGTAGATTCTGACAAAAGCTATACATTTATCTCAAACCATCGGGATATAGTGCTTGATGCCTCGTTTATCAACCTGTGCTTTTTACGCAAAGGGATGAAGACTTCTGAGGTTGCTATTGGAGATAATCTGCTGATTTATGATTGGATAACACATCTTGTCAAGCTTAACGGTAGTTTTATCGTAAAGCGTAATCTTCCCACACGTCAGGCACTTGAAGCTGCTAAGCAGCTATCTGCTTATATTCATTATGCTATAACCGGTAAGCATGAAAGTATCTGGATAGCCCAGCGTCAAGGACGCGCAAAGGACTCGAGTGATCACACCCAGGAGAGTGTAATCAAAATGCTTGCTCTCGGAGGACACGGATCTGTCTCACAAAATCTCTCGGCACTAAATATTTTCCCAGTAGCTATTTCCTATGAGTATGATCCAAACGACTATTTGAAAGCAAGAGAGTATCTTTTGAGACACCGTGACCCTGATTTCAAGAAGAGTCAGCACGATGATCTCTTTTCAATGGAGACTGGTCTTATGGGATACAAAGGCCGAGTGAATATTGCTTTTGGTTCGTGTATCTCACCCATGATAGATGTGATGGCTGAGGATATAGACAAAGCTGAAGTCTATCGTAGAGTGTGTCACAGCATCGATTGTCGTATTCACGGTGGATATAAAATATTCCCCATCAACTATATAGCGTATGACAGAGCCTTTGATAGCGATATGTATGAGGATCGTTATACTCAAGAAGAAGCTGAAAAAGTCACCGTTTATATAGAGGGCCAGCTTGACAAAGTCGATGTTGACAACATTACACCTCAGGAACGTAATTTCATGCGTACCTATATGTATACAATGTATGCCAACCCTCTGCGCAACAAACTGATTGCCGCAGGTTATTGCTGAGATCCGTATGCGTGTACCCCCTACTCCGCTATTGATTGCGCTGATATTGTGCCTCTTGTGTGACTGGTATATCTTCAGATGTATCAGATCCGGTAAATCGGGCGGTTTCGGAAGCAAAGTTTATATAGCATTCTCAACTTTATGCTACTGTATGCTTGGAGTCGCTCTGATGCTGCCACGGAGAGATGGCGATAATGCTATGTTGCTGTCCGTCATGTGGATGTTATTCTCGTTCGCTACGGTTTATCTTTCCAAGGTGATTTATGTCGTGATTGATCTCATCGGTCGTATACCGCAGTTGTTTCGGTGTAAACGCATGTCTTATTCGCGGATTATAGCCGGAGTGATGAGCGTTATTGTTTTTCTCCTAATGTGGTGGGGCGCATTGGTCAATCGTTTTTCGATTGATACAGTGAGACTTGACTTCTCAGATCCATCATTACCCCAAAGTTTTGATGGTTATAAGATCGCACAAATTTCAGATCTTCATGTCGGAACCTTTGGAGATAACACTGCATTTCTCTCCCGGTTGGTCGATTCTATCAATGTTTTAAAGCCAGATCTGGTTGTTTTCACTGGTGATATCGTGAATACCCGGAGTGATGAGCTTCTGCCTCATGTTAATACACTCTCTCAACTGAAGGCACCTGACGGTGTGATCTCAATCCTTGGTAATCATGACTATGGCGACTATGCAAACTGGCCATCAATGTCAGATAAGAATCGTAATCTGGAAGATCTCAAGATGATGCAGCGCAATATGGGTTGGAGATTACTTTGTAATGAAACCGCCTATATCAAGCGAGGTGGTGACTCTATTGCTATTATCGGTGTTGAGAATATTGGCGACCCTCCATTTCACATATATGGTTCTCTTGATAAGGCCTATTCGAGCCTTAACGACACGTTGTTTAAGGTTCTTTTAAGTCATAACCCTGCTCATTGGAGGGATTCAATCAGGAGTAATGATCAGATCAATATTCCTTTGACTCTTTCCGGACATACTCATGCCATGCAGATGGAATTGGCCGGAGTTTCGCCTGCAGCACTTCGCTATAAGGAATGGGGTGGCCTATATTTTGATCCTGACTCGACTCATAGTCTGTATGTCAATATCGGTGCAGGCACTGTCGGTTTTCCGGCCCGTATTGGAGCCAAGCCTGAAATAACTCTGATAAAATTGCGGAAACGACTCTAACAATAACAATTTCTTCTTCTAAATAGGAGTAAAATGGTGAATGTCCACGCCAATGTAATCACCCGAGAATTGGGTAAATATCTTCGTAAGCATGTTGCAGCATGTCTGAGACTGCTTGATGAAGGAGCTACCGTCCCTTTCATTTCACGCTATCGTAAGGAAGCCACCGGCGGAATGGATGAAGTGACAGTCTACGCGATTAAGAAACGTCACGATGCCCTCACCGAACTTGATAAGCGTAAAGAGTTCATAATCCAAGAGATATCGTCGCAAGATGCTCTGACACCTGAGCTTAAAACGCGGATAGAGGAAACAATGGATCCGGTAGAACTTGACGATATATATTTGCCATATAAGCCGAAGCGAAATACTCGTGCTCAGATAGCGAGAGACCTTGGACTTGAGCCTTTAGCCAAAATGATTATGTCTCAGAGTCATTCGGCTAATCCTGAAGAACAGGCTAAGCGTTTTGTGAAGGGCAAAGTATCTGACGTGAAAGAAGCCTTGGCCGGAGCTTCTGACATTATTGCCGAGTGGGTAAACGAGAATGAGAAAGCTCGAGGAATAGTGAGGTCAAGATTTCAACGCTCGGCTACTATTTCTTCGCAGGTGATTAAAGGTAAGGAAACCGAGGGAGAGAACTATCAGAACTATTTTAACTTCTCTGAGCCGTTACGTACCTGTAACTCACATCGCTATCTTGCAATGCGCCGTGGTGAGAACGAGGGTATTCTTAGGGTTTCTATTGGCATAGATGACGAAGAGATGATCGATCGTCTCACTCGTATGTTTGTCAGACCTTCTTCGTCAGAAGCAATCGCCACATTGGTAAAGAATGCTGTCAGGGACGGTTACAAACGGCTTATGCGCCCGTCGATAGAGAATGAAATAGCTTCTGTAGTAAAGGAAAAAAGTGATACAGGTGCTATACAATTGTTTGCTGACAACGTGCGTCAGCTTCTTATGGCGCCCCCTCTTGGAATGAAACGTATCCTTGCGATCGATCCCGGTTTTCGCACCGGCTGTAAGGTTGTGGTACTCGATGAAACCGGTGCTCTTCTCGACCATACTGTAATCTTCCCTACTCCACCAGCTAATGATTTTATCGGTGCCGCTGATACATTATGCTATCTTGTTGACCGATACAAGGTTGATGCTATTGCGCTTGGCACAGGTACCGGAGGTCGTGAGACTGAGCGTTTCCTTCACGACGTAGTGTTTTCAAGAGATGTTAAGATCTTCATGGTCAATGAACAAGGTGCTTCGATTTATTCTGCCTCTGAAGTTGCCCGTCTAGAGTTTCCCGATCAGGATGTGACGGTGAGAGGAGCCGTTTCGATAGGTCGGCGTCTATTAGACCCGTTGGCCGAACTTGTAAAAATCGATCCAAAAAGTATCGGAGTCGGGCAATACCAGCATGATGTCAACCAGTCACGCCTCAAAGAATCGCTTGATTATGTAGTGGAGTCGTGTGTTAACTCTGTGGGTGTCAATGTAAATACAGCGTCAGAACAGTTGTTGCGCTATGTCTCAGGTATAGGCCCGTCTTTAGCGTCTAATATTGTGAAATATCGCTCGGAGAACGGTCTTTTCCATACCCGAGAGGATCTACGTAAGGTTACACGTATGGGCGATAAGGCTTTTCAACAATGTGCGGGATTTCTACGTATACCTTCTTCTGAAAATCCTCTCGACAATACGGCTGTACATCCTGAACGATATGACCTTGTCAAGAAGATTCTCACTGACTATAACACTGATTTGGAGACTATTATTCAGGATCGGAACAAGCTCCATCGCATCGAGCTTGATCGCTATGTCACACGCGATGTTGGTCTACCGACCCTGACAGATATTATTCTTGAATTGGAAAAGCCCGGACGAGATCCTCGTGAGGTGATAGAAGAAACTGTCTATGAGGAAGGTACCAATAAAATATCAGATCTTCATGTCGGTCAGATACTCTCTGGTAAAGTCAATAATATAACAGCTTTTGGAGTCTTTGTCGATCTCGGACTGAAAGAAAACGGCCTCATTCACATATCACAGCTTACCGACCGCTACGTATCGTCACCGTCGGAAATAGTCAGGATTGGTCAGATCGTAAAAGTCAGGGTCATAGACATAGATGTAAATAGAGGACGCATAGCGTTGTCTATGAAAGACGTAAAATAGTTTTATATTGCTCAGACAAAAAAAAGATAATATGGAATCTTATGCAACTTGCACTATCGGTCTCGGAAGCAACTCGCCTGACCGAGAGGAGCAAATAAAAAATGCAATTGATCACATACAGGGACTGTTAGCCGATTCTCATGTGTCTCAGACCTATGAGACAGAGGCTGTTAACGGGCTGGATGCCCCATATCTAAATGCTGTCATTCACGGACGTTCACCTCTCAACGCAGCTGATCTTACGGCTTTTCTGAAGGATTGGGAAAAACGCCAGGGACGCAGTTTTGATTCGAATGAAAATGATGCCCATATCGTGGTCATAGATCTTGATCTTGTGATCTTTGACTCTCGTATACTTCGTCCACGTGATTTTGACCGTCACTATTTCAACAAAGGATACAGCGAACTGTTAGCCGACGGTGCTTTTCAGAATGATCTCATTTAAATGACTCTAATTAGTTAACTAATGGCCGTAATACTAAATATAGAGACTTCGGCGACAGGCACTTCTGTCGCTTTGACCGCTGAGGGAATGGTTCTCGCTCACCGTGAAGATATGCAGGGACTCAATCAGGCTGCCCTATTGAGCGACTTCATAAAATATTGTCTTGACTTTGCTGCCGAAAAGGAGTTACGTCTTGATGCCTTGGCTGTCTCTATGGGGCCGGGCAGTTATACAGGTCTGCGCATCGGTTTGTCTGAAGCCAAGGGACTGGCATACGCTCTTGATATTCCTATTATAGGAATTGACACATTGAAACTTATGGCTTGTCAGGTGATGTTTACTGATGACTCTCTGATCGGCGACGAGATATTTGTTCCAATGGTTGACGCCCGGCGCATGG
>JAAVCX010000025.1 GCA_014802105.1 Bacteroides sp. | reverse complement strand
TTTCCTCCCTTGGAAAAGGCGGGGTTCCGGGGGGGGGCCCCCCCCCCCGGGGGGGGGGGGGGGGGGGGGGGGGGGGGGGGAAGCAGCGGCCTGCTCGCGCTTGAACTTATTGATAGCCTTGATGGCAATGAAGATACAGAAAGCCACGATGATGAAATCAACGATAGTCTGCACCCAGGTGCCCCAGTTGACAGTCACTTCGGGTGTCAGCACTTCCTGAGTGGCACCGTCGATCACAGCCTTCTGGATCACCCACTTGTAGTCGGTAAAATTCATACCGCCCGTAGCCACTCCGATCAGAGGCATAATAATGTCGTCGACCAGCGACGAAACGATCTTGCCGAAAGCGGCACCGATGATTACACCGACAGCCATGTCGATGACGTTGCCCTTCATGGCAAACTCTTTAAATTCCTTAAAGATAGACATAGTTATTTTGAATTGATTATTTGATACAGACTCTTAAATATGAGACAATTTCCGCAAAATTAAAGAAAGTTTCGCTAAGTATGCAAAAATATTTCAAAAATCTACATACATAATTTAAAAAAAGGCCGCCACTCCCGATTATAAGTTATAATAGCCAAAAAATGCGAACAAAATTGCAATGAAAAGTGTACTGATTTAGAAAAATAATTTGTAATTTTGTGGCGCAAAGTAAGGGGGTATTCCCTCCTTTGCCTCAACCAATAGGAAAATCATAACACTCAATTCTAACCCTTTTTTAAGAATATGACAAAAATAGGTATCAATGGATTTGGCCGCATCGGCCGGTTCGTGTTCCGCGCATCGACCAAGCGCGATGACATCGAGGTAGTTGCAATCAACGACCTTCTCCCTGTTGACTACATGGCTTACATGCTCAAGTATGACACCATGCACGGCAAGTTCGACGGCACTGTCGACTATGATCTGGAGAAGAGCCTCCTCATCGTCAACGGCAAGCCCATCCGCGTTACCGCCTGCAAGAATCCCGCCGAGATCGGCTGGGGCGCAGTAGGTGCCGAGTATGTTGTAGAGTCGACCGGTCTCTTCCTCACCAAGGAGAAGGCTCAGGCTCACATCGAGGCCGGTGCTAAGTACGTAGTTATGTCGGCTCCCTCCAAGGATGACACCCCCATGTTTGTATGTGGCGTGAATGACGACACCTACGCCGGCCAGCAGTTCGTTTCCAACGCTTCCTGCACCACCAACTGTCTCGCCCCCATCGCCAAGGTGCTCAACGACAAGTTTGGCATCACCGACGGTCTCATGACTACCGTTCACTCCACTACCGCTACTCAGAAGACCGTTGACGGCCCCTCTATGAAGGACTGGCGCGGTGGCCGTGCTGCTTCGGGCAACATCATCCCCTCGTCGACCGGCGCTGCCAAGGCTGTAGGTAAGGTGATCCCCGAGCTCAACGGTAAGCTCACCGGTATGTCTATGCGTGTCCCCACCCTCGACGTTTCAGTAGTTGACCTCACCGTCAACCTCGCCAAGCCCGCTACCTACGAGGAGATCTGCGCCGCCATGAAGGAGGCTTCGGAAGGCTCTCTCAAGGGTATCCTCGGCTACACTGAGGACGCTGTCGTTTCGAGCGACTTCCTCGGCGATCCCCGCACTTCTATCTTCGACAAGAATGCCGGTATCCAGCTCACCCCCACCTTCGTTAAGGTTGTAAGCTGGTATGACAACGAGATCGGTTACTCCAACAAGGTGCTCGACCTCATCGCCCGCATGAAGAAGTTCAACGGCTGATCCATCAACCGTCAACCACGAGTCATTCAGAGCCTCGGTTCTGAATGACCTCTAAAAAAATCATCACCTCCGCTATGACCTATGTCACAGCGGAGGTGATTTTTTATAGGGGATAACTATAACTTACGATTGCCCAGCCTCAGGCTGAGAGATTATAATACACAACGTGAATGACGGTGATTATCTGTGTCACAGGTGTCTCATCTGGTCATCAGGTCTCTGACCGCCGTGATGAGACCGACTGCGCCCATGACCATTATCACGCCACCGACCACACGGTTGATCAGCCACAGGGAGCGGATATTGAAATGAGATCTCACTTTGTTGACAAACCATGTGACCCCAAACCACCAGAGCACCGCCCCGACAAAAATGGATATATATCCCGCCACATAATGATAGGCCATAAATTCGGGCGCAAGGAAACTGAAGCGGGCAAAAAGACCTATGATAAAGAATAGTATGAGCGGGTTGGAGACCGTAAGGAAAAACCCGGTGGCGATATCTTTCCACGCCGTAGTGGCCTGCATGCCTCGGGCCTGAAGCGACCGCGAAGGATTGGACACAAAGAGATAGCCGGCATAGACCAGCAACACCACCGATCCGATCAACTGGAGCAACGACTGATTGGCCTCGATAAAATCAGTGACAAATGCGAGACCAAGGCCGGTGAGCAGACAGTAAATGAGGTCGCTGAGAGCCGCACCGACTCCCGTATAAAACGCAGGCAGACGCCCCTTGCCCAGAGCACGCTGTATGCACAACATCCCTATCGGCCCCATTGGAGCCGACACGAGTATGCCGATGAGCATACCCCTGAGCATTATGACGGGAAGGTGAAGCATTTGATGTAAAAGTCCCTTCGGGAGGGTGCAAATGCAAAGTTAAGACTTTTTCCCGAAAAGTGGAACGGATTTATCAAGAGGTTGCTTAAAACGAGTTATGGACACCGCGCAGCAATCGTGAGTCAGGGATGGATCATCGGGCGAAACGGAGTCTGAGAGTGAGACCGCCCGAGATGCCACGCCCACGTTGAAAGAAAGTGTTCTCCATCGACTCGTAACGGAACACCGTAAAGCGGGTGTCGGTGAGATTGCGTCCCCAGAGCTCAAGCTCCCACTTGGGTGCCTTCAGTGTGGCCGTGCAGCCAAGCTGGGCATAAAAGGGCTGGCGCGCACTGTTTTCTTCATCCCAATAGATCGAGCCTGTGCCGCGTAGAGAGGGTGAAAGCTCGATCGCATCGGCCCAGGGGCATCCTGCCAGAGGACAGGTATAGACAGCCGAGACAAACAGAGTGTGGTCAGGCACGTAAGGCACACGATTGCCCGAGTGATCGTCGATTCCGTCGAAAAAGTGGCGGAACTTTGCATGGGTATAGCCATAGGTGAGGTCAAAATGCCACGCCTTGTCAGGAGTATAGGACAGCGAGAACTCGGCTCCCAGCGAACGGGTGCGACCGGCGTTTGCCATCATGCGGCCCGTGGTTGTGCCCTCGGGGAAGACTGTGACCTGCTGGTCGCGCACATCGATAAGAAACGCCGAGAGAGTGGAATAGACTCGTCCGCCATCACAAGAGAAGTGTCCGCCGACCTCATAGTTCCACGACACCTCCGGACGATAGCTCACCGTGGCTGCAACCTTATCGTCGGCCGGAGTCTCGTCGGCCGGAGAGGAAGCGCCGGGTCGGCCACCGCCGCCGCCAAACTGAGACATCATCTTATCCTGGAGCACATTGCTGAACATCTGGGTGTTGAAACCACCCGACTTATATCCCTTGGCAACCGACACATAGACGGCTGAGTTCTTGAGGTTCCAGGTGGCCGAGACATTGGGAAGAAGCTGGCGGAACACCTGGTGCAGACGGCCGAAATCATCTATCACGATCTCGGTGCTATCTATTGCCATACCTCTCATATACATTGAGGCCGAAGTATTCACACTGCTATTATAATTCAATGTGGTGCTCTCTATGTCAAAACGAAGAGAGCCCGAGAGGGTGAGACGTCCGAGCTCGAGAGTGGAGCGATGGTAGAGGGCAAAACCCTTGACAGGCGACATGAAATCACTGCCGAGCACAAAGTCTTCATCGTCCCATTTCAATTCCATTCCGTTGGGAAGCAAGCTGTTGACATTTGACAATATAAGCCGTTCGATTCCGTCGGCCTTGAATGTCACAGGGGCCGACATGCGATTGTGTTTATAGAAAGCAAACACTCCCCCCAGCCACGAATACTTTCCATGCGTGCCGCTGACCACTATATCCTGAGTCACGCTACGCTCACGCTGGCGTTGGGTCAGAGTGAAATAGCTGTCGGGAAGGAAATCCTGGTCGAGAGTCATATTGTCGCTGAGCCATTGCAAGCCTGTGATTGACGAAAGGGTGAAGCCGGGCCCGTTCCAGCGCAGGGTCACTCCGTCGCTGTACAATGTGCGCTTATAGAAACATGTATCATTATAATTTACTTCGCCGGTCACCTCATACTCGTAGGGATAGCCGCTCTGTCGCGTACTCGATGCCGAGAATGTATTTTCGAGAGTCAGTGTCTCTGACGGGTGCCACTGTGTGCGCCAACGCATCGAGTAGTCATTTCCTCCACCTACGTCAGCCCCGTTATAGCGGTTGACGGTCAGAGGATGTGTATGCGAGCCATACGCGTTGACACTCATGCCGAGACCCGGCGCTATGCGTCCATACACTCCCACTCCACCTCTCCAGGCTCCGGGCAGGCTCCCCTCGGCCAACACTCTGACGCCCTGCCACGACAGAGGCGAGAGGGTGTAAATATTGATGAGACCGGCTATCGTGTTACGGCCATAGAGAGTGGACTGAGGGCCGCGGAGCACCTCTATACGCTCTATATCAAGCATATCCACATCAAAACCGTTCTTGTTCAGAAACGGGACATTGTCGACATTGAGACCCACGGCAGGCTGATCGATACGTGCTCCGATACCGCGCACATAAACGCTCGAAGTCATTCTCGACCCATAGTCGGGCATATAGAAGTTAGGCACCAGATCGCTGAGCCCCTTGATACCGGCGACATTCTGCCGGTCTATCTCGCCGCGGCCTATGGTGGTCACAGCTACAGGCTGCCTCAACAGCGAAGCCGACTGCTTGATGGCTGTCACGCTCACCTCGTCGAGCGACATCACGCTATCCGTCCACTCAGTCTCTGTCGGGGAAGCCTTTACATGGTTGAATTGCAACATAAAGGAACAGACCGTGATAATACAAATGTGTCGCATAGTAGTCGGCTAAAGAATTAACAGGAAACATTGAGGGTGCAAAGTTAGCAAAATAATAGCTAATGTCTATCTAAAGCCTGAAAAAGCTTTTTTAAAGTTGAATAAATCAAAAAAAACAATTACCTTTGCCTCACATTTAGCTCGAATGGTGTAATGGTAGCCACGAAGGACTTAAAATCCTTTGGTCATTGCGACCGTGCGGGTTCGAGTCCCGCTTCGAGCACCGGTTTCCTCTTCATCAATTCCGTAAGCGATTTAACATCGATCTCTTACGGAATTTTTGACATACAGAGTGGAGCTGAACCCTATCCTCTCATCTTCCGCCTAATACCGTACAAGTGCATAATTCCCTGATAAGACTACTGACACTCCTGCTGATGCTCATGCTCGTCGGCTCATTCTCCGCCCGGAGTGCCGAGAGGTCGCTTCTCGCCGAAGGACGCTGGGTGAAAATCGCCGTTGACACCACCGGAGTCCACTTTCTGCCTGAGGAGATGCTCGAGTCGCTCGGTTTTAACAATATCGACAGACTGACTGTGGCCGGTTATGGCAGCGTAGAGCGGGCCCACAGTCTTGACACCGCTCCCGACGATCTCCCGATATTACCTGTAAGACGTACCCCCGACGGAGTGTATTTCATGGCCGAAGGGGATATGAGACTGATCCCCTCGGAGGCTTCACTTACGGTTCATCGCAATCACTACTCACGAGGTTCCTATTATTATATAGGTATACGCGAGGGTATCAGTTCGCCCGAGCTCAGCCTCCACGAGCCTGATGTCACGTCGGGCCGTTCAGGACATCGGCTCGACACTCACCTTAGTGTCGATCACCGCGACTTTATCGAAGACCGACCGTTCTTTCACGGACTCTATTCATTTACGCGCAATTTTGCCGAGAGCGACTATACCGTCACGTTTGACCTTACCGACAATGCCGGAGAGCAAGAGTGGCTTCACTCGGCAATTGCGTGGTATGTCCCGTCCAACGGCGGCTCGTGTAACCTCTCGTTCTCTCAGGGAGTGACAGCCGATGTCACTTCAGTAGCCCTCAAGCGCAACAACACTGTGGCCAATGCCATATATTCAGTGCTTGAATCTCGTTCAGTTCTGTCTCACGGAGGGCCGACCACTGCTCTATCGGTGACTTATTCGCGCGAGAACGCCGGAGTGACCTCCTATCTGGCCCTGCGCTCGGCCTCACTTGTCTACCACCGGCTTAACAAAGGAGCCTCGCCTACCGGCATGATGCACTTTCCGTCGCTCAACACCAACGACTCGGTAGCAATAAGCGACCTGCCGACAGGGGCTGAGGTCTGGGATGTAACTTCACCACGATCTCCGCGCAGACTCTTAGCCACACCCTGTGATAAGGATCAGACAACACATATTGTCATTCCCGGCCTCTCGGGCCGATGCGCGCTCATAGCTTTTGACCCGGCTTCAGCCGACTTGCCCGTGCCCCGTGTGACAGGTGAGGTAGCTAATCAATCGCTCCACTCCATGGCCGATGCCGACATGCTCATTGTCACCACCGGCTATACTCACCGGGCAGCCCTGCGCCTCGCCGAAGCCCACGAAACACTCCAGGGGTTGAAAGTCGCTGTGGTGGATCAACAGACAATCTTCGAAGAATTTTCATCGGGAGCCATGCACCCCAACGGCCTGCGGGCAATGGTAAAGATGCTCCACAACCGTCCCGACAAGCTGCGTTATCTTCTGCTTATGGGGCAGGGATCGTCTGACACACGCCGCGACCTCGACCGGTCAGACTTTGAAGCACTGGTGACCTATTGCACCGAAGACTACTCGGAGAACGGCAACGAGAACAAGTGTAGCTCGCCCGACTTTTATTTCGGCATTACGAGCGAGGGAACTATATTACCGTCGCTCGCGCGCACTGCGCTGGGTGCCGACGTCAGCGTCGGACGTATAGCGGTCAACAACGCCGAGGATGCCGATACATACGTAGACAAATGTATCGACTACCTGAGCGATCCGCGCAGGGCCGGAACACTGGGCCATGCTCTGCTCTCGGCCTGTTACGGCAACAATACTCAGCATATACTTGCCGCCGAGAATATCGGAGTCTACACGATCTCGACACTCATGCCCGGAGCGACGCTCTCGCGCTCCTATATGGATTTCTTTCCGCTGTCATCTGAATATGTCGCTCCCCTGTGTCGCGACCACTTCATGTCCACACTGTCGATGGGCCCGCGCGCTATGTTCTATCTGGGCCACGGTGAATACAACGCCATTATTCTCAACACCTTCTCCACTTCTGATCATCTCCTGTCGACCTACGGCTCCCTTCCTGTCTGCATCCTGGGCTGTTGCCTTGTCAACGATATTAATCTTGACCGTCAGTCTATCGGCGACAAAATGATCTCCACCAATCCGGGCCCGATCTGCGTGATAGCTCCCGGCTCGTCGGTACTGCTCTCCTACAATGTGGTGTTTGTCAGAGCCCTTGCCGAGATGCTCTTTTCCGGCAAAGCGGCCACTCTCGGCGATGTCTACCGACTTGCCTCCAACAGCTTCATGGAGATGGACACTCATTATCAGCGCACCAATAATCTCTGCTACAATTTCACCGGTGACCCGGCTCTCCCCACCTACTCCCCCACCCGATCGGCCGTGGTCACTTCACTCGACGGCTCGACAATAGATAGTAATGCAGCTGTGGGCCTCTACGCTCCCGGCGACAAAGTGACGCTCGAAGGGGCCATTGTCACTCCTACTGGCGAGATAGACACAGAGTTCAACGGCTCAATCGATATAATTATCTATGACGGTGCCTCTACCAGGGTGTCACTCAACCATGAGAACAGTTCTGATCACCGCAATGACCTCTACACTATCGACGAGACTGTAGCCGACCGATACTCCGCGGCTGTCACTGACGGACATTGGAAACTCACGATGACCCTCCCGGCCGTGATGCACAAAGCCGAGAGCAACCGGCTCTTCATGAGTGCCTACTCAACGTCGGGCATTACCGCCACAGGCTCTTCTCAGACGATATGTATAGATCCTGTTCTCAGCCCCGCCGACAATCATGCCGCCGACACGTCGGCTCCCGAGGCTGAGATATGGCTCGAAAATCCCGACTTTATCTCGGGGACTGAGGTTAGCACATCGCCATTGCTCCATATAGAACTTCACGACAACGGGAGCGGCCCCTATCTCGGCTACGCCGTGCCCGGGTCGTCTCCCACGGTGAGACTCGACGGGAAATCACTCCCCCAGGTGGCACGACTTTTCTCTCCCCGCCCCGACGGGACTGCCTCGCTCGACTATCGTCTGCCCGATCTGTCAGGCGGACGGCACACTGTCAGCATCTCGGCCTTTGACCGCGCCGGCAACCGTGTGGACCACGAGGTTTCCTTTACCGTTGTCACTACAACACCGTCGACCCTGAGTGCATCCACCCATATAGCCAGGAGCAATGTCACCTTTGAACTCTCCCACCCCTTTGACCTGACCGACAGCTCAAAGTTTGAAACCTCACGATTGTACATACGCGATCTTTCAGGCAACCCTGTCCTGATGGTCGATCACCCATCCTATCCCTATACCTGGAACCTCCGCGACCGAGAAGGCAATCCCGTGGCCGACGGCACCTACCGCATCTCGGCCACCCTCTCCTCTCCACCTTTCTACACGGCCTCTCCCGAAATCTCGGTCACAGTGGTTCACTGACGTTTCACTATTACACTTCCAAATGAGACTTATCTTCCTCGGAACACCCGAATTTGCCGTCGAGAGCCTCGAAGCTATCATCGCGGCAGGCCACGACGTAGCGGCCGTAGTCACCATGCCCGATAAGCCGGCCGGACGCGGACACCGCCTTTATCAGTCACCCGTCAAAGAGTGTGCGCTCGCCCACGGCATCAAAGTGCTACAGCCTGTCAGACTCAAAGATCCCGAGTTTATCGACCAACTGCACGCCCTCAGGGCCGATCTCTTTGTTGTCATCGCTTTCCGCATGCTGCCCGAAGTAGTATGGTCTATGCCACCGCTGGGCACCTTCAACCTCCATGCTTCGCTGCTCCCCCGCTATCGCGGAGCCGCCCCGATCAACAGGGCCGTGATGAACGGTGACACCGTCACCGGAGTGACCACCTTTTTCCTCAAACACGAGATCGACACCGGCGACATCATACAGCAGGAGAGCATCGAGATACTTCCCGACGACAATGTGGGCGACGTCCACGACAAGCTCATGCATCTCGGAGCCCGACTCACGGTCGAGACTATCGACGCCATCGAAAAAGGCTCACTCAAACCCATCCCCCAGGATCAGCTCATCGGAGATACCGAGCCTACACCTGCGCCAAAGATCTTCAAGGAAGACTGCGAAATCGACTGGAACACCCCGGCCGAGACAATCCGCAACCATGTACGCGGACTCTCCCCCTATCCGGCCGCTTGGTCGACACTCGTCAGCGACTCCACTCCCGTCGGAGCCGTCAAGATCTTTGAAGTAGCCATCGCCGCCGACCGTCAGCCACTCTCCCCCGGAGAGGTCTCGGTCGAGGGTGACACCCTCCTTGTCGGCACAGCCACCACCCCTCTGCTTATCCTCTCGCTTCAGGTTCCCGGTAAACGACGCGTCTCCACCCCCGACTACCTCCGCGGTGCCCGCCTCATCTCGCCCCGCTTCACCCATAGCTGACCCATCCTCCTCCGTCATACCACACCAAATAAGCCATTGGACATTATCTAAGATCCAATGGCTTATTTCATATCTTTTAAGCTCCAAATCGGCTTTTCTCACATAATCTGAGCATATAAGTCAACTCTTTGGCTGTTGATCTCAAGTGATAGAATCCCGAAGTAAGAATAATTTCCATATTACCATCTACAATCAGATATCTGTCATGATGGGTAGGTAGTTCAACAGCCTCGAAAGACCAGCGTGCCCTTACAGTTTTGAGCTCCTCCACTAAATCATCTGACAAATGATCTCGACGATAATGTATTGTCAACTTTTTATCAGGAAGTAACGAAAGAATCAGATCCCTGTTAGATCGCCAATTATCGGTCTGTCCGAGATACTTATCATAAAGAATTATTTCCGAAGCATTTCTGCACAACTCTCTCAGATGACTCAAAGCCTTTTCTCGGGAGCAATTTCTGAAGAAACAGCCACCCAGCATTGGATTTATATTATCATCTTTAATACAGACATACGGAAAATCAGTTCTCTCGCTATCGAGAATTATTCTATACACCGTCTTTCCGGCCAGATCCTCCAACGTCTGAGTCGTATAGCCTGCACTTCTGAGTTTTTGATTAAGTTCCCTCGATATCTCAATACCTATTCGTTGATATTGTGATGTATTGACCTGTATATTACCGCCACTATAGTGCAGGATTTTGTTTATGGTATTTTGACTGAAATCTTCTCCACGCTTATACTTTATCCATTCCTTCAGAAGATTATCTGACAGAACCAAATTATTTTTCACGCTTTTAGCCATCGCTTCAGTCTATTAGAATCAGAGCATCAAGAGTAGCATCAAAGAATCCCTCCGGAAATTCCCGATCATACTGGCCGTTACTTTTGACCCCGATCCGTAAGAATGGTGTGGTTATCTTCTGCTTATAGAAGATAACTATATCCTCAGGACGGATATTTTCAGAGAACACCTCATAACGTAATCTATTAAGTACATTCTCGCAATGAGTCTCGACAATAAGCTGCACTCTGCTCTTGATCATAAATGCCAGAAACTCGGCGAGTCGCGACTGTGCTGCAGGATGCAGATGAATTTCCGGGTTTTCTATCATCACGACGTCTCCTTCCTTTGCACGCAGACAGAGAATCAAAATCTTTGCCAGATAGCTGACACCAGCCCCAAGTTGTCGAGGCTGAATATTTGGAATACCGTCACTCTTATAAAAAATCTGTGCAGTCTGAGTATTTACGCGTTCACTCGATATTTCGACAGGAAGATCGAGAATATATCTCAACCAATAATTTACCTGACTTTCAAGCGTAAATGAGACATCATCCATAATGAGAGCTTCGCGCAGGGCCTCTGATTTTTCATTATCATAGGTTCCAAACAAAGCCTCTCCATTAAGGCCACACACCTTATCTTCAAATATAGTCACCAGATTCTCAGGGCCTATACGGTTGGCTGTGAGATAATAGATATTACGTTCATAATCCAGCCACTTCTCCCTTCCAAAATAAGAACTAAATTCACGGCTGATTTTCAGAGATAAATCCTCTTCATCTTTTGTAAGCCTAATTCTGACCTGTTCGGAATTCTGATACTTGTTTCTGACAACCTCAAACGGTGAGACAATATCTGACAGCAACTTTCCTGTCGTATCTGAAGAATATCTTACTATATACGCAATAGCCTGTAGTAAAGAAGACTTTCCTGTTGAGTTAAGTCCTGTGACTATTGTTAACGGGGCAAAAGTAAACTCCTGTTTTTCTATACTTTTAAAGCCCTCAACCTTTAATCTTTCAATCATGGTATCGACAATTAGCCCCGGACAAGATCTGCATAAAAGCGGTCTGCAGCCGTACATCGGGCCAAAACATTATTGGATGAGTCAATATTTCCTCTAAACATTCCGCTGTTGTCAAGGTAATCTTTCCAAGCCTCAAATTTCTCCTTAAAATCGTAGCCGAAATAATTGTGGACAGGTAACTGGAAAAGATATACGATCGTCTCGACAAGCGGCATATTGATCGGGCGACGTTTTCCCGACTTACTTGCAAATCTGAATGCATCGGGCCCCAAAGTCAAATATATCTTATCCAAGACTTCAAGGATCCTCGAGGTTTCCGATTCAATAATATCATCAGTAAGTGTTTTGTTGAGATATATCATATACTTCGCAAGGAAGTCATCTATGTCGCTTCGGTATTCCAGGAGTCTGCCGTTATCTGCTTCATTGAGCTTATGGGTAAACAATGCTGAGAAAGCCAATATACGCAACACTACGTATTGGTCTCTCATTCGCTTGGAACTTATACCCTTGTCGGTAGCATTACGGAATATCTCTGATTTACATATATTACCAATAAGTCTGAGAGCATTTCCTTGATAGAGGGCATTGCGCATCTCCTGACTGTTAAGACGGGTGCCTCCGCGGTTCACACGATCAAATATATCATATTTGACTCTTTCAGGTGTAGGAGGCTGGATGACATAAACAAACAGTTGATAATCCTCAAACATTCCTTGCAATTTCGGTTCAAGATCATTGAAAGTCTTATCATTCAAATCTTTTAAAATTTTCAAATCTGACAACTTGATCTTATTATTCAGAAAATCAAGGATAGCCGAAATACGCTGACGACCGTCAACTACCTGTTTTGTTCCGTCTTTAGCTTCAAAAAAATATATTACCGGAATAGGAATACCCATCAGTATCGACTCTACGAGCTCACATTTCTGACGAGTCGTCCACACATTATATCTTTGAAACTCAGGAGCCAGCACAAGCTGTCGGCGCTCTTCACATAAGCGTTTGACATGAAGGAGACTGTATTGAACCTTAGAGATACGAACCTCCGCGTTAGGATATATGTCAGTCGCAGCATCAGCACAGTCTAAACCCGATTCTCCTTCGAGCATATCCGGGTCAAGAGCCGTCTGCGAGACTTCCTTGCAAGTATCCATGGGATCTGACATCTCAAAAATTTAATCTGTGATGAACTTATTTGTGCAAAGTTATGAAAAATCCACATAAATACAAATACGTTTCAACTTCTCATTTTCAGCAAATGAGTCTAACAAGTAACTTTGGAAATTATTTTTTACTGTTTTAGAGGTTTGCTATGAGAAAATCCATGGGTGGCTGAAACTTCAATCGGATTTTCGTGATTCTGCGGGGCTTGGTTTTTACAGAAGATTTTCGTATCTTTGTATAATGCCCCGGCCGATGTCGGGGCGAGTGTGCAATACAGCTTACTGATATTCTGATATAAATCATGTGTAAACAAGATAATCTTTCCTCTGACGGCCTGATCTCTGTGAAGGGTGCAAGGGTCAATAATCTTAAAAATATCAGTGTCGACATTCCGCGTGGCTCGCTCGTGGTCATCACGGGTGTAAGCGGCTCCGGCAAATCGTCACTGGCGTTTGACACTCTCTATGCCGAGGGTCAGCGCCGCTATGTGGAGAGCCTCAGCAGCTATGCGCGCCAGTTTATGGGCAAGATGCCCAAGCCTGAGTGTGACGCTATCTTAGGCCTTCCACCGGCAATAGCCATCGAGCAGAAGGTCAATACACGCAATCCGCGAAGCACTGTCGGAACCTCTACCGAGATCTACGACTACCTGCGTCTGCTCTTCGGTCGAGTAGGCCACACTTTCTCGCCTGTTAGCGGAGAGGAGGTGCGCAAACACACTGTAGGCGACGTCACCGCCAAGGCTGCCTCCTATCCCGTCGGGACACGCCTGGCTGTGCTCGCTCCCATCTCCATCCCCGAAGGACGCACAGTGGCGACTCAGCTTGATGTGCTCCAGAAAGCCGGATATGCCCGAGTGATGAGCCGTGGTGACTTTCTCGACATCGAGGAAGCTCTCGCCTCGCTCGCTGACGATCCCGAAGCTCTGCCGGCCGAGTCGCTGATGCTCGTTGTCGACCGCCTGTCGGTGTCAGACGAGCCCGACGAGATCTCTCGTCTTGCCGACTCGGTCGAGACAGCGTTCTTTGAGGGGCGCGACAAGATGAACCTGATGGTGTGGCAGCCCGACGGGGATGTAGCCAACTTAGAGTTCAGCAAAATCTTCGAAGCCGACGGCATAAAATTCATCGAGCCCTCCGACATGATGTTCAACTTCAACAATCCTGTCGGGGCATGTCCCGTCTGCGAGGGTTTCGGCAAAGTGCTCGGTATCGACGAGCGACTCGTGGTGCCCAACACTTCTCTGTCGGTCTACGACGAATGTGTGGCCTGCTGGCGAGGCGAGAAAATGAGCGAATGGCGCTCAGTGTTTATCCACGACGCTCAGCAGTTCGGGTTCCCTATCCACACCCCCTACGCTGACCTCACCGCCGATCAGCGACGTCTGCTCTGGCATGGCCCCACCGCCGCCGAGATGAAAGGCAAGACCTTGACCTACGGAGATTTCCCGAGTATCGACCGTTTCTTCGAGATGGTCGACTCCAACCAATACAAGATACAGTATCGAGTCATGAAAGCGCGCTATCAGGGGCGCACGGTGTGTAGTGCCTGCGGTGGCTCGAGGCTACGGCCCGAGGCCTCCTATGTCAAGGTCGGAGGCAAGACTATCGGAGAGCTGGTGAAGATGCCCGTCAAAGACCTGAGAGAGTTTTTCCTCTCCCTCGAGCTTGACGAGACCGATTCACGCATAGCCTCACGACTGCTCACCGAGATCAACAACCGCATAGCCTATCTCGTAGAAGTCGGCCTCGGCTATCTCACGCTCGACCGCCTGAGCAACTCGCTCTCGGGCGGCGAAAGCCAGCGCATCAATCTGGCCACCTCGCTCGGCAGTTCGCTCGTAGGCTCGCTCTATATCCTTGACGAACCCTCGATAGGCCTTCACTCGCGCGACACGGCCCGGCTGATAGCGGTGCTCAAGAAACTTCGCGACATGGGCAACACCGTGGTAGTGGTCGAGCATGACGAAGAAATCATGCGCGAAGCCGACTACCTGATCGACGTAGGCCCCGATGCCGGCCGGCTCGGAGGCGAGATCATCTTTAAGGGCAATCCGCGCGACATCACAGACCTCACCCAAGGGGCCGGAGCCTCACAGAGCTACACTGCCCGCTATCTGAGCGGCGAGCTCACCATCCCCGTGCCCCGGGATCGTCGCCGCTGGCGCGACTCCGTAATCATCAAGGGAGCCCGCGAGCACAATCTCAAGGATGTCGACGTAACATTCCCCTTAGGGGTCATGACCGTGGTGACGGGCGTCAGCGGTTCGGGAAAATCCACCCTGGTCAGAGACATCCTCTACCGCGCCCTCAACCGCCGCCTGGGCAATCCCGGCGATGCACCGGCCTTCCATCGTTCCCTCTCGGGCGATCTGGCACGACTCTCGGGCGTAGAGTTTGTCGACCAGAACCCCATAGGTAAATCCTCCCGCTCAAATCCGGCCACCTATCTCAAGGCTTTTGACGAGATACGCAAACTTTATGCCTCGACCCAGGGAGCCAAACAGATGGGCTTCACGGCCTCGACCTTCTCGTTCAATTCCGACGGAGGCCGTTGCGAGGCCTGTGCCGGCGAGGGAACCATCACCATAGAGATGCAGTTTATGGCCGACATCACCATCCCCTGTGAGGAGTGTCACGGGATGCGTTACAAAAAGGAAGTGCTCGACATCCGTTACCGCGACAAAAACATCTACGACGTGCTCGAAATGACCATCGACCAGGCCATAGAGTTTTTCGGTGAAGACTCCGACTCTCAGGCCAAGCGTATAGTCAAGCGACTCAAACCGCTTCAGGATGTAGGCTTAGGTTATATCAAGGTAGGCCAGAACTCCTCGTCACTCTCGGGAGGCGAGAACCAAAGAGTGAAACTCGCCTCTTTCTTTGCCGACGAGAGCAAACAGCCCACCATGTATATCTTCGACGAGCCCACCACCGGGCTCCACTTCAACGATATAGCAACGCTGATGCGCTCATTTGACCGACTGATCTCCATGGGCCACACCGTGGTGATCATCGAGCACAATATGGACGTGATAAAGTGTGCCGACTGGGTTATCGACATGGGGCCCGAGGGGGGCGACGCGGGTGGCAATCTCGTCATCGCAGGCACTCCCGAGGAAGTGGCGGCATGTCCCGAGTCATATACCGGCCATTACCTGCGGGAAAAACTCGGGGAGTAGTAAAGGCGAGAAAATAAGCCTCACGCAAAGAACGCAGAGAACGCAAAGAGTTTATTAAGGTAGATTGTATGACCTTAAAAATATCTCTTTGCGTTCTCTGCGTTCTTTGCGTGAGGCCTCTCTACGCCTTTGCGTGAGGCCTCTCTGCGCCTTTGCGTGAGGCCATACGTTGGTTTGCGTGAGGCCCTTTAGCCGGGAGGTCAGTAGACGAGCTGGAGATCGTCGAGCACCAAGACAGAGCCGCGACCGCCGGCAAAGTAGTCGCCATAGCGGCTGGCCGAGCAGACTACCATTATATAGGCAATCTCCTGATCGGGGTTGACATCGTTGATATCGATGGTAAAGTCCCGCATGTCAGAGCCCGGAGTTGCGTCGAAGATCACTTCGCCATAGGCTATCACATTTGAAGCCTGAGGATTGAATAACTTTTGGGTCTTGGTTCTCACTACCACGGGATAGTCGGGATATTCGCTGTCGCCCTGTACACTCTTGTCGGCTGAGAGGAGAGCTATATAAACTATGCCCTGATCATCGTCACCCAGACCGATCTCGGCACCTGAGGGTAGATTTCTTGACTCGGAGCTGCTGATAGTCTCGGGAGAATACTTCACCCAGCCTTTGAGCTGACGGGGGCGCAGATTAGGCCATGGTTTACCGAAACCGAGCACACCGTCAGTGCCGTCAGTCTTAAGATACCTGCCGTAGAAAACATTTCCCGCCGCAAATTTTGCAACGACGAACTGTGACTTCATTTCTATGGCATAATTGCCTGAATGTTTTACGGTGGAGCTGGGGGTAGTGACATTGGGCCCGATAGTCAAGGATCCGTGATTACCGCAATCCCAGAAAATATTTTCGGTATTAAGTATGGGGAACCATCCCTTTGACTTGTTGGACGGAGAGACACTTCCGTTAAACCAATCCTCGAAACCTGAGTTTTCAAGCTGGGGATAGGCCAAAGTGCTGAATGAGCCTTCCGTCGAGGTATAGTCATCGATTACGAGACGATATTCGTAGTCCTGACCATCCTTCAGACCCGTGGCTGTGCCGTTGAGCGTGCGCCTTGACGAGTCGTAGGTAGCATCGACACGTGTCCAATCCTCGTAGGCGCGCCCTGAGGCAACTTCCTTGACCTCAAAATACATATCCTTTCCGGGCTGACGGACTGTGGCCGTAAGTGTAGCGGAAGTATAAGTGATAGCCGACTCGGGCACGGCGGCGGGCAACTGGCCGGGCGCGTTGTCGAGACGCAGGTGGATCTGTCGGATCGTAGTGCGGTTATCATCATCAATAGCCTCGAGAGTGATGTCATACTCACCTGCCTCAAGCGTATTCATATAGGGAGCCGAGAAATTGATGCCGAAGTTAGCGACACCGGGGAGCCCTTCTATCTTGTCGGGATACTCTATCAGGTAGATACCGGCCTCCTGAAGCCTGGTGTAATAGGCTTCTGAGGCATGAGGCCATTCAATCTCGCTATTACCCTCGCCAAAAATCTTCTCGAGAAGCGACGACGTGATGCTGACCTCCTTGAGAGTGGTAGAGGCCGATATATAGAAAGCGAGCCTTTCCATTTCGCCGGGCGAGCCAACGACAGCGCCGTCGACGATCTGGTCGTCAAGTTCAACGATAGTAGGAGCAAGCGTAATGATGATAGGCTCCTGTTTACCGTCAACCGGGTCGGCATCAACATCGAGATCAAAGTAAGCGCCGCCAATCTCGAGATCGGTAGCATCATCGCTGTAACGGATATGCACCTTGTAGTGAGTGGCACGGGCGAGTCCCGCGGCATCATCCTCAGGGAGCGCCCGGTCACGGAAAATGCGGCTCACATTTATGGCCTTACCTCTGGAGTCAGTGCCCTCGATCGTGAATGTCAGACCTTTGGTGCGGGAGTTGACCATGAAATAGCCTGTTTTCGAGATAGTTCCGTCAGCATCAGAAAACTCCAGAGAGTGGGAGCCGTCGGTAATACCGTCATTGAGGCCGACGGTAATTTTCAGGTCTGAGACAAGCGAATTGAGCTGTTCGGAGGGTATGACACTGACAAGGGTGTTGCGCACGGTGCAGTCGAGGTTTACCTCTTTGTCGGCACCAGGCTCTATGTCGAAACGTTCCACTCCATAGTAGCGTTTCTTGTCCCACGAGGCCGGCACCGAGTCACCCACCCAGGCCTCGGCAAGATAGCGGCCCGGCGAGAGTGTCAGTCCCTCGGAGGGGAGGCGATTGAGTCCCTGAAACTTATAGAGACAATTGTCGGCGTTGTCGCTGATCCATATCAAGGCTCCGGCGGCGAGATTATTGTGCTCTTCCTCAGTGAGAGCGCGTGAGGCCGTGACAATATCGGTCTGCACCGAAGCCGAGAGCTTCAGGCGACCGTCGGCGTTGAGCACATTCTCATCCCGGCAACCCGTGAACGAAAATCCCAGCAGCATGGCAGCTGCTATGTGAGCAAGTTTTCTCATTACAGATTGCGGAATTTAAGAGATTTGACAAAATCGGGGTGTCCTTCGGTTGAAACCGTGACGACGAATTCATGCTCATCGCTTTTGGGGTGGTAGGCGTTAAGCATCGGTATCAGAGTGGTCAACACGAAGTCAAGCGAAGTCTTGCCAATTACATCGTTGCCCGTACAGAGCCCAAAACCGTTGAGAGCCCCGGCCAGATCGCCCGGATCTCCCAGATTAAGGAAAGTGCTGAGACCTACCTCACCCAAAAATTCTTCGGTGAGGAAGGGAGAATTGATTTGCACCGTCATGCCTGTAATGGGCGACTCTGTCTGGAACTTCACGATGTAAGGAGTCAGTGTCTCAGGTTCAGAAAGGTCAGCCTCGGGGTCAATGTCATTGATGTCGTTTTCATTGATACCGATATACTGTGGATCGACTCCCGATTCATCGTCGGAGGGAGGAGTCGGATCGACGGGATCGACGGGCTTGACGGGCTCTTCAGGCCACTCCTCGGCATTGGGGTGCTTCTCGTCATCACCATTGATGTCCAAGCCGGGCTTGAGCTGATTGCCGATCTCCTCGCGCACCATGTCCACGTCGATACTGATGCCCGACTCGGGAATTACACCCGAGCCAAACTCTTCGGGAGGTTCGGCATTACCCTGATTGAGCGAGAAGGTAAAGGTGTAGTAATCGCCTGTGACCGCATCGGTAATGGTCTTGCCGGCGGTGTAGGTCTGGCCGTCGATCACGCCGCTGAAGTAGGCTACGACAGTGGGATTGTTCTCTGTCAGATAGAAGTAGGCACAACGAGTCTCGGAGGGGGTCCACACGGCCGAGGTGCCGGCCGATCCGGCCGAGATGGTGACAGAAGAATTATCGGCATCCATCATTTCGAGGAAATCTTCATCAAAGATCACCCCTATCTTGAGCGAACGGAACGAGCAGTGGACTTTGCCGATGTTCACCACCTTATTGTTCACCACAGTGAAATCAGTCTGACCCTCGAAGTAGGGAGTCGACCAGGCCACAGCCTCAGGCTCATGACTTTTCACATGGAGAGTGTAGTTGCCCACAGGGAGGGTGATGATCTCGGGCATTTTGCTGTAAGACCAGCTGCAAAGCTCGCCGTCAAACTTCACTATCTCGTCACTACCCTTAGCGGTAATGGAGACTATAAACGAGGAGCAATCCGTGTCGGCTTCGGCACGGCCCTGTGCCTTGGTAGGTTCTGAAGCGACATCGACATCGATGGTGCCCGAGTAGGCTCCGCCTGTACCGGCGGCAAACCGCGAGTCTCCGTCAGGCTGCCAGTCGTCGCCGCAACTGCTGAGCGCAGCCATGGCCGCCAGCGTCAAAGAGAGAGAAAATATCTTGAATTTCATATAGTAGTATTCTTGTTTATTCGTAGATCAGCTTAAGGTCGTCGATATATAGTCTTGAGCCGACATATTCACCATCAGTGTAGTTGGCTGCATTCGGGTGTTGGGTATATTGACTGTCGGAATTTGTAGCACACGTAGGATTAGCCGAGGAGATGAAATTGATTTCAATAGACTTGGCTTTTGCCACACTTGTGTATTCGATATCAAGTCTCATGGGCGTGTACTCATTATCCGTTAATGAAATGTTCTTGCTAATCTTATGCTCTTTACCGTCTACATCAGTGACTATAACTTCAGCACGTCCATAGTCAACATCATTGTTATTTACGGTAAGATATTTATAGTTAAAGCTGATGGCCGTGGGACGGGATCCGAAGTCGATACCTCTATGAGCGACAAATGACTGGTCAGTGGATCCGAGGAAGAGTTCACCCGGCGTGACGTAATCACAATTGCCGCGATTACCTCCCAAAGCCGTATTACCGGAACCCCAGCCTACCGTACGTACAAGTGCAGCATTTTCTCCCTGGTTCTGATTGCCGGAATAATGCGTGGGGGAGGGATTCTTAGCAATATTTGCATTTGCAGGCATAGTTCCTGAAGTCGCTCTATAAGCCGTACCTCCATAGCTGAACATGCTCGAGCCCGATCCGTGAGTTGAAGTGGTCTTGCTATTCATTGTAGCCCACTTTCCGCCCGGATTCCAAAGAGTCTGATAGTCACCTAACTGTACAGGACTCTCCCAAGTGTCAAATCCTGTGTCAAGTGACCCGTCGGCATTCTCGGTAGTGAATGTTGCGGTGCCGCGGGATTTTTCTCCGTTATAGATCGATCGGATAGTGTACTTGGTGTTAGGGTTCAGACCGGCGATTTTATACACACCTCTGTTGCCGGCCGTAGGCTTTTCAGGAGCTGTCACAAGCTGGGCCGGGACAGCTGTGAAAGTAGTGCCGTTGGTCGACATCTCAAATGTGACATTTTCGGCTCCTTGAGCAGCCTCTTCGGTAGTATATAACACACTCACCAGAGCGCTCTTTGCAAACGCATTGGTTTTATCGGCCTCGATGCGAGTGGAGGGTACAAGTATTTTGCCTTCGGCATAGACACGCTGATCGGCCACAAAGACGTTAATCTCGGTCTCCTTGTCAAAGGTGAGCACGTCGCCTGAGAGCGTGAGAGTGTAGATTGAGTTTCCGTTATGGGAGTTAGTGCCGGTCTTGACGGCCGAGGTGACCGTGAGCGGGTTCATCATGCCGCTGTCAGAGCTTCGGCCCTTGGCCTCAAAGACAGGCGAGGTAGCGTTGGTCTCGACCTCGATGGTGGTGCTTCCCTCGACAAGGAGCTTACCGTTTTCGACTATGTGAAGTTCGAGCGGGGTGAGACGCACCGAAAAGAGACGCTCGGTCACTTCGTTGTTGCCGAGAGCATCAGTGATCGTGAGCACGAAACGGCAGACACTGACACCATTGATATAAGGAATATTGGAGACCATCCGGGTGAAGTCGATAACTCCAAACAGACTTCCTGTGCCCGCGAAACCTCTCGTCTCAAGGCCTAACTCCCTGAGCTTGTCAGCATCAGCTCCGGGATTGCAGAGGTCTACCGAAACGGGAAAACCCACCTCCCCCATATCGATCGGCTGGGTGGTGAGAATGGCCGAGGCGATACGGCCACGGGCAAGCACTGTGGCTGTGAGAGGTTTGTCCAGCTTATCATACTCTATCATATCAATGACATCACCCAACTCAAAACCATCTGACATGGTGATCTCAGGTTCCTTGATGAGCGCGGGGAGATTTTCGTCAGAGATGTCGATAGTCTCCTCCTTTTCAGTGACAGTGTCGTCGATAGTGAGCACGATCTGCTCGGCCGAGCCATAGTCGACATCGAGGTTCACCACATACTGATGTTTGGCCTCGGCTGTGTATGGGCCGACTACAGCCGTGGCACTCTTACCGTTGGGCTTGGTGAACGACACGCTCACCGAGAAAGTGCCGGGCGAGATGTAGAGGTCTTCCGATTTATCGGTTTCCCAGTCAAAGGAATTGCCCGCCTCGGTGATCACCGATGTAGTGACATCGGTGAGATACTCGTTGAACGAGTCGGAGTATTTGATCTCAACAATGGAGTTGCTCATTGTCACAGGCATGCTTATCTCAGTGAGCTTGCCCAGACGCACACGGAATTCCTGCAGGCCATAGCAGAAAAGTTTGCCCCAACCCTCCTCGCCTTCAGTGCCGAAAGAGGCCTCGAGCTTGTATGAACCGGTGCGGATCTCTTTAGTCTCGGCAAATTCGTCGACGGAGTGGGTAGTGGTCTTTTTACGATCCTTATCAGTCAGGGTGAGGATAAGATCTCGGAGCGAAACCAGCAGTGAGGATGAACGAGAGGCCTCGACTTCGGCTCCAACGGGAGAGGAGTCGAGCCGCATGTCAAGTTTCACAAATCCCGATGTTTCGTCGGGATCGGTGTCAACTCCTTTGTCATCGCTACATGAACTCAGAGTGCTCCCGACAAGGAGCAGACCCAAAGCCATGCAGGCTAAACGGTAGGATTTGAGTTTCAAGGTAAATGGTGTTAATAGATAATGACTGGAGAGCCACGAGGCTCTAAATAGCTGAAAATCGGTGCAAAGTTACATATTAGGCACGGAAATATCAAATTTTTAACATTTGCATATTCCCGATCGGCGAGTGTTAAAGAAATTTTGACCACCGGCCTCAAGGATCATTCAGTCACCCTCCTCTACACGCAGAAAAGGCATACCCTCCGGGAGGGTATGCCTTTCACATATAAGGATAATTCTTAGTGTCTTAGACTATCAGAGAGCCTGGGCAAGTTCCTTGAATTTATCGAGCGAGACAGTCTCCTTGTCGAGTGTCACGATACCCTCGATAGCCGAGTAAAGTTTGGAAGCAAGCACCTGCTGAGCGATCTGATTGCGGATCTCCTCCTTCTGGAGCTGCTCCTTGGCATACTTGGTGATGATCTCGTCGTCCATGCCGGAGAGACCATACTGGGCAAACTGACGCTGAGTCAGAGCCTTGGCCATGTCGAGGATCTCGTCGGCCTCTACCTTGATGTCAAGAGCCTTGAGGAGGTTGGTCTCGATGATCTCGTGCTTGATAGCGGCCTCCTGAGCGGCATAAGCCTCGTCGGCGTTCTCAGCCTCGGCAAAGAAGAGCTTCTTGATGGTCTCGGCGGGGAGCTGCATCGAAGCATATTTCTCGGCCATAGCCTTGTCGAAGGTGTTGCGGAAGAGGATACGGGTGTTCTGGGCAAGCTCGGCGGCGATCATCTCCTTGATAGCGGCGCGATACTCCTCCTCGTTGTGAACCTTATCGGGGCCAAACACCTGGTCGAAATACTCCTGATTGAGCTCGGCGGGGATATTGACTATGATCTCGGAGATGTTCATCTCGAAGTCGTTGTGGATGTCACCTGCGATAGCCTTGTCGACGTGAAGCATCGAAGCGAGCTCGCCTGCGTCGCCGCCGGCAGCCTTGTTGGGGTTGAACACGACCTTGTCGCCGGGCTTCTTGCCGTCAAAGAGAGCGGTCTGCTCCTTGTCCTTGAAGTAGAGGGGGAAGACGATGCCGTCGGTCACCTGGATGGCACCCTCGGCAGTATTGACATTGCCATCGGCATCAAGCTGCATCAGTGTACCCTTGACCACGCCGTCGACAGTCATCTCCTCGCCGGGTTTCTGTGTGCCGAAACGCTTGCGCATAGCCTTGTCCTGCTCGTCGATCATCTCCTCGGTAACCTCTATTTCATAGTAGGGATAGTGATCATCGGCGGTGGGCTTGATGTCTTCGAGCTGAGGGATGAGCGCGAGATCATACTTGAACTCCTGATCGCCCTCCTCGACAGCCTCCTTGACCTCTACGGGCAGGGGATGACCCATGACATTGAGCTTGTTCTCGGTAATGAAATCGATTACCGCACGATAGACGGTATCGTTGATCACATCGCTGGTGACATGCTTGCCGAAGCGACGCTTGAGCTCACCGAAAGGCACATGACCCTTACGGAAACCGGGGATCACGTGAGTGCGGCCTATTTCTTTGATTTTTTTGGTGACTTCGTCTTTATAGTCGTCCTCACTCACCTTTACCGTGAGGCGAAGCTCTACGGGCGAAAGCTCTTCCTTGGAAATATTCATTTCGTTTAAATATCTGGATGATTAATATTTACGTTAACACTGACAGTTGCGTCCCGCACTTTATAAGCTTTGTCCGCAATTATCAGAGTGCAAATTTAACAATTTTACTTCAATTATACAACCCCTGCCGGAACGGGCGCCGCAACTCCCGGTCTACGCCTTCATTACGGGACGGCTGATGTGATAAACAACTGGCTGTTCAGGCAGGGACAAAAAAAATTATCCGTCATCACGACGAATAATCTTCTTACCTTAAATCTAATACCATGAAAAACTGTTACAAAGGTATGTCAAACTTACGAGTCTGCAAATTTTTTCAGCAAAAATCGATAGAGTCTTAACCTTATTTTGCGTTTATCTTATCTTTTCACACCTCCCGTTAACATCCATTAAGGGCAGAGGATCTTTTCGAGCTTCTCCATACCGACGGTCGCCTTGTCGGCTATCACATGAACCGTCCCGGGCACCGCCGCCGGGCGAGGATCTATATAGTAGACCGGGACTCCGGGACGCACGTAATGAAGCAACCCGGCAGCCGGATAGACCACAAGCGATGTCCCTATCACCACAAAGATATCGGCTTGCTGCACAAGCTCGATAGCCGGCTCGATATTGGGGACAGCCTCCTGAAAGAAGACTATATGAGGCCTGACATGATCGCCATACTCGTCGAGACTTTCGGGTGTAGTCTCGAGATGTTCCCTGTCAAGGGTATACACGCGCTCAGGATGGGCCACGGATCTCACTTTCATCAGTTCGCCGTGGAGATGAAGTACACGGGTGCTTCCGGCCCGCTCGTGAAGATCGTCGACATTCTGAGTGATCACATAGACGTCATACCACTCCTCAAGACGGGCTATCGCACGATGAGCCGCGTTGGGCAGGCAATCTATCAACTGGCGACGACGCTCGTTATAAAACCTGTGGACAAGAGCGGGATTGCGGGCAAAGCCGTCGGCGCTGCACACATCCATCACGGGATAGTTTTCCCAAAGTCCGTCGGCATCACGAAAAGTAGAGATGCCGCTTTCGGCGCTGACACCGGCCCCTGTCGAAATCACGAGTTTCTTTTTCTGCTCCATGAGAATTTAGATGTATTATACTATAATTATAGCCTCAGCCACGACGGGCCCTGAAGAAGTCCTTCATCAGAGCGGCACACTCGTCGGCCATAACCCCAGGCTCAACCGTAGCCTTGGGATGAAACGGCGAGCGGCCGAGACCAAACGATCGGTAGCCGCGCTTGTCATCGTCAGCACCCCACACTATCCTGCCGACCTGCGCCCAACCGATAGCTCCGGCACACATCAGACAAGGCTCAACAGTGACATAGAGGGTACACCCCTGAAGATATTTACCCCCGAGAGTATTGGCCGCGGCAGTCAGCGCCTGCATTTCAGCATGAGCCGAAACGTCGTTTAGACACTCCGTCAGATTATGCCCCCGGCCTATCACGGCTCCGCGCGGCGAGACAACCACCGCACCGATAGGCACCTCCTCGGCATCGAGAGCCACACGGGCCTCGTCGAGCGCGAGCCTCATGTAGCGTTCGTCGAGCCGACGCTGATCGTTCTGATTGTTCTGAACCATATACATAGATTAAAGACTCATCAACATTGCTGTGATGAGTCTTTTGTTTTAGTGACTCCTACAGGATTCAAACCTGTAACCTTCTGATCCGTAGTCAGATGCTCTATTCAGTTGAGCTAAGGAGCCGTTGTTTTTTGTTTTGCGATGCAAAGTTAGGGCTATTTTTCATTCCCTGCAAATATTTTCGCAACTTTTTTCAAAAAAAATTCATTTTTCTGATTTTTGTCCATCCCGCAAGGTGTAGTCCAATCACCGCAATGCGCCTCATGAGATAAGCTTATCATCTGAAAATCTTATCCTTATCAGTAATCTGAGTCGGAACATCGACCTTACCGCCAATATTACACTTTCCGAGTCCGACATTGTGCGTGTCATTAAAACTGATACCGATCTCAGCCTCCCCCACTTCGATATTATCAAAGTACACATCACTGACAGGACTCTGAGCGGTGCCTTGAAGCACAAGAGCCGCCTTGGAAGCTTTCCGGCAACTGAGGCCGTCGACTACGATGTCGCCGATCTCCGAGAAATAATGATTGTCAAGGCCCTCTCCGGCATACTTGCTGGTGACATAAAACAGGTCTTCTACATCGCCCAGGCTGCAATTCCTGACATAGAGCCCCTTCACATAGCCCCCACGGTCGGGATTGGTCTTGACATAGATGCCGCGTTTGCAATAGCCTGCGTGATCACAGTCCTCGATAAAGACATTTCTCACTCCGCCCGACATCTCGCTACCTACCACTACCGCGTGAAGTCCCTTGAAATGACATCGGCGTATGATGATATTCTCGCTCGGACGACCGAGGCGGCGCCCGTCGTCGTCGCGCCCGCTCTTGATAGCGATATTGTCGTCACCGTTATCAAACCACACATCTTCTATCAGCACATTGCTCGAGCTCTCGGGATCTATGCCATCGTTATTGACAAGCTTGGCATCGTAGCGCAAACTCCTGCACACCACGTTATCACAACATAGCAGGTGCACACACCAGAATGGTGAATTGATGATCTTGACCCCCTCGAGCGTCACCCGACGGCAGTCGTAGAACTGCACCAGATGAGGCCTCAGCCAATCGCCGGCACCAAAACGGCGCTCCTCGACAGGCACTCCGCGGTGATTATAGTCGCGCGTCTTCATCTGTGCCTCTTTCTGGAGTGGCTTCCAGGTGGCAAAGGTAGTCATGGCATTCCCGTCGATAGTACCACGGCCGGTAATGGCCACATTCTCGAGATCCTTGCCGTAGATCAAGGGTGAATAATTATATAGGTATGTACCCTCCCACGAGGTCGACACTACGGGATAGAGTTCAGGATCCGGAGCAAATTTCAGCACGGCACCCTCGGCCAGATCTATACATATATTACTGCGCATCACGAGCGGCCCCTTTATATAATAGGTACCGGGAGACACGCTGATAATGCCCCCGCCTTTGCGCGTAGCCGCGTCCATCGCTTTCTCAAAAGCCCGGCGGCAGTCGCTCACTCCGTCCCCCTTGGCTCCGTAGCGCGAGAGGTCAAAACGAGCCTCGGGAATGGTAGCCCCGGTGATAACGCCCAGTATACTGTCGCGCAGAGCTATGTCGTAGGTCAACGGGCTCCTGCCACTTCCGGGCAGCGAGACAAGCATCATGACGGCCGATACAATCAGCGATTTAAATATATTCTTCATGGTAAGGATGGTTTTTCTGCAAAGATAGCCTATTTTTGAAATTTATACCGATTTTTTATTGTAATTTTGGAGTCTCACAGATTATCGGTTCATCAGCTATGCGCATCTTCACCACCCGCCTCCACACACTGGCCGCTATACTTATACTGATTTCAGCTCTCCAGGCCTCGGCTCAGCAACCATTCATCAACATCTATGCCCAAGCCCTTATAGGCGGAAGCTATCTCACCGAGAATTACCGCAAGTGTTTCCATGAGATTTCCGACCTCAACACCGTGACCGGCCCAGCGGGAGGTCTCGGTTTAGGTGCAAGATTTAATATACGCCCCCACCTGGGACTCGGCACCGAGATAAATTTCACCCGCAACTCCGACAAAATGGATATGGCAGTAGTGGGCGACGACAACCGCAGCGTGAGCAACGTCTTCCAGCGCAACGTCTACTGGCGTCTCGATTTCCCGGTCTACCTCAGTTATATCACCGGTTTAGGTTCAAATGTGAAATGGAATGTCGACGCTGGCCTCTACTACGCCTACGGCACCGGGGGGTCTCAGAAAAACAATATTTATCACACTACTTCCAACGATCTGGGCCAGCTCATGATGTCGGTGAGCTCCTACGATACCGGCTTCTACAACGACCCCAAAGCCTTCATCAACTACTACCGCCGAGGCGACATAGGCTTACACATCGCCACAGGCCTCACTTTCGGAGCCCACCTGAGAGTAGGCATCAGATCCCACATAGGCATGTCTAACGCCGCCCGCACAGCCGGACTCGTGTGCCCCACCTCCCACAATATGGACTTCCTGGCCATGCTCGGATGGATGTTCTGAATCCCGGAGCCCGAGCCGCTTATTGAGCCAAAACTCAGTCCTCGCGCATAGTGGGGAGATGCCATCCCCAGCGGAGCGCCCCGATGCGCAGAAACAGAATGGTCACTGCACACAACAGCTGACACGCCACAGCTCCTCCACCGAGCGCGTCAACGCCCCAGTAGACAAATCCGCCGGCCAGACACGCCGTGGCGTAGATATCCTTTCGGAAGAAAAGCGGTTCCTCATTGATGAGCACATCGCGCAATATTCCTCCAAACGAGCCGGTGATCATTCCCATGATTATAGCAACCCACATAGGATAGCCGTAATCGAGACTCTTCTGCAGGCCGGTCAGCACAAACAGGGCAAGACCTATCGCATCAAACAGAAATAACGAACCCGAATCGCTGGCAAGTACCTTCTTGAGCGTGACCACTATCACGAAACCGAGCCCGGTCACAGCCAGATACATCCACGAGAGCATCCAGAACGGGGGAGCTCCCAGCAGAAGATCACGAGTGGTTCCGCCCCCTATCGCCGTGACCACTCCTATGGTGTAGGCGCCAAACCAGTCGAAATGCTTGCGTGCCGCAAGTCGTATGCCGCTCACGGCAAAAGCAAGAGTGCCGAGCACCTCGATGACAAACAAAAGCGTATCTTCCATCTTCTTATCTCAGTGGAATTGATTGTAAGCGACTCCCTCCGTCACGCCAAGAGTCTATTTATCACTTGGGTGACTGATAGTAACGGCACACCTCTTTAAGAAAACAGTCGGGACACTCGGGCCGACGCGCCTTGCACACATAGCGGCCGTGAAGTATCAGCCAATGGTGAGCCTTGGGCACAAGCCCCGAGGGTATATGACTCAGCAGAGTCTTCTCTGTGGCCAGCGGAGTCTTGCTCCCCTCGGTCAGACCGATGCGTTCGCTGACCCTGAACACATGCGTATCCACCGCCATAGTCGACTCACCCCAGACCACCGATAGGATTACATTGGCGGTCTTGCGTCCCACGCCGGGGAGCGCTATCAGCTTGTCGAAATCGTGAGGCACCTCTGAGCCATACTCCTCTACAAGCATGCGCGCCATCCCTGAGAGCGACCGGGCTTTATTGTTGGGATAGGACACCGACTTGATATAGCCATATATCTCCTCGACCGAGGCGGCTGCAAGCGACTCGGGCGTAGGATAGGCCTCAAACAGGGCCGGGGTGACCATGTTGACCCTCTTGTCGGTACACTGGGCCGAGAGGATCACAGCCACCAGCAACTCGTAGGGGTTGCCGTAATGGAGCTCCGTCTCGGCCACGGGCATATTCTCACTGAAGAGCTCTATCACCCGCTGATAGCGTTGCTCGACACTGATCATAGCGTCTCAGCGATAATTATCAGCGCGCACTACGGAACTGCTCGAGGAAACGCTTGTCGTTCTCCGAGAACATGCGCAGGTCGTTGATCTGATATTTGAGATTGGTGATACGCTCCACACCCATACCGAGGGCGTAGCCCGAATACTTGGTAGAGTCTATGCCACAGGCTTCAAGCACATTGGGATCGACCATACCGCATCCCAGGATCTCAACCCAGCCGGTGTGCTTACAGAACGAGCATCCCTTACCGCCGCAGAGGTTACACGAGATGTCCATCTCGGCCGAAGGCTCGGTGAAGGGGAAATAGCTGGGGCGCAGACGTATCTTGGTGTCGGGGCCAAACATCTCGCGGGCAAAATAGAGCAGTGCCTGACGAAGATCGGCAAACGAGACATGCTCGTCGACATAGAGCACCTCCACCTGGTGGAAGAAACAGTGGGCGCGGGCCGAGATAGCCTCGTTACGATAGACACGTCCGGGACAGATAATGCGGATCGGTGGCTGAGTCTTCTCCATCACTCGGCTCTGAACCGAGGAGGTGTGGGTGCGCAGCAGTACATCGGGATTGCGTGTGACAAAGAACGTGTCCTGCATGTCGCGCGCAGGGTGATCGGCGGCAAAGTTGAGCGAAGAGAACACGTGCCAGTCATCCTCGATCTCGGGGCCCTCGGCTATAGTGCAGCCCAGACGCGAGAAAATATCCACTATCTCGTCGCGCACGAGCGACAGCGGATGACGGGTGCCCAGAGGAAGCGGCGAGGGAGTGCGGGTCAGATCGAGATCCACGTCGACACTCTCGACATTCTCGAGACTCTCGCGCAAGGCGGCTATACGCTCACCGGCAAGAGTCTTGAGCTCGTTGAGCTTCTGACCAAGTTCACGTTTCTGCTCGGCAGGCACATTACGGAAGTCCTGCATCAGCAGGCTCACTTCGCCCTTCTTGCTCAGGTATTTGATACGGAGGGCTTCCACCTCCTTGAGGTCAGCGGCAGTAGCCGCTTCTATTTCAGCTCTCAGCTGATTTATCTTGTCGATCATAAGTCTTAGAGGGTATTCGTTCTGCAAATTTAGTGAAAAATTCTCAGAAACTGTTTAAGAGGAAGTTTAAAAACAACCTCTGGATTTAAGTGCCGAAGATTTTGAAAGGTGATAGGGCCGACCGTCAGGACTTACGACCCCTGACAGGCGCTTCGTCGGCAAAACGGTTGGGAAAATCGATCTTCACCCGAGGGTGTCTCAGCGCATAGACAACCAGAGCTACGCCGGCTATGATAAACGGTATCGACAGCCACTGACCCATATTGAGTGTCATGGTAGCCTCAAAGTCGACCTGGTCGTTCTTGATAAACTCTATCAGAAACCTCGGCAGGAAGATACCGATGAAGAACACTCCGAATATCAATCCCGGACGCTCCTCGGCATTCTTCTTCCAGTACATCCACATCAGCAGTCCGAACAGAGCGAAATAGCATATCGCTTCATAGATCTGGGTCGGGTGACACGCCTGGCCGTAATAGAGCTGATGCCACTCGCGCGAGCGCAGGAACATAAAGCCCCAGGGAAGAGTGGTGGCATGGCCGAAGATCTCTGAGTTCATCAGATTGCCCAGACGTATGAGACCACCGACAAGCGCTATGGGTATCACCAGGCGGTCAAATGTCCAGATCGGATTGCGACGGGTGGTGATCAGCGAGTAGAGCAACACTCCGATGATAATACCTATCGTGCCTCCATGACTTGCAAGTCCCCCCTGCCACACATACAGTATCGACACGGGATTTTGCTTATAAAGATCCCATTCATAGAAAAACACGTGACCCAGGCGGGCGCCTATGATGGTGCCGGCCACAGTCCACATCAACAATATGCCGAGCCACTTCTCGGGAGCTCCCTCGTGGCGGTAGATACGGGCCTCGATTTCATAGCCCACCAGAAAACCCACCATAAAGGCAAGCGAATACCAGCGGATGGCAAGTGGCCCGATATGAAACCACACAGGGTCGGCGTTCCAGGTGATAAAATCCAACATAGTTTATGAGCAGTTATTAAACAACCTCTTATTTTCGTCACAAAATTACTCACAATCGCGGTCATATCAAAAAACTTCCTTAATTTTGCTTAAATTAAAATTACAGATTATGGAAAATGATTCCTGGTGGACAGCTCCCGCCGAGAGCGAAGACGGCCACCTGATAATGGTGACAGGTCGACGAGACGTAGCCCGATTCAGATCCAACCCTCGCTTCTCGATCAGGGTTGAGGTCTCGTGGAAATATGATACCGACGACCCCTCGGGGATGCCCGACACCGAGACCTCGCGATTGATGGAAGAGGTGCAGGAAGCTCTTCAGACCACCTTCCGCAAAGATCCGGTAGCCGTGCTCACAGGCATCTTCACAGGTGACGGTCGACGTGACTGGGTGTTCTACACCACCTCCACCCATATTTTCGGCCGCAAACTCAATGAATCGCTCGCCCACCTGCCGTTGCTGCCTCTCGAAGTATATTGCGAGAACGATCCGGCCTGGGAAGCATACGACGAAATGTCTCAGGCCGAGATCAAACTCGACTGATCCACCGCAGTCGGTCTGAATCTTCGCGCCGATGCCCTTCCCCTCAGGTTTTGAAGGGTCGGAAAAAATCCCTACCTTTGCACCCACATATTTATATAAGCACAAAACAACAAAATATACCAATGACCATCCATGTTTCAGAGCGCGTAGCAGCGCTTGCACCCTCAGCCACCCTGGCCATGTCTCAGAAAAGCGCCGAGCTTAAGGCTCAGGGAGTCGACGTAATCAACCTCAGTGTAGGCGAGCCCGACTTCGAGACACCTCATCACATCAAGGAGGCCGCCAAGAAGGCTATCGACGACAACTTCTCGTTCTACACCCCCGTGCCCGGCTATCTCTCGTTGCGCAAGGCCGTCAGCGAGAAACTCCTCAACGAGAACGGTGTCAGCTACGCTCCCGAGCAGATCACCGTGAGCAACGGTGCCAAGCAGGCTCTGTGCAACGTCATCCTCGCCTCGATCAACAAAGGCGACGAAGTGATCATCCCCATGCCTGCATGGGTGAGCTACGTCGAGATGGTCAAGCTCGCCGAGGGTACACCCGTGGCTGTCAATGCCGACATCACTCAGGACTTCAAGATCACCCCTGCCCAGCTCGAGGCCGCCATCACTCCCGCCTCGCGCATGATACTCATCTGCTCCCCCTCCAACCCCACCGGCAGTGTCTACACCCGTGAGGAGCTCCAGGGTCTGGTAGACGTGCTGGCCAAGCACCCCGACATCCTCGTGCTCGCCGATGAGATCTACGAACACATCAATTTCACCGGCTCCTTCACCTCGCTGGCCTCATTCCCCGAGATAGCCGACCGCACCATCATCATCAACGGTGTCTCCAAGGCTTATGCAATGACCGGCTGGCGTATCGGTTACAGCGCCGCCCCCCTCTGGCTGGCCAAGGCTGTCAACAAACTCCAGGGTCAGTACACCTCCAACGCCTCCTCCATCGCCCAGAAAGCCGCCGAGGCTGCCTACACCGGTTCTCAGGAGTGTGTCAGGGAAATGAACAAAGCCTTTGAGCGCCGCCGCAATCTCGTGGTCGAGCTCGCCTCAGCTATCCCCGGGCTGAAGGTCAACCGCCCCACCGGTGCCTTCTATCTCTTCCCCGAAGTGAGCGCATATATCGGCAAGACCACCCCCGAGGGACAGAAGATCGCCTCGTCGGCCGATCTCGCCATGTATCTCCTCGAGGTGGGCCATGTAGCTACAGTCGACGGAGGAGCTTTCGGCATGGAAGGCTACATACGTCTGAGCTACGCCACCAGCGACGACAATATCCGTGAGGCCATGCGCCGCATAGCCGAGGCTCTCGCAGCCCTGAAATAATCCGGGATACACGGCATGAAAAACTCCACCCTTTTCGATCGTCTCATCCGCGTCGCAGCCTTGACGGCTCTGTTCACCGTAGCCTCCTCAGCTTCAACCGGGGAGCCTGTGGTGAGCGAGTCGCGCTACATCTGGCCCGCCGACTATATGGCCGACCCCGCCGCCCATCTGTTTGACGGCAAAATATGGGTCTACACCTCCCACGACTGGGACTCCCCGGTCAAGAATGCCGACGACGGCGCCCACTACGACATGAAAGACTATCACGTCTTCTCGATCGAAGGCGATCCCATGACCGGCGAAGTCACCGACCACGGAGCGATCCTCTCGATTGAGGATGTGCCCTGGGTCGCACGTCAGATGTGGGCCACCGATGTTGCTGAAAAAGATGGCAGATACTACCTCTATTTCTCAGCCAAAGACTACAACGGTCTCTTCAGGATAGGAGTTGCCGTGGCCGACAATCCGGCCGGCCCCTTCAAGGCAAACCCCGATCCTATACGCGGCACTTACAGCATCGATCCCGCGGTGCTGAATGACAACGGCGAGTATTACCTTGTGTTCGGCGGTCTGCTGGGTGGACAGAACCACCGTTACGACCGTGACAATATCCTCCTCGAGAGCGTGGCGCGCCCGGTCAAAGGCGATATAGCCATCCCTCCGCGCATAGCCCGTCTGTCGGCCGACATGACCGCTCTTGCCGAGCAACCCCGCCCCATCATTATCACCGACTCGCTTGGCAACGAGCTCACCGAGGACAACCCCCACCGCTTTTTCGAAGCACCCTGGATCCACCGCTACGGCGACAAATATTATCTCACCTACTCCACCGGTGGCACCCACTACATCTGCTACGCTGTCGCCGACTCCCCCTACGGCCCTTACGTGTGCAAAGGGGAGATACTGACCCCGGTAGTCGGATGGACCACCCATCAGTCTATCGTAGAGAAAGACGGCCGTTGGTACCTCTTCTATCACGACAGCACCCCCTCGGGTGGAGTCTCGTCGCTCCGCAGCACAAAGGTGACACCCCTCACCCATCGCCCCGACGGATCGATAGTCAAGATCGACGGCGGCAAGAAAAAGAAATGAACCTATCCTATCAGCAACTCTATAACAGAATTGAACAATGGACTTTATTGAAGAACTTTCCTGGCGCGGCATGATCCACCAGATGATGCCGGGCACTGACGAGCAGCTCAAGAAAGAGATGACCGTCGCATATCTCGGCATCGACCCCACAGCCGACTCGCTCCATATCGGCCACCTTGTAGGTGTAATGATGCTCAAGCACTTCCAGCGTTCGGGCCATAAGCCCATCGCTCTCGTGGGTGGAGCTACAGGAATGATCGGCGACCCCTCGATGAAGAGCCAGGAGCGCAAACTCCTGAGCGAGGAGACCCTGCGTCACAATCAGGAAGCCATCAAGGCTCAGCTCGCCAAATTCCTCGACTTTGACTCCGACGCCCCCAATGCCGCCGAGATGGTCAACAACTATGACTGGATGAAAAACTTCTCTTTCCTCGATTTCATCCGTGATGTCGGCAAGCACATCACCGTCAACTACATGATGGCAAAAGACTCGGTCAAGAAGCGTCTCAGCGGCGAGTCACAGCAGGGCATGTCGTTCACCGAGTTCTCCTATCAGCTCTGCCAGGGCTATGACTTCCTCCACCTTTATAAAGAAAAGGGTTGCCGCCTGCAGCTCGGAGGCTCCGACCAGTGGGGCAATATCACCACCGGCACCGAGCTCATACGCCGCACTGTCGGTGGCGAGGCCTACGCCCTCACCTGCCCCCTGATCACCAAAGCCGACGGCGGTAAGTTCGGCAAGACCGAGAGCGGTAACGTGTGGCTCGATCCCCGCTACACTTCGCCCTACAAATTCTACCAGTTCTGGCTCAACGTCAGCGACGCCGATGCCGAGAAATATATCAAGATCTTCACCCAGCTGACCCGCGAGGAGATCGAGGCTCTTGTCGAGGAGCAGAGCAAAGATCCCGGCCAGCGTCCCCTTCAGAAGCGACTCGCCAAGGAGATCACCACAATGGTACACTCGGCCGAAGACTACGAGATGGCCGTCGAAGCCTCCCAGATACTCTTCAGCAACAAAGCCGGCGAGATACTCCACCGCATCGACGAGGCCACCCTGCTCTCGGTCATGGAGGGTGTGCCCCAGTATGAAGTGTCGCGACAGCTCATCACCGACGGCACCAAGCTCGCCGATCTGCTCACCGACCATGCCCCCGTCTTCCCCTCAAAGGGCGAGATGCGCAAGATGGTACAGGGCGGCGGAGTCTCCGTCAACAAGGAGAAGATCGCCGATGCTTACGCTCCCGTCTCGACCGACATGCTGCTCAACGACAAGTACATCCTCGTCCAGCGCGGCAAAAAGAACTATTACCTCATCAAGGTCATCTGAAATAAAGTATAGAGTATAGGGTATATGGTATATGGTATAGAGACTTTTAGGTTATTCAAGTCCTTTACAGTCCTTGGAGATCTCAAAGATATCAAGAGCAACAGATAGAGACACGATACTTTACTCTCAGCTCCCCCGCCGCAGACACTATAAATAGCGTCACCCACCAAAATCTCTATACTCTATACTCTATACTCTATACCATATACTCCATACTAAAAATACATGCGCACCGATCAAGAACTCACCGGTGTCACCCTCCTGGGCAATACCGGTGTGAAATATCCTACCTCCTATTCCCCCGAGGTGCTTGAGACTTTTGTCAACAAGCATCCCGGGCGCGAATATCTGGTCACATTCACCTGTCCCGAGTTTACCTCGCTATGCCCCAAGACCGGTCAACCCGATTTTGCAAAGATCCTCATCACCTATATCCCTCGCGAGAAGATGGTCGAGAGCAAGAGTCTCAAGCTCTATCTCTTCAGTTTCCGCAACCACGGTGACTTTCATGAAGACTGCGTCAACATCATCCTCAACGACCTGGTCTCACTGATGGATCCCAAATATATAGAGGTGAAAGGCATCTTCACTCCACGCGGAGGTATAGCCATCCACCCGTTTGCCAACTGGGGCGACGAAGACCATACCGACCTGGTGGCCCAACGTCGGCTGGCGGCCATCCCCAACGATTTCTGATATACACTTCCTCTACCGTCTCTCCTTGACTCAACCATTTCCCTCAAGCAATGGAATCCAAATATCTGCTCGTCCTGTCGGGTGGCATGGACTCGGTCACAATGCTCTATGACTACCGGGAGTCCATAGCCCTGGCAGTCACCTTTCAATATGGTTCCAACCACAACCGTCGCGAAGCCCGTTGCGCCCGGCTCAACTGCGCCCGGCTCGGCATCGAATGGCTCGAAATAGACCTCTCCTTCATGGCCACCCATTTCACCAGCTCGCTGCTCAGCGGAGCCGAGGCAATCCCCGAAGGCGAATATGGCGAAGACAACATGCGCTCGACGGTAGTGCCCTTCCGCAACGGCATCATGCTCGCCGTGGCCGCAGGTCTCGCCGAAAGCCGAGGCCTCAGAGGAGTCATGATCGCCAACCATGCCGGCGACCACGCCATCTATCCCGACTGCCGTCCCGCCTTCATCTCGTCGATGGGCGCCGCCATCGCCGACGGCACTTACGATCGGCTCGAGCTCCTCGCGCCCTACACCGACAAGACCAAGAGCGAGATAGCGCGCCGCGGCAAAGAACTCGGTGTCGACTATTCGCTGACCTATTCATGCTATAAGGGTGGCCCCGTACACTGCGGGCGCTGCGCCACCTGTGTCGAGCGTGCCCAGGCTCTTGCCGAGGCAGGCATAGTTCTTCCTCCCGAAGTCCCGGTTCCCTGATACCTTTACCTATCATGTCTTCCAAGTCCTCTTTCAGCCACATATTATTAAATATACTCAGGATCGTTTTCCCGACGGCACTTTTCGTCATCCTGTGTATCGTAATGTGTGCCCCTGCGCCTGAAAGGCCTCAGTCGCGGCCCCGTGTCAGCCATGAACAGCCGACCGACCGCGATGCCGATACCCAAGCTCTGAAAGAGGAGACCGAAGCAAAAAGAAAGGCACCCACCCCCGAGACAAGCAAAGACCCCTCGACCGCCCGAACTTCTTCAGGAGGTCTGCGCGGACTCTTCTCATCAGTCTCCGTGCTTGATCTTGAGCGTGAGGACAGCGTCACGCCCCATCTGGCCCACCTTGACAAAATGCCCGAGCCCACCCAGCGCATCAAGGTAAACTATTTCGGCAACCTGCGTCCCTATTTCAACGACTCCAACCACATCCATCGCGCCTCGGCTGAGCGTTACGGCATACGCCCGCTCACCGATACACGCTCCCACTGGCAACACACACGCGAGATAGTCAAGGTCACCACCTGTCCCGACTTCTATCTCGACACCCTCATACACTCGCGCCCCTATCTGGTGCCACGAGCCGCCGAGACCCTCCACGAGATCGGACGCCGTTTCCGCGACACCATCGACGCCCGCGGCGGTGGCGACTACCGTATCAAGGTCACCAGCCTGCTCCGCACTCCGGCCACCATCAAGCGGTTGCGTCGGCGCAACCGCAACGCCATCGACTCCTCAGTCCACCAGCTCGGCACGACCTTTGATATAAGCTATGCCTCCTTCGTGGCCTCATCCCCGGCTCCGGCACGCAGTGTCGACGACCTGAAAGGTATTCTCGCCGAGGTGCTCCGCGCCATGAGGGAAGAGGGGAAGATCTGGGTAAAATATGAGGTAGGACAACCCTGCTTCCACATCACCGCACGCAAACCCGACTCAGAATGAACCCCGAAAATCACGTCTCTCCGACCTCTGACGGCCCACAACCGACTATACCGGCCGACTCATCCTCATCACGGCCCGGCAGTCCGGGTAAACCTGAGCGTCCACGCCGTAGCCCGGCGAGACGTTTTCTCAGGGCTGTCGGCATCCTCCTTGCCACAGTCCTGATACTGATATTAGCGGTCATCACCGTAGCGGTCAATTATCTCTCCCCCTCGCGACTCACCCCCCTGATCGAGCGTGTAGCCAACGACTATCTGCGGGCCGACGTCTCGATCGGTCGTGTCGAGATAAGTTTCTGGCACACATTCCCGCGCTTTGATCTGCGCATCGACTCACTGAACGTCATCACTCATGCCTTCAGAAACCTCCCCGACTCTGTCGCGGCCGGTCTCCCCGCCGATGCCGACTCTCTCCTGAGCATAGCCCGCTTTGAAGGTGCAGTCAATATTCCCCGACTGCTTGCCGGCGACATCTCCCTCTACGACATCACCATCGTCTCCCCCTCGCTCAATCTTATCCAGGCAACTCCCGAGGCTTGGAGTCTCGACATATTCCCACCCTCGCTCGAGGAGGACGACAAGCAAGACACCCCTCTCTCCATCCCCGACATATCGCTGGGGACGTTTGCCATCACCGACGGCTTCCCCGTGAGGTACAGGTCGATACCCGACTCGCTCGACGTCTCGGTCAATCTCACCACCACGCGCCTTGACGGAAACGACGCCCCCCTCTACCGTCTTGACGTGTCGGGGCTCACCTCGGCCTCGGTCAGTGCTTTCACCATCAACCGGCTGAGTCTTGGGCTCGACGGAGACATCGACTGGAGCGCGCGTCAACCACTGCGCGCAGGCCTTTCCTCAGTCAAGGCACGTGTCGGAGACGTGAACATGACTCTCGATGCCACACTCGACTTTGCCGACGACCTGCGCGTCGAGACCTTTGAGTTCAACCTTCCGCCGACCCCCCTCTCCCATATCATCGCCCTGATACCCTCGACAATGCGCGGCGACATAGAGGCTCTGCATCCCGAAGCGACCATCGAACTGGACGCTCACCTCACCGCCCCGTTTGCCGTAGGAGTAGATTCCATCCCCTCGCTGGGCCTGCATCTCAATATCCCCGAGGGGAAAGCAAGCTATGACGGTCTCGATCTCGAGAGTTTCACCCTCAGCCTCTCGGCCACGGTCGACGGCAATGATCCCGATAAATCTGTTGTCAGCATCGACCGTCTCGTGGCCCGCGCTCCCGGTATGGGCTTCGGCGTCAGCGGCAATGTCACTTCGCTTCTGAGCGACCCTCACATCACCGGCACCTTCCGCGGCGGCCTCGGATTTGCCAAACTACCGCGCAGCATCCTGCAGATGATACCCGGCAAAGTGAGTGGCCGACTCATGGCCGACTGTGAGTTTGACCTGCGGCAAAGCAACCTGAGCCGCGACAACTTCCACCGCATACGCCTCACCGGTTCGGCCGAGCTCTCTGACCTCAATGTAGATATGCCCGAGATACCGGTAAATATTTATAGCCGCCACGCCGACCTGCGACTCGGCACCAACACCTCGTTCGTGCGCGACAATCTCTCGGCCGACTCCCTGCTCACCCTCTCTGTCAGCATCGACACTCTCTCGGCCAATCTCGAAGGGATCGAGACCCGGGTAGGCGCACTGAAAGCCGGACTCGGCACACGCAACGTCTCATCGAGTATCGACACCACACGCATCAACCCGATCGGCGGCCGCATCGAAGTGAAACACCTGCTTTTCAGAGACCTCACCGACTCAACACGTGTGTTCCTGCGCAACGCCACCATAGGCGGTGCCCTCACCCGATACAAAGGCAACGCCCGCGAGCCTCAGCTCTCGCTCAACATCTCGTCGGGTACAACTTTCTATGGCGACAGCACCATGCGTGCGATCCTGCGCGATCTCTCATCGACAATGAGAGTCCATCCCTCCGACTCCCCCATCCAGCAACGCCGGCGGGCACTCGCCGACTCCCTGCGCCGGCTCTATCCGGGCCTCACGCGCGACTCCATCTCTACCTTGACCTCGGCTATAATCAGAAGCGAGCGTCGCAGCCGGCCCGACACCTCCCGTTCGAGATCTGCAACCCCCGGCGAGACATATGACGATAGAGCCTCCCTCGAGGTCGACCGCACTCTCAAGACTATCCTGAGACGCTGGAACGCATCAGGTACGCTCAAGGCCGCCAGGGTGAGACTCTTTACTCCGCTCTTTCCTCTGCGCAACTCGATCGAAGGACTCGATATGCGCTTCACCACCGACTCTATCACACTCCATGAGACAAAAGTGAGTCTGGGACGTTCAGACTTCAGCGTCAGCGGATCGGTCTCCAACATCTCGCGTGCGCTCACCTCGCGCAACGGTTCCCAGACCCTGCATGCCGACCTGACCCTCTCGGGCGACACCATTGATGTCAACGAGATTGCCGCCGCTACATTTGCCGGGGCGGCATACGCCGACTCCCACACGGGCGCCGTCTATCTCGACGATGCAGGGATGAACGAGCAGGCCCTTCAGTCTCAGGTCACCTCTGTCTCGGCCGACACGGCCGGAGTGCTGATCATACCTTCAAATATCGAAGCTCAACTCGAGGTCAAGGCTCGCCATATCCTCTACTCCGACCTGGCCTTCCACGACTTCAACGGCACCCTCAATGCCTTTGACGGCGCCCTCAACCTCTCCCGCCTCTCGGCCCGCAGCGATGTCGGAGCCCTCAGTCTCAACGCCCTCTACACAGCCCCTTCAAAAAATGAGGCCTCATTTGCCTTTGACCTCGGAGTCGACAGGCTGCGTATAGGTCAATTTCTTGATCTCATCCCCTCTATCGACTCCCTGATGCCCGCCCTCAGCGGCATCGACGGTGTCATCAATGCCACCGTAGCCGCGACCTCCAATCTCGACTCGGTCATGAATCTCGACATCCCGTCGCTCAAAGCGGCCGTGCGCATCTCGGGCGACTCGCTCGTGGTACTCGACGAGGAGACCTTCCGCACTATCTCGCGCTGGCTCCTCTTCAAGGACAAGGGCCACAACATGATCGACTCAATGACCGTCGAAATGCTCATCGACAACTCCCGCATGCAGATGTTCCCCTTCATCTTCAACATCGACCGCTACCGACTGGGAGTGGAGGGCACCAACGACCTGGCTATGAATCTCAACTATCACATAGCCGTGCTCAAATCGCCGCTCCCCTTCCGCTTCGGAATCAATGTCACGGGCAATGTCGACAAAATGAAGATACGTCTGGGCCGGGCACGTTTCAACGAGAAGAACATGCCGCGCACGGTAGCTATCGCCGACACCACGCGCATCAACCTCGTGCGCGAGATCAGAGACGCTTTCCGCCGCGGAGTCTCCAAATCGTCGGTGCGCCCCAACGATTTTCTATCCAGGGATCTCCCGTCGCTCAATAGAACCTCAGTCGGCGAGACCTCCGACATCAGCGGTGACACCATCTCGCGCGCCGACTCGCTCTACTTCATCGAGCAGGGACTCCTCCCGCCACCTCCGGCTCCGGCCGACAGCACTGTCCCGTCTCAAAACAAAAAGAACAAAAAATCGCGTAAATGATACTCTTTCAGTCTGAGATAATCCGCTTCCTGCAATCGCGCCACTATGATCGTATCGATGCCAAGGCAGCCCTCATCGATATGGACGGCACCCTCTATGACTCCATGCGCAACCACACCGCCGCCTGGCACCGTCTCATCTCGGAACTCGGCATACCCTGCACCCGCGACGAATTTTATCTCTATGAGGGACGCACAGGCGCCGACACCATCGAGATGTTCATCTCCCGCGGCTTCGGCCGGCATGCCACCGACGAGGAGATACAGCGCCTCTATCATCTCAAGACTGTCTACTTCTCGGAACTTCCGCCCGTGCCTCCGATGCCGGGAGCCCTCGAGATGGTCACCACCCTGCGCGACGCAGGCCTGGAGCGCGTGCTCGTCACCGGCTCTGGTCAGAACAGTCTCATCTCCCGTCTCGACACTGACTTTCCCGGTCTCTTTGCCGCCGACCGCCGCATCACTTCGCGCGATGTCACCCACGGCAAACCCGACCCCGAACCCTTCGAGCGAGCCATGGCTCTTGCCGGTGTCACCCCCCGGCAATCCATCGTTATCGAAAACGCCCCTCTGGGCGTGCTCGCCGGCCACCGCTCGGGGGCATTCACTATAGCCGTCACCACCGGCCCTATCCCCTACTCCGAGATGCAGGCCGCCGGGGCCGACATCATCTTCCCCTCCATGGAAGAGTTTGCCCACTCGCTCCCCGCTCTGCTCCAGGCTATGGCCGTCACCATCAATCCCCTTTGAGTCACATGCAGAAAATCTTATACACCAACGATATTACCCCGGCGCTCCATTCGCTCGTCGACTCCCTCGCGCCTGCATCAGTCCACATCGTCACCGACGTTAATGTAGCCACCGAGGTGCTCCCGCGGCTCGACCTCCCCTGGAGCGTGATCACCACCCCGGCCGGTGACAGCGCCAAAGATCTCACCTCGCTCTCGGCCATCTGGAGCTCACTCATAGAGCAGGGAGCCACCCGCCGGTCGCTTGTCATCAATATCGGAGGCGGCGTGGTCACCGATATGGGAGGTTTTGCCGCAGCGACTTTCAAGCGCGGAGTGAGATTTATCAATCTGCCCACCACCCTGCTCTCGGCCGTCGATGCCGCCGTCGGTGGTAAGACAGGTATCAATTTCCTCGGCTACAAAAACGAAGTCGGAGCCTTCGCCCCCGCCGATGCAGTGATCATCTCCACCTCCACCTTCTCCACCCTGCCACCCACCGAACTGCTTTCGGGCTATGCCGAAATGATCAAACACGGACTTCTCTCCTCGGCCGCCGACTATGACTCACTGCTTGACTACGATATCAGCTCGGCACCACTCGGGGAATTGTTGCCACTGCTCGAGAAGAGCGTCAAGGTTAAGGAGAATATAGTCCTGCAAGACCCCTTTGAGAAAGGGATACGCCGCGCCCTCAACCTGGGCCACACCGCCGGTCACGCCTTTGAATCGCTGGCGCTCGACAACAATTCGCCCGTGCCTCACGGATATGCCGTCGCCTGGGGTATACTCGTAGAGATGATCCTCTCTCACCTGACCCGTTCCTTCCCTTCGGCCCAGCTCTACCGCTATGCCGGCTATCTGCGTTCTCAAGGCTATGGCGCTCCTGCCATCACCTGCAAGGACACTGACCGACTCATCGAGCTAATGCGCCACGACAAGAAAAACGACACTCCCGACCATATAAACTTCACTCTCCTTGACTCTCCCGGCCACCCGGTCATCGACTGCACCGCCTCGACCGACGATATACGCTCGGCCCTTGACATCTTCAGAGATCTGATGGGGTTATAACCTTTATTCAGTCACTATGACAGAATTGTTAAGATCAACACTCCTTGCAGGTACAGGAGGCTTTGCCGGCACATGCTGCCGCTATCTGACAGGACGATTGTTTGCCGCCCACGCTCGCGACTGGGTATTCATCCCACCCTTCTCAGGCACATTCCTGGTCAACGTGCTCGGATGTTTTCTCATAGGTCTCTTCTACGGGCTTTTTGAACGAGCCCACCTTCTCTCATCCTCCCAGAGTCTCCTGCTCATCACCGGTTTCTGCGGCGGCTTCACCACCTACTCAACCTTTGCCGACGACATCTGGCGGCTGGCCGATCAAGGCCAGTGGGCAACACTTTCGCTATATATCTCAGCAACCTTTATAATAGGTATACTGATGCTTATTCTCGGGCGCGAGATAGTTAATTGAGTCCGCGCCCCTCAAGCGCATTAACAAATTTTATAATCTAACACTTTAAACCATCACCATTTGCGAGAGTCTTAGAATTGTAGCTACCACTGAAACGGCCCCGGCCGTCTCCGATTATAAATTAATTATCTCCAAAACCTCAACTGATATGAAAAAGACAATTCTTACCCTCGCTATACTTTTCGCCTCATCCACCTGTCTCACCGCGTTTGCCGCCACCCCCGACAGCAAAGACTCCAAAAATGAAAACAAACCGCGCACCGAGATGAAAGCCCGTAAGGGTGGTGAACCCCGGGACATCCTCAAACCCTTCGAGAGTCTCAACCTCACCGACCAGCAGAAAGCCAAGATCATGGATCTCAAAAAGGCCGAAGGTGAGCAGAAGAAACAGCTCGCCGAGCAGAAAAAACAGCTCAGAGAAAAGAAACGCGCCGAGGCCAAGGCTAAAAAAGATGCCCGCAAACAGTCAATCGCCAAGGAGCGCCGCGACTATCTCGCCAAGATCAAGCAGATCCTCACCCCCGAGCAGTATGTGCAGTTTCTCGAGAACAACTTTGTCAACAAGGTAGACAAACAGGGTCAGCGCAAAGGCTCCAAAGACCGCAAGTTTGCCAAGAAAGACCGTAAGAACAAGAACACTGCCCGCAACTCAAAGAAAAACCGTAATTTCGCCAAAAACGGCAAAGGTGCCAAAGGTGCCAAGAGCGACAAGAACACTGCCGTGACCGAAAAAGCTTCGTGAACCAAGCTATAAAGCTCAGCGAAATTATTATATCTAAGCTCAACGCTCAGGCGTGAACGACACTCTGATGCCGTCACCGCCTGAGCGTTGAGCTTTTATTTGTAATGACTTGGAGCAGCTTGGCAGCACATCGGCAGGTTCAACGATGACTGATGACAAACCCCGAACGCGGCTCGAGAGTCACTTTGAAATGGCCGCGGCTGTCAGGCTCCACCACCGGACGCTCGTCCAGAGACAGAGTTGAATCACTGATAAGAGTCAACGGCCCACCGTCTGCATATAACGAAAGATCGAGATCGAGTGTCACAGGACTCTCGAGATTACTGACTCCGGCTATGTACCATTTGTCCCCGTTGCGCCGGGCCAACACGACATAGCGTCCCGGATACCCCTCGATAAAACGTGTATCGTCCCACACCGTGGGTACCTCTCTCATAAACTCGATAGCCTGGCGTGGCGCATCAAGGAGATTATTAGGTGCCAGAGCGAAATTTTGGACAGGATTCTGAAAGAGCACCGCCAGCGCGAGCTGAAACGCATCGGTGGTGACACGTCGGCTGCCACCGTTATTCCCGCGGTTGAGCCGGTGATTGAGCACTGTGCCGCCATATTCCATCGATGCAACTGCGTTGCGTATGAATGGATGGAGAGTGGCATGAAGAGCCTCCTTATCACAGAACTCCTGACTGAACACCAGGTTCTCCGAAGCCAGCACGGCCTCGGCCCCGACAAAGTTGGGATACATCCGCTCCCAACCGCGCGGCAGAGTGCAACCGTGAAATATCACCTCGATGCCATGGTCAGCCGCGTCGCTCAGTATATCCTCATAGAGGCGGATAGTCTCTTGCTTGTCGCCACCGAAAAAATCGACCTTGATGGCATCCACTCCGTTGGTCTGCATCCATTTCATCCACTGCTTGCGCACAATGGGACGATCCATGCGGTTGACCGGGCTCTGCTCGATGTCATTCCAACTGCCCGACGACGAGAACCACAATATAGGTTTGACTCCTTTTGCGCGGGCATAATCAAAGAGATCGAGCATCTTCTCCTCACCTATGTTTCGATCCCAGCCGGCATCGACCAACACATTGTCGTAGCCCATATCGGCGGCCAGGTCTATGAACTTCAACTGGTCGGCATAATTGATACTGGCATCCTGCCAGAGTATCCAGCTCCAGGTACCTTTGCCATGACGCGCCGGAGTGTCGATGGAATAGAGCGGCTCCACAAGATCCCAGGGCAGAGTGGTCTCCACTATGGGCGCAGGGCTGTCGCCGAGAGCTATCAATCGCCAGGGAGTAGTGCCGGGTACAGCCAAGGCCGGCGCAACAGTGCCGTTGGAATTATTCTCTCCTTCCATAGGATAGGCCACGGTATAGCCACCGTCAGCATAGTCGCTCAGACGCGAAGCACAGTAGTAGCCGTCGACTCCCGTCTCCGAGACCAGAGCCCAACGGTCGCCCTGGAGATGAAACAGAGCGGGAAAGGTGTAGCCGTGGCCATATTGCGAGTCTGTCCCGACGGGAACGTCTACTGCATAGTATTCCTCATAGCTCGGTTTTGACCGCTTCCACCCGGTCATCGGGTCACACTGGGAGGTCAGAAAAGCCCTCGTCGAGTCGGGGAAATTAAAACCTGTCTTCTCCTCCACGACTCTCATCGAAGCTCTGCCTCCCTGCCGGGGCACTCTGTAGCGGAAAGCCACGCCGTCGTCGGCCACATGCCAATCCATTTCCAGCCGTCGGCCGTCGTCACTTCGATAAGTGACCGTGGCGCGCGTGGCATCTACTTCCACACGGCTACGCTTGATGCGATCCTGAGTGTAAGTGCGGCGGTCGCGCTCTGAGTGTATGTTGCTTTCTGAAAGACCTGTGGACAGATCAGCAAAATCGGTCACGATGCCAAGAGGCGAATTGACGATCATCCGATGTCCGTCGAGACTCACACTGTAATAAGGCGCTCCCACCTCGGTGACACCAGTAGTGACTGTCACTCGGCCCGAGGGACTGCTGATCTCGGCCGCGCCGGCATCGGCGACCGACAGCAAGGCTATCATCGGTAGTAAAAATTTACTTTTCATGGTCAGTTAGAGTTGCAAGATTCAGGTAGCAAAAATACTAAAAAACCGGCAATAATCCCGAATTGCCTCCTAAAGCCTTACAAAGATCAGCCCGACCGCCTCTGGGGAGGAGACGGTCGGGCTCACTATAAAGAGAATGTATGTAGATTGCTCGTGTCCAGCACCCGGGGGTGACCCGGAGTTTTCAACCGGCCACCGAATCCTTGAGCACCACGGGCAGAGCGAGAGTATTGACCTCGCCTGTGGCGGTCACCGGAATCTGACGGAGCAGAACAAAGAACTCGGGAATCATATAGGGGGGCAGATACTGTGCCAGGTAGCTCTTCACCCATGAGAGGGAGAAAGACTGGGTGCCGGGCACTACGTAGGCCACAAGATAGGCGGCGCCTTTCTCGTCCTGATAGTGTTCCACCACACACTCGGTCACTTCGCCGCTGGCCAACAGAGTGCGTTCCACCTCGCCGGTGACTACACGCTTGCCCAGAATATTGACCTCGCTGGCCTTGCGGCGCACCAGCACCAGATTTCCGTCGGGGAGCATGCGGCCGACATCGCCTGTACGGGCGGCGCGGGTACCGTCGGGCAGGATCACTATCGACGACATCTGCTCGTTGCGGTGGTCGCCGGTGAAAGAATCGGCCACGCCGTTGCCGGCGATGCAGATCTCGCCCTCCTTGCCCACAGCCACCTGATTGAGATCGTCGTCGAGAAGCATGATCTCGACGCCTTCGAGAGCCTTGCCGCGTGCATAATAGCCTGAATAACTTGTCTGGCCGTTGTTGCAGCAATAGCAGGTTGAGAGACAGGTAGCCTCGGTGGGGCCGTATGTGTTATAGACAGTCACCTGCTCGAGAAGATGGCCGATAGAATCGGTGGCAAGCTGATCGCCGCCGCTGATGAGTGTTCTCACTGTCACGGGCAGCGAGGGGAGGCGATTGAGCTCGTGCATCAGATAGGGGAAGCCGGTGACGATAGTCACATACTGATCGTCGGCAAACTTCATGAGACGCTCGGTGTTGTTGCGGGTCTCGGCCGACGGGATAGCAAGCATCGCGCCGTTGAGGATCGTGCCGAAGATCTCCTCGATGAATATATTGACTATACAGGCCGAATACTGCAGGAGCACATCGTCCTGAGTGACATTGAAAGTCTTGCCGAAACGGTCGGCCATCTCCACTACCTGAGTGTTGCCTACCACGACACCTGTCGGATAGCCCGAATAGGAGGAGCTATACATGATATAGGCGGGACGCTCGGCCACCGAACGGTCGGGCAGAGGATGGAGCGTAGCATCGACATTGATCTGCGGGCCGACGATAAACAGGGTGAAGCCTCTCAATCGCGAGGAATACTTCTCCTGAGTGACAACGAAGTCCACCCCACACTCGGTGAGATAACGGGTCATACGCTCGGGGGGAAAATCGGGCTCCACGGGGACGAATGCACCGCCGGCCTTGACGATGGCCAGGATCGCGGCTATCATCTCCACGCTGTGGTCCATCACGACGCCTACACGGGCCGGGACATAGGAGGGGAAGCGCGAGAGCAGTGTGTCGCAGAGCTGATCGAGTCCGTTATAACTTACACATGAACGCTCGTCGATAATAGCGGGGTGATCGGGCTGAGTGTTGACGAGATATTTGAAGCGGGAATAAATAGTTGATTTCATAATGAGTCACATCCTTTAGTTTGCTTTTATAACACCGCCGCGTGTTACAATGTTGTTACACGAATTGTCAAAAGATCTTAAATCACTGTTTTTCAACTCTCGCTCAGCCCCCTCATCCACGGCCCTTGAGGATCTCGCCGCTCTGCCGTGTCCCCGGACACCGTCGATTATGTCCGCGCCACCGGCCGGGTGGTCTTTTTTCTCTGAACTGATCTGAACTGATCTAAACTTATTACAAATTAACAATTCGAGACGAAGGGTTAATTCTAAGATTATTTCAGTTCTGGTTTTTAGCTTTAAGTAACTCTTGAAAATTAATTTATACTATATGTGAGATTTATTTTGAGATAAAATCCAAGAATGAAGAGGGAGCCTATAGTTATAGGTGACCGATGAATGAGTGGATTTTAGCCAAAATAAAGCCACAGAGAGTATAAAAGTCTATCACGGGTTACTAAGGGAAAAACATATTGATGTTTAATTTTTAAGAGTTACTTATGTAATTAGTTTAGATCAGTTCTCTAATAAAAACTCCCGGCCGAGCGACCGAGTGTCAGAAAAATTACTTATTTTTGCCCCACAGTAATACCTACTTATTTCACCATGGAGGAGAAACTCGAAATATCCGAAGTCTATCGCGCCGCCCAGGTGCTCCGCGACGTAGCCCGTCATCCACGACTTATCGGCCCCACCCGCCTTAATCCCGATGCCGAGATCTATCTCAAACCCGAAAACCTTCAACACACCGGAGCCTTCAAACTGCGCGGTGCCTATTATAAAATCTCCCAGCTGACCCCCGAGGAACGAGCCAAAGGCGTGATAGCCTGCTCGGCCGGCAACCATGCCCAGGGCGTGGCTCTGGCCGCCACGCGCAACGGTATACGTTCGCTCATCTGTCTCCCCGCCGGCGCTCCCATCTCCAAGATCGAGGCAACCAAGCGCCTTGGAGCCGAGGTGTGTCTCGTGCCGGGAGTCTATGACGACGCTTATCAGAAAGCATGTGAACTGCGCGACGAGCACGGCTACACATTCATCCACCCCTTTGACGATCTCAAGGTGATAGCCGGACAAGGCACTATAGGTCTCGAGATACTCGAGGAGATGCCCGACGTCGAAGCCGTCATCGTACCCATCGGCGGCGGCGGTCTCATAGCCGGAATAGCCTTTACCCTCAAGCAGCTCAAGCCCGACGTGAAAGTCTATGGAGTGCAGGCCGAAGGAGCCCCGTCGATGTTTGTCTCCATGAAAGAGGGCAAGCGCGAGCGCTTGAACTCGGTAGCCACCATTGCCGACGGCATAGCCGTCAAGGAGCCCGGTGAGAACACCTTTGACTTCTGCTCGCGCTATGTCGACGAAATAGTGACCGTCACTGAAGACGAGATAGCCGCCTCCATCCTGGCACTCATAGAGCAGCAGAAACTCGTGGCCGAGGGAGCCGGAGCCGTATCGGTCGCAGCCGCAATGTTCAACAAGGTGCCTATAAAGGGCAAGAAGACGGTCTGTGTAGTCTCGGGCGGCAATATCGACGTGACAATACTCAACCGAGTGATCACACGAGGCCTGGTCAAGAGCGGCCGCAACCACACCCTCAAACTCGATGTAGGCGACAAGCCCGGACAGCTCTCCGAGATATGCAGCATACTGGGACAGAACGGCGCCAACATCATCTCCGTGACCCACGAGCGCAACTCCGATGCCACCTCGATCAACGGGTGCATACTGCGCATCGAGGTCGAGACACGCAACCACGAGCACATAACCCAACTCAAGAAATCGCTCGCCGATGCCGGCGTACACGTATGCTAAGCCCTATGAAACGACTGCCGCTACTGCTCGCCCTCGTCGCCATGATCCTGACCATGGGAGCCTGCAAGACCACCGAGGCCAACTATCGCGCGGCCTACGAGAACGCCAAGCTCAAGCAACAGGAATCGACCGGCCTCGACTCTACCATCTACGGACGCATACGCTCCCAGGCCATGACATCACAGCTCGTGGTGGGCTCCGACTCTCTGCCGCTCAAGCGTGAATATGTAGGCTACCCAGCCGACGGGGGCTCTTCGCGGGAAAACCTCCTGCGCTACAATGTAGTGGTCGGACAGTTCAAACAGGTGTTCAACGCCCGCCAGATGCGCCAGCGTCTGATCGACTCAGGATATGAGAGCGCCATGATAGTCAACACCCGCGAACCTCTATATTATGTGATCGCCGTCACCGCCGCCACTCCCGAGGAAGCCCTCGCGGCATGGCAGCGCGTCACCGCCGACAAGAACATAGTGCTCAGGTCGCCGCTCCCGTTCATCCTCCAGCCCGCGCGCTACCGCTAAGAGAGTCGCGAGGCTCAGGCGCGGGCCTTTAAAGCCCGAGAGTTACGTGAAAAAATTTATTTGTGAGGTTGGAGCAAATTTTCTAACTTTGCAGACAGTTTGACCATGAAACAAGACTACGTCAGCCATAAAGGCACAGTAATAGCCGTGAGAGATGGCTCTCTCACGTTGCGGGCCGAGGAAGCAGGCAATTGCGACGGGTGTGCCGTCGCCATGATCTGCAACAAAGACAAGAGCGACGAGTCGGGAGCCGAGACCATCACCATCGATCTGCCCGACGCCCTGCGCTTCAAGGCAGGCGACCGCGTCGAGGCTATCGCCTCATCGGGGTCGACGCTCAGAGCGGCGTTCTGGGCCTTGATCATCCCCACTCTCATCTTTATCATCCTCGTCGTGGGCTGTCGGTTGGCGTGGCCTTCATTAGGATCGTGGAGCATTGCCATCGGCTTCGGCGGACTGGCCCTCTATGATCTCTTTCTCTACCTCAACCGTCGCCGGCTGGCCTCTCGACTGGCCTGGAGCGTGAGACTCCTTGACAACTAAGAAATTTTAACCCCACTATACCATGAACGTAATCATCCTATCCATCATCGTCCTCGGACTCATAGGAATCATCGGAGCCACCGTGCTTTATCTCGTGGCTCAGAAGTTTCATGTCCACGAGGATCCACGCATCGACCAGGTAGAGGCACTGTTGCCGGGTGCCAACTGTGGCGGATGCGGACGCAGCGGTTGCCGCGACTTTGCCGTAGCCTGCGTGGGTGCCACTACCCTCGACGGTCTCACCTGCCCCTCCTCGGGAGCTGAAATCATGAAGCAGATCGGCGACATCGTCGGCCTGACCCCCGCTGTCACCAAGCCCAAGATCGCCGTGCTCAAGTGTAACGGCACCTGTGATCTCCGTCCCGCCCTGGCCCGCTTCGAGGGCGCTCCCTCGTGTGCGGTGCTTGCCTCGCTCGGCTCGGGCGAGAGCGCATGTCCCAACGGATGTCTCGGATGTGGCGACTGTGTGGAGGCCTGCCCCTACGGTGCCATGGAGATAGATCGTGCTACCGGCCTGCCTCGCGTGATCGAAGATAAATGTGTCGGATGTGGCGCCTGTGCAAAGGCTTGTCCCCGCTCAATCATCGAGCTCCGCTACAAAGGCCCCCGCGGCATGCGTGTCTATGTAGCCTGCTCCAACAAGGAGAAGGGTGCCATCGCAATGAAAGAATGCAAAGTGGCCTGTATCGGCTGCGGCAAGTGTGCCAAGGTTTGTCCCGCCGAGTGTATCACCGTCACCTCCAACCTTGCTTATATCGACTTCGAGAAATGTAAGCTCTGCAAGAAGTGTGTCGACCAGTGTCCCACTCATGCCATCCACGCCGTTAATTTCCCCGTCAAGAAAGCCGAGGCAGCCGAGGCTTAAACCTTTCCCCTCCAAACACTAATACACATGAACCTCCATACGTTTAAGATCGGTGGCGTACATCCCGCCGAAAACAAGATAGCGGCCGGCAAGCCTATCGAGACCCTGCCGCTCCCCACCGAGGTGGTGCTCCCCGTAGCCCAGCATATCGGTGCGCCCGCCAAACCCATTGTCCAGAAGGGCGATCATGTCAAACGCGGCGATCGTGTGGCCGAAGCCGGCGGTTTCGTCTCGGCTCATATCCACACCCCCATTTCGGGTACCGTAGTCAAGATCGACGTAGCCCGCACTCCCCAGGGCATGCCCGTAGAGGCCATCTATATCAAGAGCGACGAGGCTGACCGTCAGGCCGATGCCGAAGCAATAGCCAACCTCAAGCCTGTGCGCAAGGACTCTGAGATCGCAGCCCTCGAGCCCAAAGACATCATCGGTCTCATAAAGGATGCAGGCATCGTAGGTCTCGGCGGAGCGACCTTCCCCACCCACGTCAAGCTCTCGCCCCCTCCCGGCTCCAAAGCCGACGTAGTCATCATCAATGCCGCCGAGTGTGAGCCCTGTCTCTCGTGTGACGACATGCTCATGCGCGAGCATGCTCCCGAGATCGTCAAGGGTGTTCAGCTCCTGATGCGCGCCGCCGGAGTGAGCCGCGGCATCATAGCCATCGAGAACAACAAGCCCGAGGCTATCGAAGCCATGACCAAAGCCTCGGCCAACGCCGCCGGCATCGAGGTAATGACCATGAAGGTCAAGTATCCCCAGGGAGGTGAGAAACAGCTCATTGAAGCAACTATCGGCAAGGAAGTGCCCTCGGGCGCACTCCCCATCGCTACCGGTGCTATCGTGCAGAACGTAGCCACCGCCTATGCCGTCTATCGTGCCGTTTACCTGGGCGAACCCATTCTCGACCGCGTCCTCACAATCCACGACGGCAACGAAGGCCGCAACCTGCGCGTAGCTCTCGGCACCATACTCTCGACCCTCGCTCAGGGCAAGGAATATGAGAAGATCATCCTGGGCGGCCCCATGATGGGACGCACCGCCTCTACTCTTGAGACTCCTATGATCAAGGGCACTTCGGGCATTCTGCTCGACAGCCGCTACGCCCACCGTCGCCCCACCGAGCCCTGTATCAAGTGTGCCGCCTGTGTCAACGTCTGCCCCATGGGTCTCGAGCCCTTCCTGATCTCGACCCTTTCACGCCTCAAGCAGTGGGACGATGCCGAGCAGGAAAAGATAGCCAACTGTATCGAGTGTGGCTCGTGCAGCTACATCTGCCCCGCTTCACGCCCTCTGCTCGACCACATCAGAGTGGGCAAAGGCAAAGTAATGGCCGCCATGCGCGCCCGCGCTGCAGCCGCCAAATCCTGACAGATCAACAAATTCCGGTTGTAAAATAACACAGGCAGTGTCGTCGACACTGCCTGTGTTATTTTGTTAATGAACTGATCTAACAACTACCGCAATTCCAACATGCATCATGTGACAAAAACGCCTTCGCCTCCCGGCTGTCGGCTCTTAACCGCTGTTTCTTAACACTATTGTCACATCTCAGACACGATATTTCCTTATAAATTGTTTCGGAGGTTGAACTAAAAATACTATCTTTGCAAAAATAGTACCTGTTTGTCACTGGCAACGTTTCAGGTCTATACCACCAATCATTGTCTTCTAATAGTAATATATTGACATTCATGGCTTTTTGGAACGGCGTAAAGAGCGCGTTCGGTTTCGGGACCGACGACGAGGAGGAATATGACTCCGACATACCCACCTATGCACCCAAGCCCATCCAGCTTGAGCAGCAATCCTCTCAGGGTACATCCCTAAGACAGGAGGCTGATGCCCTTGCCGAAACCCCTTCGGCAGAGGACATGACGTCTGAAAGCTCCGAAGAGACAGCCGAATCCAAAGCCAACGGCAATCAAGCCGACAATTCCACTCAAGAGCTGACCGAGATCAATGTCATAGAAGACCCTGCCCTGCCCGCCGACCTGTTTGACGCAGTCATCGAGCGTTTCAACTCGTTTCAGCCCGACTTTGTAGCCCGATGTCTTAACCTTGACTCAGAACGCAAATATCTCCTTGATAGCATCTCTGATTCTCTCAAAGCACGTGTAGCCAAAGCTGTCACTGACTCTATGCCCAAAGACTCTGAGGCAGAGCTCAAGCAACTGAGAGCACGCGTGGCCACTCTCGAGGCCCAGACCAAGACAAACGAGGAGCTGCGCCAGGAGAACCGTCGCCTGCGCCTGAGCGTGGAGCGACAGAAACGCTCTCTGCTCGATCGCATCAACGATCTCGAAGCCCAGGTGGCCCGTCAATTCCAGGAGAAAGAACAATACTTCGCCTCGCGCCATTACTCAAAATGCACCCTGCCCGCGACCGGGCCGTGCGACGAGAGTGACGACACATCCTCTTCCGAGACTGAAACCCTCGACTCGCTCCGCGACAAGCTTCAGGCCTCCAGAGCCGAGGCCGACAACCTCAAAGCAACCTTGGCCCGAGCTGAAGAACGCGAGAAAGACCTTACTGCCGAGATAGACGCCAAGGAGCAGGAAATCAAGCGTGAGTCTACAATGAGACAACAGCTCGAGGTCAAGACTTCCATGAGCGACACCATGATAAATGCCCTGCGCAACGATCTGGCGGCAAATCGCAAAGAATACGAGGAAACCATCAGCGAGCAGCAGCAGGCACTCGAGTCGATCAATGAGCAGATACAGGCTTTCGAGCAGGTCAAGGAGCGCATGGAGGCTCGTATAACCGAACTCAAAGACTCTCTTAAAAAAGAGAAAGCTATAAACCGCCAGCTCTCTGAGAACACTGCCGAAGCTGACGAGATCATGCGCCTCAACAGTGAGGTGACCACCCTCAACGGACGACTCTCGGCTCTCACCGACGAGAATACAAGGCTCATAGAGCAATGCTCGAAATATACCGAGGAGAACTCCTCGCTGCGCCACACGATAGAGACCAATCTCTACAATCAGGCCAACAGCGAGATGAAGCTCCGCAACGAGATCAAGGAACTGAAATCACGGCTCAAAGACGCCGAGGAAAAGATACCCGCCGAGACAGTCGACGAACCGGCCGACAACGATAAGACCGACAACGGTAACGACAGTGTCATAAGGTTTGACGCGATGGTCGAGACCTCAGCCGAAGACGAGCAACCCAAACGCCGCAAACGGGGGCGCCCCAAAAAGGTGAAAATCGACGATGAACTCGACAACACCGAGTGGTTTGCATCTCAGAAAGACAACCCCGACTTCGGTTATCACGAGCCGCCCCGACGCCCGGTCAACGACGATGCCAATCAGCTCACTCTCTTCTGAGACCCGGCACGCTTACCTACCCCCTCCCCCTCCCCCGCGGGACAAAATGTCCCTCTCACCAAACGATCAAAAATCCCAATCGGCTTCACGGCCCTCTCAGCAATGAAACGATATATCTTCACAGCCATAGCCACCCTGCTCGCGTCAATAGCCCCGGCACAAGCCCGCTCACACGTCAACATCAACGAGTTCAGCGAGATGGCTCCTTACGTCTATCCAGCCAATATCGCACGTGGAGTAAGCCGTCCCGACTTCACCGCCGACGGTCTTTCATGCCTGAAACTCTCTGATGACCACAAACGGGTGGTGAGCTACAATCTCGTCACCGGCGCCGAAGTAGAGACACTCCTGGACGTGACTCATACCCGAGAGAACACTATCGGCAAAATCGACAGCTACACCCTCAGCCCCGACGGCACCAAACTGCTCGTAGCCACAGGCACCACCCCGATCTATCGCCGGTCGACCTCAGCGACTTACTACATATACGAACTGCGCACCCGTATACTCACCCCTCTCTCTGAGACCCATCAGTCCCAGCGTTCACCGGTCTTCTCGCCCGACGGACGCATGGTGGCTTTCGTGTCGCCGGCCGACAATAACATCTATCTCAAGAAACTCGACTATGGCACGGAAGTAGCCGTGACCACCGACGGAGCCATCAACTCGATCATAAACGGCGTGCCCGACTGGGTGTATGAAGAGGAGTTTTCCACAAGCTGCTCCATGGCATGGTCAAACGACAACGCTACTCTCTGCTATCTCAAATATGATGAGAGCCGGGTGCCGGTCTATTCCTTCAAGCTCTATGAGGGCACCTGTCAGCCCATGACTCAATATGCTCTCTATCCGGGCAACTTCAATTATAAGTATCCTGTGGCAGGGGAGCCCAACTCGGTAGTCACCGTCCATGCCTACAACGTCGAGACACGACGCAACAGCGAGCTCGAAATTCCCCGACGTGACCTGGAGTATATACCCCGCATCAGCTTCGGTCAGGATCCCTCGGGACGCCTGCTGGTCACTACCCTCGACCGGGCCCAGAGCTCGATGGAGATCTTTGCCGTCAATCCACGCTCGGGAGTGGCCAAGTCGCTGTTTACCGAAAAGAGCGATGCCTGGCTCGAGACCTGCACCTATGAGAACATCACCTATCTGCCCAACGGCTTCATGATCCTCTCGGCCCGCAGCGGCTTCACCCATGCTTACCTTTACAGCTACGAGGGTCAGCCGGTCAGCACCCTCACTTCGGGCAACTGGGATGTCAAGGACTACTACGGCACCGACCCCAAGGGCAACTCTTATTTCCTGACCAACATCTCCGGATCGATCAACAGTGTGCTCGTGCGTGTCGACGCCAAAGGCAATATCACCCGTCTCACCCCCGACAACGGCACGGCCTCGGCCTGGTTCACCCCCTCGCTCGACCATTATGCCGTGAATTACAGCAACTCTACCACTCCCCCCGTGGTCACGCTCTATGCCTCGCGCGGCGACAAGAAAGTCAGAGTAATGGAAAGCAACGAGGGACTTGCCGAGAAATATGCCTCGGCTCCCAAACCCGAGTTTACCACCATTACCACTGTCGACGGCGTCACCATGAACGCCTATCTGATACTTCCGCCCAAGGCCAACGGCCGTTGCCCGGCAATCATCACCCAGTATAGCGGCCCCGGCTCTCAGGAGGTGGTAGACCGCTGGAAAGTCGACTGGACACAGTATGCAGCCCTCAAGGGCTACGTGGTGCTCTGTGTCGATCCACGCGGCACCGGAGGCAAGGGGCGTCAATGGGAGACCGTGACCTACCGCAACCTCGGCCACTACGAGAGCATCGACCTGCGCGGCGCCGCCCGATGGCTTGCAGGCCAGAGCTTTGTCGATCCCTCGCGCATAGGCATCACCGGCTGGAGCTACGGTGGCTATGAAACCCTCATGGCTATCTCGGCCGACGACGGCGGAGCCAATCCGTTTGCCTGCGCGGTGGCCATAGCACCCGTCACCTCATGGCGGTACTACGACACCGTCTACTCCGAGCGCTATATGCTCACTCCCGGCGAGAACACCCTCGGTTATGACGAGTCGTCGCCGATGAGCCATGCCAAAGCTATGGACATTCCCCTGCTGCTCATGCACGGCACCGCCGACGATAATGTCCATCTCATGAACACTCTCCAGTATGTCTCCGTTATTCAGTCTGAAGGACGCTTCTGCGACATGTTCCTCTACCCTAACATGAATCACAGCATCTATGGTTGTGGAGCCCGCCTGAACGTCTACTCGCGTATGCTCGACTATTTCGACAAGAACATGTAAATCAGCCACTGAACTACCGGAACCCTATCCTTATCCTTCACCCCACACCTCTCTAACGCCCATGTCCGACAGAAATACAACACAAGAGGCGGCCATCTTCAGCCTGTGGCTGAAATGGCTCATCGCCGAAGGAGCGCTGTTTATCCCCAATGTCCTCAGCGTCTACCTGCCGGCTGTCTATATCCCGATAGTGTGTATAGTGCTTGCCATCGCGCTCCTGATGTTTGAACGCTCCTCCTTCAGAAGCTTCTCGGTAGCGTGCCCTCTGATCCTCTCCATCTCGATCAGAGGCCTCCTGGTGTCGGCATTCATCATGGGTATCGTCAGCATGTTCCACCGCCACGGATGGTCCAACTACTTTATCGATCTCACCACGATCAATCCCGCAATCCCCTACGTGACCGCGCTGATCATCTCGCCCGTAGTGCTGGTGCTGACCATCTGGGCCTTGATACGCGGGCCCAAGTATGGTGTGTGCCGCCGTTGCATAGTGGAGTATGGCCCCATGTCTGAGCGTGGGCCGCTCGGAGAGATGGTGACACGCGAGGGTCGTTATCAGCTCACATTCCTGATGAGCATATCGCTGGTGCTCACGCTGTTCACCTGGATTTACTACTTAGTGTGGTATGTCAACATCAACATCAATATCCCCGACCGGTTTGTGTTTGGCTGGGTACCTGTGGTGCTCTATGTCGTCTCGATATTTTATATGGGAGCACGCTGTTTCACCCTGTGGTCAGAACACTTCGAGGATAGCGGCGAGGCCGGCGCGGACACTCACCCGTCGTCGATCTCGCTGCGCATACTCATCATTCATGGCAACAGCATCTTCCTCTCGCGCACCGACGACCTCGATGACCTTCCGGCCAAGACAGCCGAGGGCGAGATACCTCATGTTGAGTTTGACACCCCGGCGGCTTTCGGCCTTCCCTACGAAAAAAATCTGCCGCTCGGCCGTGCCTCCGAAATATTTGCAAAACTCTCCGACCTGAGACCCTCCGATTTTACCATGAGGTTCCTCTATTCGTCGCGCGAGATCCTCTCGGGACGCACGACCTATCATTACGTCTGCACTCCCTCTGATCCGGCACTCATAGCGTCGACCGCTCTGTCGGGCCGGTGGTTTAACCTCCCGCAGTTCACAAGCCTCTACCAGAACCGCGAACTCACGCCCATGCTCGCCGCCGAGATCTATCGTATCTACACCGTGGCAATGGCCTGGAAGACCTACGACCGCGAGGGACGACGCCTCTATAAGATCAAGAACTACCGACCGCTGTTCCGACTCGAAGGCATCTGTGACTGGGATGTGGATTTCAACTCACCCCATTGGCTGACAGTGTCGCGCTTCAACGAAGACCGGCCCTTCTGGCGACTACGCCGCATGTTCAACCGCCTGGCCCTCGCCTCGCGATAATCCCGGCTATTTCGCCCCGGCATAATGGAATCATCCTCGCGACTCATAGTAGTGACCGGCCCCACCGCGTCGGGCAAGACCCGGCGCGCAGTCAGTCTGGCCCGGCGGCTTGACGGAGAAATCATCAGTGCCGACTCGCGGCAGGTGTACCGCGACATGGATCTCGGCACCGGCAAAGACATGGAGGAATATGGCGACACGCCGGTACACCTCATAGATATATGTCCGGCCGGCTACAAATACAATCTCTATGAGTATCTGCGCGACTATCGGTCAGCCTACGGGAAAATCGTGAGTCGCGGACACCGGCCGATACTCTGCGGCGGCACGGGCCTCTATGTCGAGAGCGTGCTCAAGGGCCTGAGCCTGCCAGAGGTGCCCGAAAATCCCGAGCTGAGAGCCAGCCTCAGAGGTCTGACACTCCAACAGCTCACCGAGCGACTGGCCGCGATGAAGAGTCTGCACAACACGACCGATGTCGACACCGTCCAGCGTGCTATACGCGCTATCGAGATACAGACCTACTACCTGCAACACCCTGAAGCGGCCGTCGAAGCCAAGCCTCATCCGCTCACCGACGCGCTCGTGATAGGCGTAGAGGTAGACCGTGACACCCGCCGACGACGCATTTCCCAACGTCTGACCTCCCGACTTGAGGCCGGAATGATCGATGAAGTGGCTCGTCTGCTCGAGAGTGGTGTTGCGCCCGACGATCTCATCTATTACGGCTTGGAATACAAGTATCTCACCCTCTATCTCACAGGACGGCTGTCGCTCTCGGAAATGACCTCTCAGCTCGAGATAGCCATCCACCAGTTTGCCAAGAGACAGATGACATGGTTTCGCGGCATGGAACGGCGCACGGGACTACCGATCCACTGGCTCCCTTCGACTATGGGCGACGACGAGTTTAACGAAGCGGTAATAGACCTGCTGACTGACGGCCGGGCTTCATGAAAATCTACCATACGACAACAGCCCTCTACGATATTTCTACCGTGGAGGGCTGTTGAACAAATCTTTATCAAGACCGACTACTTGCCGGGCTCGAGCTGAATCTTGATTTTCTCTTCAAGCACTTCGAGCTGCTGGAGACCCGAGGCACGCCACTGGGGCTCACCGTTCTTGAAGATAATGATAGTCGGGACACTGCGCACCTGATACTCGGCGGCAAGGGCCTGATTGGCATCCACATCGATTTTCAGAATGGTAGCGCTATCGCCTACTTTCTGCTTGAGAGTCTCAAGAATAGGAGCCTGCATCTTGCACGGGCCACACCAGGTTGCAAAGAAGTCGACGAGAGTCGGCTTACTGCTGTTGATAATATCTTTAAAATCGCTCATAATTGGAGAGTTTTGGTTTTACTTACGACTCTAAAACACCGCGGGCGACCTTAAAGTTCACCGACACTCAGGCTGGAAAACGCTGAAGGGTGCCCACGGCGATCTGCTGTTCGACCTCAGAGCCGCAAAGCGCATCGACGAGCGCCAGCGCGAAGGGGAAAGCCGATGAGGGCCCGTTGGCAGTGATGATATTACCGTCACGCACCACTCTCTCAGCTTTGTGGCAGGCTCCGTTTGACTCAAGCAGATCCTCAAAGCCGGGATAGCAGGTGGCGTTCTTGCCCTCGAGAATACCGAGAGGAGCGAGAGTGACAGCCGGAGCCGCACAGATAGCCGCTACCAGACGCCCACTCGCGGCCTGACTCCTGAGGAGGGCCCCAAGAGGTTCACAGGCAGCCAGATTGGAAGCTCCGGGCATACCGCCGGGACACACCAGCAGATCAGCCCCCTCAATGACACCTGCATCAAATGTCATATCGGCCATAATTGTAATACCGTTTGCGCCGGTGACCTGAAGCGAGTCACCGATAGCTACAAACTTGACATCGACACCACCGCGACGAAGAATGTCGACCGGAGTGAGAGCCTCGATCTCCTCGAAGCCCTCGGCAAGAAATACGTATGCTTTTGTCATTATACTGTTATTTATAGGTTGCTGAATATGATCTGATCCTTATTAATAACGATCTGCTGATAAACGTGCAGTCACAAAAATACGTCATTTTAGCAATTATTTCACTATTTTTGCACAAAAATCAAGGCTCATGAAACCAAGGCAGACCATATACACATTGACGATAATCGTCGCGCTGGCCCTGACGCTCGCCGGATGCAACCGTAGCGAAAGCTATCTCACCTGTGAGGGGGGAGTGTGGAACACTACCTATCGCATCACCTACATGGCCGACCGCGATCTGCGCGACACTATCCTCAACGCCATGAAGAGCGTCGAGCTGTCGCTCAGTCCCTTTGCCGAGGGATCGCTCATCTCGGCCGTCAACCGTGGCGACACCTCGGCCAGAGCCGACCGACATCTGAGACACGTATTTGAGGCCTCGCTCGAGATAAACCGGCTGAGCCACGGAGCCTTTGACCCGACGGTGGCACCGTTGATCAATCTGTGGGGATTTGGATACCGCTCGGGCAGCGGAGACCCTTCGGCCGAGTCGATTGACTCGTTGCTGTCGACGGTAGGTATCGGAGAATGTAGCCTCGACAACCAGGGCCGTATCATACGCAAAAGCGACCAGACCGAGTTTAACTTCTCAGCAATCACCAAGGGTTATGGATGTGATATGGTCGGGGAGGCTCTCAGACGCAACGGCGTGGAGAACTATCTCGTAGAGATAGGTGGAGAGATCGCTGCAAGCGGTAAATCTCCCCGGGGGAAAGCCTGGAGAATCATGATCGATGCCCCGGTTGAAAACGACAGCACTATAGTGCATAGCAGCATGGCCGTGATCGGGATCACCGACTGTGGAGTGGCTACCTCGGGTAATTACCGCAACTATCGACAGACAGTTGCCGGAAAAGTGTGGCACACGATCTCTCCCGTCACAGGACGCCCGGCTCCCACCGATCTGCTCTCGGCGACAGTCATAGCCCCCTCGTGCATGATGGCCGACGCGCTGGCCACCTCCTGCATGGCCATGAGTGCGCGCGAGGCTCTCTCGATGATCTCGTCCATCCCTGAGGTTCAGGCCCTTCTCGTCACCGCCGACACGACACTCGTCACCCCCGGCTTCCCGATAGCGAAATAACTTTTAATTCTTTTAAGTAACTCTTGAAAATTAATTTATACTATAAAACATTTTGACGTTTAATTTTTAAGAGTTACTTATTCATCGGGACTCCAAGGAAAATAAATGAGAGCCATCTGCCAGACTTCAACAGCTCTGTCAGAAAGACACACACAACGAGAACCCCTATCGAGATTAAAGGAGAGACCAGATAGTTGAACATATAATACTCCATCCCCGACAGATCTATTGTTGTCATCATCCAATGCTCCAGAACTAAAGCCTGACACAAATATATACCTAACGTCATAGTCCCCCATTTACCCATCAGCACTCCAAATCGATTGACAGTCATCTTCAGTGAGAGAACTAAGAAGAGTGAGATTACAGACAATCCTCCTGCAATGCCCATCACAACCTTGAAGAAAAAGCAATAGAGACCGCGGGATAGCGAGCCCGCTGAATCTGACAGGAAATAGCTGAACCATTTCAAGACAGCATCTTTCGCCATATCCATATCCCAGATCGAGAACATTGCCGCGAAAATGATACCGGTCACGACAAAGATCCTGAAAGAGTGGTTCATAAGCCACTCCTTATGTCGACAAAGCGTAACTCCCATCAGAAACGAAGGATACATCCAGTTTACCGAATAAGAAGTGACAAAGAGACTTATAAAAAGAGTCAGGACATATCCCAATACCTTATTTCCACACTTTTCGGCGATAAAATAGAGTATTGAACATATAAAAGCACTTTTGAGAAACCAGTAGCATTTCACATATTGAGCCAGGACTCCACCACCTGTGGCAAAATGCCAGGAGATTACAAACACTACTCCGAAAGTCAATGCCGGCAAGACCAACTGCCTGAATTTCTTCATGGCATACTCCTTGAATGAAAGGCCTATTCTTGCGCTGAAGAAACCCGAAATCATCATAAACAAAGGCATGTGAAACGACGAGATCCACCGATACAAGGGATTGTCCCAAGGGTCAAAAAGATAGTTCTGCAAATGCTGTATGCAGTGGCCCCAGATCACAAGATATATCGCAAAGAGTTTTATTATATCAAAAACCAGTATTCTGCCATTTACATTCAGAGGGTGTTTCATAAGAGTTAAGATCAACTTATCGATATATGAGATGCAAATGTATCAAAAATCCATCAGTCATAAAAGTCAGCCGGCCTAAATTAAAAAGCCGCCGAGAGAAAATCATTTCATTCAACAATCACTCCTATCGGGAACGGCAAGATACATTATTTGTCTTTTTGGCAAAATACTCCTACCTTTGCAGTAAGTATAGCCCCCGATGAAAAGACGAGACAATCCACAGCGCAGTCCCCGTCGCCAGCCAGGCGACGTGAAGCCCAAAAAGGCATTGGGACAGCATTTTCTCACTGACGAGAGTGTGGCCGAGCGCATAGCCGCCACCCTTGAGCCCTGGCGCGGTCTGCCCGTGCTTGAGGTAGGGCCCGGCATGGGCGTGCTCACCAAATATCTTCTGGAGCAGAGCCACGATGTGCGTGTGGCCGAGATAGATACCGAGAGTATCGATTACCTCAACCGCCATTATCCCGATCTGAAAGGACGTATCATCGAAGGCGATTTCCTGCGTCTCGACCTGGCCGAAGTCTATCCCGAGGGACAGAAATTCTGCGTCATAGGCAATTACCCCTACAACATATCCTCCCAGATATTCTTTCACATCCTTGACTACCGCGACCAGGTGACGGTCTGCTCGGGAATGTTGCAGAAAGAGGTGGCCGAGCGTCTTGCCGCCCCGGCCGGCACCAAAGCGCGTGGCATACTCAGCGTGCTGCTCCAGGCATGGTATGACGTCAGATACCTGTTCACGGTAGACGAGACGGTGTTTAATCCGCCTCCAAAAGTGAAAAGCGGCGTGATCATCATGACCCGCAACGAAGTCACCGATCTCGGATGTGACGAGGGACTCTTCAAGACAGTGGTCAAAGCCACCTTTGGTCAGCGCCGCAAGACCATACGCAACTCTTTGAGATCGCTCCTGCCCCCGGCTGCCCCGCTTCCCGACTCGCCCCTGCTGGCCATGCGACCCGAGCAACTGAGCGTAGAGCAGTTTGTCGAGCTGACCCGACAGATAGAGCAGTCACGCGCTCAAGTAACACCTTAAAATCCTCATACACCAACCCCATCTTCAGGTAGATCACGGTGAAAGAATTTAACGAAGAATATCTCCATCACCTGCGCACCATCATCAACGATCATAACGACGAAGAAGCGCGCCGCCAGCTCAGCGATCTCCACCCCGCCGACATCGCCGAGCTCTACCGCGACCTCGATCTGACAGAGGCCGAGTATCTGTTCCGTCTGCTCGACGAGGAGGCTCAGGCCGATGTGCTCATGGAGCTCGACGAAGACGAGCGCTCGTTGCTGCTGAGCAAGATGGATGCCGAGGATATAGCCAAACAGCTCGAACACCTCGACACCGACGACGCCGTAGACATAATCCAGGAACTCGACGCCGAAGATCGCGACAAGATCCTCTCACATATCGACGACGTGGAGCAGGCCGGCGACATCATCGACCTGCTGCAATATGACGAAGACACCGCCGGCGGCCTCATGGGTACCGAAATGATCGTCGTCAACGAAAACTGGTCGATGCCCGAGTGTATCAAGCAGATGAGAATGCAGGCCGAAGATATGGACGAGGTCTACTATGTCTACGTTGTCGATAACGATGACCGCCTGCGCGGCACCCTGCCTCTGAAGAAACTGATCACCCACCCCTCGGTGTCAAAGATAAAGCACGTCATGGAAGACAATCCCGTGGCAGTCAAGGCCGACACCCCGATCGACGAAGTGGCGCTCGACTTCGAGAAATATGACCTCGTGGCGATGCCCGTGATCGACTCCATAGGGCGCCTGCTGGGTCGAATCACCGTCGACGACGTCATGGACAAGGTGCGCGACTCCTCAGAGCGCGACTATCAGCTGGCCTCAGGTCTCTCGACCGATGTCGAGAGTGACGACAAACTCTTTGACCAGACCAAAGCCCGACTTCCGTGGCTGCTCATAGGCATGATAGGCGGCCTGTGCAACTCTTTTATTCTCGGAAAATTTGAAGGAGGTTTCGTGGTCGATCCCGCACTGGCGCTTTTCATCCCCCTCATCGGTGGCACGGGCGGTAATGTCGGCACTCAATCATCGGCCATCGTGGTACAAGGTCTTGCCAACGGCACCCTCGACGTGCGCAAGACCGGCCGCCAGCTACTGCGCGAGCTCGCCGTCGGCCTCGTCAACGGAGGCATCATCGCACTACTCGTTTTCATCTACAACTATCTCACCATCGGCACCGGCCACGAAGTCACCACCTTTGCAGTGAGCATCTCGCTATTTTGCGTAGTGATGTTTGCCTCTGTCTTCGGCACCTTCGTACCACTGATGCTCGAAAAACTCAAAATCGACCCGGCTCTGGCCACCGGACCCTTTATCTCAATCACAAACGACATCATCGGCATGGTCATCTATATGAGCATCTCCTCCTGGCTCATCATGGTCTTCCACTGACAACACTCGCGACCCGTCCCTCCAAAAAGTCACAAGACCACCATTAATTGTAATTGGCCAATTCAAGACCTGAGCAACTCCCGACAAAGGAATTTTACAGATTTTTCAAAAAAACTCCTCAAAAAATTTTGTCAGTTCAAAAAATACCCCTACCTTTGCAACGCAAATGAGGGAAACACCACGGCAACGCCCTAAAGCAAGCCGAATACCTCAAGAGCAAATGACTCCGTAGCTCAGTTGGTAGAGCAACTGACTCTTAATCAGTGGGTCGAGAGTTCGAGCCTCTCCGGGGTCACTAAAGGGTCTGTCAGACCACAGATTTCCTCTGAAAACCGTTGGTTTTCAGAGGTTTCTTCTTTTTATCACTGTCCCGTTTCAGCGCAAAGTATTGAAGTAAGAAGGATGCAGAAAATCGCTGAAATCGGAGTATGAGTGATGTGTGGAAAAGCCAAAGAATTATCGAAACTGCGGTGATGATTGATATTACACAACACACACCTCGGATTATTGGCTTCACTATCGCCCACAGGCGCAGACCGACCATTGTTGCGAGAACTATTCCATCACCTTTAAAATCTTTTTTTTTAGTTTGTCCGCTCGATGAAACCACAGCGTGACGGAATCAGAGGGATGTTCGCCTCACGGCTTAAGAAAACGCAATACTTGATGAGAATTTTGTTATATCAAAAAAAATTGGTAAATTTGTAGCAACATACTTACCCCGCTTCCCGTAAGAACAGCGCGCTCAGGGTAAGTTTTTCTTTTTTATGACGCTGCCACGCTATAATCAACCGCAAATCTCAGTTCCTGAACAGATAAGTCTTCTGAAATCAGAAGGTCTGGTTTTCACTGATGAAAACAGAGCGCAACACATTCTTGAAAACATCAGTCTTTTCAGAATGAAGAGCTATCTTACCCCGTTCCGGGTTCCGGGTTCCGGGTTCTCGAACTTTCAAACCCGGCGCAAGTTTTGATGATGCCTATAACCTCTATAAATTTGACTCTGAACTCAGGAAGATGCTTTGCTCAGAGATGGAGAAGATTGAAATTTCCATCAGGACACAGCTGTCTTTGATAATGGGAGATGAGTCTGGTATATATTGGTTTGAAGACGCTTCAAATTTCAGGGATGCCAATCGTCATGCGGGATTATTATCAAGTCTGGAGGCAGAATTGCGCCGAAGTGATGATGATGCAATCGTTGATTTCCAATGCAGGTATTCAAATGTCTTTCCGCCAAGCTGGATGACATTTGAAATAAGTTCATTCGGTACATTGTCAATGATGTACCGCTGGCTTAAAGCCGGTCATGCACGTAGAAAAGTAGCGAGATTTTATGGACTCACTGACACAATTATGGAGTCGTGGCTGCACTCAATAGTTTATGTTCGCAATATATGCGCCCATCACAGCAGGTTATGGAACCGTAGGTTAAGTATAAACGCACTCGTTCCCCGTAGGACTCATCTGCCATTTATAGATATTCCGGCTGATACAAAGCGTGTGTACTATATCATGTCGATTCTGCTGTATTTTCTTCAGGCGGTCAATCCTCAGAATACATTTGCTGCTCGTTTCAGGTCTTTACTTGGTAAATATCCCAATGTAGATGTATCAGCTATGGGTTTCCCAAGTGACTGGCAAGATGAGAAACTGTGGCAGTAAAATTCTTTTAGTTGTCTGAACTTATCGGGTCACCAAAGGGTCTGTCAGACCACAGATCTCCTCTGAAAACCGTTGGTTTTCAGAGTCTTTTCTTTTTATCACTGTCCCCTTTCAGCGCTAAATATTGAAGTAGCCGGTGTACAAGAGTGAGTCAGCGCTCTCGGAGTAAGTACATATTTCATAATTTAATCAGAGTAAGTACATATTTCATAATTTAAGAGATTGTTTAAAAACAACCTTTTAGTTTAGATCTGCTCATTATATATTCCGGATGATGGCGTCGCATGAACATCCCGTCGAGACATTTCGCTTAGAGCTACATTATCGCACCTTTCTGGGGTCTCTCCGACATTACATTTGCAGTCACAATGTCAACAACCATCTACTTCAAAGACCCTATGATGACCGCAAAGAAACAATCCTGCTCCAAATCCATGCTCCCCGTTTCCCGGAAGTTCTACAACACTCTGCTCAGCCGTGTCGATGAGATACTCCTGACTATCTTTCAAGACTCGGCCGCTGAGTATTTCACTTCGGCCAAAAGGGTAATCGATGACTATCTCGAGGGTAGTCTCCAGACCTCAGGTCTCGATGATATCGCTCCCGAGATCCGCATTATCTTCCTCACTCTCAAGGCTGAGATCGACCGCGCGATCGTCCGCTCCAGACGTGCGCGCAAAGCGGCCCGCCTGCGTAAAGCAAAATGTAGAAAGCACTCTTTGATGACCTCCGGGGCTCCCGTCAGACATGAAGCCTCCACTGAGACTACATCTGAACCTGCCGTGACCGACACCTGCGAGAAATCCTACTCAGACATGCCCACTTCCGCACCTTTGACTCCGGGCATCCTTACATCATGCGATAACTCCACTCCTCTCCGCGACCAACAACTAAGAGACCGTTCGCGCCACACACGCCTGAGATGGAAACCGGCCACTCCCCCAGGCCGTCCTCATCGCTATCGTCACAACCGGGTGTCTTGACTTGTCATCAGACATCCTGAAGCCCTGAAGAAGAATGAGTTTTTGCCGAAATCCATGAATGAAGAGAGAACCTATAGTTATAGGTGACCGATGAATAAGTGGATTTTAGTCAAAAAAAGCCACAGATAGTACAAAAGCCTATCACGGATTACTAAACGTTTAATTTTTAAGAATTTCCTTATAGACGGCCGAGCAACAGCGTCTTTCTTCTATGGCCCCTTGCAGCCGTGAAAAATCTGCAACAAAAAATAGCCGGGGCTTGCAGGTGTGGAAATTAAGTCTTAACTTTGCAGTCCTGAAAGCGTAATCTCTGGACGGGACATGCAGCCCGCTACATTGCGCATAGTGCTAACATATAATAAATCAATTAAAAATGGACCTCATTAAAGTTGTTAACGAGGCGTTTGCCACCGGCAAGCAGCACCCCGACTTCCAGCCCGGCGACACCATCACCGTGGCTTACCGCATCAAGGAAGGCAACAAGGAACGTATCCAGCAGTATCGCGGTGTAGTGATCCGCATCTCAGGCGACGGCGAGAAGCGTCGTTTCACCGTTCGTAAAATCTCTGACAACATCGGTGTAGAGCGTATCTTCCCCCTCGAGTCTCCCTTCATCGACTCAATCACCGTCAACAAGTATGGTAAGGTGCGTCGTGCCAAGCTTTACTACCTCCGTGGTCTCACCGGCAAGAAAGCCCGTATCAAGGAGCGTCGCGTAGCCAAGAAGGCCTGATAGATCTCCCGCTGAGAGACTATCCCTCACCATCGACACAGATATTTCAGAAAAGAGCACTGTATGGCTTTGGCCGCCGGTGCTCTTTTCTGTTTCTATATACCCAACTGCCTTTCCTATCCCGGCGCGACATCTTGTAAACCCTCCCCCCCGGCTGAACCATCGGTCAAGACCAATCGTTATACTAAGAGGTCGGTTAAATACAACCTCTTAGAGTGTGTTTATTTTAAACCAAATTAATAAATGAAGAGTGTGTCTTATAATTTTTGATTTCATCACAAAGAATCTTTTGGGAGCTTTTTCAAAGTTTCATCAGTCGCAATGCCCGCATTGCTCCTTCTTCAATTTTGAAAAATCTCTCCAAAATCTCTCTTTGTGCTAAAATCATTTAAAAGTAAACACACTCTAAGACTATTGCCTCAACTATTGCACTATTGTTTATGAAAGGGAAATTAACATTTTTACTCGCCTTAGCGTCGATGACCACGATATGTGGCTCGGCCCGAGAGACCGGCGAGATCATTTCGGCACTGGAATCAATGAACGGCTTCAGGTCCTCGGCCAGCTATGACGTGACCCTCCCCTCGCGCCAGGACGACGTGGTCTACACTCTCATTCTCTCACAGGAACCCACTCCGGCCGATACTCTCTGCCCCTCAGCCTACCATATACAATGGAGTCTCCCTACCCCTTCGGGACTCTCGGAGGGTTGGAGCGCTTATTTTGACGGCAATCTTTACAACTTCCGTTCGGGGCGGCTCCGCGAGTATCACACCTCCTGGGATGTAGCCCCTTTCATCACCAGTGGCTCGGGCTCTCACGTCACTCCCGGCGTGCAGCTCTCCACTCAGTTTGCCGACCTGCTGCCATCTTTTATAGCCACCCGTCTACGCGACATGCAGGCCGACTCCACCTGGACTATCCTTCCGCTCAAGTCGGCCTCGTGTAACGGCCGAGACGCCCTGAGACTCGACACTCACCTCGATATCACCGGCGAACGCATACAGGAAAAGACCTTCTGGTTTGACGCAGAGACTCTCGCCCCCCTGCGCATAGACCTCGAGAGCAATCCCGGCAGTATCACCGAGCAGACCATAACCGTCACCTACAACTATCCCGACTCATTGGCCACGCGCCCGTTGCCCATGACCGAGGAGGATCTCATCTCGCTCTATCCCGAGACTTTCGAACGCTTCAGAGAGTCTAACTTCCGCATCGAAAACCTCGCCGACACCCCACTGCCGGGCTTCTCGCTCCCCACGTCGACAGGCGAGCGCTACACACGTCATCGCGGCGACCGATTCCGCCAGCCGACACTGATAGTCATGCTCGACCCCTCCGCCTCATTCTCCCCCAAGGTCATCGAGGATGTCAGAGCCGCATATAATCAGTCTCCGGTCGAGTTTGACATCCTTTGGGCTGTCACCGGCACCAATGCCGATGTTGCCGAGAGCCTGGTGCCACAACTCAGACCTGGCGAACATCTTCTGCTCAACGCCCGATCTCTGGCGCGCGACTGCGGAGCCTCCTCGCTGCCGGTGGTACTTGTCGCCACCGAAGACGGCATTGTAAAAAAAGTTATACTCGGATACAACCCTGAGCTCCCTACGATTGTTATACAGTCGGTAGCACTCGCCCGATGAGAGCTCCTTATCTAAATCAGAGCTCCTTATCTAAATCAGAATATAAACAATAAAAATACTCAACGATTATGGAAACCGTACTCTTCAAAGGACAGCCCTGTCACACCTGTGGAAATATGCCCGGCATAGGCGAAACCGCCCCCTGCTTCCACCTGTCAGGCCCCGACCTCTCCCAGATCATCTGCTCAGACTTTGCAGGTAAACGAGTTGTGCTCAACGTCTTCCCCAGCCTCGACACCGAGGTCTGCGCCCGCTCTGTGCGACGCTTCAATGAAGAAGCCGCCAAGCTCGACGATGTCACCGTCATCTGCGTGTCCATGGATCTCCCCTTCGCCATGGGTCGCTTCTGCACCATCGAGGGTATCAAGAACGTGCTCTTCGGCTCAGCCTTCCGCTCGCCCCTCTTCGGCCAGAAATATGGTCTGCTGCTCGTCGACGGCCCTCTTGCCGGACTTCTGACCCGCGCCGTGATCATCCTCGACGAAAACCGCCGGGTGATCTTCCGCGACCTCGTCCACGAGATCACCGACGAGCCCGACTATGACGCCGCTCTCAAGGTGCTCCGCAAAGAAGTGTGACCCACCGCTCTCCGATAAGTCAACAATATAAGAGGTTGTTTTTTATAACAACCTCTAACTTTGCCCTCTCAGGCTATTTCGTGACAACACGACAGCCTGAGGGGGCAAAATTATGATATAAACTTTATTAACCTTATCTTTGCAGTAGTAAAACATTATCGTCACCGCAAAATCTACTTATCCATGAAAAAATATAGCCTACTGCCGTTACTGTTGCTGGCCGCGACGGGCAATATCAATGCCGAGCGTAAAGTCATGACTCTGCGCGAGGGGTGGGAATTTACCAAGGAAAACCCGGCCGCCACAACCGGCTGGCAACAGGTGAGAGTGCCTCACGACTGGGCTATCTATGGCCCTTTTGACCGCGGCAATGACCTCCAGACTGTGGCCGTAGAGCAGAACGGCGAGAAGGTAGCCACAACCAAAACGGGCCGCACGGGTGGCCTCCCGTTCATAGGCAAAGGCTTCTACCGCATTGATTTCGAGCTACCCGACACAGCCGGCAGAGCCATTACACTTGTCTTTGACGGTGCCATGAGCAACTCCGAAGTCACCCTCAACGGCAAGCCGCTCGGTGGGTGGCCCTACGGTTACAACTCGTTTTATCTCGATGCCACCGGCGTGGCCGTGCCTGGCAAAAACCACCTCGAAGTCGCGCTCGAAAACAAAGAGCAACAATCGCGCTGGTATCCCGGCGCCGGTCTCTACCGCAACGTCCACGTGGTCACCACCGACAAGATACACATCCCGGTGTGGGGCACCTACATCACCACTCCCCAGGTCAATAAAGATCATGCCACTGTGCGTCTCGAGATGAAGATAGCGGGAGCGCGTGTCGACAAGACGAGCAAATATCAGCAGGTCACCGTCGACACCCGCATCACCGATCCCAGCGGCAAGGAAGTGGCCTCCGACAAGACTATCTACTACTCGCGCGGACAGAAATTTGTCCAAAATTTCCTGATAGACCGTCCCGATCTCTGGAGTCCCGAAAATCCGGCTCTCTACACCGCCCACACCACTCTGAGTGTCGAGGGCAAGGAGGTCGACAGCTACGACACCCGTTTCGGCATACGCTCCATCGAGTATGTACCCGAAAAGGGATTTTTCCTTAACGGTGAGTCTGTGAAGTTCAAGGGCGTCTGCAACCACCACGACCTCGGCCCGCTCGGCGCGGCCGTCAACCGATCGGCCCTGCGCCATCAGCTTGAATTGCTCAAGGATATGGGTGCCAACTCCATACGCACCTCCCATAACATGCCGGCCCCCGAGCTGGTAGAACTCTGTGACGAGATGGGCATCATGCTCATGGTCGAGCCGTTTGACGACTGGGGCTACCGGCCCAAATCGCGCAACGGCTACGGTGCCGTTTTCAAAGACTGGGCCGAGCGCGACATCACCAATATGGTAGAGCAATATCGCAACAATCCCTCGGTAGTGATGTGGTCGGTAGGCAACGAGGTGCCGAGCCAATGGGGCACCCCCGGTATGGGCGAACTCGTGATGCTCCAGGATCTTGTCAAGAAACTCGATCCCACACGTCCCGTCACCAGCGGCATGGACCAGATCAAGGGTGTGCTCCACAACGGTTTTGCATCCTATCTTGACATCCCCGGGTTCAACTACAAGCCTCAACGCTATCAGGAAGCCTACGACAAGCTCCCTCAGAAACTTATTCTCGGCTCTGAGACAGCCTCTACCGTATCGAGCCGAGGTGTCTATCACTTTCCTGTCAACTTCAAGGAACACAACACTGTGCTCCACCCCGACAACCAGAGCAACTCCTACGACAACGAGTCATGCTCGTGGAGCAACACCCCCGACATTGACTTTGCCGCCGACGACGATTATCCCTGGGTGATCGGTCAGTTTGTCTGGACAGGTTTCGACTATCTCGGCGAGCCTTCGCCCTACGACACCGACGCCTGGCCCAGCCACAGCTCGGTGTTTGGCATCATAGATCTCGCTTCGCTTCCCAAAGACCGTTTCTGGCTCTACCGGTCGAAATGGAACACCGCCGAACCGACCCTCCATATACTCCCCCATTGGAACTGGAAGGGGCGCGAGGGTGAGGTGACACCTGTATTTGTCTACACCTCCTATCCTAAAGCCGAGCTCTTCATCAACGGCAAGAGTCAGGGTCTCAGAGAGAAAAACGACTCTACGCTCCAACACCGCTACCGACTGATGTGGATGGACACCCGATATGAGCCGGGCGAATTGAAAGTAGTGGCATACGACAACGACGGCAACGCCGCCGCCGAGAAGGTCATCAGGACTGCCGGACGCCCTCACCATCTGGTGGTCACTCCGTCGCGCTCCACTATCAAGGGGGACGGCGAGGAGCTCGTCTATCTCACGGTAAGCGTGGCCGATAAGGATGGCAACCCGGTACCCACCGACTCGCGCCGGGTGAAATTTAAGGTAGAGGGTCAGGGGGCTTTCGAAGCCACTGCCAACGGCGACCCCACATGCCTGCTCCCATTCCAGTCACCCGAGATGGATCTGTTCAGCGGCGCGGCGACCGCCATAGTGCGAGCCGGAAAGACCCCCGGCGAGATAGTATTCACGGCCTCGGCTCCGGGTGTCCGCCCCGCCAAAACCACGATAAATGTAGAGTAACAAACCGTTTCCCTCCACTACATGACACGCAGACTACTGTTCTCGATGCTGCTCTCGACAGCGGTTTTGACACTTCCTGCCAGCCGGCTCAGAGCCGAAGAGACCGTCAGCCCCTCTTTTGAGATCGGCGACTCGACCTTCATGCTCAATGGCTCTCCTTTTGTCATCAAGGCTGCCGAGCTTCACTATCCCCGCATACCGCGTCCTTACTGGGACCACCGCATCAAGATGTGCAAGGCCCTGGGGATGAACACTGTGTGTCTCTACGTATTCTGGAACCTCCACGAGCCCGAGCCCGACCAATGGGATTTCAGCGGACAGAGCGATCTGAGGGAGTTTGTCAAACTGTGTCAGGCCAACGACATGAAAGTCATACTCCGTCCGGGGCCCTATGTCTGTGCCGAGTGGGAGATGGGCGGACTCCCGTGGTGGCTGCTCAGGAAAAAAGATATATCCCTGCGCGAGCGCGACCCCTACTTCATGGAACGCGTGAAACTCTTTGAGCGACAGGTGGCCGACCGTGTGGCCGACCTCACGATCTCCAATGGAGGGCCTATCATCATGGTGCAGGTCGAGAACGAGTATGGATCGTATGGCACCGACAAACCCTACGTGGCCGAGATACGCGACACCCTGAGAGACCTCTACGGCGACGTGGTGTTATTCCAGTGTGACTGGTCGTCCAACTTCCTGAAAAACGGGCTCGACGACCTGGTGTGGACAATGAATTTCGGCACGGGAGCCGATATAGACAAACAGTTTGAACGTCTCAGACAGGAGCGCCCCGGCTCCCCGCTGATGTGCTCGGAGTTCTGGAGCGGATGGTTTGACAAATGGGGTGCCCGCCACGAGACACGCAGTGCCGACAAGATGATAGCCGGCATCGACGAAATGCTCTCAAAAGGTATCTCTTTTTCTCTATATATGACTCACGGAGGTACCAATTGGGGCCACTGGGCAGGGGCCAACTCGCCGGGCTATGCTCCCGACGTGACCTCTTACGACTACGATGCACCTGTCAACGAGTATGGACGCCCGACCTCCAAATATCATCAACTGCGCTCTGCCCTGGCCCGCTACTGTGAGAACGGAGCCCTGCCGCCTGTCCCCGACAGCATCCCGACAGTGAGAATAGCCCCCTTTGAACTCACCGAAGTAGCCCCTCTGTTCACCCGGCTCCCCTCACCCGTGACAAGCGACACAATCCTGACCATGGAGGATCTCGGCCAAGGCTTCGGATCACTCGTCTACCGCACTGTCATCGGCCCTTCCGCCGACAGTCTGAGACTCACGGTGACCGAGCCCCACGACTTCGCCCAGATCTTTCTTGACGGTCGATTCATCGGAACCCTCGACCGGCGAAAGGGCGAAAACTCGCTCATATTGCCATCGTTGGCCGACAGCACTCAGCTCGACCTGCTTGTCGAAGCTACGGGACGCATAAACTTCGGCAGGGCTATCAAAGACTACAAAGGCATTACCGAAAAAGTGACCTTGGGCGAACGGGAGCTACGAGGCTGGCAGATCTATCCCCTGCCCGACAGTGAGAGCTATTACTCATCTCTCACCTACTATCCGGCCGGAGCTTTCAGCCCGGACGATAACGGGCGTATGCCACGCGGCGTCTATCGCGGCACTTTTGAAGTGGAGACACCCGGCGACACCTTCCTCGACTTCTCGTCATGGGGCAAGGGGCTGGTATATGTTAACGGCCACGGCCTCGGACGCATCTGGGAGATAGGCCCTCAGCAGACACTCTACACCCCCGGATGCTGGCTAAAAGAGGGCACCAACGAGATAATGGTCATGGATGTGATAGGCCCGCGACACCCGTCATCAGAGGGACTTGAGGCCCCGATACTGAACAAGCTCAACACAAGCGATAAGAAAAAACGCTCCAAGGCCCCGCAGCTTGCCAAGATCGCTCCCGTAGCCGACGGCCGCTTCGCTCCGGGCAACGGATGGCAGGAGGTTTCATTCACCTCTCAAGTCAACGGACGTTATCTTACGCTCGAGCTTCTCGACGGCTATGGCAACGATAGCATTTCAGCGATAGCCGAGCTCTATCTGCTCGACCCACAAGGCAACCGCCTGCCCCGAGAGTCCTGGAAAGCCGTCTATGCCGACAGCGAAGACCGCTCGTCCAATCTTACCGCCGAGAAAGCCTTCGATCTCCAGGAGTCGACCTCCTGGACCACCGCCAAGGGCAAGCCTTATCCTCACGTCATCCTGATAGATCTCGGCAAAGAGCAGACTGTCAGCGGCCTGCAATATCTTCCGCGCATGGAGACCGATACCCCCGGAGCCATCCGTTCCTACAGGGTCTACCTCACCCCCACCCGCCCCTGATCCTCACGTAAAATTTCGTATTGACCGAGGCGGCATAAACTCACGTTCTGTCACACGTATCTTACCTACAGCCCTTTATCCAACGCAAATCCATCGACTTCAGATTGCAGCTCCGAGATTAATAAATCAGCATCTTTTTTTACTTTTTCAGCTTTTCCAAGTGCATTCTTTTTTATAAGCCACATGGAAAAATAAGGAAATCCAAAGGGCAAAATCAGTCCTATCAAGAGCACTGTTACAAACATGAGCATTTTTACAGTCTCCAAGTCAGGCTTATCAGAAGTGTAGGTCACAATCTGATAGGGGAATTCCGTAAATTCATGAGAAACAGCCTCATATATCAAGGCAAAAAACAAAGAAGCTAAACCTATAAAACCGAAATGGTTGATCACATACCTGTATCCAATACTGTAATGGTTATACAGGTACCTGAATGACATAAAGCCCTTGGTCAAGACAAGAGCCATGACACAAATAAAAAATATAAAGCCGACATTCCCTATCGATATAAGCCACACCATATATGTTACTATAAAGTATAGTATCGAGAAACAGAATTCCCTGTCGAGATATTTCTCATTTTTTAATAACCTGCCACACTCCTTCTCAGAAATCAGTCTCCAGAGATCCAATCCATACATTGCCCAGATCATTATCCAAAAAGCAAAAGTCATGGATATAAACCAAAGCACAAAACCGATTACATAATCGACAGTCCAACCGACTCTTAAGATCTCATCAACCGCAAACACAACAAGACAAAACAGGAACATGTAAAAAGGAGATAAATAGACCTCCTTGAGAGCAAACATGTTATCAAGCTTTTTCACATATTGTTCGCTATAAAAAGACAGACTTCCGCCTGTCACTTTAAAACGTATCAGTGCAAGAAAATTTCTACAATCCACAGCAAGTTCGCCCGCCCCATTCTGAGCTTTCGTAATCTTTTTATAAGAATCGGAGTTTTCAAGTCGGGAGAAAGTCTCACCCGAAAAAGCCCGCGAAATCTCTCCCTTGATGTCCTCTTTGATCTTTGACAACAGATCATAAAACGGATTTCCGGATTTCTGATAAGGCATAATGACAAGCAAGGCAATCAGAACGCCTAAAAACGTCTGACTGCCTCCAAGAAATTCTATGTTGCAGACTATCATTATGTAATACTATGCGACAACTCCTGAACGAGCGTTCAGTTTATCGTAAGTGCTATTGGCATACTTAAGAAGTCTCTTGTCTTTTGTAACAAACAGGCCGGCATGTTCTATCTTATCCTCCTCAATACGCAACATTTCCGAATCGTTGCTATATGCAAAATGAGAAAGCATATTTCCCCATAGGAATTTTGAATTGAGAGACTTCAGGGACAAGGTCCCACGATTGATCGCCGAACGAACAGTTTCGCAATCCAATATCATGGACGACTCCAAATCCTTAACGTCTTTTTCCAAAATTACATTAAGATGTCGTTTCTCATCGGAGAGGAAATCAGATAGAGCCTTGGCTATTCTCACTTTTACATAATCGGCCGTTTCAGAATCATACTTGCCTGCTATATGCTGATAAAACTCAGGTCTGAAAATTGAAAGGCTACCACAGAACATGAAAATATCCCTGCTGCTTTCAAGCATCAGCTTCATGATCGCAGCATTGTGCATACGATCAGAATTGAGTTCCGAAGAGGCTTTCTTGTCATCATACTCACCCTTGATCTTCGTGTAAAACTCTTCAAACTGCCGTATCGATACTTCTGACATTCTGGTAAGTTTTTAATTCTCTGACAATCTTATCCGCAAATATAATGTTTCTCCAAGATTATAAAAAGTGAATTAAACAATTTAAAGCTTTATATTGCTCAATTTTAACATTTTGGAGAAATATAGCCGGTGAAATCCTGGACTGTCGGACAATCCGGGCACACGTGGGGGGAGGTTATTTCACTTCGACGGGATAGGTGGTGTCGGCGATGTGGAGGAGGTATTTGCCGGGACGTGTGGCGAGGCGCTGGGTCTCGGGATCGAAGAAAGCAAAGGCGTCGCCGTCAAGCTCAAGCTCGACATTCTCGGTGGCTCCGGGTGATAAGGTGACACGACGGTAACCCTTGAGACTCTTGATGGGGCCCGAAGGATCAGAGGGATTGCTGACATAAACCATCACTACCTCGTCGCCCTCACGCGAGCCGGTATTGCTCACGGGCACAGTCACCTTAAGCGGCGAGCCGGCCTGTATGCTTGAGGCATAGACGGGTTGACCGTAGTTGAAGGTGGTATAGCTGAGTCCGTGGCCAAAGGGATAGAGGGGCGAACCCTTGAAGTAGCGGTAGGTGCGTGAGGCCATCGAGTAATCCTCGAAATCGGGGAGCTGACTGTCATCGCGATAGAAAGTCACCGGCAGACGGCCGCCGGGATTGAGATCGCCAAAGATAACTTCGGCTACCGCCTGACCTCCGGCCTGACCGGGATACCAGGCCTGTAGCACTGCATCACAGATCTCGTCCTCGCGGCTCAGACCTACGGCCGAACCCGAGCAGTTGACATAGATGATCTTTTTGCCGGCCTCATGGATGCGCTCCAGCAGTTTGCGCTGCACGGCGGGGAGCTCTATCGACTCGCGGTCGCCTCCACGGAACCCCGGCACCGAGACCTTCATCTCCTCACCCTCGAGTTTGGGAGAGATACCGCCCACAAAAATCACCAGGTCAGCCTCAGAGAAATCGGGCTCTGCGCTCTCAGCCGAGAGCAGATCAAATTTGAGCGTGGCATCGCCGTCAAAATGAGTGAAGTCTACGGTAATATCATGACGCTCGCCCGGAGCGGCGCAGGTGAAGATATGAGAAGCCTTATGATTATTACGGCCCTCGGCGCGACGCTCGATCACAGGGGTGCCGTCTATACTCACGGTCTCGTTGCCCTTGCTCGACTCAAACTCGATGATATAGTCGCCGGCAGCTGGTGCCACAAAAGTGCCCGAGAGACGGGCCGAGAAATTATTGAGCTCTACACCGGGGGCAAACACAGTGGCTCCCCCACCGTCGAGGCTGACGGGGGTAGTGTAGACAGCCTCGGCCACGGGGCGACCCTTGGCCTCGGTATTGTTCCAGTAGAGCGCCTTCATGCCTCCGTCGAAGGAGTCGAAGCGCGACACCCTGTTATCGCTGACCACCAGATCACAGCCGCGGTCATAGCCGACTGAAGGTATATAGTTTCTGATACCCTCGAGCACAGTGACAGTGTGGGCCGGGAAACCGTTGTAGTTGCCCCACTGCATCACCGAGTCGGCGGCGTTGGGGCCCATCACCATGACTTTGAGGGGAGTCGATGGAGAGAGCGGCAGAATACCGTTGTTCTTGAGCAGAGTCATTGATTTACGTGCCATCTCGAGAGCCAGAGCACGATGCCCGGAGGTGTCGAGATGAGTCTCGGCGGTGTAATTATTCCAAGGCACATCGGAAGGATTGTCGATCTCACCAAGCCGATAGCGGAAATCAAGCAGTTTAATGACGGCCGAGTCGATCACCTCCTCGGTGATGAGACCCTGATCGTAGGCCTTGCGCAGACTCTTGTAGACGGGGCCACACTCCAGGTCAGTACCCGAGATCACTGCGTCGGAACTGGCATGAGCGTCGGAGGGATGGGTGTTGTGGGCCCAGTCGCTGATGAAGTCACGTATGGCCCAGCAATCTGACACGATTATATTTTTATAGCCCCACTCGCCGCGGAGTATCTGCTGGAGCAACTTCTTGGACGAACAGCAGGGCTCCCCTTCATAGCGGTTGTAGGCACACATGACCTGAGCGACATCCTCGTCGACAAGAGCCTTGAAAGCCGGCAGATAAGTCTCGCGCAGATCGCGTGGATCGATGTCGCGTGCATCAAAGGAGTGGCGGTTCCATTCAGGCCCGCTGTGTACGGCAAAATGTTTCGCACCGGCCAGTGTCTTGAGATACTTGCCGTCGCGGTCGCCCTGGAGTCCGCGCACCACGGCCCGGCCCATTCGGGTAGTCAGATAGGGATCCTCGCCGTAGGTCTCCTGGCCGCGTCCCCAGCGAGGGTCACGGAAGATATTGACATTGGGAGTCCAGAAAGCCAGACCCTCATAACGCTTAATTCCCTCACCACCGTCACGAAAACCGTTGAACTTAGCGCGGGCCTCGTCGCTGACCATAGTGAAAGCGCGCTCCAGGGCTTCGTCATCAAAGGTGGCAGCCATACCGATAGTCTGGGGAAGCACCGTGGCGCGCCCGGCTCGGGCCACGCCGTGAAGAGCCTCGCTCCACCAGTTGAACTGAGGTATACCGACTCGCTCTATGGCCGGCGAAGAGTCCATCATGAGCGAGATCTTTTCGTCGAGAGTGAGCTTTGAAAGCATCTCGCGTGCTTTCTCACGTGAAGTCTGAGCACTCAGCGTCATGCCTCCGAGGGCCACGACGAGTGTCGCCATAAGTATTTTTTTCATAGTATTGCTAAAGGAGAGAGTGAGTGTGTGTGTTTACAGAAATTTAATAAAGGTTGGGGCGTCAATCGGTCCAGCGCGGCAATGAGAAAATAAATTCCAGGCCGCCGGTTGTGCGGTTATGGACTGAGATTGATCCACCCATGGTGAGCACGGTGCTCTTGACGATCGGCAGACCCAGTCCCGTGCCGCCCTGCTTGCGCGAGCGACCGCTGTCCACCCTGTAGAACCGCTCGAAGAGATGGGGTATATGCTCCTCCGACACTCCGTTGCCGTTGTCCCAGAAAGAGAACATATAGTAACGCTCACTCTCAGAAATGAGTCTCAGCCCCACCTTGGTGCCTCCCGAATACATGGCGGCGTTCTTGATGAGTCCGCAGATCATGCCGTTGAGCAGACCGGCGTTGCCCGAGACATAACACTCGAGCGGTATGTCAAACGAAAATTCCAGGTTTCCGGCAAGATTGTTGATCGGCAGGTCATAGTCGATCTGATAGACCAGATCATACATGTCCACCTTATTGATAGCTATCTTGTCAGAGCCGTTTTCGAGACGTGTCATGGTCGAGACATCGTTGAGGAGGTTGGAGAGACGCTCTATATTGCTGAGCATGCGCTCGAGAAAACGGGTGCGCGTGGCAGCGTCCATATCGGGATCACCAAGTATGGACTCGAGGTAACCTCTGACAATACCGACGGGAGTCTTGATCTCGTGATTGATATTGTTGGTCATCTGGCGTGTCACCCTGGCCTTTTCCTCGATGGCGTGGATAGCTACCTTGCGTTCCTTTCTTATCTGCTCGGCCGCTTCGACTCGGTCGCGATAGATCTTGATGATCTCGCGGGATATGTCGCCAAGCTCGTTGCGGGGAAATTTGTCGGCATCAGTGAAGTGGCCTCCGGTGCTGACACGCTGGGTAAACTCCTTCAGAAGCACCACACTCCGTGCCAGACGCCCGGTGAAATAATAGGTGATGACCAATGTGAGTACCATACAGCCGATTATGACATACCACACCGTGGCGTCAACCTCGATAGCATCGTCGACATCGGTCACATAGGGGAGAGCCGAGAGCACGAGTATCTTACCGTCGTTACTGCGGTTGGAGCTCAGAAAGTAGACGTCATCGTTCTCGTCGCGCACGAGCCGACGGCCATTTGCCCCTGGCTCTATCTCCTTGATAGTCTGCAGGTCGCTATATTCAAACGGCAACGGGATGCCGAGCGAATACTTCTGACGGCCATCCTGGTCATAGACCGAAATTCTCACACCTTCATATCTCGAGCCGGCAAAGTAGCTCGACAGGAACATGTTGATCGGGCGCAACGACTGGTCATCCTCGTAAGCCTTAAGCACGCGGCTGTTGATAAGCTCAAGTTGCTCGGTGAGCATTTCGGCTCGATAATCGGCCTCTCGCTTATACTGATACCAGATTATGAAACCGAAAACTACACACAAGCCCAGAGCTATGGGCAGGAAGAGTTGCCAGTGATAATTATTCCTTTTCTTTGAAGCCATAGCCAAAGCCGAGACGAGTCTCTATGTTGTTGCCGTAAGGGCCTATCTTCTTGCGGAGGCGCGTGATATTGGTGTCGATAGTGCGGGTGGTCACAACAACGTCGTCGGCCCACACGCGACGTATGATCTCTTCGCGCGAATAAATGCGGTTGCGGTGGGTGAGGAAGAACGAGAGTATCTCAAACTCAGTCTTGGTCAGCGACACCGGCTCTCCGTCGATGGTACAGGTCTTGTCGTTGGGATCGATCGACAGTCCCTGATACTCGATGCGGCTCTCGAGCTGATCGGTATTGGCCGGTGAGGCAGCGGCGGCGTTGGCGGCGGCTGCCGCAGCCTTGCGGGCCAGCTCGGTGCGGCGCAACACGGCATTGACACGCGCAACCATCTCACTCATCTTGAACGGCTTGGTGATATAGTCGTCGGCTCCGATATTAAGGCCCATCACGGTGTCGTCCTCGCCGTTGAGGGCCGAGCAGAAGATAATGGGAACAATCTCGGTGTCCTCGCCGCTGCGGATAGCCTTGGCGAAATCAAAGCCGCTCATAGCCTCCATCATAATATCTACTATAAACAGGTCGTAGGGCTTGAGATCCATCTCAAGAGCTTCCTCAGCGCTATAAGCCGTGTCTACCTCATAGCCCTCTTTAAGCAGGTTATACTTTACGATTTCGCAGATCGATTCCTCGTCGTCAATAACCAATATGCGTGCGTTCATATTCAGGATGTGATGATGAATTAGAGTGTATTCTTAGTGACGGGTTAGCTCGCTAATTGTCACATTATAATAGATGCTGGTATTTTTCGCGAATTTACGACTTTTTTCGTTCTCTATATGTTAACATTGGTTAAATACTCATTATCCGCTAAACCTTTCATCCCCTGAGTTTGTCTTAAGAGTGTAGTTACTATTATTTGCACTGTGTTTTCATGGTATTAGATTTAAGGTTAAAAAACAACAAGGCTGTCGCGACGACAGCCTTGTTGTTTTTTTGAACTGTCACACCTCTCCCGAATGAGTCAGGAGGGTGGATCGTATTGTCACACGAACTGATTTAAACTTACAGAAATTAAAAATCAGACCCGGGATAATCCCTGAATTAACCTTTCTGCTCAACATTTGTTTTTTCAAACTATCAATCAGTCTATTTCATCGTGCGCAGCACAGCAATCTCCTCGAGCGAAAGCTTGGTAGATTTCTGTATGATATCATCGTCGACGCCGAGAGCTATCAGTGATAGAGCCATCTCCCTGAGGGTATTGGCGCGACCCTCAACACGGCCCTCGGCACGGCCCTCGGCACGACCCTCGGCACGGCCCTCGTTGTAACGGGTCTGTTCGATTGTCGTGATGACCCAGTATCGCTTCTGGTCCTCATCGTAACGGCGTTTTTCTTCGGGAGAAAGTGCTGCGATGCTCCCGACTTCCGAGAGGCGGCGGAAAGCCTCATCTCTCGCTGCAAAGGGTATTTCTGTCATATTCTCCATGTTTTTAAGTGTGTAGATCCACTGCTCGAGCTTGCCGCTACATTCCTCGGGAGTTTTGGCTTGCATCATGGGCAGTTGAATATAAATATAACGCTGTATGTCGTTGAGTGGTTTCCCCGATTGAGTGTCACACTGACAGCTGTCGATGCGGAGTTTGCAGATGTCAGGATAGACCATGAAATCAGTGAAACAGATACTGTAGACAGGTGCTATCGAAAAATCCCATTTCCCTTTAGGAGCCTGCTCGTCAATGGCGCGTGAATTATAAAATGCGAGCCGTTGCTCGAAGTTAGCATGCTGACGGTTCTGCATCTCGATAATGATGTTTCGCCCGTGCTGAGTTGTACAGTGTACATCGGTCACCACGCCACGATCTTCCACGGTGTCGCCTCGTTTCTCGTTATTACGGTAAGTAACATCCGTTATAGGGTCGTAGAAAGGCAGATCCTCAAGCAAGTCGTTCAGAAACCTGATGAGAATATCTTTATCCTTCTCACGGCCAAAAATAATCTTGAAAGCCGTATCTATAAACGGATTAACATGTTTAGGCATCGATGCTTATTCTTTTTGCTACAAATATAATATGATTATACCGTTTTTCCAAATCTCAGATTCTTTCCGACCCATTATTCAATAAACAAGATAGGGCCGTCGAGATGACAGCCCTATCGTTTTCTGAGAATACAGACGCTATGACGGAGTGGTCATAAGACTATAATCCATGTTCATTTCACATGCACTTTGACAGCGCGGCCATCGGCAAGGCGTAGGATGTAGACACCCTTCTCGAGGCCTCTGACACGGCCGTCGGTGGTGACGGCCACGCTCTTGCCCGAGAGGTCAAACACCTCGGCGCTGACGCCGCCCGAGATGATGATCTCTCCGCCCTCCAC
>JAAVCX010000024.1 GCA_014802105.1 Bacteroides sp. | reverse complement strand
GGCTAATTTCTTCGGTTTTATCGGTCACGATGGATCCCCATCGCTCCCTCAAAAACCTCAAAATTAGCTCCAAAACAATCTCGAATTGTTAATTTGTAATAAGTTTAGATCAGTTCATTTACTTGACGGGCATTTTTTCGATGCGGGCCTGATGACGACCTCCGTCAAAGGGGGTAGACAGGAAAGTATCGACGATATTGATTGCCGTAACACTGTCGATAAAACGGGCCGGGAGCACCAGCATATTGGCGTTGTTGTGACGACGGGCAAGCTCGGCGAGTTCGACAGTCCAGCACAGGGCAGCACGTATACCCTGATGCTTGTTGAGAGTCATGCCTATACCGTTGCCCGATCCACATAGAGCTATGCCCGGGAAACATGCATCAGTCTCAACTGCGTCGGCACAAGGATGAGCGAAATCGGCATAGTCACAAGAGTCGGACGAATAGGTGCCGAAGTCCTTGATCTTGTAATCCATGGCTTCGAGATAGCCGATGATGATATTTTTCATTTCATATCCGGCATGGTCGCTACACATAGCGATCTCCTTGCCGGGAGTAACGAGTGAAAACATTTTGCTTAATATCAGGTAAAGGGTGAATGTTTATTCGGTGTCGGCCGAGGTGTAGCGCAACTGATTGAGTGGTCTCATAACGTTTACAAGACGCTGGCTCCAATAAGACGCAAACTCATCACTGACAGCATGGAGAGCTTCATTGACCACATCGGGATGGGCATCGCGCACCGTGGAGACAAAATTATAGAGAACCTGGAATATATCGGCAATATTCTCCGAGACAGTTGCACGGATCGGAGTGTCGGAATATCGCATGTCCTCCTCAAATACCTCGAGATAGACATCGTCAGAACCCAGGAGCGTCTCTATCGAGTCGCGCACCTGCTCATAGAGATCCTCCTCGAGAAAACTTTCCAGAAACGGGGAGTCGTCGGGCGAGAGCAGAGCGTCGGGTTTGAGATCTGAAGCAGTGACATAGAGACGAGGAAGCAGTCTGAGCATTTCCTCCACAAAATCAGTGGCCGAGGCCATCGACGAGGCCGACTCGACAGCCTGGCAAAACTCGTTGCTGAGCGCTATGAAAGCAAGAGAGTTGGGGGTCATGGGGTTACTTGTAGAGATTATTGTCACGTATAAAATTCTCGACACCCTGAGGGAGGAAGAAACGCATGTCCTTGCCTCGGGCTATGGCCTTGCGCAGGAATGTGCTGGAGATTTCGGCCAGCGGAGCCGAAGAGACCACGTCGACATTATCGTCATAGATCGTAGGTATCGTGTAGCCTGGACGCGGATAGACGGTCACTCCAAACTCCTCTATGATCTTCTCGGAGTCTCTCCACTGTGAAAAGATCTTCCAGTTATCGGCTCCGATGATGAGTCTGAACGAGTGGCGCGGATAGCGTTTGGCAAGGTATCGCAGGGTATTGATGGTATAGGAGGGTCGTGGCATTGACAGCTCTATATCACTGACTTTCAGACCGGCTACTCCGGCCACCGCTATCTCGAGCATCTTGAGGCGGGTGAGGTCGGGGATGAGTTCCGAGGGGTTGGCTTTGAGCGGATTGAGAGGCGAGAGTATCAGCCACACCTCGTCAAAACCTTCAAACTGCTGCATATAGCTTGCGAGCATCAGGTGTCCGATGTGTACCGGATTGAAGGAGCCTCCAAAAATGCCGATTTTCATAGTGTGAAGTCTTTCAGTATTGATGAGACATTGCCGATGGCTTGGCTGAGGTCGTCGTTGACAACGACATGATCAAACTGCGGTGCATAACTGATCTCCAGCTCGGCGCGTGCCACGCGCTGATCGATAGCTTCGGGAGTCTCGGTGGCACGCCCCACGAGACGCTCGCGCAGAGCCTCGATGGACGGGGGCTTGATAAAGATACTCACGGCTCTGTCGCCGTAGAGTTTCTTGACGTTTACACCTCCCTTGACATCAATATCAAGCACTACGTTGTGGCCCGAGTCGACTATACGGGCTATCTCGCTGCGGAGAGTGCCATAATAGCAGCCGGGATATACCTCTTCATATTCGACAAACTCACCGTTGGCGATAGCCGAACGGAAATCTTCGTCGGAGAGAAAATGGTAGCTGACTCCATCTATCTCGCCGGGACGTGGCTGCCGGTTGGTGGCCGATACCGAGAACTGCATGTCGATCTCGCCCTGCTGCAGGAGTGCATTTATAATTGTCGACTTGCCACATCCCGAGGGAGCTGAGATGATTATAATCTTTCCATGTGAGAAGCGAGGAGCGGTATTGGTTGAAGTCATAGGACGTTGAGGACTTGTTCTTTGATCTGCTCGAGTTCATCTTTCATTGCTACGACGAGCTTCTGCATCTCTGAATGATTGCTTTTCGATCCGAGAGTGTTGATCTCGCGGCCCATTTCCTGGGCTATGAAACCGAGTTTTTTTCCTTGAGCCCCCTCGGCGGCCATAGTGTCTAAGAAGTAGGCCAGATGTTGAGACAGGCGCTGTTTCTCCTCGGTGATGTCAAACTTTTCGACATAAAAGAAGAGCTCCTGCTCGAGTCGGCCGGGATCGATCTCTATCCCGGTGATCTTTGACAAAGCCTCGTCCATGCGAGTTCTGATACGGTCTATTCTTTCTCCTTCATACTGCGGAACTTCAGCCAGCAGATCGGATATCTTCCTGATACGCTCGGCAAAGAAATGCTCCAGGCGCTCGCCCTCGGCGCGACGATGGGAGGTCAGCGCACCGGCAGCCTCCCTGAGAGCTTCGAGAGCGACAGCGGCCTCGGCGTCAGTGACCTCGTCAGACGTGGCAGATGCAGAGTGAAGCACATCGGGGAAACGCACAAGCATCGCATACCAGTCGGCCGGCTCGGGAATACCAAGAGTCTCACAGGCCTGGCGCATCTGGCGCATGTAGGCCTCCATGACCGGTATATTTAGAGTCTGTGAGGTCTCGGATGATCCGATAGACTCGATAGTAACGGTAAGATCTATCTTGCCTCTCACGAGAGCATCGGCGAGCGCGGCTCTCATTGGGAGTTCATGATGTCGCAGTGACGATGGCATACGCACGGCTATATCGGCCTGCTTGGAGTTAAGGGACTTGACCTCTACGGTCACCTTCTTGCCCGGCATCTCCTTCACAGACTTGCCGAATCCTGTCATAGAGTGTAACATACTTGTCGACTATTGTTTTCAAGCAACAAAGTTAATGAAAAACCCTGAGAAAACTATCCGTCTCTCAGGGAAATTTAGGGGGATGTGAAATACACCGTCTTATTAAAACCAATCCTACCGGCCCTGTCGGGTAGGCCAGGAGGAGTCAGAGGCTATCGGTTGATGGCTCCGACGAGCGAGTTGATGTCGTCTACTCCGTGGCGCGAGCAATAGTCTTCCATATAGTCGATAATCTTCATTGTGACCGAGGGGTCGACAAAGTTGGCCGTGCCAACCTGAATAGCGGTAGCACCTGCGAGAATGAACTCCAGAGCGTCGCGACCGTCCATGATACCTCCGAGACCTATCACGGGGATATTGACAGCTTTGGCAACCTGCCATACCATCCTGACGGCTACGGGGCGTACGGCGGGCCCCGAGAGTCCGCCGGTGACAGTCGACAGGCAGGGGCGACGACGCTCGACATCGATAGCCATGCCCATGAGTGTGTTGATAAGCGATACTGAGTCGGCACCCTCGGCCTCGACGGCCTTGGCTATATCGGCGATAGAGGTGACGTTGGGCGAGAGTTTGACTATGAGGGTGCGCGGCCAGGCGGCACGTATAGCTTTTGTCACCTCGGCTGCACCGGCAGTAGTGGTACCGAACGCCATACCTCCCTCCTTGACGTTGGGACAGGAGATATTAACCTCGATAGCGGCCACGTCGTCGAGCGGTGCAAGTCGACGGGCTGTCTCGACATAATCATCGACCGTGGCACCTGAGACATTGACTATCAGAGCCGACTTGTGATGACGGATAGCAGGATAGATATTCTCGGCAAAATAATCCACACCCTTGTTCTGGAGACCGACGGCGTTGAGCATTCCCGCAGGTGTCTCCACCATGCGAGGATAGGGATTTCCTTCGCGTGGATTGAGTGTGGTGCCCTTGACTATATAGCCGCCGAGACGATCGAGATCTATAAACGGTGAAAACTCCTCGCCATATCCGAAGGTTCCCGACGCTGTGAGCACCGGGTTGGCAAGATTGAGCGAACCTATTTTGACTGAAAGATTGGCCATGAGAATATAGGGATTACCAGTTGAGCATTTTAATATTGAATACGGGGCCTTCGGTGCAGACACACACATTGCCCTTGACAGTGTTTTCGACACAACAGAGACAAGCTCCGAGGCCACATGCCATCATGTTCTCGAGCGACACCTCGCAGTCGATGTTTCTGTCACGCGCTATTGACGCCACAGCTTTCATCATCGGGGATGGCCCGCAACAATAGATACGGTCGATCTCTCCCGAGAGGGCCGAATGGACTGTCACAAAGCCTTTCTCGCCCATCGATCCGTCCTCGGTCGAAACATGGACGGTGCCGAGAGCCGAAAACTCGGGGAGCAACAGCAGGTCTGAAGCCGAGCGGGCTCCCAGGAGGAACTCAGGCTTATAGCCCTTTTGCCTAAGACAGCGACCGAGGTAGAGCAGAGGAGCGACGCCTACTCCTCCACCGATTAGCAGGAGACGGGAGGATGTCGGTATATCATTGATGGTAAAATCATTGCCAAGAGGAAGCAATATATTAATAGTTGCTCCCGGAGAGAGAGCGGTGAGGGCAGCGGTGCCACGTCCGGCGCGACGTATAAGCAGATCGATAGTGCGTGCCTCGGGATCCACATCATTGATAGAGATAGGGCGACGCAACAATACTCCCGGAGTCTCGACAGCTATCTGGACAAACTGTCCGGGCTTAATGGCAGGAAGCTGATGCCAGGGGTCGGCAGGAGTGACGCGCAATCGTGAGTAGAGAGTGCCGTAATGATCTACTGCAATGACAGTAAAGTCGGTGAGTTGCTTCATAATCAGTATAGAGTATAGGGTATAGAGAGTTTTTGGCGTATTAAGGGGAAAATGAGGGTTTTATTTAAGGAATTGTGCGGCGCGGGCGGGGTCGACACCGAGTTCTATGGCCCTGCGGGCATCGCGACGTGCGTCGTCGGGACGATAGTGCATCTTGTTGAGAGCCGCCCTATAGAGATAGAGCTCTCCGTCATCGGGGGCTAACGAGAGTGCCTCGGCTATGTCTGAGGCAGCTTCGGGCAGATCGTCGGTCATGAGCCGGCAATAGGCCCTGGCTCCATAATACTCAGCAGCCTTGATAGTGCGGAGTATCTCGTCATAATAAGGGATCGCCTCGGCATACTTGCCTATCGACGACAGGAAAGTGGCACGCCCTATCAGTGCTTCGTCGGAGGTGGGATAGCGGGCCTCGAGATAATCGAAGTCATCCTTAGCGACCTGAAACATGCGATGTCGCAGTGCCAACAACCCGTGACAGAAACGTGCCTGTATATATGTGGAGTCGAGCTCCATGATCTGTGCGTAATCATCGAAGGCCTCCTGCTCGCAGCCGATAGCCGTATAGACTTTGGCTCTGTTGGCTAAAATAGTCACACTCGAGGGTGCCATATCGATGGCTTTAGTCAGGGTGACTATGGCAATAGAGTCTTCGCCCATATAGTGATGTACCATCCCGAGATTTGAGAGCAAAGGTATATTTCCGGGATTGTATGGTTCGGAGGCTATTGCATGTTGCAGAGTCAAGGCAGCTTCCGCCCATTTAGCTTCGCTACAAAGTGAGTCGGCTTTCTCGACAAGCTGCATGTAAGGAGTGTCTTCTGAATTTTGATGATCAAAGGCAAGGAGCGATCCGGGCGCTAAGATCACCGCTACTGTCAATGACAGCAGTCTGATCACCAGTAGGTGAAGTGTCGGTCGGGCCGTGGTAAGTGGCATAGTCGGAATTATTGAGAAGAGAGATTATTGCGGTAATGGCGCGGAGAGTAGCCGGTGAGATGCTTGAAATATTTGCCGAAAAACGATTGGTTGGCAAAGTTGAGCAGCGAACTGATTTCCTGTATCTCTAGGCCTGTGGTTCGCAACAGGAGTTTGGCTTCCTGTATCACTCGCTGATCGATCCACTGGCGCGTAGTGTTTCCGTTGACATCTTTCAAGACCGCCGACAGATGTTTAGGTGTCACAAAGAGCTTGTCGGCATAAAATGTCACGGCCCTCTGCTGTCTGAAATTATCCTCGAGAAGTTTGAGAAAAGAGTTGAGCAATTCCTCACGTCGAGTATTGGTCGAGTCAAGATCGGTGCGCGAGGCATAGATAGAGAGCGTCTTGAAAAACAGCACCTCGCAGAGCGACACCAGCGTCAGCGAATGAAACGCCTGGGACGGAGATGCCAGATGATCACGCAGCAGGTCATGTATCATTGACAGAGAGCGCAGTTCCTCGTCGGTCAGAGACACTACCGGATTTTCATTGAAGCGCACACTGAAAAGCGGCAGGAAACGTATATTTGGAAAGAGCTCTGTGAGTCTGCGACGGGTAGCGGTGATGAGAAATCCCTGAAAATCATCTGATGTGGAGATCGAGGTGAGCGTGTGGCCCGGTTTGAGCACTATTATGTCATTCGCCCCTACGTTACGGATAGTCACATCCACCCCGGCCCTGGCTGATCCTTTCTGACACACCACGAGACAGGCTCCCTCGATACGCATAGGGAACCTGAGATCGGGCAATTCGTCAAGTGAATGGAATACCCTTATGTCGGGGGAAGTCTCGGGCGTTGAGACCGCTCGGGAGGATAATGACTGTTGAATCATCGGCGAGATGGATAATAGTTCCTGTCAAAGATAAGGGTTGGCACGCTTCTCGGCTCCGATAGTGGTCTCGGGCCCATGGCCGGGCAGGACGGCTGTATCGTCGGGCAGAGTCAACAGTCGGGTACGTATTGAATTGATCAGAGTCGACTGAGATCCACCCGGGAGATCAGTGCGTCCTATCGACCCACGGAAAAGGGCATCGCCGGTGATCACAAACGAGCTTTCGGGAGCGTAGAGCGCAATCGAACCCGGGGAGTGGCCGGGAACAGCCAGCACGTCGACAGGCTCCTTGCCTACATAGATACGGTCGCCGTCAGAGAGATAAATCTCAGGAGCATGATCGGCCACTTCGACCGGGAGTCCGAACATACGGGCCTGATTTCTCAAAGCCTTGCCGAGAAACTCATCGTCTTTTGATGCTTCGAGTTTAAGCCCGTAGCGTTCTTTGATATAGAGATTACCCAGAGCATGATCTACATGCATGTGAGTGTCTATGAGATGAACGGGCGTAAGTTTCTCTCGCTGGATAAACCGGTCGAGAGCCTCGCGCTCGGCCTGAGTGCTCATGCCGGGATCGACTATAGCCGCCTCGCGGCTATCCTCGTCCCAGAGGACGTATGTGTTGACACCAAAGGGATTGACAGTAAACCGGCTTACATTCATAGCTCTACATATATTAGATCTTTGGTCGAATAGTATTCATCAGAGAAATAATCGCTCAGAGGCACATCTATCAACGGACGGGAAACCCTGCGCAACTCCTCGCGCAGATCGCCACCCTTGAGGCAGATGAGGCCGTTGGGTATGCGGTTGATGGAGCGGGAAGAGATATTGCGTCGCACTATCTTGACCAGCTCGTCAAGCTGCATGACAGCTCTCGAGACCACGAAGTCAAACTTCTCGTGACACTCGCCACTGTCACCGTGATGAAACGTGACATTGGTCAGGCCTATCGACTCGGCAACCGACTGAGCCACTTTTATCTTCTTGCCTATGCGGTCGATCAGATGGAACGTGCAGTGAGGCCACAATATGGCAAGCGGTATTCCGGGAAAACCGCCACCGGTGCCGAGATCGAGGAAACGGGTACCCTCGACCGGTGTAAAGAAGCGGCTTATAGCCAGAGAGTGAAGTATGTGATGGGAATAGAGATTGTCGATATCCTTACGGGAGATGACATTGATTTTTTCATTCCACTCGGGATAGAGTGTACCGAGAGCCGTGAACTGCTGGATCTGTCGCGGAGTCAGCGAAGGAAAGTATCTGAGAATTTCTTCCATTTATCGGAACTTTGTTAACGCAAAACTTGCAGCTTGAAGAATGCGTTATATAAATATGTGAACACTGATAGGTAGGCCTGGTAGATATAGGCTAACAAAATTAGTGCATAATAATTAAAAATTACCTAAATTTGCGAAAAAAAGAGAGTAAATGGTCAAAATAGGCACTTACAACACCCTGAAAGTGGTGAAAAACGTAGACTTCGGAGCTTATCTCGCCGACGAAGACGGCACCGAAATACTCCTCCCGGCAAGATATATCGGCAAACTTCTCCACAAGGACGAGAAAATTGAAGTCTTTGTCTACAAAGACAATGACGGACGTCTCATCTGCACTACCGAGCACCCCTACGCTCAGGTCGGAGAGTTTGCGTTCCTCCAGGTCACCGATGTCAACCGTGCCGGAGCCTTTCTTGACTGGGGCCTGATGAAGGAGCTGCTGGTTCCCTTCAGCGAACAGACTATAAAATTATCCCGCGGTATGGTCATACCGGTCTACGTCTATCTCGACAATGCTTCCCAACGGGTAGTGGCCTCGGCTAAATTAGATAAATTTCTCGGCAACGTCTATCCCGATTTACTCACCGGTGACAAGGTCAGAGCGCTCGTGTACAAACACACCGATAACGGCTACAAAGCCATCGTCAACAATCTCTATCACGGTATCTTCTATGAAAACGAGCTCTACTCTCCACTGGTGATAGGTGAGGAAGTGACCGCATACGTCAACCGTGTGCGCGACGACGGCAAGATCGACCTCCTGCTCCATGGTGCCGACGACGGTCGCATCGACACTCTGGCCGGCAAAATCACATCACGCCTGCAGGCCTCGACTGAACATTTTCTCCCCTTGTGCGACTCCTCTACCCCGGAGGTGATACGCGCCGAGTTTGGCTGCTCCAAGAAAGATTTCAAGAAAGCTCTGGGCTCGCTCTACAAAGCAGGCATCATTAACCTCCTCCCGGGTGGCATCTGCCTGAAATGACCATTCTCCTCCTTACCATTGCTCCGGGTCTTCCCGGAGACTAAATACAAATTCAGAACCACAACAATGAAACGACCTCTTATATTTATCACCAACGACGACGGCATCTTTGCTCCCGGTATAGCTCACCTTGCAGCCGTAGCTTCCAAGTATGGCGAAGTCATTGTAGGCGCTCCCGCCGAGCCCCAGTCGGGAAAATCGTCAGCCATCACGGTCAACGGCCCTATCGAAGTCAAAGAGTCGTCACAGATCAACGGCGCCAAAGCCTTCAGTATCACCGGCACCCCTGTCGACTGCGTGAAGGTCTCGATGCACGCCCTGCTTGACCGTCGTCCCGATCTACTGCTCTCGGGTATCAATCACGGCTCCAACGCTGCCGTCAACAATATCTACTCGGGCACAATGGGTGCTGCCATGGAGGGATGTCTCCTTGACATTCCCTCGATAGGTTTCTCGATACTTGACCACTCGCTTTCGACCGATTTCTCAGGAGTAATGCCATACATCGATGAGATAATAGCCGCCGTGCTCAAAAGCGGTCTTCCCGACGGGATCTGCCTCAACGTCAATTTCCCTGCAGGAGTCGCTCCGCTGGGTCTCAAAACAGTGAGAGCCGCCAAGGGACATTGGACCGAGGAGTATTCAGACTATGTCACCCCTCACGGTCAACCTTTTTATTGGCTGACAGGAAAATTCCACAACGACGAGCCTGACAATCCCGAGACCGACGAATATTGGCTCAAACACGGCTACGGCACTATCGTGCCTATACGCCCCGACCAGACAGCCGCTGACAAAGTCGAGGAAATAGGTAAACTCTTTGCCGACTCTCACAGGTGACCCGCATGTTCATGAGATTTACCGTGACCATAGTGTTGGTCATCCTATCGACACTTCCGGCCGTTTCCTTCCCGCTTAAACTGGCGGGGATCGACACCACGCGCACAGCGGTCTGGATCCACGATCTGCGTTGGGGATATGACCTCGTCAATGCCAATATCGACCGTAGCCTCGTCCCGGCCTCGGTCATGAAAAGCATCACCTGTGCCTCCCTGCTCAACTTGTGTTCACCCGACGAGAGATTTGTGACCCGTATCACCTATACCGGTGAGATAAACGACAGCGTGCTCAGCGGCAACATCGTGGTTCATGCGACAGGCGACCCCACCATCGAGTCATCTCATTTCCCCGAAGCTCAAGGATTTAGCCAAAAGATAGCGAGTGAGGTCAGAGCTCTCGGTATCAGCCGTATCGCAGGCGACGTGATCATCGACGAGAGCGCCTTCCCCGATGCCACCACTCCTCCCGGATGGATGGCCGAGGATATACCTCTCCCCTACGGAGCGCGTCTTCACGGAGCCAACTACCACGACAATACTTTCAGGCTCACACTCCCCGGCGGAAAAAGTTCACCCAGAGTGCCCGATCTGTCCTTCAAATATCTTGCGGCCAAACGCAGGGGAGTAAAGGTCAACCGCGCCGACGGCTCAGAGACATTTACAGTCAGCGGCAGCCGCAATCGCGCTTTCAGCTCCAACCTATCTATCCCCTACCCCTCCAAGGCCATGCGTGCCGCCATAATTGACGCTCTCGACGGTTACAATATAAAGGTTGGGGGAAAATCACTCAAAAACTCCGGGACAGAAACTACTCTGCTTGAGCATCAGTCGCCGACGTTTGCCGAAATAATGAGATCGCTCATGCACCGGTCAGACAATCTCATGGCCGAGGGTATGCTCAGGGCCATTGCACCCGGAGGCACACGCCGACAGGCTATCGAAGAGGAGAAAGCCGTGTGGGCTCTCTGGGGCATCAGCCCCCACGGAGTCAATATTATCGACGGCAGCGGTCTCTCACGCGACAATCGTCTGACAGCCCGTTTTCTCGGCGAAGTATATCGCCAGATGCTTGCCGAGGAGGAAAACGGCAGCTATGTCTCGCTCTTCCCCCGGGCGGGCTATGACGGCACCATGCGTTATTTTCTTGCCGATACTCCGCTCGAGGGACGTGTGGTCATGAAGACCGGCTCCATGAAGGGAGTACAGAGTTACAGCGGCTACCTGCTCGACGACACCGGCAAACCCACTCACCTGCTCGTATTCATGGCAAACGGGTTCACTTGTTCGCGTCAAGCATTAAAAAAAGAGATTCAACGCTTGTTATTAGAATTATTTGATGTAAGTTTGCAGGAGAGTGTGACACCGACCGACGAAGCTACTGCCGGCTCACCCTCCCAAGAATGTGATCAATCCTTATAGACTATGATTACCGACTACGACCGACTGTTAAGGCTGACGCTTGAATTAGAGGGTATTCTGACCCTTCGCGTCAACCGTCGCGATACAATTGACGTCACTAATGCCGCGCGTCTCGACGAAATGATCGACCATCTGCTTGCCGAGCTTGGCAACTCACGCCCGGCCAAAGTGACTGAGGAAAAAGAAGAATTATCGACAGAGAAACCAGAGACAGAGCAATCAGAGAAATTAGAGCAATCAAAGCCATCAGAACCATCAAAAACAATTGAGATCCCCGAGCTCTCTGATAACTCAGATAACTCAGATAACTCAGATAACTCTAATGACTCTGAGAGCTCCGATAACTCCGACCCCTCTGATAACTCTCTGATCGCTGAGGCCGCTATCGAGGAAGAGGCTGCCGATGCCGACACTCCCTCGACCATCGGAGAGCTTTCCCCCTCCATGTCGCTCAATGACCGGCTGGCCCGCGAGAAAGCCGCCGATCTGTCGGGAGCCTTTTCGCTCAACGACCGTTTTCGTTTCCGTCGCGAGCTCTTCCGCGGATCCCAACAGGAGATGGACGAAGCTATTGAAGCCCTCTCTCAGATGTCGACAGCTGAAGAAGCCCGCGAATACATCTATGACGACCTGTGTCTCGATCCGGCTGACGACAATGTCAAAGCCTTCATGGAGATAATCACCAACCATTTCTGAAAACAGTGGGTAAACTCTACATCGTCCCGACTCCCGTCGGCAATATGGCCGACATGACTCCAAGAGCTGTCGAGGTGTTGCGCACATGCTCGCGCATCTATGCAGAGGACACTCGCACTTCGGGTGTGCTCCTGCGTCACTTCGGCATCGACACCCCCTGCTCCAGCCATCATAAATTCAACGAACATGCCACGGTAGGAGCTGTGATGGATCAGCTCCTGGCCGGAGAGACCATCGCTTTGATCTCAGATGCCGGCACTCCCGGCATCAGTGACCCGGGATTTTTGCTCTCACGCGAGTGTCGTCGACTGGACATAGAGGTTGAGACCCTCCCCGGAGCCACTGCCTTTGTCCCGGCTCTGGTCAATTCAGGTCTTCCTACCGACCGCTTCACTTTTGAAGGTTTTCTTCCCCCCAAAAAAGGTCGTCGCACACGCCTCGAGCAGATAGCTTCCTCGCCATGCACCTCGATAGTCTACGAATCACCCCTGCGTCTTGTCAAGACACTCGAGGAACTCATCGAAGTCTGTGGCCCCGACAGAGCGGCCAGTGTCTCGCGCGAGATCTCAAAAGTGTATAACACCACCGAACGGGGCACTCTCGCCCAACTTCACACCCTTTTCAGCGAAAACCATCCGAGGGGTGAGATTGTTGTAGTAATCGGAGGCAATATATCCGACACCCCCAAAGTTCACAAGAATAAATACAAGGACAACTGACAGGTTTCCGACAGGAGACATTTATCTGACATAAATCCTCACGATTAATCACTTCAATACCCAATTCTGAATGAAAAAGATTGTATCACTCGCGCTGCTGACCGCAGCTATTCTCACCGGCTGTAACGGAGGTAAACTCCGCGAAGCCGAGGCTCAGAACGAGCAACTCAAAGGAGACCTTCGCGAGACACTCGCCACTCAAGACAGCCTTCTGGTGCTGGTCAATGACATATCTGACGGGATGGCCCAGATCAAGGATCTCGAGAAAATCATCTCTACTCCCGGCGGCCTAGGAGCAGAATCTGTCTCGCGCAAAGAGCAGATTCGCAACGACATGATCGCGATCCAGCAGTCGCTTCAGGAGCGTCGCGAGCGTCTGGCCGAACTTGAAGCCCGCCTGGAGAAAAGCAGCGGCGAGAACTCTACCCTCAAGCGCACCATCTCCAACCTCAAGGCTCAGATTGCCGATCAGACTACCGAGATAGCTACTCTGACCAATCAGCTTGCCTCGGCAAATATCCGCATCGAGGAACTCAGCTCGACTGTCACCTCGCTCAACACTCAGGTCGATTCGCTCAACGTCACTGCAAATAACGAGCGCGAGCTCAAGGATGCCGCCCTCGCCGATGCCGAGAAGGCCACCAACGAGCTCAACACCTGCTACTATGCCATCGGCAACAATAAGGAACTCAAAGAGCGCGACATACTTTCAGGCGGTTTCCTGCGTAAGACCAAGGTCATGAAGGGAGACTTCGACATGGACTATTTCCAGACTGCCGATAAGCGCACTCTCACCGAGATACCGACCCACTCCAAGAAGGCCGAGATTATGACCTCCCAGCCCAAGGACTCCTATCAGATAGTACAGGAGGGCGGCCAGATGGTCATCAAAATCACTAACCCCGCCAAGTTCTGGCAGGTATCCAACTTCCTGGTAGTCAAAGTTGACTGATCCCACCGACTCACATGCCTCTGACTATGACCTACCCCACCACGGGGCAGATCTTAGTCCGGGGCATTTGTCCACCACCCCCTCTCTCCATCTTTAGCCTCAGCCTTTACCCACGGCTAATATCTGCCGGCTGAAAAGCCACCATCATCAGTTCTGATACTTACATTTTCTTTCCATTCCAACTTACATGAAAATTAATCTTCTTGTCGCAGGGGTAGCCCTGTGTTGCGCAATGAATACTGTCGCCGCAACTTCTGAAACAAGTTATCTCTCCTATCCGACCTATTCGGGTGAGGATCTGGAGCTCAGTGTCGACTCCTCGGGCACTCACTGGCGCCTCTGGTCGCCTCTGGCCGAGGACGTGCGTCTCAACATCTACAATTCGGGCACCAACACCCCTGCCGTATCAACCATTGACATGACCCGTTCGACCGGAGGAACCTGGACAGCCTCGGTACCCGAACAGTTATATGGAAAGTTCTATACCTTCTCGGTCAAATATGACGGCAAATGGCTCGACGAGACACCGGGAGTCTGGGCCAAGGCCGTAGGTCTGAACGGCGAGCGTGCCGCCATCATAGACTTCTCGGCTACCAATCCCGAAGGTTGGGCCGAAGATCATGGCCCGGCCATCAGCAACATCACCGATGCCGTCATCTACGAGATGCACCATCGCGACATGTCCATGTCGCCCACCTCAGGCATTGCCAACAAGGGCAAATTCCTGGCCCTGACCGAGCCTTCGACCACCAACCCTACCGGCGAGTCGACCGGACTCGACCACCTCAAGGATCTCGGTGTCACTCATGTGCACATCCTCCCTTCCTACGACTACAACAGCGTCGATGAGGCCAATCTTCCGGCCAATCAATACAACTGGGGCTACGATCCTCTCAATTATAATGCACCGGAAGGCTCTTATTCAACCAATCCTTCCGACCCCTCGGTGAGAGTCAAGGAGATGAAAGAGATGGTCAAAACGCTTCACGACAACGGCATAGGCGTGATCATGGACGTAGTCTATAACCACACGGCCGATAACGATGGCTCTAACTTCTCGCTCACCGCTCCCGGCTATTACTACCGTCACCGTCCCGACGGAAGTTACAGCGATGCTTCAGGTTGTGGCAACGAGACCGCCTCTGAGCGTCAGCAGATGCGCGACTTCATAGTCAACTCTGTGAAATACTGGGCCAAGGAATATCACATCGACGGTTTCCGCTTTGACCTCATGGCTATCCACGACACCGAAACCATGAACGCCGTAGCCGCTGCTCTCAAGGAGATCAACCCCGACATCTTTGTCTATGGCGAGGGTTGGACGGCAGGTGACTCTCCCCTGCCTGTCGATCAGCGCGCTCTCAAAGAGAATGTGTCCAAAATGCCTCAGATCGCAGTTTTCAGCGACGATATACGCGATGCAGTCAAGGGTCACTACTCCGACGCGAGCGACCGCGGTTTCGCCACCGGCAAACAGGGCCTTGAGGAGACTGTCAAAATCGGTATCGTAGGCGCCACCGCCCATCCTCAGGTCGACTACTCAAAGGGCAACAACTCCAAGTTCCCCTACGCTTCGGCCCCGACTCAGGTGATCAACTATGTGTCATGTCACGACGACCTGATGCTCACCGACAAACTGCGTAAATCAATGCCCGACGCTACCGACGCCGAGCGCCAGCGCGCTGCCCGTCTGGCCCAGACTATTGTCTTCACCTCTCAGGGCACACCTTTCCTCTGGTCAGGCGAGGAGATCTTCCGCGACAAGAAAGGTGTCCACAACTCTTACAAGTCGCCCGACTCAATCAACGCTATCGACTGGAACCTCAAGCATCAGAATGCCGAGCAGATGGAGTATTACCGTCAGCTCATCAAACTGCGCAAGGAGCACCCCGCTTTCCGCATGACAACCACTGAGCAGGTAGCCAAACACTTGAAGTTTGACAAAGGTGAACCCGGACTCATCTCTTACTCACTCACCGACAATGCCAACGGCGACAGCTGGAAAGAGATCAAGGTGATCTTCAACGGCAACGACTCAGAGCGCTACGTCAATATCCCCAAAGGACACTGGACAATCATTGCCGAGGACGGACGTCTCAATGCCAACGGCATGGGCATGACCCGTGGAGGTAAGCTCAAGGTACCAGCCACCTCGGCCCTGATCCTTGCCCGCACGATTTAGGGATTGCCGACAGAAAATTCCTGAAGATTTTTCGGCAAAAAGAACGTTTTGATGCCGTGGAAGTTAGCCTCAGAGCACTTCCACGGCATTATTTTTTCATCAAAAAATTGTCGCCGAGGGCTTGCAGGATCAAACGAAAGGCAGTATCTTTGTGTTATAAAGATACACCACGCCGGAGACGATTGCGAAACTCTTCAATCTATTCTGAAATACCGAGACAAGCTTAGCCGCCCGATGGCGGGCCTCAATTTCCCTCGGGAAATGACTCCCCGGAGTCGCGGAGGATTACAAAGGACGGCTCAGCGCTCAAATCCTGTCACTCGGAGTTTCATCATCTCACTCCGGCGTGGCTTTTTTGTCTCCACCTGTTACGGATTACCTTATATGAAAAAGGTTGTGTCAAGATGTATGCCCATGTGGCACACATTCAGACACAACCTTTTCTAATATCAGAGAGTCAACCTATATTCAGCGGCTCACTCCCCCTCGGCCACGAGATTAAACTTGGCCGAGATCTCGCGCTGATCGATAGCCTGACGCAGATTGAAGCGCTTGCGCTGAGTGACATAGCCGTTTTTTTCGCAAGAAATCTCGATCTGAACATTGCCGGCGTTGTCATATTTGAGACCTCTGATGTCAAACGACTCTGTTGTCTCATAGGGCGTAGTGCCTACATAAGTGGAATTTGTGTTTTTCACATCGGGAGTAGACGAAACTACTCTCCACGACACATCGGCTCCGGCCGGCGCCGACATAATATACCAGCGTATCACGGTGTGCTCCAGAGCGGTGTCACCGTCACCTTTCACCTGCTTGCTTTTCTCCTGATCGGCACGCTTGTTGTCAGTCTCACTTTTGCTCATGTTCCAGGCTATTCCACCCCAGTCTATGTCATTGATCGCCCTGGAGTAGGCCGAGTCAAGGACATCTGGCAAGCTTTGACCAAGCGCCATAGTGTTGCGGCCCTTGGCGGTGCCCTCGAGGACTATCTTGTTGTCAGGATCGGTGAGGGTCCACTCTATCACAGCCGTGCAAGGCGCTCCACCCATACCTTCGGTTACCTTAAACTCCTTAAGTTTCACCTTCAGGCTAAAATCCTTGCTTCTGTCATAGCCCATATTTATACCGGTTGAGCGTACATATTTCTTGAAGCTCTCGTCAAAAAACTCCGCAATGTCGGGTTTAAAAGAAAGGCTCAATGTCTTCCTGACTTTTTTGGCCTCCTTCTCGGAGATTTGAGACAGATCAAAGATCTGAGAGTTGTCGACATCACAGCTTGTTGTGACAATCAGTCCACATGGAAGATCGTTAAACCTCTGAATCGGCTGGGCCGAACATGTCAATGTATAGACCACCTCCTTGGGCTTGGCTGAGAGAGAACCTATACCGACGACAATAAACAACAGAAAAACTACTACTTTAGCCCATTGAAACAGCTTTTTCATAAAATTCCAAAATGCCTCGGTCCTCTCCTCGTCAGCGTTAATGATTGATTTATAAAAAAGAAATTGCGTGAGAGTCTGTATCTCCTACCCGTTCCACAAACAGAGGCTCTGGAATGCCTTTCAGGATGAAACGAGCAGTTAGAGCCTCACGCAGAATATGTGAATATCTTATCAGGATATACACAACCGAAAAGGCATCCATCACTGCTTCATTTGACCCTGTTTGAAATTTTCCAGATTTCTGTTTGTCAAATGAGCGTCGATAAACGCATCTAAAAAAATATGTAAGTGCCAATCCTGTCGATTGACACTGCAAATGTAGTAATTGATTTTAACAACCGCAATATCTGAGGCGTGTTTCCGCCCTAATTTTTATGCGGTCAGTCGGAAAAAAAAGATGATGCCGATTTGGCATCATCTTCTTATACTCTTGTAAGAGCAATGTATGTTACATCTGATCAGATCACTCCGTGGGTAGAGAGGAGGATGGTCATGTGGTCACGAAGCTTGCGAGCCTCGGCAGCGGCTGCCTCGGCAAAGTCCTCGCCGCTCGAGGCATAGATGATACCGCGCGAGGAGTTGACAAGCAGTCCACACTCGGGGGTCATGCCCCACTTGGCAACCTCTTCAAGACTTCCGCCCTGAGCTCCGACACCGGGCACGAGCAGGAAGTTGTTGGGAGCCACGCGACGCACCTCTGAGAACATGGCTCCCTGGGTGGCACCGACTACAAACATGAGTTTATCCTCATTGCCCCACTTGCGGGCGGTCTCGATGACATGCTCGAAGAGGCGTGTGCCGGTCATGTCAGTGATAAACTGGAAGTCACGGCTACCGGGATTGGAGGTAAGAGCCAGAAGTATCACCCAGCGGCCTTCATAGTCCATAAAGGGCTTTACACTGTCAAAACCCATATATGGGGCTACGGTAATAGAGTCGACACCCATCTGCTCAAAGAAAGCACGTGCATAGAGTGAGGATGTATTACCGATATCACCTCGCTTGGCATCGGCTATGATGAACTGGTCGGGGTAGTTCTCGCGCAGATATTTGACTGTGCGCTCAAGCGACTCCCAGCCCTTCACACCCAAGCTCTCATAGAAAGCGGTGTTGGGCTTATAGGCCACGCAATAGGGAGCTGTGGCGTCGATAATCGCCTTGTTGAAGGCAAAAATCGGATCCTCCTCACCGAGCAGATGCTCGGGGATTTTCTTGATGTCGGTGTCGAGGCCCACGCACAGGAAGCTACCCTTGGCGCGGATGTTGGCAAGAAGTTCTTGACGGGTCATATTTATGAAATAGTATTATTGTTTCAGATGATTTGGTATGAGAAATCCTGGCGAAATCTCAGATATCCTAAAGCTCGGCGGCCTTGAGTTTCTCGGCGTTCTCGGCTATGGTGAGCTGATCGATCACATCCTGTATGTCACCATCCATGAAGGCCTGGAGATTATAGACGGTATAGTTGATGCGATGGTCGGTGATGCGTCCCTGAGGATAATTATAGGTGCGTATCTTGGCCGAGCGGTCGCCGGTCGAGACGAGTGTCTTGCGCCTGGAGGCTATGTCGTCAATATATTTCTGGTGCTCTTTATCATATATAAAGGTGCGCAGACGGCTGAGGGCACGCTCCTTGTTCTTGGGTTGATCGCGGGTCTCGGTACACTCGATGAGTATCTCCTCGGTCTCGCCTGTGAGCGGATTGCGCCACATGTAGCGTAGTCTCACACCCGATTCCACTTTATTGACATTCTGTCCGCCGGCACCTCCCGAGCGGAAAGTGTCCCACTTGATCTCGCCCTCGTTGATCTCCACGTCAAAGGCCTCGGCCTCGGGGAGCACCGCAACTGTGGCAGCCGAGGTGTGGACACGCCCCTGGGTCTCGGTGGCTGGAACACGCTGCACGCGGTGAACGCCGCTCTCATATTTCATTGTGCCGTAGACGTTCTCACCCGTGACCGAAACCACAATCTCCTTATAGCCACCGGCAGCACCTTCGCTGAAACTGGTGACGGCCACATTCCAGCCTTTTGACTCGCAGTATTTGGAATACATCTTGAAGAGATCGCCGGCAAAGATGGCGGCCTCGTCGCCGCCGGTGCCTCCGCGTATCTCGAGCACAACATTCTTGGAGTCTTCGGGATCGGCCGGCACGAGCAGAAGTTTGATCTCCTCCTCCAGAGCCGGCAACGAGGCCTGAGCCTCGTCAAGCTCCTCGCGGGCCATCTGGCGCAACTCGGGATCAGACTCTGTCGACATGAGACGTCGCGCCTCCTCTATATCGGTGAGCAGACGGCGGTAATGGCGGGTCACGCCTGTGAGCTTCTCAAGATCCTTATACTCCTTGGTGAGCCTGACATAGCGCTTCATATCACCTATGACCGAAGGGTCGGTGATCAGCGTGCTCACTTCTTCAAAGCGAGCTTCTATACCGTCCAGGCGGCTCAGGAGAGTATTGTCGTCGGCCATAGTCTAAGGAGATTGGAGGTTGTTTTTTACGACTGCAAAGGTAGCTATTTTTAGCGTTGTTCACAAATATTTCCCAATATCGTTTTTTTTGAGTAACTTGCGGTGAATTTCCACAGAGTCGGGTCTATGCGACCGCTCAGATATTATTTTTGATCCTATGAACAAGACCTTTCCGGTTTCCTACTTCACCGGGCGTGCCACGGTGAGAAATTATGATCAGGAGCGCACAGTGTCAGAGGAGCTGATCGCCGATCTGCTCGAACAGGCCGCCCATGCGCCCAACACGGGAAACATGCAGCTATACAGTGTAGTGCTCACTACCGATCCCGAGGCTATCGCCCGTCTGGCTCCGGCCCACTTCTCCCAACCGGCCATCATGGGGGCCAAGGCTGTGCTTACGTTCTGTCTCGACGTCAGGAGATACCACCGCTGGTGTGAGGCTGCCGCAGGTGTGCCCGGACTCAATAATCTTCAGGGCTACACCTGGGCTGTGATGGATACGGCCATTGTAGCCCAGCAGTTTGTCACCCTTGCCGAGCTTAACGGTCTTGGCACATGTTACCTCGGCACTACCACGTTCAATGCCCCCATGATAGCTCAGGAGCTCAAGCTCCCCGCGGGAGTAGTGCCACTGCTGACGGTCACTCTCGGTTATCCGGCCGGCGAGCCTATTGTTTCTGAACGGCTTCCGCTCTCAGCGATACTCCACCGCGACACCTATCATGACCCTTCTGACAGCGAGCTTGCCTCGATCTATTCTGAAAAAGAATCGATGGAGGAATATAAGAAATTTGTGGAGGAAAACGGCTTGAAGTCTCTTGCCAGAGTTTATTCCGACATACGCTACCCACGTGAAGGTAACGAGCATTTCTCGGCCGTACTTAAGGAATTTCTCAAAAATCAGGGGATAGCTCTGTAAAACACTGAGAAAATTTCGTAACTTTGCGCTTTGGTGTGGCCGGGTCGCTTAAGCGTGGCCCGGATGATACCGGTGATATTTTCAACCTTTCCAATGACCTCCATAGCCTCTAAAACTCGTGAACGGCTTCTCGACGTGGCCCGTCAGCTCTTCGCCTCCAACGGCGTGGAGCACACCACCATGCACGATATAGCCGCAGCCTCAGACAAGGGACGTCGCACCATCTATACCTATTTTAAAAATAAGAAAGAGATATATGATGCGGTGATCGAGCGCGAGGCCGACAGGATAGTGGAACGTTTTGCCGCCATAGCCGACAGCGACCTGCCCCCGGTTGAGAAGTTACAGGCCTACATACGTCAACGGTTTCAGGTGCTCGACGACACTGTCAAGGCTTCAACCACCAGCCAGATCATCAGTTACCTCACCCTCGACTCCCGACGTCTCGAGCGAATACGTCGGCTGGCCGTCGAGAAGGAGCACAAACTGCTGAGGAAGATGATCGACCGTGGCGTTGAAGCCGGAGTCTTCGACCCGGTACAGGCCCGTATTTTCCCCTCGATCTACCAGGTGTTTTTCCAGGGCGCCGACTATTCCCATCTCAGCGCCAACTATCCTTCGATAGGAGTCGACCCCGAGACCTTCCGCGAGGATGTCGTAGCGTTTATCACCCGCACACTCACCAACAACGCTCCTACAACGTCTACCAATTCACATTCAACTAAATAAACTTATCTTATCCAAACAATGAAATTACTCGAAGGTAAAGTAGCCCTTATCACCGGAGCCTCGCGCGGCATCGGCAAGGGTATCGCTCTCAAGTTTGCCGCCGAAGGTGCAGATATCGCTTTCACCGACCTCTTTGACGATGAAAACATGGCCGCTACGGTCAAGGAAATCGAGGCTCTCGGCGTCAAGGCCAAGGGATACGCCTCCAACGCCGCCGATTTTGCTCAGACCGAGCAGGTAGTGGCTCAGGTCAAGGAAGACTTCGGCCATATCGACGTGCTTGTCAACAATGCCGGTATCACCAAAGACGGTCTCATGCTCAAGATGTCAGAGGCACAGTGGGACGCCGTGATAGCCGTAAACCTCAAGAGCGCCTTCAACTTCATCCATGCCATCATTCCCGTGATGATGCGTCAGCGTTGCGGATCGATCATCAACATGGCTTCGGTAGTAGGCGTACACGGCAACGCCGGTCAGGCCAACTATGCAGCATCCAAGGCCGGTCTTATCGCCCTTGCCAAGAGCATCGCCCAGGAGGTAGGATCGCGCGGCATCCGTGCCAACGCCATCGCTCCCGGCTTTATCGAGACAGCCATGACCGCAGCCCTGCCCGACGATGTTCGCAAGGAGTGGGCCCAGAAGATCCCCCTGCGCCGTGCCGGTCAGGTCGAGGACATCGCCAATGTCGCCACTTTCCTTGCCTCTGATATGTCGAGCTACGTGTCGGGTCAGGTGATCGAGGTTGACGGTGGTATGAACATGTAATATCATCTCTTCGATCCAACTCACCGATCAATCTTACAAACAGTTTATGCAGGAGGATGTGTCAAAATAGCAGATGTTAAGGGCTTGGCACTCCATGTTCCCTCTCAATTCGTTTGTTCCGACACATCCTCCTTCGTCAACTATCCCGACAAAGCCCCTCTTCCTTAGAGTCATAGCATCTGCGCGGTGACACTCACCTGCGGCTCTTCCACTCTTTACCCCCTTTCCATTACGGAATATATATGCTCACTTACAACACTCATCGTCCTCGACTCGTCCTCCCCGAATATGGTCGGGCCATACAGTCAATGATCAATCACTGTCTGCAGATAGCCGACCGCGAGGAGCGCACACGCTGTGCCTACTCGATCATCAGCTCAATGAGCAGAGTCCAACCAAAGATCAAGGAGCAGGACGACTGGAAACAGACCCTCTGGGATCATCTCGCCTTCATGAGCGACTACAAGCTGGACATAGACTATCCCGTTGAGATCTCGGCCTCCGACCGTTATCCACAGCGTCCCGACACAGTCCCCTATCCCGGCCGGTACATGCGCTATCGCCACTATGGCCACGATGTCGAGGCATCTATCGAGAAGGCCATAGAGCTTCCCGACGGCCCCGAGAAAGACGAGCTTATACTCCTTGTGGCCAACCACATGAAGAAACTCCTGCTCGCTGTCTATAAAGAGGGTGTCGACGACTATCGTATAGCCCGCGATCTGGCCGAGCTCTCCCACGGCATGATACGTCTTGATCCTCAGATCACTCCACTCCACGAGTTCAAGATCATAGCGCCGCCCGCAGGCAAGAAAAAACGTAAACGCTGATAAACCACTCTCAATCATCATGATTGTTACAGATACGACCCTTGCAGGACTCTTACATTCCCTGTGGTTGTATTCTGGCAAAATTCCTCTCTTCCATAAGTATATATAACCTCCCTCTTCATTCATGGATTTTACCACAAGATAAAACCCATACATTAGTACAAATTCTTTTCAGAGATACTCAGCAGTGATAAAGCGCAACGAAATCACCGAGGCCGGCGTTTTCAACAAGCCCCACGGTATCAAAGGAGAAATCTCAGCTACACTCGACATTGACATCGACCTCAATGAGGTCAAATGTATCGTCCTTGATGTCGAGGGTATTTTCGTGCCGTTTTTCATCTCCTCGGTGCGCCCCAAGACCTCAGAAACATGCCTGATCATGATCGACGGCATAGACTCTGAAGAAAAAGCCCGAACCCTCACGGGACACCCCTTCTGGATACTTGACTCTGATCTGCCCGATGACGATGATGACGACGATGACGACGACGGATTCTACGCAGCCGATCTCATCGGCTACCGTGCTGTCGATTCAACCCGAGGAGATCTTGGCGAAATTGTCGATATTAACGATCAGACAGCCAATATACTCTTTATCGTCAGACGCGATGACGGCTCGGAGTTCTTCATACCGGTGGCTCAGGAGTTTATCGACGGGGTCGATCCCGACGGCCCGACGTTGCTCGTCAGTCTGCCCGACGAACTAATCGATCTCAATGACTGAACCAATCCTCCGCTTGCAAGCTCACCGACCAATCACCCACAATCAATTCCACTCAACCCCACTCCTCACTCTATATGAAAGAATTTAACGAAAAGGAAGCCGTCAGAGCAATGCGTCAGGCTCTCAGTCCCGAAGCCTCAGGCAGATGCAGCGACGATGAACTCCTCAACATCATAGATATAATCTGGGACTGGTATGACGACAACGGCCTGCTCGACATTGACGCCGAGGCCGATGATGACGATGTCAACGTAGAAGCCCTCTCGGCCCATGTGCGCCGCATGCTTGCCAAAGACCGTCTCTCGCCTGTACTCCCCGACGAGGTTGAGCCACTCGTGGCAGCCGAGCTCCGTTATGAACAATCCCTCATCGAAGACCTATGAACCTGAAATCGCTTCTCTCCACGGGTAGATTATTCCGACTGATCATGACACTGCTTGTGTTCACGATGAGCCGTTCTCCCCTGCAGGCCTCGCCGGATAAATATGTAGATCCTTACAAAGACTATGACGAGACCCTTTTCATGGACATGGATCTCGAGCAAAACGTCATGACACCGGCTGTCAGCCAGGGCGACCATGCGGCCGTCAGTCACTACATGAAGCGACTCGGCACCCAACTCACCCGCAAAGGTTACACTGTCGACCTCACCCGCAACGACGAAGTGATCATCGTCACCATACCGTCGGACGATCTCTTTCAGCCCAACGACACCCTACTGTCTCCTTCGGCTCCAGGTCTGCTCACCCCGATAGTCTCGCAGATCAGCGGCGACCCTGCATGGATGAAAGTTGTGTATACAGTTCACACCGATAACACAGGCTCTGAAAGCTATAACCAGAAACTCTCCCACGCACGCAACAGTTCGATCTATGACTGGCTGTTGCCCCAGGTCAACGAGCAACTGATCATCATCCCCTACGAGATGGGCGACTCCGATCCTATCGAGCCAAATGACACCCGTCGAGGCAGAGCCGCCAACCGCCGCGTGGAGATCTTCCTGATCCCCGGCCCCAAGATGATCACCCAGGCCCACTCGGGACTCCTCAAATAGTCAGCCCCCGGGCCCTCCACTACTCTGTACTAAAAACTCTCACTATATAATGGCAAAAGAACTTAAAGATCTCACCAAACGCAGTGATAACTATTCTCAGTGGTATAACGACCTTGTAGTCAAAGCCGATCTGGCCGAGCAGTCGGCCGTGCGCGGATGTATGGTCATCAAGCCCTACGGCTATGCCATCTGGGAAAAAATGCAGCACGAACTCGACCGCATGTTCAAGGAAACCGGCCATCAGAACGCCTATTTCCCTCTCCTCATACCCAAATCATTCCTTTCACGCGAGGCCGATCATGTCGAGGGCTTCGCAAAGGAGTGTGCCGTAGTGACCCACTATCGCCTTAAGAACGCCGAGGACGGCTCAGGCGTGGTAGTCGATCCCGCCGCCCGACTCGAGGAGGAGCTGATCATCCGTCCCACCTCCGAGACCATTATCTGGAACACCTACCGCAACTGGATCCACTCCTATCGCGATCTGCCCATCCTGATCAATCAGTGGGCCAATGTGATGCGCTGGGAGATGAGAACACGCATGTTTCTGCGCACAGCCGAGTTCCTCTGGCAGGAGGGACACACCGCCCATGCTACCGAGGAGGAAGCCTGGGCAGAAGCCCGTCGCATGCTCGACGTGTATGCCGACTTTGCCGAAAATTATATGGCTGTGCCGGTTATCAAAGGAGTCAAGAGTGCCAATGAGCGTTTTGCCGGAGCTCTCGAGACTCTCTGTATCGAAGCCATGATGCAGGACGGCAAAGCCCTTCAGGCCGGAACATCCCACTTCCTGGGCCAGAACTTCGCCAAGGCCTTTGACGTGACCTACGTCAATAAGGACAATCAGCCCGAATATGTATGGGCAACTTCCTGGGGCGTATCCACCCGACTGATGGGAGCCCTTATCATGACTCACTCCGACGACAACGGTCTCGTGCTTCCTCCCCGTCTGGCACCCATCCAGGTGGTCATCATTCCTATCTATAAGAACGACGAACAGCGCTCTCAGATAGCCGAAGCCGTCGATCCGATCGTCAAGGAACTCCGGCAGCTTGGTATCAGCGTCAAATTTGACGATGCCGACAACAAGCGCCCCGGCTTCAAGTTTGCCGACTATGAGCTCAAGGGTGTGCCCGTGCGTCTTGCCATCGGCTGTCGCGACATTGAGAACGGCACTGTCGAAGTGATGCGCCGCGACACCCTTGAGAAGCACCAGGCTCCGCTCCAGGGTATCGCACAGTATTGCAAGGATCTGCTCGAAGATATTCAGGCCAACATCTTCAAGAAGGCCCTCGATCATCGTGAGGAGCTCACACGCAAGGTTGACACCTACGAGGAGTTCAAGCAGGAAATCGAGAAAGGTGGCTTCATCCTCGCCCACTGGGACGGCACTCCCGAGACCGAGGAGCGCATCAAGGAGGAGACCAAGGCCACGATACGCTGTATCCCCTTCGGCGGAGATGAAACCCCCGGAGTATGTATGGTCACCGGTCGTCCCTCGGCCCGTCGCGTGATATTTGCCCGCAACTATTGATCAACATGGACAATAAGACTTTCACCGGTCGACTGGCCCGTACTCTGGGTCGGTCGACCGAAGAGACCGCCACCCTCACCGACGCTTTGGCCAAACTCATGACCGAACTCGGTGGCGAGCTCGACTCCATGGCTATCCCCGGATTCGGCACATTCACACCCGTTAAGACCGACGAGAGAGTCATCACCGATGAGTCTACCGGCCGTCGCACCCTCATGCCCCCTTCCATCACAATGCACTTCCAGCCAAGCGTGCTGTTGCGTAAAAAACTCTCAAGATGAACTCTAAGATCCCTTTCCATCAGCTTTCAGCCCTACTGGCCGAAAAATGTTCCATCACGGCAAGCGAGGCCGAGGACTTCGTGAGAGGCTTCTTCGATCTCGTCACCGAGACATTGATCGAAGGCAATGAAATAAAGATCAAAGGCATTGGAACATTTAAGCGTTCTGACGATGAGGAGCTGCCCGTAGAGTTTATCCCCGACCAGGCCTTGGCAGATGGGATAAACTCACCCTTCGCCATGTTTGAACCCGAGGAACTCAGACCCGAAGTGACCGAGAGTCTTCTGGCTACCGAGGACGATCCGACTACGCCGACTGACGGGACATCGGAAATAACTGCCGACACAACCGAAATAGTCGTTGCCGAGGAAAATCCTGCCGAAGCCTCTCCCGCAGAGGTTAATTTGCCGGAATCTCCGGCCGGAGAGACTATTGAAGTGGAACAGCAATCGGCCGCCGAGCACCAGACAACCGAGGAAGACAAACCGTCAGAAGAAGTAATCGACATTAAACCAGCCGGGGAAACTCTCGAGGAAACCGACGTTATAGAAGAGGTCACAAACGTTCAGGCCCCTGCTGAAGTGACTGTCAACGAGAGCGTAGCCCCCGATGAAACGGTTGTCGAGCCGGTTAAGCCTGAAGCATATAAGCCGGAGCCTGATGAGTCGGAGGTTATCGAGACAGTGTCTACCGAACCTGAAAAATTTGCCACAGATGCTGTCACCACAACCATCGATACGGACTCAGTTGTCGAAACGATAAAAGAGAGTTCGCTCTCAGAAACTCAAACAACCGTAACCGATAATAGCCCGTCAAGCTCTGTTGTCGCCGACCAGACCGGCATCCGACCGGGCCAGGCACCCGCTGCTCCCTCTTATGACGACGAGGAAGACGAGTATCTGACCGCCACTCCCGCCCAGTCAGCCCAAAGCTCATGGGGATGGGGATTTGTAATTGGTCTGATCGTAGGTATGGCCATAGGTGCGTGTGCAGTCTACTTTGCCATCGACTACATTTTCCCCCACACCAATGTTGCACTCGAGCAGACTGTGGAGGCCGACTCCGAGTCGATTGCCGAGACTGAAGCACTCCTGTCGGAACTTCAGGCCGAAATTCCAGCTGCCGACTCAACTGATGTTGCAGAGATGACCCCCAACGACACCATTGCCGCACAGCCTACCGGCTCGGAGACAGCCGAGTCTCCGACAGCCACAGCCGAGACCAAAGAAAAAAATCCCGCCCCTCAGACAGAAACGGCACCGGCCACCCCGGTCAAAGACACTGTCAAAGCGGGCTATCTGCTTCCGACCATGGCTCGCAAGCATTACGGTGACAAGAGTTTCTGGGTATATATATATGAAGAAAATAAGGCTATCATCACCAACCCCAACCGCATACGTCCCGGTCAGACTGTCGTGATACCTCCTGCTTCAAAATATGGCATTGATGCTCATAATTCCGAGAGTATCCGTCGCGCCAAGGACAAAGCGGCCGAGATCTTGAAAAAGTATCCCAACTGATACACAACCTACTGATAAGCAATAATATCACCATTTACCATTAAAGCAGTGACACGGCCACGCCATGTCACTGCTTTAATTATATAGGTTAAGTAACTCTTAAAAATTAAACGTCAATATGTTTTTCCATTAGTAACCCGTGATAGACTTTTATACTCTCTGTGGCTTTATTTTGGCTAAAATCCACTCATTCATCGGTCACATATAACTATAGGCTCCCTCTTCATTCATGAATTTTATCTCAAAATAAATCTCACATATAGTATAAATTAATTTTCAAGAGTTACTTATGTCTGATTATTGTGCATCATCATCCTTGTTCTTACTGTTCCGTGTTACAAAGTTGGTGAGGTAGACAGTGAACAGCGGGAAAATAATCATACCTGTGATCGGAAGTATCACGCCTATGACCTTGCCCGAGACCGTCACCGGAGTGATATTGCTACCTACGGTCACAAGATTCATGGCAGTCCACCAGAGAGCATCACCATAGCTTTTCACCATAGGATTGACTCCATACTCGCGCTGATAGAATATCAGTGAACCGAAATATGCTACCAGCAACATGATGGTGATATAACTGAGAAACAGACTTGAAATAGCGTTTTTGCTCAGGTAGCCTATCACGATCGACATCGCCAGGGCGCCTCTCATCAACGGGATAAATCTCACGAAATAGATCGCGTCATGGCTCAGTTGGAGATGAAGCAGATTAATTATATTCAGATAAGGGATCGACAGCAGCAGGAAAAACAGCCGGCTACGGGCCGTATGACCACGATCATCGCTTGCTAATATTTCCACCACATAATCGAGTATGAAAACTATACACACCCAAAACTGGAAAGTCATATATTGATGGTTTTCAAGAAAATTGATTTTCTCGAAAGTATCTATCGAAATCCAGACAATCAGCATTACCGACAAGACAAGTACCACAATATCCATGAAGCGATGTAGATAAGTGACGAAACGCGGTATGTGACGGGGAGCGACTACTGTGGCCATAAGTGATTGAATTTTAGAAACAGTTGAACGTTATCAGTATATTATTTTAACATCCCATTAAGCCCGATAGTTCTGAACCACGACTTTTCCAAAGTCATCACCAATAAGTTATATCGACTGATTATCAATATATTACCATTAAACAACAAAAATAAATGCAAAATTTTTGTCTAAAAATTTGGCAGATACAATTAAAACATCTACCTTTGCAGAGCAAAAGCAGAAAAGCCCATGCGAAAATAGCTCAGTTGGTAGAGCACAACCTTGCCAAGGTTGGGGTCGCGGGTTCGAGTCCCGTTTTTCGCTCTAATGATTTCCCTCATTATCATCCATGTCCGGGTGGTGGAATTGG
>JAAVCX010000023.1 GCA_014802105.1 Bacteroides sp. | reverse complement strand
TTGGCTCCATAGAGGCAATCGTCATGGTTGCCACATATAAAGATTTTATGTTTGTATGGCAAGTCACAAAACCAGTTGAGGAAATCAAGGGCTTCATGTTCTGTGCCAACCATACAGAAGTCGCCTGAATGTACTACCACATCGGCCTCGGGTAAATCCCGAAGCCGATGATGGCAGTTGTGAGTGTCGGAAAGGTGGAGTATTTTCATTAAAGAAGTCCTGATTCAATTGCGTTGAGTGCTTCAATATCGGAATATTCAAAGGCATTAATGAAGTTAATATCCGGATAATGTTCAGTTAGTTCCTCGTTATTAAGAACTTTGACAGGCAAGTCCGAAAGAGATTTAAGTGCCTCGGTGGCCTTTGCCAATTTATCTGAGCCCTCGAAAACGAATGGAATCGTTACGATCAGGGCTACATTTTCAACACCATCTGACTGGGCAGCCTTAGCTGCAATCTCAGCAAATTTACTACCTGTAACGCCACCAAGACCTGCAAGGATGTAGAGCTTCTCTACTCCTTGCAGTTTGTCGGTCGGGAATGAGTCAGAATCACACTGAATACTCAAAGTCTCAAATCCTTTTTTACCCAGTTCTGAAAGGCGTTCCATATCGGAATCTGCGAAAAGATATGTAGCCTCTTTAACCCAATGCGCATTGGCAACGCGCATTATCGTTTCAGCCATATTGCAACCGGCACCACCGACTGAAAGAATCATTGTCTTACTCATAGTCTTTATGTAGTTGTTATCTCCGGGCAAAGTTCGCGTTCAGATGTCTCAATTTTCGATACGGCTCCGCAAACTACAATCCATAGAACGTCTTTACTCTATCGTCTAACCAATCCGGATTCTCTTGTGTCAGTTTCTGATAGGTTAGAGGACTTTGCTCAATGACAATCTTCTTTCCGTTTGATTTCTTAGCCCAGTTTTTAATGGCCTCAAGAACATCATTGCCGTGAGCTCCAATTATATCGCAGTAAAGAGAATGGTAGTTTGAATATTCATTGTCGTGCTCACTGAGAATATGAGTTGGATCATAGAGTATCGGAGCATAGATCAGTCGCTCTGCATGATTGTAAGCGTTTATATATTCAGATTGGTCTTGGGTGTCCTGTGGCCCTTTTACCAACCCGATAAGATGACTGATAGATTGCTTTATCCCTTCAAGGTATTGAGGCTGCTCAGATTTAAGTATAAGATTTGTCGCTTCTTCTACAATGGTAATCTTTCTGTTTTTAAGGGCACTCCTGATACCCGATTGCATATACAAGTCCTTGTAGCTCGAACCATATTCTTTCTCGGTTGAGGCATCTTCAAACATTTCGGAGAGTTTCGACTCCAAGAAAAGTATTGTCTTTCCGTCACTACTTATAAGAGCGACATCAACGCATGAAGGGCGGCCAATAACCTTATTTCTTACCTCAAAGAAGGATCTGGTAAACTTTTTTGTTTCACCTCCGACTTTAAGTGTGATTGAGATTCCCTCTTTGGGGATATAAAGTTTGTAGAACACCAGCAATGGGAGAAGAGCCGAGGAAACTACTGAATTGATTTTAGTTATCTCTTGTCCTACACCTTCAGTCACAGCTTGAAAAGCAGCATTAAATGCTTCCTTATTTTCTGAAGAGACTCCAAAACGCTCTCGGAATAAAGCAGTGAAAGAGTCATTATCAAAAAGTAATTCTGCGCCACTTTTTGACAAGACTATGGGGAATTTCAATGAATTTCTGAAATGCTCAGCAATTTTTTTAATTTTGTCTTTCTGAGTATTTGTCATACTTGATATATTTTGAAAAGAAATAAAAAGTATTTTTGCAAATTTAGTGATTCTCAGTGGGTTTACAAAACAGTTTGTTGTAATTCTCCATGCCGAGGATTGATTTTAGTTCATCCTTGGTGATGAAGTCACCAGTGTCTCCGGCACATGTATTCCATCTCGAAGTGATTGAAACGATTTTGTTTTCAGGACTGACTTCAACAGCGATGAGAGAATAACCGAATCGGTCATGTGGGAAACCAAATCCCGGAATACATGGTACGTTCCACCACTCTCCATTACCACAGAAGTAGAAACGGTTACCATTGGAGGTATAAGTTTTGAATGATTCTTCTGAAATAACGATACACCAAGATGTCATATCGAGATATTGTCGAGCCTCAGCGTAATTTTCGATACGATCGACCGTATAGTTAAATTTTATCTCCGGTTCTTCAATCGGTGCCATTGGTGACATTCCTATGATTTCACAAACCGTTTCAGGAGAAGCCTCATTGAAAGTGTTGTCGAAGAAGACAAAACCCGGAGTTTGGTCAAGGACCTTTAGGATAAGCCGAACACGACTTACATCATCGGGATTGTTGATGTTGATAAGTCCCGCAAGATTCCATTTCAAAATGCCGATAGCAAATTTTGACAGTCGGCTATTAAGTTCAGGAAACAATGCAAGATAGTTGTCCACCTCGCTCTCAGATCCAAGCTCGGCAAACCACCATGCAATTTCTTTTCTGTATTGTTCTTCCATAATTATGATGCAAAGTTAGCAAAGTGGTGTCCCATTTTTCGAGACACTACATTTTCCCACTCCTGATAGGTCACACCCGGATTTCGAGTGCCAACGATTGCTAATTTCATACTTTTCTTTTAATGTTGGTACTCTTATTTAATACGATGAAGGATTTTAACTGAATGTAAATATCTGTTAAAATCTATCGAATTATTATGTTTTTCGATTCTATCGAAGTGTGTTGTTGTATATATTTCAGATATTTACAAGTTAATATTATTTAACATATTGCGATACTTTGTGCTGTACCGCAAAATGCGTCACCCTTGGTATAATTTTGCGCTTATGAAAGAATGTCGTGATAATTTCTTAGTGCGCAAAATGACTGCGCAATGACATTATAACTTTGCATCGAAATATTAAAAACATCAGAATATGAAGACAAATGAAGATTTGCGGATGGGATTGAAGCGCGTGTCGGCTGGAAGTCGGTGCGCGGTGGCGAAGCCATCAATTCCCATCGCAATAGAAGGACATGACGTAAAGATATTTACGGACAATATCGAGGAGAAAGCCTTGGAACAAATCAAGGAATTGCTCTCAATTGATGTGTTCTCAGACAAGAAGATACGCATTATGCCCGACGTTCACGCCGGAGCAGGGTGCGTCATTGGTTTCACCGGAGATCTCGGTGACAAGGTCATACCTAATATCGTGGGTGTTGACATCGGTTGCGGTATGCGCATCCTCAATCTCGGCAAGCTCTCCGAGATTGAGTTCTTTGCAAAGCAAAGCGACTTTGTCGATTATCACGCATTCCACGAGCATATCCGTTGCAATGTGCCTTCGGGTATGATTGTGCGTGAGGATCGTTTTGGTTTCAAGCCTCTTGTAGGTGAGGAGATGGAAATCTACCGTGAGGCAAAGCAACTTGTGACCGAACTTTACTGCTATCGTGAGCTTAAAGACTCGGGACGTATCAATAAGGCTATCGGATCGCTCGGCGGCGGCAACCATTTCATTGAGCTTGACAAGGATGATGATGGTAATGTTTACCTTGTTATCCATACCGGTTCACGCAACCTCGGCAAGCAGGTCGCCGACATCTATCAGGCAAAAGCTGTGAAGCACCTTACCGACGGTGCTGACGAGTTTGAGGAAACAATCAAACGTACTATTGAGGAGTACAAGGCGGCAGGTCGTCGGTCAGAATTGCAGAGCGTCATTAAGAGGATGCGCAAGGAACATCAGGCCGCAGAGCCGATTCTTCCCGCCGATTTATGTTACGTCGAGGGAGAAGGGCGAGAGCACTATCTTCATGATATGCGTCTCTGCCAGCGGTGGGCTGTACTCAACCGTAAGCTTATATCGCTATTGCTTATGCGGTTTTTCCCCGGTGTGGAGGTAAAGGAGGAATTTGAATCCGTCCACAATTATATCAGCGATGACAATATCATCCGCAAAGGCTCAATCTCCGCCGCCGAAGGGGAGCGTTGCATCATTCCACTGAATATGCGCGACGGCTCTTTGCTTTGCACCGGCAAGGGTAATCCGGATTGGAACTACTCTGCACCTCACGGAGCCGGACGTGTATTGAGCCGTACTCAGGCATACGAGAAAATCACGATGGAGGACTTCGAGGCATCCATGAAAGGTATATATTCGGAATCGGTCAATGACTTCACCCGTGACGAGTCTCCAATGGTCTATAAACCGGCTGAGGAAATCATTGCCAACATCGGCGACACAGTCACCATTGACACAATCATCCGTCCAATCTTCAATTTCAAGGCATCAAAATGAGTATAAAGAAATAAATGATTCTTATCAAGAGATGTATTGCGAAATGATACAGGATTTGATTATCTTTGCGGTGTAAGACTCAAATAAAATATGAACTACGAGCAATTCTTTGGTAGGATAAACTATTTATTGTCTATCGCAAAAGAAAAGGAACGACAAGCCCTGATTAGAGGCGAAAACTATAATGTATTTGACATTATTGGGCTCACTACCAATGAAGTCAAATTGCATTCTTCATTTATCGCCGATCTTTTGAATCCAAACGGACTTCATGGATTAGGTATTAAGCCGCTGAGACATTTCTCTGATATACTCAGATTACAATTGACAGATGAAGACCTGTTGAGTGCCGAAGTCATCAAGGAATACCACATCAGCAATATTTCAGATGATTATACCTTTGGCGGAGATATTGATATTCTGATTAAGATTAAGGATTATTTTTTGGCAATCGAAAATAAAATAAATGCTATAGATCAGCCGAAGCAATTACTAAGGTATAAGAATTTTATAAAGAGGAATCCTCATACATTGTTATATCTTACGCTCGACGGTCACGAACCGTCGGAAGACTCATCTTGCGATCTCAAGCCTAAAACAGATTACCAATGTATAAGTTATGGCGTGGAGATACAGAAATGGCTACAAGAAATACTTGTATTGTCAATAAATCGCCCACTTGTCCGTGAAACAATTCAGCAATATTTAAAAGTAATACGAAAACTCACTCACCAAGATATGGAAGAAATTGATAGAACAGAACTATTCAAAGCAATGGATAAAAACCCCGATGTTGTACGGGAAATAACCAATAGTCAATGGTATTATCGAAAGCATCTTGTTGAAAACTACATCATCAAACCATTAAAAGAATATTTTAAAGGGAAAGGCTTTGAGTGGTATCAGGATGACAACTTCAAGGATCAGGCAAAGGAGTCCGGTTTTGGCATATTTCTACCGGAATGGGTGAAAATGATATGTATTGAATTTGATAAATACGACTATTCCTCCGGGTTTTATGGAGTGTGGGATCCCAAAAAACGAGGGAGTGAGGTATCTCTTCTACTTGGGAATAAGAAGACAGACTCTTGGCCATACGGATGGAAGTATTTGAGCAAATATTCTTCCTGGAACATCTCCGTTGCCGAAGATATTATATCAGGTAAGGTTTATAACTATGTTATAGAGATATTTGAGAATCTCTATAAGCAAATTAGTGAAAAGCCAGAACTTTATCCTATGAATTAAGTCGATATGAACCAACTGCAAAAATACACTTGGCTGATTGAAACAATCCGCCGTGCCGGAAAGATTTCTCATAAGGATCTTTCCGACCGCTGGTCTAGAAACAAAGATTTCAGTGACGGGCATGAGCTTCACCGTGCCACATTCAACCGCTGGCGCGATGCAATTTATGAGCAGTTCGGTATTATGATAGACTGTCAGAAGGTTGGCGGTTATCTTTATTACATCTCTAATCCGGAGGACATTGACGAGGATAAGCTCAAAAAGTGGATGCTTGATTCATTTGCTGTCGGCAATGTCATCGGAGAGAATCTCTCTTTGAAGGGGCGTATCTTGGTTGATGAGATTCCTTCCGGACGTGATCATCTGACTACCATATTGGAGGCGATGAAAGAGAACCGGGTTGTGAATATCTC
>JAAVCX010000022.1 GCA_014802105.1 Bacteroides sp. | reverse complement strand
TTTCCCTTTGCGTCCTTCGCGTTCTTTGCGTGAGGCTCATTCTCGTGAGGCTTATTCTCGTGAGGAACGATCTTAGTCTTCACCGGACGAGCGCAGGGAGGCTGCGAGCTGTTTGGAGGCTTTGATGCCGAGTTCGCGCAGGTCGTTAGCTCGCTTCACCAGGTTGCCGGTGCCCGACGACAGCTTTGTCATGGCATCGGAATGAGCCTTTGAGGCCGAGGCAAGAGCCGAGGATATACGCTCCATATCGCGGGTAAATTCAGCAAACTTGTCATACATTTTCCCGGCATCCTCGGCTATCTTGATGGCATTTTTGGTGACCTTGTCGCGGCTCCAGAGCTGCTCTATGAGTCTCAGTCCGGCTACGAGATGGGTAGGGGAGACTATGAGCACCTTGCGCTGATAGGCATCCTGCCAGAGCTGAGGGTCATGACGCATAGCCGCGATATAGGCCGGCTCGTTGGGGATAAACATCATCACGAAGTCGAGACGCGACTCGCCTATATAGGCCTGATAGTTCTTGCGGGCGAGTTCGTCGACATGCTTGCGCACCGAGCGAACATGGGCCGAAGCCTCCTCCTGAGCCTTCTTGTCGTCAGAGGCGTTGGTCCATTCGATAAATGCTGTAAGCGAGACCTTTGAGTCGATGACAACACACCGTCCATCGGGGTAGCGCACCACCACATCGGGGCGCAGCCGTGTGCCCTGATCGTCGGTGAGGCTGTTGCCCATACCGTCGTCGGTGACCTGCAGGAAATACTCCTCGCCTTCGCGCAGGCCGCTGCGCTCAAGTATACCCTCGAGTATCATTTCCCCCCAGTCGCCCTGCACACGGGTGTTGCCGCGCAGAGCCTGAGTGAGCTCGCGGGTCTCGCGTGAAATAGTGTTGTTGAGATTGACGAGCTCGCGTATCTTCTCGGTGAGAGAGAATCGTTCGCGGGCTTCAGAGGAGTACGTGTCTGAGACGGTCTTGCGGAAAGAATCGAGATTTTCACGCAGTGGGGTCAGTATCTCAAGAAGCTTCTCCTCATGGCTGGCTCTAAGCTCGGAGGAGTTCTGGCGCAAGATAGTTGATGCCAGATCGCGCATCTGAGCTTCGAGCATGCGGTCGTGTTCCTCCCGGTCGTTTTTGATCTGCTCCTCGCGCTTGAGACGTTCGGCCTCATAATGTTGCTCAAGCTCTATGAGTCTGTCGCGCAGATGATCGACAGTGGTGCTCAGCGTGGCGTTATTCTCGCGTAGCGTTATGATGGTGTCGTTGCGCTCATCGAGCTGCTCGCCAAGCGAATTGATCAGAGACGAGTCGCGCATGGAGGCTTCGGCCGATGACTGGCGCAGCTGTTGGAGCGCTTCGAGAGCCTTGGCCTTGTCGATCTCGGCGGCTGAGAGCAATGAATTGAGATCTGAGAGTCGGCGCGAGAGAGTGAGTACACGCCAAATAGCCGCTGCACTTACAGCGGCTAAGATTGAGAGAGTGATGATATACATTAAGGGGTCGTTAGAAAACAAATCAAGCGAGGGTGTTGAAGCAGGAATAATACTTGGTTCGCATCCGGGAGAATGGACTTCGGTATTGACATTTGTTACTAAACAACCTCTAATTTAATATGACGCCTCCGGCGGGAAGAGTGCCGGCGGGAGCGGGCATATAGACTCTGGCAAACTGACGCAGGAACTCAATGGTGGCCTGGGCTGGCTTGCATGAGTTGTGACGCTCTTGAAAAACCGGTTGATTTGCTGTTAGAGTTGACGGAGTAGAGATTTTATCCATAGGCAGGACATTTAAATAGTGTGTGGATGTGATGAACTGAACACTATTAAAACGCCCTCAGTGGGGAGTATATTGCATACAGGTGGAAAAAAGCCGGGTCAGAGCGACGTTTTTGTCTTGTCGGCCGGTGGCCGGTCATTTGCCCGTGAGTATAGTGCGTATGTCGTGGAGCTTGTTTAGAGCGGCCATGGGTGTGAGATTGTCGATGTCGAGATGGATGATTTCGTCGCGTATCTGGGAAAGCACCGGGTCGTCGAGCTGGAAGAATGATAGCTGCATGCCTTCACAGTCGGCCGAGCCGTCAGGGGTGATGGATGAAGTGTCGGGGCTCGGGGCTCCGCTCTCGCGGGCGGCTTTCTCGAGGCGATGGAGCACGTGGTCGGCGCGGTCGACTATCGAAGCCGGCATACCGGCGAGTCGGGCGACGTGTATGCCGAAACTGTGTTCACTGCCTCCTCTCGAGAGTTTGCGCATGAACACCACCTTGCCGTCGATCTCGCGCACCGATACGTTGAAGTTGACCACACGCGGATAGGAACGCTCCATGTCGTTGAGCTCGTGGTAGTGGGTGGCAAAAAGTGTCTTGGGATGTATGCGCGGATGCTCGTGGATATATTCGACAATGGCCCATGCTATCGAGATGCCGTCGTATGTAGAGGTGCCGCGTCCGAGTTCGTCAAAGAGTATGAGCGAACGCTGGCTCATGTTGTTGAGGATTGAGGCGGCTTCATTCATCTCGACCATGAATGTCGACTCTCCGAGCGAGATATTGTCGCTGGCTCCTACACGGGTGAATATCTTGTCGACCACGCCTATATGGGCGCTGTCGGCCGCTACGAAACATCCCATCTGGGCCATGAGGACATTGAGAGCGGTCTGTCGCAGCAGCGCCGATTTACCCGACATGTTGGGGCCGGTGATCATCATGACCTGGGTGGAGTCGTTAGAGAGAGAGACAGTGTTGGATATATAGGGCTGTCCCGGCGGGAGCCGGCGCTCTATGACGGGGTGGCGCCCCTCGGTGATGGTGAGTTCGAGCGAGTCGTCGACCACAGGGCGCGCATAGCGGTTGGAGACCGCTACAGTGGCAAAGGATGCGAGCACGTCGAGTCGCGCCACCATCTGAGCGTCGAGTATCATGGCCGGGATATAGTCGGCAATGGTGTTGACCAGGCGGGTATAGATCTGTTGCTCTATGACGGCTATCTTATCCTGGGCTCCGAGTATTTTTTCCTCATAATCCTTAAGTTCCTGAGTGATATATCGCTCGGCGTTCACGAGGGTCTGCTTGCGTATCCACTCCGCGGGCACTTTGTCGCGGTGGGTGTTGGTCACCTCGATGTAGTAGCCGAACACGTTGTTGTATCCGACTTTGAGCGAGGGTATGCCGGTGAGCTGGCTCTCGCGCTGTTGGAGTCGGGCCAGATAATCTTTGCCGCGATAGGCTATGTCGCGCAGTTCGTCGAGCTCGGGATCCACACCTTTGCCTATCACTTCACCCCGGCCAAGGGCTATCGGGGCATCGGGATTGATCTCAGCGGCGATCTTCCCGGCTATAGCCGAGCAGGGATTGATCTGATGGCCTATACTTTCGAGCACCGGCAGTCCCGAGGTGAGACACGCTTCACGTATAGCCGGGAGCTCGTCAAGAGCCGTGCGCACCTGAAGCAATTCGCGCGGAGTGACTCTGCGGGCCGAGATCTTACCGACGAGCCGCTCCAGATCGCCTATGCGCGAGAGAGAGTCGCGTAGTAGATCGAGGATCTCGGAGTTGCGTATGAAGTGGTCGACTATGTCGAGACGCTTGTTGATCTCCACGGCGTCCTTGAGCGGAAAGAGTATCCAGCGGTGTAAAAGCCGGGCACCCATGGGACACACCGTAGAGTCGAGTATATCGAGCAGGCTGAGGCCATCGTCGCTCATGGAGCGCACAAGTTCGAGGTTGCGCACGGTGAAACGGTCGAGTCTCACCGACTTGTCCTCCTCGATGCGTGAGAGCGAGGTGATATGTGAGGTGTGGGTGTGGTGGGTGATGTCGAGATAGTGGAGGATAGCTCCTGCCGCGATGATGGCGAGCGGCATGGCGTCTATGCCGAAGCCTTTGAGAGAGGCTGTCTCAAACTGTTTGAGCAGTCTGTCCATAGCGGCTGTCTCGGTGAAGATCCAGTCATCGAGCTCAAAGGGGTAGAACGCGCCCTCGAAATTATCATGAACGAGAGCCTTCTTGCCACGCTCGACGAGGAGTTCCTTGGGCGAGAAGCCGGTGATGAGTTTGGCCACATAGTCGACCGGCCCTTCGGCTGTGAGAAACTCGCCGGTCGAGATGTCAAGAAAGGCTATTCCGGCCAGATTTTTCGAGAAATGTACGGCGGCCAGAAAATTGTTTTCCTTGTGGTCGAGTATGTTATCGTTGATAGAGACACCCGGAGTCACGAGTTCGGTGATGCCGCGCTTGACGAGCTTTTTGGTCGCCTTGGGATCCTCGAGCTGTTCACAGATAGCTACACGCTTGCCGGCACGTACGAGTTTGGGCAGGTAGGTGTCAAGCGCGTGATGGGGAAAGCCGGCCAGCTCGACATACTGGGCTGATCCGTTGGCGCGACGGGTGAGTGTGATACCCAAGATACCCGAGGTAGTGATGGCATCGTCGGAAAAAGTTTCGTAAAAGTCACCGACTCTGAAGAGCAGAATGGCATCGGGATGTTTTTTCTTCATCTCGATATATTGTTTCATGAGCGGTGTTTCGACAATTTTAGCCATGGACAGGTGTTTGGGAAAGGTAGGTGACTTAAGTGTGGAGTGGGTGGGGGATCATTCAATTTCGGAGAGTTCAAGCCAACGCATCTCCTTCTCGTCGAGCAGAGATTTGACCTCCTCGTAGCGGGCGGCCTTGTCGGCGATGTCGGTGATTGTATTGCCTGAATTGAACAGGGCTTCGAGCGACTGTTTTTCGGCGGTGAGCGAGTCGATCTCGGCAGTGAGCGCTTCAAGCTCTTTCTTCTCCTTGAATGTGAGCTTTCGGGCACGTGTCGAGCCTGTTGACTGTCGAGCCTCGGGTTTAGGCGCCGGAGCTGACTCGCGGGTCTGACGGGCTTTCTCTTCGCGCTGCCATTGGCGATACTCGGAGTAGGAACCGGGGAAATCCTTGATGACACCGTTGCCTTCCATCACAAAGAGATGATCGGCGATCGAGTCGAGGAAAAAACGGTCGTGGGAAATGACTATGACACACCCCTTGAACTCCCTGAGGTAATCCTCGAGGATGCCGAGTGTCATGATGTCAAGATCGTTGGTCGGCTCGTCGAGTATCAGGAAATTGGGCTGGCGTATGAGCACGGCGGCCAGATGAAGACGGCGCATTTCTCCTCCCGAGAGGGTCGATATATACTTCTGCTGATCGGCCGGCGAGAAGAGAAACCGTGTCAGGAACTGCATCGGGGTATAATGGGTGGTGCCGTTGATGACTACGTCTTCGGTAATGTCGGTGATGGCGTCTATGACACGCTTGCCCTCGGGGAGCTCGAGACCCTGTTGTGAATAGTAGCCGAAGCGCACAGTCTCGCCAACGTTCCATTCTCCCGAGTCGACGGGCTCGAGGCCCTGCAACATTTTGATAAAGGTGGATTTGCCGACACCGTTTTCGCCGACGATACCGACTTTCTCGTATCTGGCGAAGGTGTAGGTGAAATCATCGAGTATCACCTTGTCGCCGTAACGCTTGCAGATATTGCGCGCCTCAAATATTTTTGAGCCTATATAGGAGGATTTTACCTCGGTCGGGTCGATGGTGCGTTCGTCGTAACGCACCGAAGCGCGGTCTTTCAGATCATAAAAAGCGTTGATGCGATAGCGGGCTTTCCCGGCTCGGGCCTGCGGCTGACGACGCATCCATTCCTGCTCTTTGCGCAGGGTGTTTTTCACCTTAGCGAGTTCGCCTGCAAGGGCCTCGATGCGCTCGGCGCGTCGGCGCAGATAGTAGTCGTAATTGCCCTCATAGGTGAAGATCTGTTTCATGTCTATCTCAATGATCTTGTTGCAGACCCGATCAAGGAAATAACGATCGTGGGTGACCATCAGGAGGGTGACTCGCTGACGGGTGAGATAGTTTTCAAGCCACTCTACTGTCGATATGTCGAGATGGTTGGTGGGCTCGTCGAGAATGATGAGATCGGGATTGCCCAGAAGCAGACGGGCGAGGGCGGCACGCTTGATCTGTCCGCCCGAGAGATGGTCGACCGTGACCGAAGGGTCGTGGATGCCCAGTTGTGAGAGCATCTGGGTGACTTTGTCCTCGCGCGACCACTCGTCATGGTCATCGGTGTTGACTTCACCCAGGAGATTGTCCATCAGCGAAGTCCCCGGCTCAAAGACGGGCTGCTGATCGAGAAACCCCACCCGCAGCGAATTGCGGAAAGTGACTTTACCGCTGTCGGGAGCTTCCTTGCCTGAGAGTATGCGCAGGAGAGTTGACTTTCCGGTACCGTTTTTAGCAATGATGCCTATTTTGTCACCTTCGTTCACGCCAAAGGAGACCGAGTCAAACAGCATGCGGTCGCCGTAGCTCTTGGTAAGTTCTTCGACAAGCAGGTAGGGTTTCATTGTTCAGACAGATGCGTTTATACTATTTCATAATTCGGAGCGTCTTACAGACCGGGCTCAGTCAGCCAGGCAGTCATCGAGCCCCTTGGTGATGGCGGTGCGGTCCATATTACGGCCGATGAAGACGAGTTTGATCATGCGGTCTCCGTAATCCATGTCCCAGTCTTTGAGAATCGAGGGATCCTGCTCCACCATGGCGCGCAGTTCCTCCTCAGGAGCAGTGGCAAACCATAGACCGGCCTCTTTGAGAGACTTCTGCCGTCCTGCGCTTTCAAAGAGGTAGCTCATGTCGGGATTGCTGTAGAAATAGCAGACACCTTTGCAGCGAATAACCTCTTTGGGCCACGATTTGGCGACAAAGTGATCAAATTTGTTGAGGTCAAAAGCCGGGCGGCGATAGTAGACAAAGGTCGATATGCCATATTCCTCAGCCTCACCCTCGCCATGATGATGATGGTGGTGGCAATGACCGCACGTACAGTTCTCGCCATGTTCGTGGTGATGTTCATGCTCATGCTCGTGATGATGCTCATGCTCATGTTCATGCTCATGTTCATGCTCATGTTCATGGTCGTGATGGTGAGCATCCTCGTGATGATGCTCATGCTCGTGATGATGCTCATGCTCGTGATGATGACGCTCGTCTTCCTCGATTTCCTTATTGTCTCTGTCGATTTCTCGTACCCAGGCAGCCGAGGAGGCCACCTCGTTGAACTTAAAGAGATGAGTGTTGATAAGACGGCTGAGGTCTACGTCGGCATAGTCACACTCAATGATCTCGGCATTGGGTTGCAGGGCGTGAATTACAGCCTTGATATGGGCGAGCTCGTCGGGTGTCACCTCTGAAGCTTTATTGAGGATGATGAGGTTGCAGAATTCGATCTGCTGTATGATGAGGTTTTCGATATCCTCTTCGTCGAGATTTTCTTTAGACAGCGACTCACCGCAACCAAACTCGTCGCGGAGTCTCAGGGCATCGACTACGGTGACGATGCAGTCGAGCACCGGGGTGCCGAAAGCTGTGGCCTGAGCGCCGAGCTGGGGTATCGAGCAGATAGTCTGTGCTATAGGTGCGGGCTCACAGATACCGCTTGCCTCGATGACTATGTAGTCAAAGCGGCGCATAGCCATGATGTCTTCAATCTGCTTTACAAGATCCATCTTCAGGGTGCAGCAGATACAACCGTTTGAGAGGGCTACCAGGCTGTCGTCTTTGGAGTCGACCACGCCGCCGCGTTCGATAAGGGTCGCATCGATATTGACCTCGCCTATATCGTTGACTATCACGGCAAACTTGATGCCTCGCTCATTGGTGAGTATATGGTTGACAAGAGTAGTTTTACCGCTACCGAGGTAGCCGGTGAGCAGAAGTATGGGAGTTGTATTCATTGTTGTGGATATATTTTTAATTACCATCTTATGGCCACTGCTACGTCGCCCAGACAAGCATCGATCGGGGGAGTCAGTTTGGCCAACCTTATGTAGCCGCCCGAGATCAGTGGCCAGCGGTCAAGCAGGGAGCGATGAAGTCGCCCTACTACATGTTCGAGCAGTGAACTTGGTGTCGACATGATACCAAGGGCTATTTCGACTACCTCGGCATAATTGAGCGTAGAGGCGACAGAGTCGTCGATGAAAGCTTCCTGAAAGGGGTAGTCGAGCTTGATAGTCAGCGAGAAGTCGTTGCCGAGAACACGCTCTTCGGGCAGAACCCCGTGACGGGCTCTGACGCGGAGATCATTGACTTCGACAGTACAGGTCATTCCCATGTGAGATTGGAGCCGCGACTTCCGCGACCTTTCAGATTATAATAGAAAGTATAGAGGGGATGGATAAACATAAACCAGGGCACTGTGAGAAACAGCGGTCGCGACCACAGGGCCAGGGAGGTGCGTTTCCAGCTAAGCATGATCACGAGCCAGGTGGCGAGAGTGACAACAGCGGCGGCAGCGGCGGGTATGACCGAAGGCCAGCCGAAGTATCCGAGGGCGATAGCTGTGCCAAAGAGTATCCACCAGGCCCATGAGCAGGTCGAGAAGAAGAGCCTGGCGTGATGGTTCAGACGTGAAGCTGTGTAGTTGCGGCGTAGCTTTTCGATACGGTGGGCCGCTGCGGGGGCCGACTGCACTTCGAGAAGCATGGATGCCTGGGAGAGCTGAACGGCTGTGTTGTTGCTGTGGGCTACTTCGCTGACAAAGACATCGTCGTCACCCCATTTGAGATCGAGCGAGCGTGAAAAGCCCTTGTTGCGGAAGAATAGTTCGCGCCGATAGGCGATATTGTGACAGGAGCCGCGATAGGGTCGTCCGGCTATGGCCCATGAAAGCCACTCGATGGAGTCTCTGACCTGATCGAAAGCATGGAGACGACGGCGGGGATGAGGTGTCTCGTCCATGCTGCATGGAGCGGCGTATGCAATCACCACTTCGGTAGAGGGAGCGAAACATGAGCCTATGGATCGAAGCCATAGCGGCGAGGGAACCTGACAGGAGCCTGAAGTATTGACAACGATGCTGTATTTGGCAGCCTTGATGCCCAGGGTGAGGGCGAGTTTCTTGCGCGAGAGGGCTCTCGACTCAAGGGGGGTGAAAGTCATGTAAAGATTGGTGTATCTCTGCTCGAGACGCGCTATCACGTCTTTGGTCGCATCGACCTGGCCGTCGTTGACCACAATGACTTCAAACGGCGCGGGATAGTCCTGCTCGAGTATCTGGGGGAGAAGTATCTCGAGATTGGCTGCATCATCCTCGGAATAGACTATTACCGAGAGGGGCGGGTAGGAGGAGTTGTCGTCGGGCAGGGGCTGTTGAGAGTCGGCAGTGACATGACGTCTCACGGAATATATGTAGCGTCTGAATCCCAGCAGGAGATACAGGGCCGAGACAAGCATGGCTGACGCAAGGGCGATCAGGAGTGGCGAGAGTTCGAGTTCTAACATTGAAATTGTTGACTGCAACTTTTGACTTATATTTACTATCGGTTCTTAGTACAAAGGTACGAAAAAAAGTATAAACGAGAGATAAGAGTGTGTTTACTTTTAAACCAAATTAATAAATGAAGAGTGTGTCTTATAATTTTTGATTTCATCACAAAAAATCTTTTGGGTGCTTTTTCAAAGTTTCATCAGTCGCAATGCCCGCATTGCTCCTTCTTCAATTTTGAAAAATCACTCCAAAATCTCTCTTTGTGCTAAAATCATTTAAACGTAAACACACTCTAAAAAGTTATTAACTTTACCTTGCTTTGACTGTATCGGCGATCGGTTTAAGCCGTGACCTCCGACATGGGATTGGAGTTGTTGGAGGAATTAGCTAATTTTGCAGCCTGTAAAACATTCCACAGGTTTTATATGGCAAAACAATTTGGGATAATATTCGGTTGTCTGTGTCTCGGAGAGTTGCTCGCCCTTATCCCCGGAGTGAGTATTCCCGGAAGTATCCTCGGTATGTTGATACTCACCCTTTTGCTCGAACGTGGTGTGGTCAAGCCCGATACCATCAGGCCGGTGTGCAGGTTTCTCATCTCCAATATGGCCTTTTTCTTTATTCCTCCCGGAGTGGCTCTGATGCTTTATTTTGATCTTATAGCGGCCGAGTGGTTCCCTATTACTGTGGCGACGATTGTGTCGATACTCATGGTGCTTCTGGTCACAGGTCATCTCCATCAGTATCTCCATGACAAATTCAGGAAACATCCCCGTAAACTATGATTGACATCAATTCTGAGGTAGTTGAATATCTGGCTAAACCGATCCCGATGTTGTCGGTCACGTTTCTCATTTATTGGGGGGCGAGCCGGCTTCAGAAACTGCGCGGATTGGGTTGGCTCAGTCCGATGCTTGTGACAATCGCCGCTCTGATTGCAGTCCTGAAGGTGACCGGTATAACGTTTGAAAAATATTATGAGTCGGGATTTCTGATTGAAATTTGGCTGAAACCGGCTATTGTGGCTCTCGGCCTGCCGCTGTTTAACGAACTGAAACATATCAGGTCACAGTTCCTGACTCTGTTTCTGACTGAGCTCGCTGGGTGTATAGTCGGGATAGTGACAGTCGTGGCGGTCGCTCTGTGGCTCGGGGCTTCGCCCGAGGTGGTGCGCTCATTGGCTCCCAAGTCGGTGTCGACTCCGATAGCGATAGAAATTTCACGACAGATAGGTGGCATCCCTGCCCTGACCTCGGCTATCGTTGTGGTGGTCGGGATGATCGGGGCCGCCGCGGGCTTGAAAATGATGCAATGGGGAAGGGTGAGAAGAGCTGTCTCACAGAGTCTCAGTATGGGTACCGCAGCCCATGTCATGGGCACCAACCGCATCAGCGAGCTTTCTGACCGCTATGGAGCCTATGCCACTTTGGGACTGATACTTAACGGGGTGCTGACGGCCTTTCTCGCGGATCCGCTTGTGGAGCTGCTCATGCCGTGATTTTACCATTCCCGTCGGGGGTATATGAAGCGGGCGAGTCCGTAGATATATCTGCGGAACCCGGGGCGGTAGCTCAGCAGGTGGTCAAACCATCCCAGATGAGGATTGACCATTTTCACCACATAGCCTACATAGAACATGGCAAACAGTGTGCCCGGCCCGACTACTGTCCATGGCCAGACGCCAAAGAAACAGTATCCCGAAATGACGGCCAATATAACTAATGTAGTATCGACGATTATTTTTACAATCGGAAAAGGTCTGCCCGAGACCCGCGCGATTGCAACCTGAATACCCTCGCCTGGCATAGTCACCGATCCACATCGTATTTCTGTCGCTACGGCACATCCGAGTATGGTCGCTCCGGCCAGCTGGGCGACGATCTGAGCCACGATTTCCTGATAGGTCGAGAAGAAAGATGTCAGCCACATATTGACATCAAGCAGACAGCCGAATACAAACCCTATCAGGAGCTGAAAAAGCTGTATGGCTTCAAATCTGCGTCCCAGCACGAGTATCTGAGCCATCACTAAAATTACATTCATGATATTGGTGTAGCCGCCGATGGTCAATCCGGGGGCCAGACCTGCCTCGCCTGCCAGACTGAACGACATGGGGATTGAAGAGATCACGCCACTGCCGAGATTGGATCTCACACACAGAGCCACTCCAAAAGTCATGAAAAACATCGAGAGCAACAGCAGAAAATGTTGCCATGCAAAACCGATAATCTTTTCTTTATCAATTTTCATTCTATCGTGATTGGTTGATACCGTTTATTTTCTGTGTCTCAGTCAATAGTCGTCGCGGCTATAATCATGAATGTGGTTGATACCCGATGAGGCCGATCAGTCGCTCCAAGAGCCATTAGTGAGGTTCAACTCTTGGCCGGAGATATGGTCGGATAGAATAAATCCGTTATAACTGATCAGTTATAACGGATTTATCGTGTGGCGGAAAGAGAGGGATTCGAACCCCCGGAGGTGTGACCCTCAACGGTTTTCAAGACCGCCGCAATCGACCACTCTGCCATCTTTCCTGAAAGCTTGAATAGACAGTGTTAAACACCGTTTAGCTGCTTTTGCGGTGCAAAGTTAGAATTTATTTTGCAATAATGCAAACTTTCTGCAAAAATCTTGTGATAAGATTGCAAAAAAAAGTACCGCCGGAGCTAAAAGTCGGTAGCTCCCGGCGGTACTTGCTAATAATGTCAGGAAAAATTACTTCTTTTCAGGCCGGGCGATGCCATCCTTGACACAACGCTTGGTCATAGCCTCGATGCGTGCTTTGGTGTCGGGGTGGGAAGAGAACATTTTGGCTGTGTAGCTCGACTCTTTGCCACCTTCCATTTCAAGGAATTTCTCAAAAGCCATCACCATTCCCCAGGGATTGCGACCCTTTGAAACCAGGAAGTCATAACCGCAATCGTCGGCCTCACGCTCCTGTTTCTGAGAGAATTTAGCTCCTGCGAGCGACTCTCCGAGGGCACCGAGCTGGCTGTCGGTAAGGGCTGCCGCGGTAGAGCTGGTAGAGGCTACCACGTCTTTGAGGGCTCCGGTGAGGAGTTCGTTCTTAAACTGATTTTTGGAGTGACGCTTCACCACGTGGCCTATTTCGTGGCCTATGATTCCCATGAGCTCATCGTCATCCATGATGTCCATGAGCGAAGAGAAAACTCTCACACTTCCGTCGGGACAGGCAAAGGCATTGACATCGATCACGTCATAGACCTTGAAGTTGAGGGGTATACCATCGGCATCGGTAATACCTTCGGTGAGACGGCGCAGACGCTGGGTGTAGGGGTCGTCCTCTCCGGGTACTTTATTGTGGGTATCCATCCAGTCGACCGATTCTTTGACGTAGGCTGCCATCTGCTCGTCAGAGAGAGTCATGGCCTGAGCTGTTTTGGCCAGGGCACCTATGGCTTTTGCTTTGTTGAGCTTGAACTGGGCGTCGGCCGAAAATGCTACCGTAAGCATCATGGCCAGAGCCAGGAAAGATTTAAAGTATTTATTCATTTTGAGAAATTAATAGAGTTATTTGTATATTTGCACGTTTGAATTTCTCGGGTCTTCGGACTTGAAATCCTGAATTTGGTTTGCAAAATTATAAAATTAGTTTCTAAAATGAATAAGGCATTGAGGATTTTCGTCAGCATAATGGTGATTTTAACAGTTATCATGGGCTATGGGATTGCCCTGGCTGTAGGAGATCTCACATTGTTTGACCGCAAAGTGGTGTGGGGTGGTAGTCTTCTCGTGGCGTTGATAATCGGAGTGGTGAGCTGGCGATGGTGGCGCTTGGTGACTCAGAGTGAGAATATGTGGCTTAATTATTTTGTCAATCTCTTTGGGGTGACGGGTGTTATGGCCGGAGCTATATATGCTGTCAATTTTTGGGGTAGGCCTGACGGTGCTGATGCTGTTGAGCTCAGACTACCGGTCGAACGGCTGGTGAGCGAGACCCGTTATCGCACCAAGAGGGTGGGGCGGCGCAACGTCGGCCAGGAGCCTTACAGGGTGTATCGTGCATATTATCTGTTGCCTGATGGAGAGCGGAAGCATGTCTCGTTACAGGTCGGTGAGTTTGCAAAGGCCCGTAAGACCGACTCTGTGGTAGTAAAAATAGAGCGTGGACTGCTGGGAGCTGAGGTGATCAGTAGTCAGCATCTCAAACGGTCGGCGGTCAAGAAACGATCCCCTCGAGGCTCATTCAGAAGCCGGAGAAGTACCTCACGGGATAGGGTGGGTTCTGTCGATTGAGCAAGCCTTAGGGATTGGAGCCATGTAGCGTAATGCTACCACAAAACCGATCTGGCATATCTCTATATTATGGTGGAAAACGGTGTATAAATATCGGTGGAGATTTTCAGTAGTCTGCAAAATTGATTACTTTTGCATCTGAAAGGGTCGATCATATTAGAGACCCGGAAATGACGATATGTGTGACAAGACGATATATAATGACCTGAAAGCGGCAGCAGATAAAATCCGTCAGGGAGAAGTGATTCTCTATCCTACCGAAACAGTGTGGGGCTTGGGCTGTGATGCCGGCGACAGAAAGGCCGTCGAAGAGGTCTATCGTATCAAAAAGCGAGCTGACAGCAAGGCTCTGATAGTGCTCGTGGCTGATGAAGACATGCTCTCGCGATATATCGGCACATCTATACCCGCGGCCGTGAAGCGATTTATGACTGAGCATGCCGGACGTCCTGTCACGGTGGTGTATCCCCGCGGTCACAACGTGGCCCCAAACTTGCTCGCCGCCGACGGCAGTATCGGTATACGTATTGTTACCGAGGGCTTCGCTCATGAATTGTGCAGGGAGCTCTCTGGAGCTATCGTTTCAACTTCGGCTAATATCAGTGGGGCGCCGTCAGCCCGCACATTCTCGGAAATCGACCCCGACCTGATGAAAAGTGTCGGCTACGTGTGTCAGTCAGGGCGCGACAATGCTCCCGGCACACCGTCGATGGTCGTGAAATATAGTGATGACGGCTCTATAACCATACTCAGAGATTAATGGCAAATTATATAAGACATATACTCAAGGCCCGGCGCGCGTGCGAGAAAGGGTTTATGAGTTTCCTGGTGTGGCGCGAACGTCACATCAAGGAAAAGACTTTCGTCAGCATACTGGCCCTTGTGGTCGGAGTGCTCGGCGGAGTGGCCGCTTTGGTGCTCAAATGGCTTATACATTTTATATCAGGTTTCCTGACCGCCCACATGTCGGTGTCGGAGGGTAATTATCTGTATCTCCTCTATCCCTTTGCCGGACTGTTGCTCACGACACTGTTTGTAAAATATATCGTGAGAGACAATATCTCTCATGGTGTCACGAGGGTGCTCTATGCGTTGTCACAGAATAAATCGAGACTGAAGAAACACAATATGTGGACATCGGTAGTCGCTTCGAGTATCACCATAGGCTTCGGAGGTTCGGTAGGAGCCGAGGGCCCGATCGTCTACACCGGTGCGGCCATCGGCAGTAATTTGGGCCGGGTATTCAGAATGTCACCGCGTATCCTGATGATACTTGTCGGGTGTGGGGCCGCAGCCGGTATCGCCGGTATTTTCAAGGCTCCTATCGCGGGGATGCTTTTCACTCTTGAAGTCCTGATGATTGATCTCACCACGGTGTCGGTGATGCCTCTGCTCATAGCCTCTATCACGGCTGCCACGGTGGCATACGTCTTCACCGGCTATGACGTGGAGTTCTTCTTTGTGCAGAGCGAGCCGTTCCAGACCTGGAAGATACCCTATGTGATAATCATGGGTGTATTCCTCGGTTTCGTATCGCTCTATTTCACCAGGTCTATGAATATGATGGAAAAGGTGTTCCGCGGATTTGATTCACGTTGGAAGAAGATAGTAGTGGGTGGGGGACTCCTGGCCCTGCTTGTGTTCCTTTTCCCTCCTCTCTACGGCGAAGGTTACGGTTCGATCACTCATCTCCTTGGCGATAACGCCGGAACGATTGTGAATAATTCGATTTTTTACGGCGATCGCGGCAATGTGTGGTGGGTGCTCGGCTTTATAGGTATGCTGGTACTGTTGAAGTCGTTTGCTACCTCGGCCACCAATGGCGGCGGCGGTGTCGGCGGCACGTTCGCTCCCTCTCTGTTTGTGGGGTGTATGGCCGGATATTTCTTCGCCTACGGACTGAATAACATCTTCGGTCTCGATCTGCCTTGCCGCAATTTTGCGCTCATGGGCATGGCCGGAGTGATGTCAGGCGTCATGCATGCCCCTCTCATGGGCATCTTCCTCACAGCCGAGCTCACCGGCGGATATGATCTCTTCCTCCCGTTGCTTATAGCTTCGACCGTTTCCTACGCCACCATCAAGATTTTCGAGCCATTCAGTATCTACACCATGCGTCTGGCCCGTGAAGGTAAACTCCTCACCCATCACAAAGATCGGGCGGTGCTCACACTTCTGAAGATGGGCAATGTGATAGAGACCGACTTTGTCACAGTGAGACCCGACATGAACCTCAAGGACATGTGTGGTGCCATATCCCGCTCATCGCGAAATCTCTTTCCTGTGATCGATGGCAAGGGACGTTTGCTCGGAGTTGTGCTTCTCGATGAGATCCGCAACATCATGTTTCGCCCCGATCTGTATAAACGGATGTATGTCAATCAATTCATGTCCTCACCCCCTGCCAGGGTCAAGACCGGTGCAAGCATGGAGGAGGTAATGAAGACCTTCGACGACACCTCGGCCTGGAACCTTCCCGTCGTGGAGGCCGACGGCACATACGTAGGATTTGTCTCCAAGTCAAAGATCTTCAACTCCTATCGTCGCGTGCTCCGCCACTATTCAGAAGATTGAACCTCGACGGTATATTATAAAAAGGATATTCGCAAACAGACAAAAACGCCTCGCAACTATGATTGGTATAATCTTATGGGCCATAGTGATAATTGTTATCGCATTCGGCACTACTCCCGAGGCTATCCCTTTCCTTCTATTTGTCGGACTCCCTGTTTTTGTCGGCGTATATTTCCTTGTCGATTGGCTGAGGGACTTTTTTACCTCGAGTCCATACGAAAGAAGCTACCCTCACACTCCGACAACGAGCAACCCGGAGCGCGAGCGACTTATCGACGAATGGGAAAAGAAATGGGGCCGAAAACATCCCACCCGAATAAACAAGTAACCTCTTATACCTCCTTATCCTGTGGATCAAAGGTGAATTGAAACAACGTTATAATACCCCCTCCACTGTATATCTTACGCAAAACCTTTCATATCTTGCTTTGGTATAAAACAAAATGAATCTCAATCAATCTATGTAATTAATTGAAATTCATTTGATTGTCTCAGAGCCGCGAGCGGGGCTCGAACCCGCGACCTTTTCGTTACGAATGAAATGCTCTACCGACTGAGCTATTGCGGCTTTAGATGTTTTGTGGCCACAAAGGTAAGAAATTTTTTGGATTATTTCATTGTCTGCAGACTATTTTCCACGAAAAAATTACGTATTCTCTCCTTGTTTTTCTCAACCGGCAGAACTGACAGCCTGAAGATAATATTTTCTAAAGTCAAAAAACATCTGTAGTTGCAACAGCCATGATACATGTTCATTAGAGTTAAATATGACGATGCTGGATAGATTTTTGTAAATAAAATTGAAAAATTTATGGCAATTTGCTTGCATAACCCGATGTCTACCGTTATCTTTGCATCATAAATCAATATTTTCAAAAACAGATATGTCACTTATCATTCCAAAAATATATCGTCGCAAGCTTCTGCCTGAAACAACTGAAGTGGCGATTAAAATGATCAAGGAGACTTTTCAGGACACCCTCGCCCATGATCTGAATCTCCGCCGAGTCACAGCCCCTCTTTTCCTGCTCACGGGCACCGGTCTGAACGACGATCTCAACGGAGTGGAGCGTGCGGTTTCATTTTCTATTGACGCTATGGATTCGCGCCAGGCCGAGGTAGTCCATTCGCTGGCAAAATGGAAGCGCTATAAACTCGGAGCCTATGGCATACCTCCGGGCTACGGCCTCTACACCGACATGAACGCCATCCGCACCTTTGAGGATCTCGACAATCTTCATTCCCTATATGTCGATCAATGGGATTGGGAGAAGACCATACGTCTCGAAGATCGCAATCTCGAATATCTCAAGGAGACAGTACGCAAGATCTACGGAGCGATACGCAAGGTCGAGCAACTTGTCTATGAGCGCTTCCCCCACATCACTCCGACACTCCCCGAGGAGATCACATTTGTCTTTGCCGAAGATCTTGCCCGTGAGTATCCCGATCTCTCGCCCAAGGAGCGCGAGGCCATTGTCACCAGGAAATATGGTGCAATATTCCTTATCGGTATCGGTGCACAGCTGAGCGACGGCAAGCCTCATGACGGCCGTGCCCCCGACTATGACGACTGGTCGACTGTCAATGAGGCAGGCTATGAGGGTCTCAACGGTGATATACTCGTGTGGAACACAGTGCTCGACATCCCCTTCGAATTATCCTCGATGGGTATCCGTGTCAGTCCCGAGTCGCTCACGCGTCAGCTCGAATTGCGCGGATGTCCCGAGAAAGCCAATCTCACGTTCCACTCCATGCTGCTCAACGGAGACCTCCCTTATAGTATAGGTGGCGGTATAGGACAGAGCCGACTCTGCATGTTCCTTCTCCATAAGGCTCATATAGGCGAAGTCCAGGCCTCGATATGGCCCGAAGACCAGATCAAGACCTGCGCCGCCGCCGGCATCGAGCTCCTCTGAGATGCTTTGACCAGTCATTCCCTCCTCATATTGTCAATTCTGTCACCCGACTCGGCCATATTGTCACTGATATGGCCGGGTCTCTTTTTATTTTGACACTTCCCAACATTTTTGGCACAATATTTGTTTCATTATTGAAACGTCGGGAGAACATCTCCCGCACGAACATTAACAATAATATTTAAACAACATAAAAATCCAATTCTACTATGGGAAAAATTATCGGTATAGACCTTGGCACCACCAACTCGTGTGTGTCAGTACTTGAAGGAAACGACCCTGTCGTAATCCCTAACAGCGAGGGCCGCAACACAACCCCCTCCATTGTCGCCTTTGTCGACGGTGGCGAGCGTAAGGTCGGCGACCCGGCCAAGCGTCAGGCCATCACTAATCCTAAACGCACCATCAACTCGATCAAGCGTTTCATGGGCGAGACCTATGATCAGGTGCAGAAAGAAATGGATCGTGTGCCCTACAAGGTAGTACGTAGCGACAACAATACTCCTCGTGTCGACATCGACGGCCGCGAATATACTCCTCAGGAGATCTCGGCCATGATCCTTCAGAAAATGAAAAAAACTGCCGAGGACTACCTTGGCCAGCCTGTCACCGAGGCTGTGATCACCGTCCCCGCCTACTTCAACGACTCTCAGCGTCAGGCTACCAAGGAGGCTGGTGAGATCGCCGGTCTCACTGTTAAGCGTATCGTCAACGAGCCTACTGCCGCAGCCCTGGCCTATGGCCTCGATAAGAGCGACAAGGATCAGAAGATCGCCGTCTTTGACCTCGGTGGTGGTACTTTCGATATCTCCATCCTTGAGCTCGGCGATGGTGTGTTTGAAGTAAAATCCACCAACGGTGATACCCACCTCGGCGGGGATGACTTCGACCACGTGATCATCGACTGGCTCGCCGACGAGTTCCAGAAAGAGGAGGGCATCGACCTCCGTCAGGATCCTATGGCACTCCAGCGTCTTAAGGAGGCAGCCGAGAAGGCCAAGATCGAGCTTTCGTCTTCGACCTCTACTGAAATCAACCTCCCCTATATCACCGCTACCGCCACAGGCCCCAAACACCTTGTCAAGACTCTCACCCGTTCTCAGTTCGAGCAGTTGGCCGACAAGCTTATCCAGGCCACAATCAAACCCTGTGAGCAGGCTCTTAAGGACGCCGGCATGACCGCCAAGGATATTGACGAAGTAATTCTCGTGGGTGGTTCGACCCGTATCCCCGCTATCCAGCAGATAGTAGAGAAATTCTTCGGCAAAGCTCCTTCCAAGGGCGTTAACCCCGACGAGGTTGTAGCCGTCGGAGCCGCTATCCAGGGCGGTGTGCTTTCAGGTGATGTCAAGGATGTACTTCTTCTTGACGTAGTGCCTCTGAGCATCGGTATCGAGACCCTCGGTGGCGTAATGACCAAGATGATCGAGGCCAACACCACCATTCCTACCCGTAAGAGCGAAACCTTCTCGACCGCAGCCGACAATCAGCCCTCGGTAGAGATCCACGTTCTTCAGGGTGAGCGTCCTATGGCTAAGGACGATAAGACCCTTGGTAAATTCCACCTCGACGGTATCGCTCCCGCACCCCGTGGCATACCTCAGATCGAAGTGACCTTTGAGGTCGATGCCAACGGTATCCTTAACGTTTCAGCCAAGGATAAGGCTACCGGCAAGGAGCAGAGCATTCGTATCGAAGCCTCGAGCGGTCTGACCGACGCCGAGATAGAGCGTATGAAGAAAGAGGCCGAGGCCAACGCCGCCGCTGATGCCAAGGAAAAGGAAAAGATTGACAAGCTCAACCATGCCGACACCGTGATCTTCCAGACCGAGAAGCAGATGCAGGAACTCGGCGACAAGATCCCTGCCGACAAGAAGGCCGCTATCGAGAATGACCTCAATCGACTCAAGGAGGCCCACAAGGCTCAGGACATCGCCGCTATCGACAGCGCTATCTCAGCCATACAGGCTACATTCGGTGCAATCCAGCAGGAGATCCTCAATGCCCAGCAGGCAGCAGGTCAGCAGGCAGGCCCTCAGCCTGGTGCAGGTGCTCCTAACTCAGGCTCGTCCGACGGCCACGTCGACGACGTTGAGTTCGAAGAAGTGAAGTAAGACATACAATAATCAATAATAAAAAAATGGTGTAGCTTTACGAGTTACACCATTTTTTGTTACTCTTGAGATAGTTGCTTGTGTAAAGAAGATGTTCTACTTCAGATTTGAGGGCAGTTCAGATTTTTTTTTAACTTTGATGTTGAATAATAAAAGATTATAGATTATGTCGGAAGAACAGATGAATAGCTATCGCCTCACGTCGTTGGAGGAGCCGGGCGACGAACGGATGGCTCAGATCATGCGCGAGGTTGCCGAGGATGCACGCGAAAGCACTCGCCGGGCTGCTGAACGTGTGGCCGCCGGCATCGAGGCTGCATCGCAAGCGGCACAAGATAAATGGGGCGACGCCATAGAATTAAGCATGGTAGCTACTGAGTATCGACCTGTGCTAATCGTAATTGCCGGGCCTAATGGGTCGGGCAAAACCTCTGTGACCTCAAAGATTCTTCATCATGAATGGCTCGAGGATTCGGAGTATATCAATCCCGACAATGTGGCTCGTGACGTTTTCGGAGATTGGAATGATAGGGAGGCTGTTCTTAAGGCTGCTAACTATTGTAACGACTGGCGCGAGAGATGACTTACCGAACGAAAAAGCCATATTTTCGAAGCTGTAATGTCGGCAGGCGATAAGGTGGATTATATATTGCGGGCAAAAATGGCCGGATTCTTTATAAGGTTATTCTTTGTGTCAACCGAGTCTCCGACAATCAATGCAAAGCGTGTCGCAAACCGCGTCTTAAATGGAGGTCACGATGTTCCCATCCCAAAAATCATTTCTCGTTACGACAAATCCATAGCCAACTGCATTGCGTTAGCTCCATACGTTGATCGACTTTATGTATATGACAATTCAGTCGAAGATGCCGAGGCCCGGCTACTTTTCCGTTTGACTGATGGAGAGGTCGCCAAATGCTACGTAAATAGCCTACCTGATTGGTCGAAGCTCATATTTCCGAGATAAAACAACGATGAAGTAACCGATCTCTTTCTGTGTGTATCAGCTATCGGTTTTCGGTTCAGATATGACTGATGTGTCATATCTGAAAAAAGAATAACGGGTCATCTCACGACGACCCGTTATTCTTTTAACCTTAAATCTAATACCATGAAAACACAAGTGCAATTAAGAATAATTACACCTATATAACATTGCTTCTTGGTTAATGGTTTAAAGGAGGAAGGGCTTTAACATGTATTAACTCTCATCGCTCTCTAATACTTTCTCTAAACAGCTTAGGATGTGATGCTTATGTCATATCGGTCTTGATGGATAGCAATGAGTATGGAGTTAAAAAGAAAACGAGAGCGTAATCTGAGTGAGATTACGCTCTCGCGAAATTAGTCGAGCTAATTGGGGAAATTCCTACTGCTTATTCAGCGGCGGGAGCTTCCTCGGCAGGAGCCTCTTCGGCAGCTGCAGCAGCCTCGGCCTCAGCGGCAGCGGCGGCAAGCTCAGCCTTCTTCTTGGCTACGGCCTCGGCCTTAGCCTGGTTCTTAGCCTGCTCGGCCTCAAGGCGAGCCTTGGCATCGGCCTGCTGCTTGTCGAGGAGCGAAGCGCGGAACTTGTCGGCCGACTGGCTCTTCTGAGCCTTCCAGGCCTCAAAGCGACGCTGAGCTTCTGCCTCGTCAAAGGCACCTTTCTTCACACCACCCTGGAGGTGCTTCATCAGAAGTACACCCTCGTTGGAGAGGATAGTGCGTACTGTATCGGTGGGCTGTGCACCGACGTTTACCCAATACAAAGCACGCTCGAAGTTCAAAGTTACTGTAGCAGGATTAGTGTTCGGATTATAAGAACCTATCCTTTCAATAAATTTACCATCTCGTGGTGCCCTGCTATCGGCGATAACAATAGGATAGAACGCATAGTTCTT
>JAAVCX010000021.1 GCA_014802105.1 Bacteroides sp. | reverse complement strand
TAGGGAAGGCCGAACTCTGCCAGTATGGCGTGGATCTCGGTATTGTTCTCGCCCGCTGTGCCGAGTATGTCGATCACTTCGCCCGAAGGGTTTTTGAAGTCTTCTTTCCACTCGGTGATGCGCACCACGGCTTTGTCGCCGGTCTTGCCCCCCTTGAGTTTCGATCGGGGGATAAAGATGTCGGTAGCGAGAAATTTTGAGTCGGTGAGCAGATAGGCGAAGTGCTTGTCTACCTTGAGAGTCCCTATGAATGTCTGGTCGTTTTTCTCGATGATCTCGATTACCTCGGCCTCGGGTTCCTGGCCACGCCGGCGGGCGGCGATATTGACGCGCACTTTGTCGCCGTTGAGCGCATGTAGCGAATTGCGCTCGGCCACCAGAAGGGTCTCGCCGTCACCGTCGGTGATCACCGAGTTCTTGCCGTTGCTGCGGCGCTGGAAAGTTCCGGTCGCCTCGTTGTAGCGCTGGGGCGAGCGATATTTGCCGGGCGAGACTTCGATGATGTCTCCGTTAAATGACATCTCGACAAGCTGCATGGCCACATTGCGTTGCTGCACCGGAGTGGTGGCTCCGATGGCGTGTGACACCTGCTTGTAGTTATAGGTATTGTTCTTCTGCTGGGCTACGTATTCCTTGATCTTTTCCACCAGGGCTGCCGCTTTGCGTCCGGCGGCCGATTTATTAGTTGATGATTTTGTCATAGAGGTGATGATTTGGCAAAGTGATTATATTCACTTCAGTCTCTGTTTGGGAGGTGCTTACATGAATATAATCACTTTGAATGGGTTTTGGTTCAACCATGGAGCCCGCGGTGGAGCTGATTGTAGGGCCTGACAGGGTCAGATGGGATAGACGTGGATCTGTCAGGCGTCGATATTGGCGTAGGAGGCGTTGGCTTCGATGAAGTCGCGGCGGGGACCCACTTCTTCGCCCATCAGCATCGAGAAGATGCGGTCGGCCTCGGCTGCATCGCTGATGTTTACCTGCTTGAGCAGTCGCTGATTGGGATCCATAGTGGTGTCGCGGAGCTCCTCGGCCGACATCTCGCCGAGACCTTTGTAGCGCTGCACTTTGGTCTTGTCGCCGTTGACGGCTATGAACTGCTGCACCTGGGCGTCGGTCCAGCAATACTCCTCGACCTTGCCGCGCGTACATTTATAGAGCGGAGGAGTGGCGAGGTAGAGATAACCGTTCTCGATGATAGGACGCATGCGGCGGAAGAAGAAGGTCATCAGCAGAGTGGCGATATGGCTGCCGTCGACATCGGCATCGGTCATGATGATGATCTTGTGATAGGCCAGACGGCTGAGGTTGACCTCCTTGGGATCTTCCTCGGTGCCGATGCTGACGCGCATGGCTCGGTAAAGGCTGGTGATTTCCTGATTGTCAAGTATGCGGTGGTCCATGGCTTTCTCTACATTGAGGATCTTGCCTCGGAGGGGCAGGATAGCCTGGAAGGTGCGGTCGCGGCCCTGCTTGGCTGTTCCGCCTGCCGAGTCTCCCTCGACAAGGAAGAGCTCACAGTCCTCGGCATGGCGTGAGGAGCAGTCGGCGAGTTTGCCGGGGAGGCCGCCGCCGGTCAGTGGTGTCTTGCGAAGTATCTTGTTACGCGCATTATAGGCTGCCTGGCGGGCCTTGGCGGCAAGGGCTACTTTCTCTACTATGATCTTGGCCTGCTTGGGGTGTTCCTCAAGGAAGGTGCGCAGCGCGTCGCTGACAGCCGCCGAGACAGCTCCCTGCACCTCGCTGTTGCCCAGTTTGGTCTTGGTCTGACCCTCAAACTGCGGCTCGAGCACTTTGACCGACACCACGGCGGTCAGTCCCTCGCGGAAGTCATCGCCCGAGACCTCGACTTTCTCTTTTTCGAGGAGACGGTTGTCTTCGGCATATTTCTTGAGCGTGGTGGTCAGTCCGCGGCGGAAGCCGGTGAGATGGGTACCACCCTCGATAGTGTTAATGTTGTTGACAAACGAGTGGACATTCTCGTTGTAAGAGGTGTTGTAGGTGAGAGCTACCTCCACAGGGATGCCCTGACGCTCGGTGTTGAGATGGATCACGTCGTTGATGAGCGACTCCTTGCTTGAGTCGATGTACTCGACAAACTCTCTCAGACCGTTGCGCGAGAAGAAAGTTTCGGAGCGGGGATTGCCCTCGGCGTCGAGCTGACGCTTATCGGTAAGCGTCAGTGTGATACCGGCGTTGAGGAACGCCAGGTCGCGCAGACGCACAGCCAGGGTGTTGTAGTCATACTCGGTCACGGTGAAGATCGACCCGTCGGGCTTGAAGGTGATGGTGGTGCCGGTAGTGTCGCTCTCGCCGATCACCTGAAGCTCTGAAGTAGGCTTGCCGCAGGAGTATTCCTGCATATAGATCTTGCCCGAACGGCGCACCTCGGCGCGCAGATAGGTCGAGAGAGCGTTCACGCAGCTGACACCTACACCGTGGAGTCCACCCGAGACCTTATAGGATCCCTTGTCAAACTTACCTCCGGCGTGGAGCACGGTGAGCACCACCTCAAGCGCGCTCTTGTGTTCTTTCTCGTGCATATCGACGGGGATACCGCGACCGTTGTCCACTACCGTGATGGAGTTGTCTTCATTGATGGTTACCTCGATGTGAGTGGCATAGCCTGCGAGGGCTTCGTCGATCGAGTTGTCGACCACCTCATAGACCAGATGGTGCAGACCCTTGGCGCTGATGTCGCCTATATACATGGCCGGGCGCTTACGCACTGCCTCAAGGCCCTCAAGCACCTGGATATTATTGGCGCTATACTGCTCTTCTCTTTTCTGTTCTTCTTCTGACATATAGGGTTTGAACTTGTTTTCTTACATTCGGGATCTCACGGCTCGGCGGCGCCTGAACCCATGGGCTCCCTGCACGGGTTTTACGTCTACAAAGTTACGAAAAAAAACGCACACCACCCCAAAAAATATCGCCTTTTTTTGGAGTGGCGTACGGCCGGAAATCTATGCTTTGATCACGGAGTGAGACACTCTCAGTCGTGGCTCATGATCTGTGAGAGGCGATGCTCGAGGTCGGTGGAGCTAAGCCTGGTGTGGAGATTGCCGCGATGAGCCACGGAGATATTGCCGGTCTCTTCCGACACTACTATCGCAAAGGCATCTGTCGCCTGAGCTATGCCAAGGGCCGAACGGTGGCGCAGACCGAGCGCGCGGGGTATGTTGCGGTCGTGGCTCACGGGCAGGATACAGCCGGCGCTGCGTATGCGGTCGCGGTCGATGATCATCGCTCCGTCGTGGAGAGGGGAGTTCTTGAAAAATATATTCTCTATCAGTCGCGAGTTGATGTCGGCGTCGATGATGTCACCGCTCTCCTCATAGCTCTCGAGCGACATTTCCTGCCTGATCACTATCAGCGCGCCTGTCTTGGTCTTGGCCATGTTCATGCAGGCGTAGACGATGGGGAGCACATATTTGCGGGTGTCGTGCTCGTTGCCTGCCTTTTCGTGGCGGAAGAGCGATTTGAGAAATCGCCAGCGCTTATGGTCGCCGAGCTCGACAAGGAAGCGCTTGATCTGATCCTGAAACAGTATCACCAGCACAAGCAGTCCTATTCCCATAAACTGATCAAGGATAGTGCCTATAAGCTTGAGGTTGAGTATCTGGGAGGTAAGCACCCACACCACTATGAACGCAAGCACTCCAAAGAAGATATTGATCGTGCCGCTCTCTTTCATGATGCGGTAGAGATAGAAGAGCAGGAGAGCCACTATGGCTATGTCAAATGCGTCTCTGATACCAAACTGATCCACTGTGATTTGCTTTAGGAAGGGTGTGTTAATATTTTAGACGGGAGGATGATTAAAGGCTGTCGGGACAGCTGACCGCCTGCCACACCTTGAGTGACTGGGCTGCCTCTCTGACATCATGTACCCTGAGTATGGAGGCTCCTTGCGAGAGTGCGAGAGTGTTGAGGGTGATGGTGCCGGCGAGAGTGTCGGCCGATTCGATCCCGAGCAGACGGCTGATCATCGATTTGCGCGAGATGCCTACAAGCACCGGTGCCTCGAGGGTCTGTCCGAAAAGCCCGAGGTTGTGAAAGAGCTCATAGTTCTGAGCGAGTGTCTTGCTGAATCCAAACCCCGGGTCGACTATAACATCCGCTACACCCATCAGCCTCAGTTGGCGCACTCGCCGCGAGAGATCGGCGATCACTTCGGCGGTGACATCGGTGTAGTCGGTGAGACTCTGCATGGTGGCCGGAGTGCCTCTCATGTGCATCACGACGTAGGGAACCCCCAGAGTTGCCACGACCTGCCACATCTCTCCGTCGAGATTGCCTCCCGAGATGTCATTGACGATTATCGGCCCAAACTCCATCACCGCCCGTCGGGCTATCTCGCTACGGAAAGTATCGACCGAGACCGGGATCTGAGGGGCTTCGCGACGGGCGACCTTCAGGGCTGTTCCGACTCTGCGCCACTCCTCCTCGACCGACACCTCGGCTGCTCCCGGGCGCGAAGAGTATCCACCGATGTCGAGCATATCGGCGCCATCCTCGACCATCGAGGCTATGCGGCGCGACAATTCCCCCTCGTTGCCGTTGCGCGAGGGTGCATAGAAAGAATCGGGTGTCATATTGACGATACCCATTATCTGTGGACGGTCGATAGTGACCAGCTCTGAGCCGAGGCGAATGGTGAATGTTTTGAACATAAAGCAGGGGAGAACCTGGCATCCCTGAATTGGGACGCACTTTACAGCGCGAAGTTAAGAATTTTTTGCGGGATTAGCTACCTCTTTAGCGGTATAATTACATGTGCAGAGTCCACGGACAAATGCAATATTTGCGAAAATGTTTGAAAAACTCTATGGCAGGAGTCGAAAAAAAATTTTTTTACGACACAGTGTTGTATATAATTCACCAAAAGGAAAGGCAATCGAAGTGATAATTGATGATACAACCTCATGGCTTAGTCAGTCTCAGATTGCCGAACTTTTCTGTATGGGAAGATCAACTATCACAAAGCAAATAAACAAAACTATAGATTCAAATAGGGTGAACGATGAGGCTGTGTCGTAATTAAGGGTTATGAACTGCACCCCAAAAGTTAGACAAAAAACTTTTGGGGTGCAGTTCAATTTTGACACAGCCTCCTCGTTATTGTTTTTTGAGATAAGATCAGCGGAAGATGCGGGAAGAGGTGCGGGTGCCGTCGGAGAATAATATCTCGCGGATGTAGACGCCGGAGGGGAGAGGGGAGAGGTGTTGCGCGGTCAGTTTCCATAACTTTCACTCCCGAGAGATTGAAGATACTGGTTCGGATGGGCGCAACGGCATCAATCGTCTCTACTCCGGAGGATTTAGAGACGGTGAAGATCACGATTTCCGAATTACTTGAGATCTGTGTCTGATCGTCGTATGGCACGGCAAAATAGCACTGTCCTTCTTCAGCGGTGGCCAATGTGCCTTCTGCCCGGAAGTCGGATGTCGCGCCGAATACCACAAACAGATTTTCAGTGGGGAAATAACCTATGGATGACACCTGCCCCGATTGGTAAGGGAAGATCACAATGGTCAGACTACGTCCGAGATATCCCTCGGTGCAGGATATAGATCCGGTGAACACAAGATTTGAGGGATCTGCATTATTGGGGTCTCCCTGTTAGACAGCCACTTCTTGGTTTGGGACTTCTCGATATAACTTTTTACTCTTTAATAAGTAAAGCCGAATAGTAAAAGGGGGATGATATTGGAGTGGCGATATTCTATATCATCTTTAACAATAAATTCCTTTTCGATGGTTCGGATTTGCCTTTGTCCTTTGTTTTGCCACCAACTTCGAATGTTAGATCTCCGATGCAGAAATATTTGCGTATCGGTAATGAACGGATGTCGCCCGATGCACGGTGTGCGGTGCCGAAGACACTTTGATCGACCGCAAATATACAAAAATACCCCTCAATGAGGGATAAATCGGTCTATTTTGTCCTTCATTGAGGGATTTGGTGAGGGAATGTTTCCGCAGCATGGATTTCTTAATTCAAATTTTGCGGATCACACTTTATAATCAGTTCTCTCGGATTTCAAACTGGTAGAAATGAATTTAGCTTTTTGAATTTCTAACCTTAAGGATTAAAAAAACGCTATTTCAGCTTATATATCACTCCATCCCTTGAATACTGGTTATTACCCAATTTATAACTTTCATTAATCCATTCATCCCAAGTTACATAAATAACACCATTATTAATATAATAGCGCCCTTCAGAAGTTGCTCTTATCCAACATTCATCCACTAATATGTACCCACTTAGATTGCATTTCCCATTAGGATAATATGTCGCGCCTAATCTATTAGCATTATTTTCCCCATAGAAGTAGGTCTCTTTTTTAAAATATGTTTTGCTATCGTAATTAGTCGTTTGTGTGTAAGATTGAGTATTAACGCTTAATACTCGGAATCCTTCTACACAATAATATGCATTGTTGTTGTTTGCAGTACTCATCCATATAGTTTCATTTTTGGAACTGCCAGGAGAAAGAGAAACAGTCTTTTCTTGAGTCTTTTCGTTTAGATAGTTTCCTTGTCCGTTCCTAAGCACAACTTTAATCAAAACTCGCACATTAACAGTCTGCGATCCGGTATTTTTTATGACCAATTCATGGTGGGGTAATTTAGGCCCCCCGGTCCAATATTTTTGTTGGGCATTATTAATATACATATATACATTATTATCACTATATTCCCTTGATAAGGATTGTGCAGACATGGTGTTAATACCAAATAAGAATAAAAGTGATAAGATTGTTAAATAAAACGATTTTAGATTATCCATGTAATATAAGTGAAAGGATATCATAAGACACTAGTGATTTGCTTTATCAACTTAACCGGGTCTTGGCCAACCCTAACCGTTATGATAAAGCAATAGCCCTACACTGAGCTGATATGCTATACCACTTTTTTGTGATTAATATAATCATCCAATGCCGATGCCATTGCAAATCATTTTCAACGGTAAATCAAACGGCCAAGTTCGGTTAAGGAAGATAATTCAAATAACACCTTTCTAATAATGTTTCGAATTAATGCGCATTAATTCGGTGCAAATATATCAATTTAATCTGATTCATCCAAAATATATTTCGTATCGTGCTAAAAATTTGTGTGGCATTCTTGTTAGTCACACGGCTCTTTCATTTAAGATTGGCACGCATATTTAAAGATTGTGCTATTTTATAGAGGGAGGTGTGTAGTCCACAAATAAGGTTAGTTGTTTGATTATAAACAAAATAAGCGCTATAAAAATTTGGTTGAGTGGAGAATTGTTCGTAACTTAAAAGGTGAAAATCAAACAGTTATGAATATAACAAGACCACTTAACCAAGTCCGTTCGATTGAGGATGCGATGCTCAACCACAGTACTAATGTACAAAATAAATCCATACAAAAAGGGAGTATACTTGACCATCTGATGAATTTTGCCACATCAGTCCCGGATTTTCGTAGATGCAACAAAGGAAACATCCGCCACCGGCTCAATGACATCATCATTCTGATAATACTCGGACAGACCTGTGGGCATATCGGACGTGCCGATATAATAGCGTTCGGCAGACACAATCAAAATAAATTCAGTAAAATGGGTATGCTGAAGAATGGGATACCCTCGGAGGCTACCCTTTGCCGGATTGAGAACGGTATTGACGATTTAACCATGGCGGACAGGATGCAGGAGTTTACTGCGAACTTCCATGATGAACTGCTTAATGTATGCCGTGACAGGGAAATAATCTGTGTGGACGGCAATGCACAGCGTGGCACCGTTCAAGAAAACGGGCGTAATCCTGACATCGTATCTGCCTATTCGTTCAACACAGGCATTACAATCGCAACGGAAGCATGCCGGGAAAAGAGCAATGAGATAAAAGCTGTCCAATGCTAATCGACAAGATTGACATATCAGGAAAGATTATCACCGCAGATGCCATGTCTATGCAGAATGATATCATCGATAAAATAAGAATAAAGGAGGAGATTTTCTAATAGAACTCAAAGCCAATCAACGCTCGCTGCGGTATGGGATGGAGGATAGACTTAAGTAACATCGACCGTTGTATTCATATACAGAGGGTCCTGAACTTGGTCATGGGAGAATCGAAACCAGAACCTACAACATATATGATGGCCTTGAAATAATCGCCGACAAGGAAAAATGGGGCGAAAACATGACAATCATTGAATGAATCACTTACAATAAAAAAGTCTACAGGGGTATGTACTTCTGAAAAACGGCTTTATGTGAGTAGCCTGCCTACGACCACGCTAAGGCAGGGTGCAATAGTACGGAACCATTGGTCTATAGAGAGTATGCATTGGGGGCTTGACGTAAATCTTTTACAAGACAAGATTAAACGGAAGTTGTCAAGAGCTGCCCGCAACCTCGATACTATTCAAAGAATTGTCTGTTCCATATTTTCCGCATGGAGAGGACGGTGCAAAAAGAAAGCCGATAAGAAAAAAGGCATGGCAGAACTGATGAGATATATCTCCATGAGCTTTTCTCGGCTTATTCGCTTTTTAGACCAAAAATGAAAAAAATGGAAATTTAAGAAAAAGATAACTTCATGAAATACAAATATAAAAAATTACCCGATTCGTACTGAACCGGGTAAGGGAGATTATGTCTTATTTTAAGTTTAAATGAAAGAGCCGTGCATGTAGCTTTTGAAAGATGCTTCCGATGCATTTGTTCTTGGACTCTGCACAATTTCTTTATGTGTCTTCTCTTTACGAGTTCCGCGTTTTTGATGTTCCACGAAAAGGTGGTACCTTTGTGCTGAGCATAAATGTTTTGTCATGTAGCAATACAAAATTAAAATTTCTCCATGTTCATCACATTTGATTAAATCTCCTTTACTGCCTTTAACCTCAATCATCACCGGTATATGTTCCATCTGAGGGGTTTCGATGAAGCACTGAATATCGGGAAAGTTCCTGCCATCACCACCTTTTTTTTGCCATATATTATGCTACTTTGCCGGTTTCGATTTCAGATTTGAGGAATTGAAAGATATAGACCGCGCCTTGATAGTAGAGGCCGCATTCGGGGTCGTTTAGCTTGGCGAAGGTGGTTGAGGAATATAGCTCATCAAGGGCACGGTGTATATCCCAACCATATTCAGCCATAAGCATTTCTGTGAGTTCTGCCGCAAGGCATTCTATCTGAAACTGTATGTCTTGTGTCATAGTTCACTGCGTTTTAAGAGGTTTACGGCTTTTGAGGTGCCAAAGAAGTATTGGACAGCATGGTCGCCCTTAAATCTCAGTTCTTCAACCAATGCTGATGCCGACATATAGCCCATTATGAAACGGCGAATCTGAACGCCAACCGTATCATCGGCAATAGGGCCTATAACAATATCATAGGGATGAGCCGGAACATCGGAGTTATTTTCCCGATTCATAACGACAAATTCTGCCCATTCTACGGAGTAGTCGGTAAAGACCTTTATATTCAGTCCGCTCTTCATAGCCTCGGTTTCATCAAACTCAAAGCATGATAACGTCGGGATTCCATCATTGAGAAAACGAGTTGTTCGAGCTGCCATCTCCATAGCTTGGTCGGGATTGGCATTAAGATAAAATCCTTGTCCGAAATCCTTGCCACGTTTACTGCGTGAAAGATCTATCTCCTCAATAGCTACGTTTGAGCCGTGATATAATCGTATCATATTCTACCTCCTTCCCGTTGGCAAATGACTTGTAGATCTGAGATAGCATCGTCAATGGAGAGAGTATGCTCGGCAGCATAGCAATCGAGAAGGAAATCTATGCCCGTGAAACGACGCAGATATGCGTAGGCCTGCATGTTGGAGAGGTTATGTCGCTGTGCGAAAGCTCCGACACATGCCACTACATATTCTATTCGGTTAAATATCTCTTTTTTGTCCATTACTATGCTTTATTGCTTACGATTAAGTCTTTAACATCAATATCAAGTAACTCAGAAATCCTCACAAGTGTATCTAGGGAAGGCTGCATTTTGTTTGAACACCATCGGGAGACCGTAGCTTCATTTTTACCGATCTGCTCGGCAAGCCATTTACCGGTTTTGCCGTTCTCAACTAATGCAATCTTTATCCTATTTATCTTCTGTGATTCCATTACACTTGCTTTGCTTACTTATTACAATACTTTGATGTTAAACGCAAAACTACAAATAAATTCTGAGATTACCATATAAATCTGTAGAAAATTTGCAGCTACGGACAAATGTGCAGAGTCCACGGACAAATGCAATATTTGCGAAAGTGTTTGAAAAACTTTATGGCAGGAGTCGAAAAAAATTTTTTTACGTGGCCTACGATTTAGCTTGGATTGTATCTTTCTGAAAAATTGAGGCGTAACAGTAGTAAAATCAGTCCCTTTCGGGATGTGTTGGCGGATCAGGTTGTTTCTCTTTACGAGTTCCGCGGTTTTGATATTCCACGAAAAGGTGGTACCTTTGTGCTGAGGTTAAATGTTTTGTCATGTAGTAATACAAAATTAGTAAATCTCAGGGAGACTTCGGTCCCCTTTTTTTGTTTTGTATTGCCTTGAACTAAGGTTACCTTTCGGTCGGACTGAAACATCTATCGGTGGGTAGGGGCTGTGGGCTTGTGAAGCCCCATCCCCAATCCGCCATTAAGTCTCGAACCGCAAAAATATGGAGCTATTCAGAACGAATTTTTGCACTTCGTTATTGAATCTACCGCGCGAGAGGGGGGACGCTGGGCGTCATGAGTATATGGTGGCGACAATGGTGCGCGAGCCTCCATAGTCACGAAATTCACAGAGATAAATCCCCTGCCAGGTGCCCAGATTAAGACGCCGGTCGGTGATGGGGATAGTCACCGAGGGCCCGGTAAGGGTGGCTTTGGCATGGGCCGGCATGTCGTCGTCCCCCTCATATATGTGCCGATAATAAGGTTGCCGTTCAGGCACTATATGGTCAAGGATAGCCTCGAGGTCGGTTCTCACGTCAGGGTCGGCGTTTTCGTTGACCGTGAGTCCACATGAAGTGTGCTTGACAAACAGGTTGAGCAACCCGCGCTCGGGCAATGAAGGCAACCGACGCAATATTTCACCGGTGACGAGATGGCAACCGCGGCGCCGGGCCTGAAGAGTGATTTCGATCTGGTCTATCATGGATGCAGATTGACTTTGGTCGGAGGTATCCCCGGGAGTTTGTAAAAGAAGATTATACTACACACGTCAAGAACAGGATCATTTATCAGATTTATGTCCCGGCCGCCAAGATAGGCTTCAAAAGGTTTGCCTTGTTCAAAAACTTCTGCAAGACCTGTCGTCTCTTTGCGATAATCAAACTTTGCCACACGGATATTATGGGTTTTCACAATGGCTATACCTCGTTTCGTGTCATAGCTCACTGTGACAGGATCGCCTACCTTGACTCTACGCCATGTCCATATAT
>JAAVCX010000020.1 GCA_014802105.1 Bacteroides sp. | reverse complement strand
ATCCGGTTGATGATGTAACTAATATTCTCATACTGCAAATATACTGCTTTTAGATTTATTTTTACGTTGATATATCAACAATTCTCCAACTTGATTTGTTTATAAGTCAGAAACAATTTAACAAAAGACATGAAAATAATTGCATTAGAAGAACATTTGTCCAGCAAGACCATCGGAGCGGCTGTGGCAAAGACCATTCAGGAGGCGTATCCTTACGCGCAACAGTTCATGCACCCGGCTCCTGCGGATGCACCAAGTGTTCCTGATCTCTTTGAGTTGGGAGAGAAACGCATCACCGAACTCGATGAAGCCGGTATCGATATGGAAGTGGTGTCATACACCAATCCAACGCAATGGCTTACAGGTGACGAAGCCGTCACACTGGCAGCGGAAGCTAATGATACGCTTTACGAAGCAGTGAAACCTTATCCCGACCGCTTTCGTGCTTTCGCAACACTTCCGTGGAATAATCCGACTGCGGCTGCTGATGAACTGCGTCGCACAGTGAATGAACTGGGATTTGTGGGTACACTTATATCGGGTCGCCCACAGACGGGAAATGTATTCCTTGATGACAAGATGTATTACCCCGTATGGGAGGCGCTGACAGAACTTGACCTGCCGGTATATATCCATCCAAACTATACCTCCATTGATGCTATCAACGCATACTATAAGGGTCTCAACGACCAACTCGACACAATCCTCAGTTCATACGGCTATGGCTGGCACTACGAGGCAGGGATGCAGGTTATCCGAATGATTCTTGCCGGAGTGTTTGAAAAATTTCCGACTCTGAAAGTCATTTCGGGACACTGGGGAGAAATGGTGCCGTATTTCCTCTATCGCCTCGATCAGATGTTCAAGCCTGAGGTCACCGGATTTTCAGACACCATTTCAAATATCTACAAGAAGCACGTTTGGATTTCGCCCAGCGGTTTATATGACAACGATGCGCTTCAGTTCTGCGTCAACAAACTCGGTATAGACCAACTCGTTTTCTCGGCAGACTGGCCATACGTGCCAATGACTGATGCTAAAGCATTCGTTGACAATGCGCCTCTTTCCGATACCGACAAGGAGAAATTCGCGCATATCAATGCCGAGCAACTATTGCATATAAAATAAAGATTTTACATCCAGGTTGCAATATAATTATATACGGTTTGTCAAAGCGAGCCGTATATATTGCACTGTATAATCAAGTAGGAGGTACTCTCTTACAGCAAAGCCCAAATAGCCGTATTCTTTCGAGCTTCATTCATAAGTGTTAACCTACGAATGTGTCAGCTCGCATAGTTTTCGTTTGCAGGCAAGTTTTCAGATGATAAGGCAAGGACGCGAAAAGACATTGAAGAGCAGCCGTAGGCAAATCTCCATGTCTTTGGCGTGTATGCCGTCATTCGGCTATGCCGGGACAGTCATAAAAAGAATCGGCTGAGTATACTCGGTGTTATCGATACGGAGCATATCAGCCGGTGTAATCTTCCAAAGTAGGCACGTAGACGTATGGCGCCACATAAAATATGGCTCGTCGTGAGTCCGTGCCGTTACTGTGTAATCATAATATTCAAGTATTTTCAGTGTCACACAGAGTTGAAACTATAGATGAGTTAGCTTGTTAATATTTTCGGTTTCTTAATTCTGATGGAGTCTTTCCAAAATGACGCTTCACTGTCTTGGAAAAGAATGGGAAATTCGTAAACAATGTTCGTGATGCGACTTCTTTTATAGACAGATCAGTCCCTATCAAATAACGACGGACATCATTCATTATATACTCATCAATCCATACTTTTGCACTTTTCCCACTTACTGTCTTACATAAATTTGCAAGATAACGGGGCGAAATAGAGAGTTGTTCTGCGTAGTAAGCCACTTCATGGGGCTTTGCCGGAGTACTAATGATCAGATTGATAAATTGTCGATATAAAATTTGAGGACGTGTGTCATTACCCACATTCGTATTGGCCTCTATGTCTTTCAACACCAGATTGAATATATCGGCTAACAGAGCTTTACCAATCATTTCCGCTGTTTCATCGGATCTTAATATCTTATGTAAGCTTGTCTTAAGAGTCAGCGCGGCGCAATACGATTTCACCAGATTCCATATATTTTCATCTATTCTGTGAACAGGATCTATTTTTAATATTTCGAGACATTGATGAAGATGTGTAGGCTCCACAAGCCTATCCAGAAGGTCTAATGAGGCAAAGATTACCATTCCCTCAAAATCATCACTAAACTTCACATTATCGAATAAGTCATTTGTGCCGGCAATCAGTATCTCGCCGGTTCTAAGGGTGTAAGTCTTACCGTTAAGGTTGATACTGTATTTCCCCGATTCAACTATACATAATCCCATGGTGTCAAGCCGTATCATTTCTTCATCCACATTTTCACCTTTACCCGGATGAATGTAAAGATCCTTGGAGAAGCGATAGCCCCCTTCATAATCTGAAACCAGAATGTCAAGATTAATTGTTTTCACACGATGATGTTTTTTGGAACCACATTAGTGTAATATAGAACATTTGTTATTCAAACATTCATCAATGTGGTTTTGTTTTTATGATGTATGAAAAATTTAAGACGACATATTAAAGCTTGTCTTACAGCTACAATGACGAGTTTGGCAACAATGTCAGGCTCGGATCAAAAAATCTTTATAACAGAAAAATTTTGAAAATATGAAAAATATCCAAGCATCTTCAGTACCGGTGACTTCTCCGGACTGCCAACATGTAAAAATTCCACGCGGCAATTTTGATATTGCCGCAAACGTCTATCTCCCCATTGATTTCACTGAAGGTAAGACTTACCCTGCGATTGTAGTCTCACACCCGGGAGGTGGAGTAAAGGAACAGACAGCAGGAACATACGCAAAGCGTCTTGCTGATTCAGGGTTTGTAACCATAGCTTTCGATGCGGCCTATCAGGGCGAGAGCGGAGGAGAGCCACGCGGTACAGACAGCCCGTTCAACAGAATGGACGACATCAGCTATGTCATAGACTATATCGACAATCTTCCATACGTGGATTCCTCTCAAATCGGGGCATTGGGAATATGTGCCGGAGCCGGCGCAACCATAGCTGCAGCCCCTACTGAAAAGAGAATAAAGGCCGTCGCCGGAGTCAGCACATTTGATGTGGGAGCAGCTCATCGTGCAGCAGGTCCGGAGGCTGTCAATGAAACTCTTCAGAAAGTTGCCGTACAGCGCGAAAATGAGGCAAAGGGCGACCCCGTCCTTCTTGTCCCCAATATCCCGGACACGAAGGGCGATTTGCCGACAAATGCTCCCGAATTTCTTGTTGAGGCCGTAGACTATTACCGTACGCCAAGAGCCTTCCATCCTCGTGCTACAAATCGTGTGACCTTTACTTCTGTTGCCGATGCAATCAGATTTTATCCGTGGGAAAATCTCGGCAATATGATGACCGCTCCACTACTGCTTGTTGCAGGAGAAAAGGCCGATACCTTACCATACAGTCAGGCGGCCTACGATGCCGATAATGGACCAAAGGAACTTTATCTTGTCAAAGGAGCAACACACGTCGATATGTACGATAAGGAACCATACGTCTCAGAGGCGATTGGAAAACTTGCTGATTTCTTCCACACGAATCTTAATGGTGATTGATGCCTCAATGAATAATAAGTCTATTATGCGTATCGGTGTCGTACATATAATGCTACTTCTGTTTGGGGTAACATATCTATATGCAGAGACCGATAATAGCCAAGGATGTACTGCCAGATATTTTACCTTTCAGATTTCTGATAAGGTAAAAAGAGAACGCGTAAAATTCAAAAATCGTTTCGGTTTTGAAATTTGTGCCGATATTTATAGTCCCAAGGACAGCGTAGCCTCCAATATTAAACATCCTGCATTAATAGTAGGTGGACCTTATGGGGCAGTAAAGGAACAGTCATCCGGACTTTACGCAAGCAACCTGGCCGATATGGGTTATATAACTTTGGCTTTTGATCCTTCATATACCGGAGAGAGCGGTGGAGTGCCACGGAATATGTCTTCTCCTGACATCAATACAGAAGATTTCTCTGCGTGTGTGGATTATCTGTTTACTCGCTCTGAAGTCGACAATGAAAGAATCGGAATAATTGGAATATGCGGTTTTGGTGGTATCGGACTTAATGCTTTCCAGTCTGATCCACGCATTAAGGCTATGGCTCATGTAAGCGGCACCAATATGCATTGGGTACAATCGCAAGGAATGTTTAATTCTGCGAATAGTCCTGATGAGAGAAAATCACGTCGAATCAGAGATGCGGAGAAACGAAATTCTCAATTCACCTCTGAGAAGCGTGAATTAGACGGAGGTGTTCTTGATAATCAACCGGAAGATGCTGCTCAATATAATAAAGACTACACGGAATATTATAAAAGGCCACGCGGTTATCATCCTAATTCACCTAACAGTAATGGGGGAATGGACGCATCGGCTTGGATTTCGTGGGTTAATACTCCTTTGATGGAGAGAATCGAAGAAATCGATGGTGTCGTGTTGATCTTAGCCGGAGAAAACGCTCATACAAGATATATGGGTGAGGCTGCCTTTAAGCAGTTGAAAGGTGACAATAAGATCTTAGTTATTGTTCCCGACGCGGTTCATTGCGATCTTTATGATGGAGGGCCGGAACACAACAAAATCCCTTGGGATATATTAGAAGATTTCTTCGGTAAAAATCTTTGATATTTAATCAGTTAAAAAATAATTATAAGATATGAGCGAAAGAGCATATAAAATTCTTCTTATAAATGGAAGTCCTCAGTTGAAGGGATGCGTGTCGCGTGCGCTTGACGAGGTAGAAAAGACTCTCAATGAGAATGGTATTTCAACAGAGCGTATCAATGTCGGAAACAAGGATGTACGCGGATGCATAGCCTGTAACTATTGCCGCACTCACGGAAAATGTGTGTTCAACGATATTGTCAATGAAACGGCACCAAAACTGGCAGAAGCTGATGGTATGATTGTAGGTACTCCGGTATATTACGCTGGAGCGAATGGGCAGCTTCACGCATTTATGGACAGACTGTTTTACAGCACCTCAGGCACCATTGATCTCAATCAAAAGGTTGGAGCAACAGTAGTTTCATCACGTCGCGCCGGTAGCACATCTGCTTTCGATGACATCAATCACTTCTTTACAATGTGCTCAATGCCCATTGTTTCATCAACCTATTGGAATGAAGTACACGGTTTCACAGCCGAAGATGTTGAAGATGATCTCGAAGGACTCCAGACAATGCGTAACCTTGGACGAAATGCCGCTTTCCTAATTAAAGCTATCCGTGCTCAGAAAGAGAAGGAGGAATTACCTGTACAGGAGCACGATAAATTCACTCACTTTCACAGTGAAGCACGCCATTAACAATCATGTAAAAGATAATAATCATATAAAAGAGCAAATTATGAGTAAGACCCTTGTTATTGCCGGACATCCGGATTATAAACACTCAATGGCAAACCGTGCCATCCTCGACGAGTTTCATCGTCTTGTGCCTTCAGCCGAAATCGTATACCTTGATGTTGAATATCCCGATTTCAACATTGATGTGGAAAGGGAGCAGAAACGCCTTTTGACGGCAGATACTGTTGTGTTCGAGTTCCCGTTCTGGTGGTATAGCGCCCCATCTCTGATGCGTCGCTACTTCGAGCAGGTGTTGAGTCACGGATTTGCCTACGGCTCAACCGGTACAGCACTCCATGGAAAAAAACTGATAATATCGTTTACCGCAGGTGCTCCTGAGGCCGCTTATTCGACTGACGGTTATCAGCATTATGACATTGATGCATTTATACCTCAGTTCCGTGCGTTGAGCAACCTTTGTGGATTCGTTTGGCAGGAGCCTATCATAAGTTTCGGCATGATGCTCCTGAATCCTGACGATGAAGAAGCCGCCGAGGGCTTCTACACCAAGGCAAAAGACCACGCTGTGCGTTTGCAAGAGGCTGTCTGTTAGTGGAGTCCAAAAGCAACACTAAAAATAATACCCACCACGCTTATCTTAGATGCGTACAACGGTGGGACTTAGTTTTATATTTATACGATAAAAGAATCGGCTGGTTATGCTCGGTGTTATCGACACGGAGCAGAACCAGCTGGTGTAGTCTTCCAAGGTAGGCACGTAGACGAACGGCGCCACATGAAATAGATATCCCTTCTCAGAAGCTCCTCGATGCGTCGCGAGGAGTAGACATTGCTCAGATAGGCGAAGACAAGTATCTTGAGCATCATCTTCGGATTGAAAGCGCTGTTTCCTCCTCCTCTGTAGGTTGACAGTATATCGCTGATGTCAAGGTGGTCTATGACTGCATCGACAACCCTTACTATGTGATTTTCGGGAACAAGTTCATCAAGCGACGGAGGAAGGAGCTGATTTTGTTTTCTATTGTCAGATTTTATCGCTAACTTTGCCATGTTATGTTTTGATTATTAGTGGTTTAAGTGCAATCCAAATTTACTAAAAATCCCAGACATAACAAAGGCTTTCCCGCTGAAATTCAGCATGAAAGCCTTATTTTTTTGCCTGCGTAATAAAGAGAAAGAGGCCGCCTAAACTTGTTAGACAGCCTCTTTTTTAGTTGACTGTTGGTGTGACTTATTTCACAGTGACTTTGCTGACTTTACCATCAGAATACTTAACGATGTAAATACCGCTTTCGGGTGAGTCAATCTTACGGCCGCTGAGGTCATAGAAAGTCTTGTCTGCTGAATCATTTGTAATTTCAGAGATTCCGGTAGTTGCACTATCTTTAACGGGAATACTGAGTTCTACGCCTGTGCCTTTGATTGTGATTTCACCATCAACGATGACTTCGGCTGCAGAGCGAGAAACAGTGAGGACACATTTGTCATAACGGCCGGTCACGCTGGCGCTGACGCCTGTCGGTGCTTCCACTGTGAGTTGGCTTCCGTCGTAATAGCTGCCCAGAGGCACTGTTACGGTAGTTTCAATATTTGTGAAGACGATTTCTTCAGTTTCGGTAGTAAGCCAGGGGTATTCAGCATCGAGACCGATTGCAAATCCGCCGGTAGGTTGGATGTAATCGTTATCCTCTTTATAAATCATTCTCTTGAACGAGTAGTAAGTATCACGCTCTACATGGCCTGAGAGATTGATTTCATTAAGCATATAGCCGAAAGACTGACCGAAGTAGTCCGAACGAGCGCTTTGAAGCGGTGCGAAATATTCAACCTTATCAGAATTGAAGCCTTCAAACATTATTGCGAACGCCGGAGTTTCATCAGTCGTTTTGATTGCAACCGGTTCGTCAAACTTGAATGGCAGGTAGAGATAATCTTTGGAATTTTTATCGCCATACATATATTCAACCTGGCTGCCTTTGATGGTGCCGCGTGCCACGACGGTGAAAGTGTTGAAATCAGTGCTCAGTTCTGAATTGAGGCTGTAGATGGTTGCAGTGAGTTCAACATCGTCTGACATGCGTCCCCAGCCATAGACACTGATTCCGTTAACAACCAGTGAAGATTCGGTTGAGGGGAAGAAAACATTGGCGATACCGATAAGATGTGAGAAGTTTCCGTCCATCGGCTTTTCACCGTTAAGTGAGTAGTTGAGCCAATAAGTATTGGTGAACTCATTGTGTCCGAAAACAGGAACACTTAATGCGCCCTGCGAATCATCCATAACGCTCACACGTGTCATATCCTGTTCGTTTATGCCGAATTGGAATAGACAAGGAGCAAACGGACTTCCGTCCTCAAAGTTGATTTCAGCCTTACCGCCTGCCTGGAACACTGAGCAAGCTGATGTATAAGATGCCGGAGCTGCTCCCGTCGCGGTAGCATTAAGTGTAGGTGCAGTGTGGAAATTATTTGTGATAGTCTGCTCTGATGTGTAGTTAGGCACATAGGTGACATTGAGTTCATACTGATCGTCAGAAGTTGCTGTTTCACCTGTTGTAGGATCACTGTAATCCCATGAATAGGTTGCGTCTTCTCCTGACATGTTGATCCAGGTCAGGGGTGAGTAGACTGGATAGATAGCTATATCTCTGTTGAGACATGTCCAATCTTTGTCCATACCCCAATAAAGACTATATGTCGGCGGCAGGTAGCTGACGTCTTCCAGAGAAGGTAATCCTATGCCGATCGCGTCGATAAACACTGCGTCGCCGTCTGAACCTACATAACGGAAGGCTACCTTGACGTTCTTATCATTGTAGTCTGCAAGACTTATGGTGTGCTTGACCAGAGCCTCGGGAACCTCCATTAATAGGTCATATGCTGACCAGTCTGCGTATTCTTCAGCATAATCGCGGAGTACTTTCCAGTCTTCACCTTCTTCCTGAATCAGGATCTGAAGTGTGTAAGCGACTTCCTTGTCGCCTATATACTCGTATGCATCCCAATCGATATTGTCGGTTTTATAGAAGAAGAAAGGCTGGAAGTAAATCCAGTACGAAAGCTGCATATTCTCGCCGAGTTTTACTGCCGGTGATATGAACCATTCATCCTGCTCGTCCATTGAGTAACTGATTCCGTAATAGAAATCTCCGTCAACCGGACCGGGTATATAGGGACTTGCTGCGCCGGGTCCCCATGTGTCATCAAGATTACATTCTCCGCGGTGGTCTATGGTCCATCCGTTGGGCGCCCATGTGAGATCAGATCCGTCCCATCCGCTGAAGTTTTCATAAAGTATATAGCCGTCTTTTGTTGAGGCTTTGGTTGCTACGCGGTTTGCAGGAACTTTAACGCGGGCGGCTGCGTTGGGCGTAAGTTGTTTAGCCCCGTTAACCTTGGTCATGATTCTGTCTGCTGACAGAGATTTGAACGTGCGCACAGTTTTGTGCTGTTGGGGAGACTCTTTGATGACAGCTTTATTTAGCTGTGGCTCGGTTTGGGCGCTCGCCCCTGCAGCGGTTGCCGCCATCAAGCCTAATAGTAAAAATTTCCTCATAGAAAAAAGATATAAATTATAAAAAGTGGATATTTAGTTTACTGGAATAGCGTTAAATAGACGCTTTAGTGCACAAATTTACATAATATTATTGTAAACTAAGCAATTTACTTGCGATTTCGTCCAAAATTGGAATTAATATGGCATTATAGGACTATTTTTAGTAATTTAGCATTGTGAAAATATATGTTTAGAATGTCCATGACTCAATTCCGCCGACAAGCTCTCGCTTTGCTGAAGAAATTTTACGGTTACGATACTTTCAGACCGGGCCAGATCGAAATAATCGAGGCTGTGGCCTCAGGCCGCGATGCAGTTGTGCTTATGCCGACCGGCGGTGGTAAGTCGATGTGCTATCAGATGCCGGCGTTGCTGGCTGACGGCTGTGCTATAGTTGTGTCGCCGCTTATAGCCTTGATGGATGATCAGGTAGCGGCTTTACGTGCCAACGGGATTCCGGCTGCTGCGCTCCATTCCAATCTTTCTGAGGCCGAGAGTAAGACAATCCTGTCTAAACTTGTAGAGGGACATATCAAGATGTTATATGTATCACCCGAACGTCTGATGCTCGACATCGAGCGTTGGCGTGGTGTGGTCGACATTAGTTTGTTTGCAATTGATGAAGCTCACTGCATTTCACAGTGGGGTCACGATTTCCGCCCCGTCTACACCGAATTATCTCGCATCAAAGATGTCTTTCCTGACAGACCTGTTGTTGCGCTTACTGCTACTGCCGACCGGTTGACGCGCGATGATATTGCTCGTCAGTTGCGACTTGTTGATCCCTTGAAATTCACCGGATCATTTGACCGCCCCAACATAAGCCTTAAGGTCATGCCCAATCCGGGCAAGGCCGGTCGTATTTCTGCAATTGAGCAGCTGATTGATCGCTATCCTGATGATTCTGGTGTAGTCTACTGTCTGTCGAGGGCCGCTGCCGAGACTATGACCGCTGAGTTGCGGAGACGTGGTCACAAGGCCGTGTGCTACCATGCCGGCATGAGTTCTGCCGAACGTGCCCGTTCGCAGCGTGCATTCATATCAGGCGACGCTGCAGTCGTGTGCGCTACAGTCGCTTTCGGCATGGGCATTGACAAGAGTAACATCCGGTGGGTAGTGCATAATAATCTGTCACCTAATATTGAAGCTTACTATCAGGAGGTGGGGCGTGCCGGTCGCGATGGCATGCCGGCCGAAGCTCTGATGTTCTATTCATTGGCTGACATGCACACTCTGCGTGCTTTTGCTGATGAATCAGGCCGTCAACTTGTCAACCGTGAGAAACTCGACCGCATGCTGCGCTATGTTCAGTCTCCCGTCTGCCGGCGCCGCACACTGCTCAGCTATTTCAGCGAGATTTATGACCACGATTGCGGAAATTGCGATATCTGTAATAATCCTCCCCGGCGTTTCGACGGGCTGATAGAGACGCAGAAGGCAATAAGTGCGGTAATAAGATGTGGCGAACGCGTTGGTGCATATATGTTGGCCGATATTCTTGTCGGTATGTCTCGTACTGATATACGCGCGGCCGGTTTCGACACGATAAAGACATTTGGTGCAGGTCGGGATATCCCCCTCAAAAAGTGGAACGATTATATCTCTCAGATGATTCAATATGGAGTGTTTGAAGTTGCTTATGACGAAGGAAACCATCTCAAAGTAACTTCCTTTGGTCGGGAAGTGTTGAGCGGTCACACATCAATCAGCCTCTCTGACGTTGTGGTTGATACTCCTAAGAAAAAATCAGCTAAAGAAAAATCAACCGTTCCCCCACAGGTCGACTTGTTATCATCTTTAAAGCGGCTTCGTCGCGAGATTGCCCAAAAAGAAGGATTTCCTCCATACCTTATATTTAGCGACGCCACCCTTGCAGACATGGCTGCCCGAAAACCGCGCACCATCTCACAGTTTTCACAGGTGTTTGGGGTAGGGGAGAAGAAGTGCGCTCGTTTTGGTGTTCAGTTCCTCGATGAGTTAAACAAATTTTTAAAATAATATTATTTTGTCAATTAGGTGGTTATTAACATGATATGTCAGGAACTTAATTTGTGGAGATAAAATTTTGTATAAAAAAGGACGATAAAATTTGCACAATCAAAAAAAAACTCCTAACTTTGCATCGCAAAAACGGAAAAGATGGTGCCATAGCTCAGTTGGTAGAGCATCGGACTGAAAATCCGTGTGTCCCCGGTTCGAATCCTGGTGGCACCACATAAGACCACTAATTCTCAATGAATTAGCGGTCTTTCTTTTACCCATACCCCTCCAAGTCACCACATTAGTCACCACACCCACTCTAATTTATTGAATTATTGCACGTTATGAGTGTTGTGGGATGCACCTATCGACATCATCGGCATTGTAATCTATTGATTGTCAGTGCAAAATTTGCTTTCATTCATTATCGTTCACCGTCATTCAACCCAGCTCTCTCCCCAAAAACAGGTAAATTTTAACAGACTTTAACCATAATCATGGGATGAAAATGTGGTGACCTCAGCCAAAATCTCTCTTGGGTCACCACGTCATAATCTAAAATAATGTCAAAATATAAGACTATTACTTTCTAATTCTTGAATAGCAAAATAGAAAAGTCTGCCCAAAATGAGAATATTCTGCATTAGCACTACTCATCTTTATTATATTTACAATATTTACCACTGCCAAATAGAGCGATTTTTGGTGCGGAATAGGCTGTAGAGCCAATTTAGGCTCTTGTTTTCATCTGAAATCGGGTCGAGGGGTCTCCCCCTTGCAAGGGTGTTTTGAGTTACTATGAAGCTGTGCGAATGTCGGACAAAAACACATCTTGCAGTAGCAAGCGAATATAAATACAACTTCTTTGCCAACTTAACTTTTTCAAAGAGCATTTGGCGATATAGCGACAATCTCTCTTTAGTACATTTGTCAGCCTCACCCGGCATATTCACTTCCCCGTACAATATTGTTTTCTCCTGATGGCTCGCTCGATACACATATCCACCGCTCGCTCAATGCTCAACTCCGGCGACCCCGTCGATATATCCGTGTGGAAGTCAGACGGCTCTATCCTCGAACTCCGAAACTGTATCTCCCTGCGATACAATTTTTACGGAGGTTGGCGCAACGTCAAGTTGCTTTCCTCCGGCGAATGTCGCAAAATCCGCGACTGCTGTATCTTCAAAGTCAACGACCTTGAAGTATTCTTGTGAAATGTCCTCATAATCCAAATATTATCACTACCTTTGTATTATGAAAAGGCTCGCATACATACTCATTTCGTTATCGCTTATTCTTACAAGTTGCACCACATTCAGGTCTATCAAATGTGGAAGCCCGTCAACTGACACATATCTAAATTTTGCGCTTGATACAATATCAGCAAAAGAAAATCCCAAAGAGGTACTGATTTCTGACTCTAAACATTATCGTTATTTTGAAGACTCAAAATTTTCAGGAGGTCGTTTTAACGGAGAAACCATTGGAGAATATTTTTCGCGTGTTAGAGGCAACGGTGCGCTACTGATAGTTCGTAATGATACTATTCTTCTCGAAAAATATTTTGGTAATTTCTCAAAACTCTCACCATCCAATATATTCTCTATAAGTAAAGCAATAACTGCGTTGTTGTGTGGAATTGCAGTAGACGAGGGATATATCTCAATTTCTGAACCTATAACGAAATATATTCCTGAGCTGAATAATGCTGACCCAATGTTTCATAAGCTCACAGTTGAGCATCTTCTT
>JAAVCX010000019.1 GCA_014802105.1 Bacteroides sp. | reverse complement strand
CCGGAAAGAGATAGGCAGTCTTGTAGAAGGTATAGAGGTAACCGAGCTCGGCTTTAGCCCGGGCGTTTTTGTCGGAGACCAACAGCAGGCAACGTTCGGCGAGCTCCGGGCTCCATGTCTTGTGGTAGAGGGCTTTGTCGACAACAGCGTCGGGCGAGAGTTTACCTTGGGAGTAGGCTTTACGGACAGACTCGTAGAGAGCGTTGGCTTTCTGACGCGCTGCCGGAGAGACGGTGACGTGGACTTCCTCAGGCGTGATGTATCTTTTCTTGGAGGGTTTGAGGTTGAGGCTGAGAGCCTGGAAAGATACCGAGAGGGTAAGGATCGAGAATATAAGGAAAATCTTTCTCATACAGGGGATCGATAAGTTGAGTGACGTGATGGACAAATAGTTGTCTATCTTATAGACACTTTCATAGTGTAAATTGTTCATCACAAAAAGATCGCCCGTGAGAAAATCAGAGATCGATCCACCAGTCCAATACGCGCTTGAAATCATTTCTCAGAAGCTGGAAGTCATAGGTGTACTTCTTCTTGCGCATGGAGATACGGTCAATGACGGTAAGGAAATATTGGCTCATCGTCGTTTTTTGTTCTTTGCAAGACATGAAACTGAAAGATTTTTCAAACACGATAGTGACGTAGATCAGACCGGTGAGTTTGTTTAACGGGCCGATCTGAAAACGGGGTCTCAGAAATAATCCCTCGCGCTCGATCCGGTCTTCGGAGTACATTGTCAGCAGGGTGTCATAGTAGTCTGACTGCCTGAGCCTGAGACTTTCATCAGGAATAATGTAGTTTGTCTTGCAATGAAAATCGTCGTAGAAGCTCATGGCCGTATTGATAATGATCTGACGAAGTGTGTCGTCGCCATATCGAGTAGGCTGTAAATCGGCTTGTAACCTGGGGTTCAACTGTTCGGTAATGCTATCGAGAGTCGCGCGACTGCCCGGATAGCAGTTGTCGAGAGTCCTGACGATCTGTATAGGTGTAGGGCGCGGTGAGTCGTTAGTTTCTGTCATTTCGCAAATGGTTGTATCGGTCAAGTCTGAAATAATGATGTCATTTGATGATTTTCAGTCTGAGACGGGGAGTGCGAGAAAAGAAATCAATCTACAGAATGATTGACTTTGTTTAATTGCACTTTAGAACTGATCTAAACTAATTACAGAAAGTTAAAAACCAGAACTGAAATATTCTTTGAATTAACCCTTCGATTACTTATATCTCGGCGCCATCATAGAAGCGGGCACGAGCCACGGAACGCAGTCTGTTGATTGGTCGTATCTTTAAGCTAATTTACGAATTCTTGGTCATGAATTTCCATGTGACTTTGCCCACGGTATCAGGCTTACCCTTCTCGGGACGCGAAATGGAACCTTTCAGGGCTCCATTCTTCTGACGCTCCACCTTGATGTCGCGCCATGAGTAGTCGCCCTTCTCGTAGTCGAAGCTCACACCGTCGTCGTCATAGAGACGGTAATTGCCGTCAGCCTTACCGTAATGGCGTATTTCAAGATCAACTTTTTCGCCTGGTGCAGGAGCATGGAGCCGTGCCTCCATCATGGGTATGATGGCTCCATCCTTCACAAACACCGGTATCTTGTCGAGACCGGGAGTCACCTCAATGGTCGAACCGTTGCCAACGAAATCACCCGTGTAGAAGTCATACCAGTCCCCCTTGGGCAATATCACCTTGCGTGAGGTCTCGCCCTCAAACATGGGCGCCACCAGCAGGTACTTACCGGCCATATACTGATCCTTGATCTCTTTGGTCACAGCCTCAAGATAGGGATTATCATCAAGATTACTGTTCTGGAGCTCGGCCCTCACAGCACTGTCGAGACTGAATCCGGGCTCGAGATTCATAGCTCGGAAGGGGGGTATACCATCGAAATGATAGCGGGCAAACTCAGAGTACCAGTAAGGCATCATCTGCATACGCAGCAGTGCGTATTCCTTCACCTGATCAGCCACTTCGGGGAACGACCAGGGCTTAGTGCCGCTCGACCAGGCATTTATCATAGCCATCGGCGAGAATACTACTGACTGGAACCGACGCAACCAGTCTTCGGCCGACTTGGAACTACGCACCTCCGGTGTCCAGAGTACGCCGCAGAACCCCGAGTTGATAAGGGCGGTGATGAAATCCTTGTGACTGTAATAGTCGTTGTAGAGCACATAGGGCATAGAGTTTGCTCCGGCATTGGAGGCACGCACCAGACCGTAAGTGCGGGTATTGTTCTTGCGGAAGATATCGTCGGTGGTTTTCTGTACCCACAGGCCGTAGGTCTGACGCATCTGCTCGGCCGATACACCCGAGGGGAACACTGCTGCATCGGGCCATAGATAGAAATCGTATCCATCCACTTCATCAATCTTATAGCCGCTCACTCCCAGGGAGACGTGCTCCTTTTCGAGCTTATCCTTCCACAGACGACGTGCCTCGGGCATAGCCAGGTCGGGAACGATTCCACACCACACGGTGTGCGATCCGCTCAGCGGATACATAGCCTCGTAGATGCCCGAAGCAGGCGATACATAAGGGTTGGTCCACAGATTGATGCGCACGTTCTTGTCGAGCATACGCTTGACAAATGCTGCCGGATCGGAGAAGCGACCGTTGTCCCACTCGAAGGTACAGGGATAGGCCTTGCTCTGCCAGCCGGGCTCGAGACCGATGAAGTCGAGGGGATACCCCATGCGCTCAAACTCGTCAGCCTCCTTCTCAACCTTGGCTGCGTCATAGAGCTTCTGGGTGCGCTGAGTGAAACCGAGACCCCAGCGTGGAGGCAGAGTGCCACCGCCACAGAGCAGATTGTAGCGACGCACTACATCCATAGGTGTGGGCCCTCCTATGAGATATATCTCGGCACCGGGAGCGGGAACCACCATAGTCACAGCATCAGAATAAGGACGTGACGACCAGGTCTTGTCGGTATTGCGATCCTTGGCAACGGGGGCGTTGGGGCTATCCTTGCGCGCACCCGAGCCGGCATAGACGGTGATGTAGCGCGCGGAATTGACGAACACTCCGTAGCCGTCGCTGGAAATGTAGAAAGGCACCGGGGCATGGGTGCGACCTGTGTCCTTACCTCCGTAGTGGTCCACATGGAGATTGAGAATCTTACCACGCTGATGAACAGTCTGAAAATTGAGACCGAAGCCATAGAGCTGCTCATTCTTCACCAGCGGTATGCTGATATTGGTTTTGCCATCACGGATATCTGCGGTGATCTGCGAGGCAAGCGATGGAAGCGCCACCTGGGGCAGTCGTGTGAATCCCTGCTCAGAGGGTTTACATCCCGCAACTGAGAGCAGGTTGTAATCCTCAGGGGTACCGACGATACCTTTCCAGATACCTGGCTCTACTTCTGTCCATGTGATAGATGCCATGCCCGACAGGACACTTACCCAACACACCATAAGAGTGAAAATTTTACGAATGTTCATGATATGTCGAAGTGTTTACTCTTTGATTGAATTAAAATCCTAAATATTTATAAATGAAAAAGTCGCGCAAATTGTAGATTATTAGTAAATTAGTGGTGACCAAACTTCTAAGTGCTATCGCACTGCACAGGCGCAACTTTATAGCAAATTTCGTGAGAATTCTCGGCATCTGCAAGGAATTTGCAGCAAATCGTGTCAATGAACATGGACACGTACCCAGAAGTGGTGTTGTTCCCAATTTCTCCGACCTTGAAGTCATTGCTCCTGGCATAACCGCCGAGACCTTCGGCTTCGATAGCGAGAATCTCCCATAAAGCGCTTTCAATATACAACCGATTTAAACTTAATACGTAGAGTTAAATAACGGAGCTGAAAAGGTCTTGGAATTAACCCTCGGCTTGTTTCGGGCTAATCTTGTCGGGTTTCTCAGTCGCGATGGATCTCCGTAGCTCTATGGTTATCCATCATGTTAACAGAAAATTCTAATTTCTTTCCGCATAACATCCAAAGTCTCATTATTTTCATTATCTTTGCACTCTATTGTGCGTATTCGCAGACAAAAGACCATTCTATGTAAGTAAGGATTATATATCATATTTAAGAACTTCTAAGTAGTCGCAAAAGGTTTGGTCGCCTGTCTGCACTACTCAGAAGATATCGCTATTTAAGGTTATGACCGACAACCGTAAATTTACGCACGTTGACTGCTTTGCAGGGCCAGGAGGCATCTGTACGGGTCTTACTGCTGCCGGTTTTCATACTTTGGTGGCTATTGAATACATTAAGACTTGTTGTGATACATATAGTGCCAACCATCCTGAGGTGCATGTAATTAATTCAGATATTAGACAAGTTACAGCAGACCAGATATTACCTTACATTCCTGAAAATGGAGTCGATTTGGTAACATCGGGTATGCCATGCGAAACTTTTTCAACAGCTGGAAATACTTCAAGATCGTTCTATGACGATCGTCAATTTCTTTTTCGAGAAGGAATTAGGATTGCGCAAATATGTAAAGCAAAATTATTGCTGTTTGAAAATGTACCAGGTATAACATCCAAAAGGACACAGAAGGAATCCAATACTTTAATTGTGGATGTTTTGAAGCAAGAATTGGTCGATGCTGGATATGAAAATTACATTGAAATCATCTTAGATGCAACTCAATTCGGAGTTCCTCAGAAACGAAATAGATATTTCATATTGGCGACTCGTGATAAGGATTTAAAGCTTTCAGGACCAAAAGCAACATCATCACATGTTACTACAGTTGCAGAAGCTTTTTGCGGATTACCTAATGTTCTCCCAAACACTAATATATCCCCATCAGAATATTCTGACGGAGATAGTGAGTATTCATCATTATTAAAAGATAATTCATTTTGGAAGCGAGGGAATAGCAAGCAAACAGAGCTTATTCTCCAAACTCCAATGAAACATAGGGAGCATACAATATGTAGATTTGCACTTCTAAGACCGGGGGAAGGCCTTAAAGATTTATTCGAGCGTTTCTCTCCCGAAGATGTAGAAGATTTGCAACGTGCACGTATTTTGCCCAAAAAGATGTTTATTAAAAGGAATGTTAGGTTAAAACTTGATGAGCCCTCATCAACTGTTACGAGTCATTGCTTAGATGAATTCGTACATCCAACTTCCAATAGGGCGTTAACTGTACGAGAATGTGCACGTTTACAGTCTTTTCCAGATTCCTATGTATTTCATGGACCGTTTCTTGTCCCTCATATAGATAGAACTGTCCAAGACAAAT
>JAAVCX010000018.1 GCA_014802105.1 Bacteroides sp. | reverse complement strand
GTGTGCAATCGCCGGGGAGTGCCTTACACGCCCGGATGTGGCACGGTGTCTGAGGTCGGAGCGGCTCAGGAGACAGGTTGTGATGTGTGCAAGGTGTTTCCCGGCGACGTTCTCGGGCCTAAATTCGTCAAGGGTCTCCTTGCCCCGATGCCCTGGAGCAAACTGATGGTGACCGGAGGAGTGGAGCCAACTGAAGAGAATCTCACTTCATGGTTCAGAGCCGGTGTGTTTTGCGTAGGGATGGGATCGAAACTCTTTCCCAAGGACAAGGTGTCGCAGGCCGACTGGCACTATATCACAGACAAATGTAGATTTTCACTCAACTTAATATCTCAGCTAAAGAAATGAAGAAGTCACTATTAGCTCTGGCTCTCTCTGCAATGGCATTTGCTGCGGGCGCCCAGACATCCTACACAATCATGCGTGCGTGTCATCCCGACGATGTGAAGAAGTATGACACAGACCAACTCCGCTCACACTTCATGATGCCTAAGGTGATGGAGCAAGACAAGGTGAACCTCACCTATTCGATGTACGACCGCCTTATCTTCGGGGGTGTAGTGCCTGTGACAAAGACTGTGGCGCTTGAGACTATAGATCCGCTCAAGGCCGACTATTTCCTGGAGCGACGCGAGCTCGGTGTGATAAACGTGGGTGGCGACGGAATAGTGAGCGTGGATGGTAAAGACTACGAACTCCATTTCAAAGATGCCCTCTATGTGGGGCGCGGAAACAAAAATGTGACTTTCCGCTCCAAGAACCCCGCCAATCCGGCCCGGTTCTATATCAACTCCACTCCTGCCCATAAGACTTACAAGACTCAGCTCATCACTATCGACGGCCGAAAAGGCTCGCTCAAGGCCAACAGCTTCGCCGCCGGCAAGATGGAAGACAGTAACGACCGAGTGATCAATCAGCTTATAGTGGCCAACGTGCTTGAAGAGGGGCCTTGTCAGCTTCAGATGGGGTTGACTGAATTAAAGCCCGGTTCGGTCTGGAACACTATGCCCGCCCACACTCACGACCGTCGCGTGGAGGCCTACTTCTACTTCAATGTTCCCGAGGGTAACGCCGTGTGTCACTTCATGGGTGAGCCTCAGGAGAACCGCATCCTCTGGCTCCACAACGAGCAGGCCATCATGTCGCCCGAGTGGTCGATCCATGCCGCAGCCGGTACCTCCAACTACATGTTCATCTGGGGCATGGGTGGCGAGAACCTCAACTATGGCGACATGGACAAGGTGACCTACCTTGAGATGAAGTAATTTCTCCCCCCCGTTTGATCCATAGGGCTGCCGGCAAGTCTGTCCACGAGTGCCGATCGGCCGGCAGCCACTTTACAAAATATAGTTACGTCACTTGAGGTTGGGTCGAAAGAGCTGTTTTCATCGGGGTCTGACCCCGTCACACGAGACCCGAAATATAGAAATCCATCATTGACGACACAACCTCCCCTCCCCCACTCCACTGCATTTATGAAAAACATGAACGAGTTTAAGGAAGTCTCGACAAGCTACTCGGTAGCCGAGGCTGTCCGCGAAGCTCAGCGATGCCTCAACTGCAAGGTGCCCGGTTGTAAGAAAGGCTGTCCCATCTCTCAGGATATACCCGAATGGATCGGCCAGCTCTCACAGGGCAACTTCGGCAACGCCATGAGTATCATCAACGCCAAGAGCAACCTCCCGGCCGTGTGTGGCCGCGTGTGTGCCCACGAGCGTCAGTGTGAAGGACACTGTGTACTTGCCAAAGCCGGCAAACATATCAATATCGGCAAGCTCGAGCGTTTTATAGCCGACTTTGACAGCAAAGCAGGTCTCACCCACGAAGGCATCAGCGAGAAATCGCGCGGCTCGGTGGCCGTGATAGGCAGCGGGCCCGCCGGTCTCACCATAGCGGGCGACATGGCCCGCAAAGGGTTCAGGGTCGAGATCTTCGAGATGGAGCCCGAGCCCGGAGGAGTGCTTCAGTTCGGCATACCCGAGTATCGACTGCCACGCAAGGTGGTAGACCGCGAGATCAAGAAGATCGAAAACCTCGGAGTTGTCTTCCATCTGTCGACCACGGTAGGGCGCGACCTCACGGTCGACGATCTCTTTGACCGCGGATTTGACGCCATCTTCATGGGCACCGGCACAGGGCGTCCCCGCCGCCTCCCCATCGAGGGTGCCGACCATCCCGGAGTGCGTCAGGCCATCTGGTTCCTGCGTCGTGTGAGCCTCTATCAGAGCGGATGCATCGACCGCAAGGAAGTAGTCATCTCGGAGGGCGACCATATCGCCGTGATCGGCTGTGGCAACACCGCCATCGACGCGGCCCGCACCGCCCTGCGCATGGGAGCTGCCTCGGTCAAAGTCATCTATCATCGCACCATCAACGAGATGAGCGCCCTGCGCTCCGAGTATGAGGACGCCGTGGCCGAGGGAGTCGAATTTATCTGGAAATCGTCAGTGACACGCATCATAGGCGGCCCCGACGACAAACTCAGATCTATCTTTGTCTCCACCGATGGCTCAGAGCCTGTGGAAATGCCGCTCGACCGCCTCATCATGGCCGTCGGCAGCGTGCCGGCCTCACGCATCGTCTCCACCACCGCCGGCATCGAGGTCGACGACCACGGCTATGTGCTCACCCGCGAAGAGCCCTACGGCATGACCACCCGTCGCGGAGTCTTTGCCGGGGGCGACGTCACCAACCGTCCGGCCACCGTGGTCCACGCCATGCGCGATGCCAAACAGGTAGCCGAGTCGATGATACGCTACATTGACGCCAAGCGCCTCATGGAGCAACTCTCACGCGACGAAGCCGATATGTCACGCACCAATCCCTGAAATGACTCCCCCGGGGACAGGTGACCGACACAACCCACTCTCCCAGTCAACCAAGTATCAACTATTTTATTTCACAAATCACTCAATAACCCAAAATCACCATGAGTAAAGTTGTAACTCTCGGCGAAATCATGCTTCGCCTTTCGCCTGCAGGCTGCCATCGTTTCATCCAGGTCGATAGCTTCGACGTAATCTGGGGTGGCGGTGAGGCCAACGTAGCTGTCAGCTGTGCCAACTATGGCCATGAAGCCTACTTCGTTTCCAAGCTTCCCAAGCACGAGATCGGCCAGGCCGCTCTCAATGCCCTCCGTCGCTATGGCGTACACACCGACCACATCGCCCGTGGCGGTGACCGCGTAGGTATCTACTACTGCGAGACCGGTGCCTCGATGCGCCCATCCAAGGTGATCTACGACCGCGCCAATTCAGCTATCGCCGAGGCCGATCCCTCCGACTTTGACTTCGACGCCATCATGGAAGGTGCCGACTGGTTCCACTGGAGCGGCATCACCCCTGCCATCTCCGACAAGGCTGCCGAGATCACCCGTCTTGCATGTGAGGCTGCCAAGCGTCACGGTGTCACCGTATCGGTTGACCTCAACTTCCGCAAGAAACTCTGGACCAAGGAGAAGGCTCAGAGCATCATGCGCCCCCTCATGCAGTATGTCGACGTATGCATCGGCAACGAGGAAGACGCCGAACTCTGTCTCGGCTTCAAGCCCGACGCTGACGTAGAGGGTGGCGAGACCAACGCCGAAGGCTACAAGGGCATTTTCAAGGCCATGGCCGAAGAGTTTGGCTTCAAGTATGTCATCTCTACCCTCCGCGAGTCGTTCTCCGCAACCCACAACGGCTGGAAGGCCATGATCTACAACGGCAAGGAGTTCTACGAGAGCAAGCGCTACGACATCAACCCCATCATCGACCGCGTCGGTGGCGGCGACTCCTTCTCGGGCGGCATCATCCACGGCCTGCTCACCATGCCCACCCAGGGCGAGGCTCTGGAGTTTGCAGTAGCAGCCTCAGCCCTCAAGCAGACTATCCCCGGAGACTTCAACCTCGTGACTGTCGACGAGGTCAAGGCTCTCGCCGGCGGTAGCGCCAACGGTCGCGTACAGCGCTGATCACCGTTGACTATCCGATAAAAGTTCACCCCATCTGTGTCTCGGACTTATCCGCCACAGATGGGGTGACTCTATTTTATAAATCTCAAAAGAAATTCAGCAGGGGCGCTATCACATATTCTGATTCTGACCACCCATGCGCTCGCCGCCGCCACGACGCTCGCCTCCACGACGGTCGCCGCCTCTCATATTGCGGCCACCCTGACGCATATCGCGGTTGCCCTGCATGTCACGGTTGCCGAGATTGAGATAAGCATTCTCGAGATACTGCACATACTGCTCGGGGGTCAGGATAGCCTTGATCTTAGCCAGATCCTCCTTGCGCTCCTGGAGCTGAGCCTCGGCACGAGCCTTGGGGTCAGCGATAGCTTCGCCCTTATTCTCACCCTTGGAGTTACGGGCCTCCTCGCGCATCTTCTTCATCTTCTCCTGCTTGGCATTGGCCAGAGCCTTCAGGTCGGCCAATTGCTGCTCCGAGAGATTAAGACCCTCGAAAGGATTGTAGACCTGACGGTTTCCACGGGCCGGAGCCTCGGTGCGGGTCTTGGCGTCGGGAGCCTGCCCGGGAGCCTGGGCGAAAGTCGCTGTGCTCGCCATAAGGCTTCCTATAACGATAGCGATGCTGAGAAAAGTCTTTTTCATAATCTATTGTTTTGAGTTAAGTAATTCTGATCGTCAGAGTGGCCGATCACCGACAGGGGCAATTCGCGCCACTCACAACTTTAAGACCCTCATTAACAACCGAAGTTTAGTATCACAAGCCAAATTTTAACATAGATTAACTTCTGTAATCTCCCTATCCACTCTACATTCATTGCGCATTACATTCCTATTAATTAACTTTGCACGTGATAAAAGCGGTACTGTTACCACTCAATATTAATCTAAACGACAATTATCAAACAAGCATTTTGGTTTTGATATAACTAAATTTATCCGATAAGGAAAAAACGTTTCAGACACTCCGCATTAACTAATCCACGCCAGCCGAGAGGCCGGTCTATTATAAAAATAACTTTCTATACAAACTACAACTTATGGACAGCAACGAGAAAAAGGGTAAGCGGCCCCGCATTGGCGGCTTTCGTCCTTATTCCGCAGAGTCGCCCGAGAGCAGCAGCCAACTGACTACGGGCAATGACAACAATTCATCATCCACATCATCATCTACTTCCGACGCTGTAGCATCCTCCTCCGACACCCGTAGCGAGGGCTACTCACCCCGTCCCTACGGCGACCGTCAGCAGCGTCCCTATCAGCAGCGTACTTACAATAACCAGGGTGGCTATCAGCCACGCAGCGCCTACCAGCCCCGCAACAATCAGGGCGGCTACCAGCCCCGTGGCGGTTACCAGCCCCGCAATACTCAGGGCTATCAGCCACGCGAGGGTTATCAACCCCGTGAAGGCTATCAGCCCCGCAACAATCATGAGGGCGGCTATCAGCCCCGCAACAATCGCGAGGGC
>JAAVCX010000017.1 GCA_014802105.1 Bacteroides sp. | reverse complement strand
TTTGGCTAAAATCCACTCATTCATCGGTCACCTATAACTATAGGCTCCCTCTTCATTCATGGATTTTATCTCAAAATAAATCTCACATATAGTATAAATTAATTTTCAAGAGTTACTTATAGTTAGAGTAATGGAGTATGGAGGGGTCAGCGGGTGGGTTTCAGCAGGGAGTCATAGCGCGGCGAGGTGAGGATGACCAGAGCCGAGTCGATGGCCCGGTCGTCGCGCAGTGAGAAGCGGCGCTCCCCTTTCTGGTAATAGTAGCGGTTGATGATCTCTCGGGCCAGGTAGGGAGAGATGTTCTTACGGTTGATCTGCAGGTCGTGGTCGAGATCGTGGCGCATGAGGTTGGCCAGAACGTCAAGCTGGGTCTTGGTCGAGTCGTTGAGGTATCCCTCGGCATCGGCTATCTCGCGAAGTTGCTTGAGAGCGGTCTCGACTACCTTGTCGTAGTCAAAACGGGTCGGATCGATCGACTTGCGGAACTCCTCATAGATCTCGTCGGTGATCTCGAAGTCGTCGGGCGAGGGGATGGTGTCGTGGGCGGCGGCATAGCGTGTGGCGAAGTCAAAGGCCCAGTTGTCGCGCACTACATTGTAGGTGAGACGATTTACTTCGGGATATTCCACAGTCAGGTCGGGGGTGATTCCTCCGCCGTCGCGCACCTCTCGGCCGCCGGCTGTGTGGAAGACACTGGTGAGCGAGTCGGGTATGCGTCCTACCGAGCCATCGGGGTTGCGGTGGGAGTAGTCGATGGCCTGGATGAGTCGTCCGGAGGGGATGTAATATTTGGCTACGGTGACTTTGAGCATACCGTCGTAGGGGAGCTGACGGGTGGTCTGGACGAGGCCTTTGCCGAAGGAGCGGTTGCCGATGATGACGCCGCGGTCGAGATCCTGGATGGCTCCGGCTACGATCTCCGAGGCTGAGGCCGAGGCTCCGTCGACGAGCACGGCGAGGGGGAGCTTGGTGTCGAGTGGGGCTACTGAGGTTTTATAGACCTTGTCGTTCATCACTCCCTTGCCGCGGGTGTTGAGCACAGTGGTGCCTTTGGGAAGGAAAAGGCCGAGGATCTGGACGGCACTCTCGACGAGGCCGCCGCCGTTGCCTCGGAGGTCGAGGACGATGCCCCGGGCGCCGTCGGCGAGGAGTGACTCGAGGGCTGCTCTCACTTCGGGATAGCTTTTGTCAGAGAAGGTGTTGAGGCCGATGTAGCCGATCTTGTCGCGCAGCATGCCGTAGTAGGGTACCGACGGGATCTGGATCTTTGCGCGGCGCAGGTCGAAGACTCGGATNGAGTCGGCGCCGACGTAGGGGCGGCTGACGGTGACACGCAGTGGGGTGCCGTTAGGGCCCTTGAGCTTTGCGCTGACCTTGTCGGAGGGCCATCCGATCACCGAGTCAGAGTCGATCATGATNATGAGGTCGCCGGGGCGCAGGCCGCTCTGCAGTGCGGGGCTACCCTCGTANGGCTCGGAGATGATGACTCCGCGNGGCCCCTGTTGTATGACGGAGCCTATGCCTCCATACTCGCCTGTGGTCATGGTGCGAAACTGTTCCTGCTCCTTGGCCGGGATATACTCGGTGTAGGGGTCGATGTCGTTGAGCATTGCCGAGATTGCGGTAGTGATCGACTTCTCGGCGTCAATCGAGTCGACGTAGAAGGTCTGAAGTTCCTTATAGATTGAATTGAATATGTCNAGGTTGCGTGAGATCTCGCTCTTTTTGCTGCGTGTGGCCGCCGAGGCGAGGATGGCTACCGCTATGATGGCAATGACCGGAAGGAAAAGTTTCTTCATCTGACTAATTTGGGAATAAAGGGTTAAGAGGTTGTTCCGTGGATTTACCTCCAAGTGGCTGTCTGCACNGGCCAAAATCACTTTAGTGGNTGTAAAATTACTCAATATTTGCAACACTATCTCCACTGAAAGACCAAAAAAACATTGAATTTTAGATTTTTTTTGTCAAAAGGTTGCACAGATGAAAATAATGTAGTATTTTTGCATCGCAAAAGCGAGGAGAAATTCTCGATGTAGCACGGAAAGCTTCAGTAGCTCAGTTGGTTAGAGCACCTGACTGTTAATCAGGGGGTCGTTGGTTCAAGCCCATCCTGAAGCGCAAGCCTAAACAAGGTCTCCTTCTCAGATGTCAGGCTGAGAAGGAGTCTTTTTTTGTATACATTGCCAATCCTAACCTATATATGATCAAGTCTCTGCAATCATTGCGCGCGATAGGGGCGCTGATGATCTTTGTCCATCATTTCGCTAATGACAATCATCTCGACGGGACGGTGTTTCAGGCCTTTGGCGATGGCCCCGTGACCTGGTTTTTCATGCTGAGCGGTTTTGTCATGAGCATAGCCTACGGAGAGTCGGCCCGGGATAGGTCGGTCTCGGGTCACTGTGGGGGCATGAGGGCTGTTGCCGGGTTAATGATTTCGAGATTTAGACGCCTGGCTCCACTATATTATATAGGTATGTTGCTGATGTATGTGCTGCTGGTGGTGACTCACAGTTGGGTCATCTATAAAGCGTTGCTTGCATCGGTACTGATGGTGCAGAGTTGGGTGCCCGATATGTACTATTTCTTTTCCTATGACCGGCCCGCTTGGTTTGTGAGCGATATAATGTTCTGCTATCTGCTGTTTCTGCCGATGCAGTGGGTGATCGAACGCTATCGATATGGCTGGGCCTATCTGCTGGTGCCGGTGATGGCGGTCTACTTCGCGGTGGCTATGATTTTTGGGAATACCGATAATCCGACTTTCAATCTGTATATAATATATGTAGTGCCTCCGATGAGAATACCGGCTTTTCTGCTGGGCATGCTTTTATGGCGGGTTGTAGGCCGGATGCGCGGCATCTCATTGAGTGCCCGGGCCGGTAATCTTTTGTTGGGGGTGACTGCGCTCGTGATGACGGGTTGGTTTGTGATGGCCGGGAATGTTGCCGGATGTTTCTCGATGAGCAGTTACTGGTGGCCGGCGACTGCGTTGATGCTGGTGGCGCTCGCTCTCACCGATAGTGTGGATTGTGTGGCTACGCGGCTGTTGCATCTGCCCGCACTCGTGAGTCTCGGCAATGCTTCGATGGCTTTTTATCTGCTCCATCGTCCTTGGCTCAGCTACACATCGTGGCTGTTGGGATCGTTCGGCGTAGAGTTGCCGACTGCGGTCTATCTGCCCGTGAGTCTGCTGATGATGGTGGGGATTTCGCTCTGGGTACACCGGCGTTTTTATCCCGGACGTATCTGAGTGGTGTTATCGGATAGAGACCCCTATCATGTCGACTCCTCTGAGGGTGTCGACTCTCATGATGTGTCTCACCGCTACCGGCATGCGCACGTCGATGTCGGCCCTGGGGGTGAGGGTGATTTCATGTTGCAGTCCTGTGCCTAAGCCTTTGCCGAGCCATCGTCCATAGACGTCGGCGAGCTCGAGGTCTATGGTGTCGCGGTAGATATAGCGGTCGCTGCGATAGGTGACTTCGAGCCAGAGGTTGGAGTAGGGATAGGAATTGGAGTGGGAGACTCCGAGCCTCAGCGGCGCGCGGAGGGTGGAGTCGTTGTCGTGGAGCGTGGTGTCGATGGGGGTGAGGATTATGGTGTCGCCATAGGCCCAGCCGTCGACCGGGAGGTGGGTCCAGTTGGAGTAGGTGCGCTCCCCCCGGCCACATGAAGCAACCGTCAGTCCTGTCAGGACGACGATTGCTGAAAGTATGTGGCGTAGAGATTTCATTACGGGTCAGATTACTGTGGATCGCGGAAGGCTTTGGGGCCGCGGTTGGGCTGCTGGGGAGTAGATCCTGCCGAGGGGGCGGCTGTCTTGCCGGGGCTCTGACGATCATTCTTAAGCTCCTTTGGTGCTCTGGGCTCTCCGGGCTCTCCGGGTTCCTTGGCTTCCTTGGCTTGGCGCTGAGGGCGCTGGCCTTTGGGCTGACGCTGAGGACGCGGCTGGCGTGGCTGACGCTCGGCCTGATCGGCAGGAGCAGCTGTCTGGGCGGCTTTGTCGGTTTTTTCCTGCTTGTCGTTCTGGGCCGGTTTGGTCGGCTTGGGTTGGCGCTGAGGGCGATCTCCCTGATCGGCGGCCGCGTTGTCGCGCGCGGGCTGGGCCTTCTTTTTCTTCTTTTTCTTTTTGGCTTTATCGAAGCGTGTGAGGTCATCCTGAGAGGCCAGGTCGATAGGCTTGGGTTTCTCGTTGGCTTTCTCGGCGCCTTCGGGCTCGAGCCTGAGAGGCTTTTCGCCGCGTCGGTTCATCTCGATCACTTCAAAAGCGCGGGCGGCATCGATGGTGACGAGGTTGGCCGCCATCTGCTTGTCGGTGGAGTAGGTGATCTCCTTCTTGAAGATGTCGGTCTTGAAGTGATACCAGGTGGAGTCGGCAGTCTCGAGGCGTATGTTCTTCTCGGGGAGGAAACGGGCGCTTTCGACGTAGGTGTCGACCTCAAAGTTGAGGCAACATTTCAGTTTTGCACACTGTCCGGCAAGTTTCTGGGGGTTGAGCGATATGTCCTGATAGCGTGCTGCGCTTGTGCCTACCGACACGAAGTTGGTCATCCAGCTTGCACAACACAGCGGACGTCCGCAGGAGCCGATGCCTCCGATACGCCCGGCTTCCTGTCGGGCTCCGATCTGCTTCATCTCGATGCGTACCTTGAAGGTCTCGGCAAGTACCTTGATAAGCTGTCGGAAGTCGACGCGCTCGTCGGCGATATAGTAGAATATGGCCTTGTTGCCGTCGCCCTGATACTCGACATCGCCTATCTTCATGTTGAGATTGAGCGACTCGGCGATCTTGCGGGCGCGTATCATCGTGTCGTGCTCGCGGGCACGGGCTTCTTCATATTTCTCGATGTCGGTGCCCTTGGCCTTGCGGAACACGCGACGTATCTCGGCTTCGTTCTTGAAGCCCGCACGTTTCATCTGCAGGGCCACCAGGGGGCCGGTAAGGGTGATGGTGCCTATGTCGTGGCCGGGGTTTGACTCTACGGCCACGAGGTCGCCTATCTCGAGGGGAAGGCCCAGTGAGTTGCGGTAGTAGCCTTTGCGGGTGTTCTTGAACAGAACCTCCACTATGTCATATTGAGCGCCGGCGACCGGGATGTCGTCCATCCAGTTGGTGCAATGAAGCTTTCCGCGCGGACACCGGCGGTTTTTCTCTTCCATGAGCTATGAGTGACTGACGGGTTGATTATTTGGCGAAGCTCACGGAACGGGTCTCGCGGATGACGGTGATCTTGACCTGACCGGGGTAGGTCATTTCGTCCTGTATGCGGCGGGCTATCTCTTCGGAGAGTTTTTCGGTCTCGACGTCGTCGATCTTGTCGGCACCGACGATCACACGCAGTTCGCGGCCGGCCTGGATGGCATAGGTCTTGATGACGCCGGGGTAGGAGAGGGCAAGCTGCTCGAGGTCGTTGAGTCGCTTGATATAGGCCTCGACGATCTCGCGACGTGCACCGGGGCGTGCACCCGAGATGGCGTCACACACCTGGACGATGGGGGCGAGCAGTGAGGTCTGTTCGATCTCGTCGTGGTGGGCGCCGATGGCGTTGCAGATCTCGGGTTTTTCCTTGTATTTCTCGGCGAGTTTCATGCCGAGGAGTGCGTGGGGGAGTTCGGGCTCCTCATCGGGTACTTTGCCTATGTCGTGGAGCAGACCTGCGCGACGTGCTTTCTTGGGGTTAAGGCCGAGCTCCGAAGCCATGATAGCACAGAGGTTGGCTGTCTCGCGTGAGTGCTGGAGCAGGTTCTGGCCGTAGCTCGAGCGATATTTCATTTTGCCGACGAGGCGTATGAGGTCGGGGTGCAGTCCGTGGATGCCGAGGTCGATGGCCGTGCGTTTTCCGGTCTCGACGATCTCCTCCTCGATCTGACGGCGCACTTTGCCCACCACTTCCTCGATGCGTGCGGGGTGGATGCGTCCGTCGGCCACGAGCTGGTGGAGCGACAGTCGGGCGATCTCGCGACGCACGGGGTCGAAGCCCGAGAGGACGATTGCCTCGGGGGTGTCGTCGACGATGATCTCAATACCTGTGGCGGCTTCGAGAGCGCGTATGTTGCGGCCTTCGCGACCAATGATACGTCCCTTGATTTCGTCGGAGTCGATGTGGAAGACGGTGACGGAGTTTTCGATGGCGGTCTCGGTGGCGAGTCGCTGGATGCTCTGCACCACGATGCGCTTGGCTTCCTTGTTGGCGGTCATCTTGGCTTCGTCCATGATGTCGTGGATGTAGGCGGCTGCGGCGGTCTTGGCTTCGTCCTTGAGGCTCTCGACAAGTTTTTCCTTGGCTTCCTCGCTCGAGAGTCCCGAGATGTGCTCGAGGGTCTCGCGGGCCGAGCGGGTCATCTTGTCGAGCTCTTCCGAGCGGAGCTCGAGGGCCTGGGTCTGGGCTTCGATGTCGCGGCGGGCCTGATCGATTTCGGTGCGTGCGCGCGAGTTTTCGCTCTGCTGCTGATTGAGCTGGTTCTGACGCTGTTTGAGTCGGGCNTCCTCGCTCTGCACTTTNCTGAGCCGNTGGTTGGCTGCTTTCTCGGCGTCGGTCTTTATGCGTAGCTCCTGTTCGCGGGCTTCAAGGAGTTTGTCTTTCATGATCACCTCGGCTTCGCGCTGTGCATCCTCGATGATGGTTTTNGCTCGGGAGCGTGCGGTGGCTTTCTGGACTGCGGCGAGAATGCCGATGCCNATGGCTGCACCTGCGAGTGCGATGACGATGTAGAGTAGTGCTGTCATATTATTAAGGTGGTAAACAGGGTGGGGATGGGGTTGGGGAAAATAAAAAAAACACACATTTAGACACTACCCGGCTACGTGGTCACTCCCGGGGAGGGAATGGCGCGACCGGAGTGAGGGTCTGGGATGTGCGTGAATGGTCGACGAGCTGGTCGGCTCGGTTGTCTGCNTNGTGGCCGGGATGGATGGTTATCCGGGCGGAGAGGAGGAGGGTCGGTAGTCAGGAGACTACGTCGCGCAACAGTAGCCGGTCGAAGTTGGCTTCGAGATCGGCGAGGGTCTGCATGAGATTTTCCGAGGCGTCAAGATTGGCATAGTAGAGCTGAGCAAAACGGAAAGTCACCATTGCGAGAATTTCGGCTGAGGATTTGTCTTTAAATTCCTCACGTTCTTTCCATCTGTTCCACAGAATGTTGATATTCTCCTCNGCCCGGCGGACGAGCTCTTCCCTCGAGGCGGGAATGGAGAGGGGAATACGTGGCAGGTCTGCGATACGGATGGTTATGTTGAGTTGTTTATCGGTCATCAAATGCTTAACTGAGCGATGCACTTGTCGATTTCGCGCACTAATCCGGATAGGAATTGGCGTGTGGCTTCAACATCGTAGTGGTCGGGCGAGAGCACGCTCGAGACCTTGAGCCTTTCTATCTCGGCATCGCGCAGGGCGAGCTGGCGTGATAGNTCNCGGACNCGGGTCTGAAGCTCGGCGACCTGGGCTAAGGCTTCTTCGCGGGCTTTATCAACAATGATATAGCGTTCGGTCAGAAGAGCGGCTTTGGCTTTGAGTCGGTCGATGCTTTGTTGAAGGTTGTCAGCCATTCTTTTCCAAATTTCGACAAAAGTAATAATAATTTTTCATATATACTATTGTATATGCGTGATTAATATAAGTGGATGGATGATTTTTAACTAAATAAAGGTTAATATTGGCCNNAGGTGTTGTGTGGACAAAAAAATGTATCTACCTTTGTGGCCGGGTAAGTCCTACACGACCAGCTCCCCGAGAACTCCGCCAGGTCTTGATCGAAGCAACGGTATCGGGTTGTAGCGGTGCGATGTAGATAGCTTACCCTTTTTTTGTGTCCCTACTCCANGAGGAACGGTCGGGNTTNGAGGNGNNTTGNATTGTTTTTTATGGCAAGTCTGCCAAACATTCCGACNGNNCCCGGCGTTGTAAGAGATGTAATATTCATTCTCCTCTCTTCAATAATTGTGAACCCGCTAAGTTTCCTTATGTGAACAATAGTTCTTCAACTGAANGCCCCGGCTGACAAGTGGTGTCGGCCGGGGCGTTCTTTGTGTTATGGGGTGTTTAGAAATCGGTGTTGAGCAACGGNCGTNCCGAGGGGGTGAGCAGGGANTCGATCTCGTAGGGGTAGAGGGCTACGTCGATCATGCCCGTCGAGTAGGGNGCGATGTCGTAGGGGTTGTAGTGAAAATATAGAGTATTATTATAAATGTATGGTGAGCCGGGGCGGGTGAGCTGGTCGGTGAAGATGCCTGCGCGTCTGAGTCCCGAGACGGGCACATCGAGCTGGCGTGCGAGTGCCGAGGTGATGATAGGCATGATTTCAGCGTGGCCGGCAGGTGAGAGCAGGTTGTCGAGGGTTAGTATGGTCGAGGAGTTTAAGTCGAAGGTGATCGGCCTTACGGCTGTCATGGGGTGGGCGCCACCCATATAGGAGGAGACGGTCACCCGGTAGGTGATGAGCTGTTCGTCGAGCTCGAGGATGGTGGCTTTGACTGAAGAGAAGTAGAGNCTCGGCATATAGTTTTCGTTGACCGACGGGATGGAGTCTACGGGGGTGACTGTCGTCGTGGNNTCGGATGTGAGGTCGGCGGTGTCGAGGAGGAANCTTCTGATTGGTGAGTCGGGGTTGAGGGTGTCGTCTTTAAGCGAAGCGGCCGAGGTTGAGTCGGGGGTGAAACATGCCGCGAGGATGGCCTCTCTCAATGGAGAAAGGTCGGCGTCGCCGAGGGTTACGGGCCAGTGGATGGACACTGATCGATCGAGATAGGCGGTGTCTCCGTCGGTGACTACGAGGTAGACGCGCTGGCCTGANAGGATGGAGAAGTTGGCGTCGAGCTGATCGATGGCTACGTTGTCGGTCTTGCNGGAACCTGAGCCGGAACAACTGCCGAGGATGATCGAGGCCGTCAGTAGCGCCGAAAGTGAAAATAGAGACGGGAACTTCATGATGCTATTTAGGGGTGAAAAAGTGTTTGGAAAGGGTAAGAAATGATAGTTTTTGCAAAATTGTGAATATTTTCGTTCAGTCGCAATAAAAAATTATTGACAAGCCGTCGGGGACGGTGTAAAGACGTGTGGGGGATGCTTGAAATTGGATTTCCGGGGTGTCATGGATGGGCGTAGAGGGGGTCAGTAAGATGAAAAATATGCCTCTTTAACAACTTTATGCGATTAAAGTTGTGTGTGGTATGAAAAATTTTATTAACTTTGCACCGCAATTGTGACATCTTGTCGCAATTGTATAGTAACTCAGAAAGTATTAATCATAACTCTATTAACTATCATGTCTGAAATTGCATCACGAGTTAAAGCTATCATTGTTGATAAGCTCGGTGTAGATGAGAACGAAGTAACCGAAACCGCAGAATTCACTAAGGATCTTGGCGCTGACAGCCTCGACACCGTAGAACTCATCATGGAATTTGAGAAGGAATTTGGTATCACCATTCCCGATGACCAGGCTGAGGGTATCAAGACTGTAGCTGACGCTATCAGCTACATCGAGGCCAACCAGAAGTAATAGCCTCTTCTCCGCCATAGCGCTATCTCGTTTCTTATAGGTGTCTCGATAATTGACTGAGNCATCGGAGGTAGTGTCTAAGCGACCCATTAAAGGCTCCACTTACGCCTCGCCGCGAAGTGGAGCCTTGCTAATTTTTTACAGACATTATAATCTGCAACACATGGAACTTAAAAGAGTAGTGGTCACCGGTCTCGGAGCGATCACTCCCATAGGCAACGATGTTGCCACCACCTGGAGCAATGCGCTTGCCGGCGTGAGCGGTGCCGCTCCTATCACTCACTTCGATGCCTCGAAGTTNAANACTCAGTTTGCCTGTGAGGTGAAAGGCTTCAATGCNGCCGATCACTTCGACCGTAAGAAGGTGCGTCAGCTCGACCTTTATGCNCAGTATGCGCTTGTGGCNGCCCGTCAGGCTGTGGCTGATTCGTCTATNCTTGATGATGAGAAACTCAATCGCAACCGTGTAGGTGTTATTGTGGCTGCCGGTATCGGAGGTCTGCACACCTTTGAGGAGGAGGCNGGCTATTATGCTGTCAACGGCGCAGAGATGGGGCCCAAGTATAATCCTTTCTTTATCCCCAAGATGATCGCCGATATTGCATCGGGTCATATCTCGATGGAGTATGAGTTTCACGGCCCCAACTATGGCGTCGTGTCGGCATGTGCTTCGTCAAACAATGCTATTATCGATGCTTTCAACCTGATACGTCTCGGAAAGGCTGATGCTATCGTGACCGGCGGCGCTGAGGCTGCTATCTTCCCTGCCGGAGTGGGNGGCTTCACCGCTATGCACGCTCTCTCTACCCGTAATGACTCTCCCGAGACTGCTTCTCGTCCCTTCAGCGCTTCGCGTGACGGTTTCGTGATGGGCGAGGGTTCGGTNGTGCTCGTACTCGAGGANCTCGAGCATGCCAAGGCCCGTGGTGCCAAGATCTATGCTGAGGTTGCCGGNGGCGGCATGAGTGCCGATGCTTATCACCTCACTGCTACTCACCCCGATGGTCTCGGTGCTATGCTCTCGATGGGCAATGCTCTCGAGGATGCCGGTATGAAGCCCGAGGATATTGACTATATCAATGTTCACGGCACTTCTACTCCTGTGGGAGATGTTTCGGAGGTCAAGGCTATCGTTCAGCTCTTCGGNGATCATGCNCANAAGCTCAATATCAGCTCTACCAAGTCTATGACAGGTCACCTGCTCGGTGCTACNGGAGCTCTCGAGGCTATGTTCTCGGTNCTTGCNTGTCAGAATGACGTCGTGCCTCCCACTATCAATCATGAGGAGGATGATAAGGATGAGAATATCGACTATACACTGAATTTCACTTTCAATAAGGCGGAAAATCGTCCTGTACGCGCGGCTCTCTCCAACTCGTTCGGTTTCGGTGGTCACAATGCTACCGTGATCGTNAAGAAGTATGAGGAGTAAATCATTGTCTGCCCGGATATAAGTATATTGATATAACCGGCGACGGCTATAAAATCTCTCGGGAGGTTTTATNGCCGTCGCTGTATATTGGGGGTGGGGCGTTGAAATNGGGGCGGGNTAAAGTTGGCCCTGCTCGATGAGTGTGGCAACGCGTTCGATGATGGCGTCTTTCGAATCCTTGGTGGGGTTGTAGGAGGTGCGNAGGTTTACGCCGAAAAGNCGTCCNAAGGTCTGCCAGAATCCTGCGCGGAAAGATCCTAAGAAAGCTTTGAGTATGGANTAGGAGCTCTGGTCGGTCTCGCGGTTGATGAGTTTGATGAGCATCTGGGCCTGTGACTTGGTGAATTTTTTGAGTACNGGNTTGTATTGCTCGAAGATTGCGCCCTCCATTTTCTTGAGATAGTCCTCNCGTTCTTTCTGGGTCGGGAANGTTTCGATATATTCGTAGGTCTCTATGAGGGTCTCGCAGATGAGTTTGGCGTAGGGAAGNGTTTTGCGCACGTCGCGCACCGTGCGCCAATAAAATTCTTCTTCTTTTTTATTCTTGAATTTTAGTGGAGGGTAGACGGTGAGCTCGCGAAGCACCAGCATGAATGTCTCNGTCCCGTCGGTNTCNGTCATGAAATAGTATCCCTCGATCGGTCGCTTGGTTGCNCCNCGGGCTTCGACTTCTTCNGGAGAGGGGNGTCCGGTGATTTCGTCAGAAAACTCCGGCGAGGTCTGGGCTGCTCCTGTGGTGATTGANAGGAGAACCGAACCGAGGGTGATGAGTCTGGCGAATGNGGACATGGTTGTGAGGGGTGTGNGGAGGATACGTGAGGATGATGAGGATAGTGAGAGCCGGATGGACTATGAGCTTGATCNNGGCTCTNTGTATTAATAACAACGTGGGCCTCAATCATGTTGATGAGGCCCACGAAAAAAAGTTTGGTAGCGAGACCGAGAATTGAACTCGGGACCTCCGGGTTATGAATCCGACGCTCTAACCAACTGAGCTATCTCGCCATACCTTTTTAGCGTTGCAAAGGTAGATATAATTATTGTGACTGCCAAATATTCTACACAAAAAGTTATTGACATTTTATTGACAATTTATTAACATCGGCTGATGTTATAGTGTAAATATTGGTGAATAACCGGCGTGTATAGTTGCGATATTTGAAATAAATAAATTGATAATTAGACGTTTGTCTGTTTGGAAAATGTAGAAAACTCATTTATGAACAAGTGTCAATAACTTCTGAAGGAAAAAAGAACATAAAAATTTTTTAGAAAATAATTGCGAAAAAATTTGGAGGATAATAAAAAAGTGCCTACCTTTGCAACGCTTTAAGCAAGAAAGGGCGCTTAGCTCAGCTGGTTCAGAGCGTCTGCCTTACAAGCAGAGGGTCGGGGGTTCGAATCCCTCAGCGCCCACCACTTCAAACAACTTTCTTGCTAAAGCTGGAGACATTACAGTTTCCGACACTCGGGCGCTTAGCTCAGCTGGTTCAGAGCGTCTGCCTTACAAGCAGAGGGTCGGGGGTTCGAATCCCTCAGCGCCCACCCGAGTAAAACGCCGAATGCTTTAGAGCTTTCGGCGCTTATTTTTATATAACTACCAATTTTCTATGATCACCCAGGAGCAATTAAAGGAGACATCGGAGCGTAGAGACGCTCTCAAGAGGTATCTCGATATTGACAATAAGAAGATTCAGGTCGAGGAGGAAGAGTTGCGCACTCATGTGCCCGACTTCTGGGAGCATCCCAAAGAAGCCCAGATACAGATGAAGAAAATCAAGGATCTGCAGTCGTGGATCAAGGGCTATGAAGAGGTCGACAAGGCTGTCGGAGAGCTCGAACTCGCCTGGGACTTCTTGAAAGAGGGGCTTGTCGAGGAGGCGGAGCTTGATCAGAATTATGCTACCTGCATGGAGCTCATAGAAAATCTCGAGCTTAAAAACATGCTGCGCCGCGAGGAGGATAAACTCGGAGTGGTGCTCAAGATCAATTCGGGTGCCGGCGGTACCGAGAGTCAGGACTGGGCTCAGATGTTGATGAGAATGTATCTGCGCTGGTGTGAGTCTCACGGCTACAAGACCTCTATGGCCAACCTCCTCGAAGGTGATGAAGCCGGAATTAAATCCTGTACCATAAACGTGGAGGGAGACTTCGCTTACGGGTATCTCAAGAGCGAGAACGGTGTGCATCGTCTGGTGCGTGTGTCTCCTTACAATGCCCAGGGTAAGCGTATGACATCTTTTGCCTCGGTCTTTGTGACACCTCTTGTCGACGATACTATCGAGGTGAAGGTCGAGCCCGCGCTTCTGTCGTGGGATACCTTCCGTTCGGGTGGTGCCGGCGGTCAGAACGTCAATAAGGTGGAGTCGGGTGTGCGTCTTCGCTATCAGTTTACTGACCCTTATACCGGCGAACATGAGGAGATACTCATCGAGAATACCGAGACCCGCGATCAGCCCAAAAATAAGGAGAACGCCCTAAGACAGCTCCGTTCTATACTGTATGATAAGGAGCTTCAGCATCGACTCCAGGAGCAGGCTAAGGTCGAGGCCGGAAAAATGAAAATCGAGTGGGGGTCTCAGATCAGAAGCTATGTGTTTGACGACCGTCGTGTAAAAGATCACCGCACAGGCCATCAGACAGCCGACGTAAACGGTGTGATGGATGGTGATCTCGATCCGTTCATCAAGGCCTATCTCATGGAATTTGCAGGAAATGATGAGGAGAAATAACGTTTCCTCCAATACATAAAATTTAAGGATCGACAACTGTGTGGCTCTGCCGGGTTGTCGATCTTTTTTTATTCTATCCAATCTATGTGGAAAAGTGGTGTGACGATGCGGAACGCAAAATGTTGTATATTGGGTTTAATGTTTGTTAACAATTGCTTTCTAAACCATAACATGTTATCGGAGTCATAAAATAAAGAGAGACAGGCAACAGTCCCGTTCTCTACCAGTCATCCACAATTTACCATGTTTCACGCGTTTCAACTACGGGCGAGAGTGTCAGCTTTACTCGCCGTTATATTTCTGTGTTTATTAGCAAGTCCTGTACTTCGGGCCGAAGTTGCCACGGTGAAGGGTATTGTGGCTGCATCGTTTGGCGATAAGGCCGAGCCGTTGGCTGAGGCCAATATATTGCTGTTTACAGTCGGCGACTCCACGGCCGTGAGAAGCGTCGCCAGTGACACCCGGGGCGCATTTGCATTGACTTACAATCGTGATGCTCAGAAAGTCTATCGTGTGCGAGTCTCCTTTACCGGTATGCAACCCGTGTTTTGTGATGTGAAGCCGGCCACTGTGGTTGATCTCGGTCAGATCGTGCTTAACAGCAGTATCGAGTTGGGCGAGGTGACGGTAGAGGCTCCTGTCAAGGATATAGAGCTTGTGGGCGATACGACGGTGATAAATGTCAATGCTTTTAAGACCTCTCAGGGGGCGCTCCTCGAGGAACTGATAGCTCTGATACCCGGTATGGAATATGATAGCGAGGCGGGAACCCTGACTTATAATGACGAACCTCTCACCGAGATCAATATCAATGGACAGACGTTTGATCTGGGGGACGTGCCGACTGTCCTCGAGACTATCCCGGTCGAGATACTGAGCAATCTCAAGGTTTATGACAAAACGAGCGAGATGGAACGCTTCTCGGGACGCCGAAGCCGCAGGGGACGTAAGAACATGGTACTTGATCTCACTACGCGCGAAGAGTTTGGCTCGATGCTCGTGGCTAAGGCGAGGGCGGCTCAGGGTACCGAGCGCAAACATGAGTATGCGGCCGATGTAAACCATTTCAAGAAACAGGGTGATAATATCAACCTCCTTGCCCAGACCGGCAATCTGCGTTCGCGCTCGGCCTATCCCGACGCCCGCACAGATCGCCTCAATGCCGGATTTAATGTCTTGCTTAAAGATAAGATCAGAGTGAATGCAAGGGTAGGCTATAACCATAATATAGATGGCTCGCAATCGTCGTCGGGTAATGAGCAGTTCCTTGTGTCGGGTACACGCTGGCGCTATACTAAATCAGAAAACACATCCAAATCTCATGGATTTGATGCCAGTGCCGGATTTTCGGGAGAGATTGCCAACTCTATATTCCTGCAATTCATGTCATCTTACAGGAAGTCGGACAGTGGTTCGGGAAGCGGCTCCAGACAGGCTTCGTTTAACGGAGATCCGGGGCTCGACTTCCGTGATCCATTCGGCTCTGACCGTTATGATGAGATTGATAAGTCGATACGTCTCAATGAAATCAAGCAGCAGTCGGTCTCAGACAATGACACACAGACGGCCTCGGCTTCGGCTTCGATCATGAAGATGTTCAATGACAAACGCACGGGTGTAACTTTCAGTGCCGGATATAATTATAATGACAGGGTTTCTGAGAGCTTCTCGCTTTCGCGCACGACCTATTATGAGCTGCGCGACATCTTTGGTAATGACTCGGTGCTCCTGCGCAATCAGTATCGCCGGTCGCCGACCCGCACCAATTCTTACAATGTGAGTGCCGCTGTCAGTCAGCGTTTCAGCGAAGCAATCAATCTTGACTTCACTTACACGCTCAACTCCTCGCGCGGGCGCAGCTATCGCGACACCTACGATCTGTCGCCATTCTTCTCGCCCGACATGGAAGAGCCGGCCACATGGCTCCCCGATGGATTTGAAGCCGGCTATACCGACTCGCTGAGCAATCGCTCGCTGAATAATACTCTGAAGCATGATTTCAGGCTCACTTTCAATTATTTCACCGAGGCTGTTTCATTGCTGGCCAATTTCAGTGTGTCGCCCGAGCGAAGCACTCTTGACCAGAAAACTGGAAAAATGTATGCCGATACCGTGCGCAATTCTGTAAATTTCGCTCCCGATCTGACATTCTCGCTTAGACCCGGCAAGAGCCAGATAGACATTAGGTACAGAGGAGAGACTCAGCAGCCCTCGCTCTCAGATCTGCTCACGGTGACTGACAACTCCGACCCTCTGAATATCTCGCGAGGTAATCCCGATCTCTCGCCGGCGTATCAGCAGGATATCGAGGTGTCATTTGACAACCGTGACATAGGTCTCAATTTTTCCTCGCGATGGAGCAATACTTACAATAGCGTGACGCAGAGTACCACCTATGATCTCACTACCGGCGGAGTAGAGACTCATCCGGTGAATATCTCAGGTAACTGGAATCTGCGTAACTCGCTGCGCTACACGCTGAGGCTTCACAGGGTTTTCCGTATCACTTCGAGCAATGGGGTCAATTTCACACGCAATGTCGGCCTGCTGAACGAAAATCGTCAGCCTGAGCCCTCGCGCAGTGTCACCGACTCGCGCAATCTTTCGTCTCAACTGCGTCTGACTTATTCTCCATCATGGGGACAGATGGATGTATCGGGCTCGTGGAGGCATAATTTCTCCAAAAATCTGCTGCGGGAGACCCGCAACTATGTGAGAAGCTATAACTTCGGTTATAATATCTTTGCCAACATTCCGGGTAATGTGCAGTTGAAGTCTGATATAAGTTTCTCGTTTCGCAACGGCACCAATATCAACCGCGGTGAGGACGATCAGTTGCTCTGGAATCTTGAAGCTTCGTGGCGTTTCCTGAAACGGAATGCGGAGATCAAGATCGAGTGGCGCGACATACTTTCCAACAGTAAGGATTTCCGTCGCAATGTCAGTGCCACCAGTGTCAGCGAGACTTACAGTCGGGTGATAGGCAGCTATTTCCTCGCCACGTTCCGCTACACTTTCAACCGGTTTAACGGTAAGGGCGAAATGCCACGCTTCATGAGGGATCGCGGCGACCGCGGCGATCGTGGTGACCGCAGGGATCGTGGAGGCGACTGGGGCGGTGGCAACCGCTCGTCTGGCGGTGGCCGGGGCCGCAGATGATGTGATGATATAACTCAGACATACCCCTGTGGAGGATGTATTCCGATCCTCTGCAGGGGTATGATTTACATGAGAAAGTATGGGATGGATTATTTCTGAGATTTCCTCTCGAGGTAGTCGGCGTATCTCCCGGCGAGCTCCGAGGGGGAGACCTGCATCAGGCTCAATTGATGGAAGAAGTCATCGATCTCGTCGCCGAGCAAGCTTTCGCGGCGAGAGGTCAGAATAATATCTCGTGCGTCGTCGGTGACAAAAAAGCCTATGCCACGCCGGTTGGTTATCACGCCTTTCTGCGAGAGGTGTTCGTAAGAGCGCATCACGGTGTTGGGGTTGACGGCTACCGTTGAGGCGTATTCTCTGACCGAGGGTATGCGTTGTCCCTCTCGGAAGGAGTCGTTCATCACTCCGTCGCAGATGCTCTCGGCGATCTGGAGATAGATGGGCCGGTTGTTTTCTTTAAACTTCATGAGCGGCTATTTATATCGACTCTACGGTAGATGAAATATGATGCTATGTAGCAGCATGCCGGTGTCACGCACAGGATCAGGAGCGTAGGGATGCGATAGGCTGTGATGATCAGAAATCTGATGTCGTTGCTCCCGATGAGGGCGGTCAGCAGTATCAGGCAGGCGATTGCCGCTATTATCACTATTGCTCCAAATCTGCGTGTAGCTCCGAGAAAGAAGAATGCCTGGAGCCATGTCACGGCTATGATCCATGAAAACTGGATCTGCAGGCTTTCGCTGAAACCTATGGCTGTCACGAGGTTGTCTTTGCCGTACAGAATGAATAGGAGAGTGTATCCGATTGTTTTGAAGGCGATGATGATCGTGGCGCAGATGAGAAGCGGCAACGGGATGCTCAGAGTCCATCTTGCCAGAAATTTCTCGAGTTGTGAAGCCGGTGTTGTGGTCTCGGCCAATATTCCTTTGGAGGTGTGAAGATCTATAAAGGATCTCGAGGCGAGAGCTACGCAGAGGCAGAGGATGATTACCTGAAACGGGATGTAGATCCATGTCCTGAAGAATATCCATGACTTAGGGCTGACGGTGGGATTGTCGCCCATGTAGCAGATTATGAAAAATAATATCATGACTGTCGTGGTCAGGGTGTAGCGCATGAGTTCCCGTCTGCGAGCTATGAAATATTGTCTGAGGAGATGGGCGAAACGCGGCAGGCTGAAGATTTCGTTTGACATGTGTGAGGATGTTGTTAAAGGGATATGGTTTCGGGTCGCTGGCTCATGCACTTGAAGAGCATTTCAAGGTCTACCTCTGTCTCGTCGTCGGGATTGAGGCGTCGGGTCACTACTTCGGTTCCTCCCGGGCCTGGTTGGCTCCAAAGGGCAGAGGAGATTACCTTGGGGTCGTTGCTGACGTCAAACCGCAGGACTTCCGTTATTTCGCTGATGCTGCGGTTTATTATAAGTCCGCGCTCGTCGAGGATTATGACGTTTGAAAGAAGTCGCTCCAGATCGTGGACCTGATGTGTGGCCACCACGATGGTGCGGTCGTCGCTCATGCACTCGGCAAGGATGCGTCGGAAGGTGTCCTTTGACGGGATGTCAAGACCGTTGGTGGGTTCGTCGAGGAGGAGTAGGGGAGTGTTGCAGGCAAAGGCAAAGGCGAGAGCGACTTTCTTCTTGGCTCCTGTCGATAGACGGTCAAGCCTCATGTCGGGGGTGAGCTCAAACTCATCGCATATATGAGCGAAAAGATCCTGGGAAAAATCGGGATAGTAGTAACTGTTGAGCTTGACGTACTCCGAAAGTTTCTGAGGCGGGAGTATCGACTCCTCGGTCACTATTCGCAGTCGCGACATGGTGGAAGGGAGGCGTCGGCGCGTGATCGTTCCGTCGAGAGTGACTGTGCCGGCACTTGGGGTGAGAGCTCCGGCTATCAGATACATTAGTGTGGTCTTTCCCACGCCGTTGCGGCCGAGCAGTCCGTAGACTCCGCCGTGCCCGATGTTCAGCGTCAGGTCTCTGAACACCGGCTCCTTCTTGCGTGAGTAACTGAAAGAAAGATTTTTGATTTCAACCATAGTGAATGTTATCGGGTGGCTTAGTGTATTAGTGAAATAGTACACTGCAAAGATACGATCGAAAATATTTACTCACCAAATTTTTTCATCGTTTTTTTTGACGATCGGTTTTTCTTCCTGAGATTTCTCAGGTTTGCAGTAGAAAAATGGAATAATGGTATCTGAAAAATCTTTACTACTTATTTATCAAAATGTTTGGTAGTTAGGAAAATAAGTTGTAATTTTGCAACGCCTTTGGGAGAAATGTGCCGTTGCGACACCTCTAACTGATTGAGTGATAGGTGTGTCGTGGCGATTATAACGCATTTTTGACCGGGGTTCAGATTTTTCTGACAGAAAGAATACCAAGTAACACTATTCATAGTAAAACCAAAAGAACTAAGATGCCTACTATTCAGCAATTAGTAAGAAAAGGACGCGTTGCTCTTGAGGATAAGAGCAAGTCACCCGCGCTCGACTCATGCCCCCAGCGTCGCGGCGTGTGCGTGCGTGTTTACACTACCACCCCCAAGAAGCCTAACTCGGCTATGCGTAAGGTGGCTCGTGTACGTCTCACCAACGGTAAGGAAGTCAACAGCTACATCCCCGGTGAGGGCCACAACCTTCAGGAGCACTCGATCGTGCTCGTGCGCGGCGGTCGTGTTAAAGACCTCCCCGGTGTGCGTTATCACATCGTTCGCGGTACCCTCGATACCTCCGGCGTAAAGGATCGCACTCAGCGCCGTTCCAAGTACGGTGCCAAGCGTCCCAAGGCTGCCAAGAAGTAAATAAATCACTTCTGAGTCACGCTCCTCACGTTCCTTTTCTTAAAAGAACACAATTTAATTAAAACCGAGTCAACTAAACCTCTCGTTTTTGATTTGATTGGAAAGCTAAATCATGGTTGAGTAAATGGTCCGGATCCGCGCTGGGATCTGAGGGCTGTTGAAGACAAAAGAAGCAGCAACCAAGCAACAAAAACAACAATCACTAAAACAAAATGCGTAAAGCTAAGCCTAAGAAGAGGGTGATCCTTCCCGATCCCGTCTTCAACGATGTGAGAGTCTCCAAGTTCGTCAACCATCTGATGTATGACGGCAAGAAGAACACCTCTTATACCATCTTCTATTCCGCTCTCGAGCTCGTCAAGAGCAAGCTCCCCAACGAGGAGAAAACTCCCCTCGAGATCTGGAAGAAGGCTCTCGAAAACATCACTCCCACCGTCGAGGTGAAGTCGCGCCGTGTGGGTGGTGCTACTTTTCAGGTTCCTACCGAGATCCGTCCCGACCGTAAGGAGTCTATCTCGATGAAAAACCTCATCCTCTACTCTCGCAAGCGTGGCGGCAAGACTATGGCCGAGAAACTCGCTGCCGAGATTGTAGATGCTTATAACGAGCAGGGTGGCGCCTACAAGCGCAAGGAGGATATGCACAAGATGGCCGAGGCCAACCGTGCTTTCGCTCACTTCCGTTTCTAATCTCTCATTCCTCAATTTACCTGTAAAATGGCTAAATCAGACGCACATCTTAAATATACCCGTAATATCGGCATCATGGCCCACATCGATGCCGGTAAGACCACTACCTCCGAGCGTATCCTCTTCTATACCGGTCTTACTCACAAGATCGGTGAGGTTCACGACGGTGCTGCCACCATGGACTGGATGGAGCAGGAGCAGGAGCGTGGTATCACTATCACTTCGGCCGCTACAACCACTTTCTGGAACTATGACGGCGAGAAGTTCAAGATCAACCTTATTGACACTCCGGGACACGTCGACTTTACTGTCGAGGTAGAGCGTTCGCTCCGTGTACTCGACGGCGCTGTCGCTACTTTCTGTGCCGTAGGTGGTGTTGAGCCTCAGTCTGAGACTGTATGGCGTCAGGCTGACAAGTACAATGTTCCCCGTATCGGTTATGTCAACAAGATGGACCGGTCGGGTGCCAACTTCTTTGAGGTAGTACGTCAGCTTAAGGACGTCCTCGGCGCTAACCCCTGTCCTATTCAGATACCTATCGGTGCTGAGGAGACTTTCAAGGGTGTGGTTGACCTTATCCGCATGAAGGCTATCTTCTGGCACGACGAGACCATGGGTGCCGACTACTCTGTTGAGGAGATCCCCGCCAACCTTCAGGCCGAGGCCGAGGAGTGGCGCGACAAGATGCTCGAGAAGATCGCAGAGTTTGACGACGCTCTCATGGAGAAATATTTCGACGATCCCTCTACTATCACTGAGGAGGAGGTTCGTCGCGCTCTCCGCAACGCTACCCTCAAGATGGAGGTTGTTCCCATGATCTGCGGATCTTCCTTCAAGAACAAGGGTGTGCAGTGTCTCCTTGATGCTGTCTGCGCATATCTTCCCAGCCCCGTCGATTCAGGTGCTGTCGAGGGTACTAATCCCGATGATCCCGATCAGGTCGAGACCCGCGAGCCTTCTCCCGAAGCTCCTATGTGTGCTCTCGCATTCAAGATCGCCACTGACCCCTACGTTGGTCGTCTTACATTCTTCCGCGTCTATTCAGGTGACGTTGTTGCCGGTAGCTATGTGCTCAATAGCCGTTCGGGCAAGAAAGAGCGCGTGAGCCGCCTCTTCCAGATGCACTCCAACAAGCAGAACGCCAAGGAGTCTATCGATTGCGGCGATATAGGCGCAGGCGTAGGTTTCAAGGATATCCGCACCGGTGACACTCTCTGTGACGAGAATCATCCTATCGTTCTCGAGGCTATGGAGTTCCCCGATCCCGTTATCGGTATCGCCGTGGAGCCCAAGACTCAGAAAGACCTCGACAAGCTCGGCGTAGGCCTTCAGAAGCTTGCTGAGGAGGATCCCACTTTCCGTGTGGAGACCAATGAAGAGACCGGCCAGACCGTAATCTCGGGTATGGGTGAGCTTCACCTCGATATCATTATCGACCGTCTCCGTCGCGAGTTTAAGGTAGAGTGTAACCAGGGTCGTCCTCAGGTTACTTACAAGGAAGCCATCACCAAGCCCGTTGAGCTCCGTGAGGTGTTCAAGAAGCAGACCGGTGGTCGCGGTAAGTTTGCCGACATCATCGTGCGCGTCGAGCCCGCTGACGAGGACTTTGACGGAACACTCCAGTTTGTCGACGAGGTCAAGGGTGGTAACATTCCCAAGGAGTTTATCCCCGCAATCCAGAAAGGCTTCACTACCGCTATGAAGAACGGTGTGCTCGCCGGCTATCCCCTCGACCGTCTTAAGGTGACTGTGATCGACGGTTCGTTCCACCCCGTTGACTCCGACCAGCTCTCGTTTGAGCTCTGTGCTATCCAGGCCTTCAAGAAGGCTTCTGAGAAAGCCGGTCCCGTTCTGCTCGAGCCTATCTTCAAGGTAGAGGTTGTTACTCCCGAGGAGAGCATGGGCGATGTTATCGGTGACCTTAACAAGCGTCGTGGTCAGGTAGAGGGCATGGAGACTTCACGCTCTGGTGCCCGTATCGTTAAGGCTAAGGCTCCTCTTGCCGAAATGTTCGGTTATGTGACCGCCCTCCGTACTATCACTTCGGGTCGTGCCACCTCGACCATGACTTTCAGCCACTATGCTGAAGTGTCGAGCTCGATCGCCCGCAATGTACTTACCGAGTGCCAGGGCCGTGTAGACCTTATCAAATAACAAATCTTCTATTCAACTTACAATATGGACCAGACAATCAGAATCAAACTTAAGTCCTACGACTACAATCTCGTAGACAAGTCGGCTGAGAAGATTGTGAAGACCGTCAAGGCTACCGGTGCCGTTATCTCGGGTCCCATACCCCTGCCCACCCATCGCCGCATCTTCACTGTCAACCGCTCCACCTTCGTCAACAAGAAGTCTCGCGAGCAGTTCCAGCTCTCCAGCTACAAGCGCCTGATCGACATCCACAACTCCACCGGCAAGACCGTCGACGCTCTCATGAAGCTCGAGCTTCCCTCGGGAGTTGAGGTAGAGATCAAGGTCTGATCTGAACCAATCAGTTTTCAGACACTTATCAGGATTTAAGTAGAATCAAAATCAATCAACAGTTCACATTTTCTAAATTCACAGAGAAATGCCAGGATTATTAGGAAAGAAAATCGGAATGACATCCGTTTTCAGTGCCGACGGCAAGAACGTGCCGTGCACTGTTATCGAAGTAGGCCCCTGTGTAGTTACTCAAGTCAAGACAGTTGAAAACGACGGATATGCCGCCGTACAGCTCGGCTTTCAGGAAAAGAAAGACAAGCACACAACTGCTCCTATGGCCGGTCACTTCAAGAAGGCCGGAGTAGCTCCCCAGCGCCACTTGGCCGAGTTCAAGGGATTTGGCGAAGAGGTTAAACTCGGTGACACTCTCACCGTAGATCTCTTCAGCGAAGACGACTTCGTGGACATCCAGGGTACCTCCAAGGGTAAAGGATTCCAGGGCGTTGTTAAGCGCCATGGTTTCGGCGGCGTCGGTCAGGCCACTCACGGTCAGCACAACCGCCTCCGTGCCCCCGGTTCGGTGGGCGCCTGCTCCTATCCCGCCAAGGTGTTCAAAGGAATGCGTATGGCCGGCCAGATGGGCAACGAGAAGGTAACCGTTCAGAACCTTCGTGTAGTTAAGGTGCTTCCCGAGCACAATGTTCTTATCATCAAGGGCTCGATCCCCGGAAGCAAAGGTTCAATCGTCTTAATTGAGAAATAATGGAAGTCGCAATCTACAATATCAAAGGTGAAGACACCGGCCGCAAGGCTGTTCTTGCCGACGAGGTGTTCGCTATCGACGCCAATGAGCACGCTGTTTACCTCGATGTAAAGCAGTATCTCGCCAACCAGCGCCAGGGCACTCACAAGTCCAAGGAGCGTAGCGAAGTTTCCGGTTCTACCCGTAAGCTCCACAAGCAGAAGGGTGGCGGCGGTAGCCGTATCGGTGATATCAACTCTCCCGTCCTCGTCGGCGGTGGTCGCGTATTCGGTCCCCGTCCCCGTGACTATCGCTTCAAGTTGAATAAGAAGGTTAAATCCCTCGCTCGCAAGAGCGCTCTCACCTACAAGGTGCAGGACCAGCAGCTCATCGTGGTTGAAGACTTCAACCTCGAGGCTCCCAAGACTAAAGATTTCGTAAATTTTGCTAAAAATCTTAAAGTCGACGGCAAAAAGGTCCTCCTCGTTTTACCGTCTGACAATAAAAATGTAACTTTGTCAGCCCGTAACGTACCCAACGCCTGCACCATGGTGGCCGCAGATCTCAACACCTACGCCATCATGAACTCTAACGCTGTGATCCTCACCGAGAGCAGCCTTGACTGCGTTAATAAACTTTAAACCTCATTCACGAGTAAACTACGACAATGGAAATCTCTATCAAACCCATCGTTACTGAAAAGGCCAGCGCTCTCACCGAGAAGCTCGGCCGCTACACTTTCATGGTTTCTCCCGAGGCTAACAAGTATCAGATCAAGTCTCTCATCGAGAAGCTCTATGGCGTGAAAGTGACTCGCGTTAATACAATCAATGTCCGCTCGAAAAACAAGTCGCGCTGGACCAAGAGCGGCCTCCTCCGTGGCAAGACCGCTGCTTGGAAAAAGGCTATCGTCGACCTGGCCGAGGGGCAGAACATTGACTTCTACAGCAACATCTAATCAATAAAATGGCAGTAAGAAAATTCAAGCCCACAACCCCTGGGCAGCGTCACAAGGTTATCGGTGTTTTTAAAGGTACCATCACTGCTACAACACCGGAGAAATCTCTTACAGTCGGCAAAAAGGCCTCCGGCGGCCGTAACGCCGAGGGTCATCTCACCACTCGCTACCTTGGTGGTGGCCACAAGCGTAAATATCGCTTCATTGACTTTAAGAGACAGAAAGACGGCGTCCCCGCTGTAGTGAAGACTATCGAGTACGATCCCAACCGTTCGGCTCGTATCGCTCTTCTCTTCTACAAGGACGGCGCTAAAGCTTATATCATTGCACCCAACGGTCTCAAAGTCGGCGACACTCTCATGTCGGGTCCCGAGGCTCAGCCCGAGGTAGGCAACTGCCTCCCTCTGGCCAACATCCCCGTCGGTACCCTCATTCACAACATCGAGCTCCGTCCCGGCCAGGGAGCTTTCATGGCACGTTCTGCTGGTACTTTCGCCCAGCTCATCTCCCGTGAAGGATCCTATGTTATCGTCAAATTACCTTCTGGCGAGACCCGCAAGATCCTCGCCGAGTGTCGCGCAACTGTCGGCACCGTAGGCAACTCTGAGCACTCTCTTGAGCGTTCCGGTAAGGCCGGTCGCTCGCGCTGGCTCGGCCGTCGCCCCCGCAACCGCGGCGTTGTCATGAACCCCGTCGATCACCCCATGGGTGGTGGTGAGGGCCGTGCTTCGGGTGGTCATCCCCGCTCCCGCAAGGGTCTCTACTCTAAGGGCCTCAAGACTCGTGCGCCCAAAAAGCACTCCTCGAAGTATATTATCGAGAGAAGAAAGAAGTAATCTGATTAAAATTAGCATCATCTCCCTATGAGTCGTTCATTAAAAAAAGGCCCGTTTATCAGCGTTAAGCTTGAGAAGAAGGTGGCAGCCATGGATGAGTCAGGCAAGAAGTCTGTAATCAAGACCTGGAGCCGCGCTTCCGTGATCGCCCCCGAGTTCGTCGGTCACACCTTCGCCGTCCATAACGGCAACAAGTTTATCCCTGTCTACGTTACTGAAAACATGGTTGGCCACAAGCTCGGCGAGTTCGCCCCCACGCGCACTTTCCGTGGTCACTCCGGTAACCGCAAGAAATAACTTAGGGCCCTGATATAAATAATTCACCGTAAAAAAGCTTAGAATTAAAATAAAATGGGTGTAAGAAAAAGAAATTCAGCAGACCTCAGGAAAGCCGAGCAGAAGAACATCGCTTTTGCTAAGCTCCTCAATATCCCCACTTCGCCCCGCAAGATGCGCCTCGTCGCCGACATGATCCGCGGCGTAGAGGTTAACCGCGCTCTCGGTATCCTGAAGTTCTCCAACAAGGAAGCCGCCGCTCGTCTCGAGAAGCTCCTCCTTTCAGCTATCGCTAACTGGGAGGCCAAGAACGAGCGTAAGGCCGATGCAGGTGAGCTCTACATCTCTACCATCATGGTAGGATGTGCCCCCATGCTCAAGCGCCTCCGTCCCGCTCCCCAGGGACGCGGCTACCGCATCCGCAAGCGCGCCAATCACGTCACTCTGATCGTTGACACAATTGAAAATAAAAACGCTTAACAAATAATGGGACAGAAAGTAAATCCAATCAGCAATCGCTTGGGAGTTATCCGTGGATGGGACTCTAACTGGTATGGCGGTAAGAAATACGGCGATACTCTGCTCGAGGACTCCAAACTCCGCAAGTATCTTAACGTCCGTCTCGCCAA
>JAAVCX010000016.1 GCA_014802105.1 Bacteroides sp. | reverse complement strand
TGCAATTCTTTCAAAGTTCGCTCGCTTCTTAAGGGGTGTCCCTCAAAAGCGTTGCAAAGGTAGAGACTTTATCGTTACCCCGCAAATAATATCACCATTTTAACACTAATTTAACACAAGCCGTGTGAACAATTGCCAAAATTACGATTCGTTAACCATCTTTTCTACCCCTCTCACAATAGCATCTTCAACATAGTTCATACCAATAACACACTCATTCACCCCCTAAACTCACATTTTACCCCACAAAAATAATAATTATCGACAGATTTCCGTAACTTTGGAGCAAATAAACCAACTCACCGATCAACCAACCAGATGAACCACCACATATATAATATATATAAGCAGGCCACAATCGCTCTGACATTACTTCTGTCGGCAACAGCCATAAAAGCCCAGACCCCGACCCGATGGAACAACGAGAGCGCCGACACCACACGCATAACCTCTTTACTCACACAAGTAGCATCACAAGGCAACCTCACCGCCAACCAGCGCATATCGACATTCGCACACCTGCTTGAAGGCACTCCATACGTCGCCGGCACACTCGAGCAAACTCCCGAGATCCTCACCGTCAACCTTGACGGAATGGACTGCACAACATTCGTAGAGACTGTCACAGCCCTGGCCATGACTCTTGAAGAACACCGCTCGGCCTGGCAAGACTTTGTCTATAACCTCGGCCAGATACGCTACCGCCAGGGACGCGCCGACGGATACGCTTCGCGTCTCCACTATGTGAGCGACTGGATAGTCGACAACACTCACCGCGGCCTGCTCACCGAAGTCACCGACCGTCTGCCCGGATGGTCTCATCAGGTCAAAACCCTCGACTACATGTCGCGACACAGATCAGCCTACCCCGCCCTGGCCGACGACGAGTCATTTGAAAAGATCAAGAGCGTAGAGGTAGGTTTTCGCTCCCATCGCTATCCGATGCTCAAAAGCACACTGATGCAGACAAAAAAGGGCGAAGCCCTGATCAAAGAGGGAGACATTCTCGCCTTCACTACCAAAACAGACGGCCTCGACGTGAGCCACATAGGCATCGCCACAATCCACCCTGACGGCCGCCCCCATCTCATACACGCCTCATCGACAGCCGGCAAAGTCATCGACGACCCTCTCCCCCTGGCCGAATACCTGCGCAAAAACCACTCCATCACGGGTGTCAGAGTGATACGCCTGGGCAACCTACGCTAACCTATCCTCCTTCTACCGCACAAACTTCCGACAAAAACTTACCCCGGCCGCCCTTCAGAGCAACCGGGGTAAATATATTTTACGGATCCACATCAGAGCCTTCACTCCATGCCATATTCCTTGATCTTTCGATAGAGAGTGCGTTCAGAAATGTTAAGTTGAGCCGCCGTAGGTTTACGACGTCCCCCGTTACGCTCCAGCGCAAGGCGTATCGTCTCGCGCTCCGTATCCTCAAGCGTAGGAGCAATCTTCTCCTCCTGCTCCACAGCCGGATCCTCAGCCACCACACGAACCTCGTCGGCGACGGCCGGCACATAATGATCAAACTTGACAAGCGAAGTAGTCGGCGCCATGCGGGTCGACTCCACCGGCTGAGCTATCTGATCGACCGTCTCGACAAAAGGAGCATGACGCGACTCGGCATCCCTCACGCGTTGCTGCAATTCGTCGATCTGCGACTGCATCCTGAGTATCATCCCGAGCAACATGTCGCGCTCGGCCGAATACTCATGCCCGGCACCATCTTTCACGCCTCCGCGAACCGTCCCCATAGTGGCCAGTTCCGACTGATAGCCCGGCAGATAAGGACGAAGCTTCTCCGAGTCAACATCTTCGCCAGCATTGAAGAGCGCCACCTGCTCGATCACATTCTTGAGCTGGCGCACATTGCCCGGCCAGCGATAGGCCATCAACAGCGCGCGGGCCGAGTCGTCGAGCGAAATGCGCGGAGTGAGATAACGTTCCGAAAAATCAGCCGCAAACTTTCGTGCCAGCAAAGTGATGTCAGAGCCACGCTCCCTCAGCGGCGGGATCGATATCGTCACCGTCGAAAGGCGATAATAGAGATCCTCGCGGAAACGCCCCTCGGCGACAGCCCTGAGCATATCGACATTTGTAGCCGCAACGATGCGCACATTGGCCTTCTGAACCGTCGACGAGCCTACCTTGATAAACTCGCCGGTCTCAAGCACACGCAACAGTCGCGCCTGAGTGGTCAGCGGCAACTCAGCCACCTCGTCGAGAAATATAGTTCCACCGTCGGCCTCCTCAAAATAACCTCTGCGCGTGGCGACAGCCCCGGTAAAAGCTCCCTTCTCATGGCCGAAAAGCTCCGAGTCGATAGTACCCTCGGGAATAGCGCCACAATTGACAGCTATATAGCGCGCATGCTTGCGCGGCGAGTAGGCATGGATGATTTTCGGGAAAAATTCCTTTCCGGTACCACTCTCACCGGCCACCAGCACCGAGAGATCGATCGGCGCCACCCTCACAGCACGGGCCACCGACTCCATCAGAGCCGGCGAATTACCAACAATGCCGAAGCGTTGCTTGGCCTGCATCACCTCGGCAGGATAGGATGTAGTGTCGATCTCGGTCATCGATTCTTCTGCAGTTCGTAAGTTTTTCCTCTCAGCCACTCGGTCAGCTCCTCGAGAGACCCGCTGTGAGCCTTAATCTCCTCGGGGGTAATCACGTCGCCCACTGAGATATGAAGCGTGTCACCCTTGCGACGGAACACCTCGGCCGGCAGACGCAACGTGCGCAACTGCCAGCTGATCACTCCCAGAAATCTGAACCACCAGCTATTGTAGCCATGGAAGAAAATGGGCACCACCGGCACCTTAAGCTGCTGTATCAGCCTCATGACCACTGGCTTCCACGGGCCATCCTCAAACTTCAGATGACGGTTGTAGTTACCTACAGCTCCCGCCGGGAAAAAGCCTATCGGGAAACCCTGTTTAACCCTGAGCATACATTCGCGTATACCGTGCATCGACACAGCCTTCTTGGCCGGATCGTCACTGGCACTCTGATCGACAGCTATGAAGTTGGGACGCATGGCCGTGATATGATTGAGTATCATATTGACCATCACTTTATATTCAGGACGCCTCGACCCGACTATATCTATCAGCGTGATACCGTCAAGAGCGCCAAAAGGATGATTGCTGACAGTAATAAACGCCCCCTCGGGGAGATTGTCGAGCACACGCTCGTTGTCGATGCGCAGCTTAATATCGAGATCCTGCAACAGGCCGCGACAGAAAGAGGGCCCGGGTGTGTCGAAATTATGGTCATGAATCCAATTGACCTTATCGACCGACAGGAGCTTCATAAACCAATTCACCAGACGACGCTTCCCCTTGAAAAAGGGAGCCATAGCGACAATGTCGTCATAATCAAGCACCGTGCGCTTGACCCCCAGGGAGGCCGCGGCATTAGTATCGGAAGTTTCCATTTTATTATAAATTTTACACAAAGTTACACAAAAAACATCTGGTTTCAACCGCCGGAACAGCCCTGTTTTAATAAATTAACACTTAAAAACAAGCACAAAACAATAAGAACTGTGAAAAATTCCCTACCTTTGCCAGTCGCTAAAGGTGAGCGCGCCATAAATCTCTGAGCCAGACCACTGACCGTCACCCGACTAACCAATCTCCACACAGCCCAGAAGACTCAAAAACATACGATGAACTTACTTCAAGAGAAACTCAGCAGGTACACTGCTCCCCAGCAGGCCAAAGCCGCCGGTGTCTACCCCTACTTCCGAGCCATTTCCAGCGAACAGGATCCCGAAGTGATCATGAACGGCAAGAAAGTCCTGATGTTCGGCTCCAACTGCTACACAGGCCTCGTCAACGACCCCCGCATCAAGGAAGCCGCCATCGAAGCAACCCGCAAATATGGCACAGGATGCGCCGGATCGCCCTTCCTCAACGGTACTCTCGACATCCACAAACAGCTCGAGCACGAGCTCGCCGAATACATGGGCAAAGAAGACGTGATGGTCTATTCCACTGGCTTTGAGGTCAATCTTGGAGTTGTCTCCACCCTTACCGGCCGCGAAGACTACATCCTCTGGGACGAGCAAGACCACGCTTCGATCATTGAGGGCCGTCGACTCTCATTCAGCCAGCAGCTTAAATACAAGCACAACGACATGGAGTCGCTCGAAAAACAACTCAAGAAGTGCGACCCCGACCGTGTCAAGCTCATCGTCAGCGACTCCGTCTTCTCGATGGAAGGCGACGTAGCCAACGTCAAGGAAATCGTGCGTCTGGCCAAGCAATACAACGCCTCGGTGATGATCGACGAAGCCCACGGCATAGGAGTCTTTGGCGAAGGGGGCCGCGGTGTGTGCCACCATTACGGTGTGGCCGACGACGTCGACCTCATCATGGGCACATTCTCCAAATCCTTCGCATCGCTCGGAGGCTTCATCGCCACCAACAAGGAGATCACCAACTTCCTGCGCCACCACTCACGCTCCTATATCTTCACTGCATCCATCACCCCGGCCTCGACCGCAGCAGCCCTCAAGGCCCTCGAGATCATGAAGACCGAGCCCGAGCGTCAGGAAAACCTCTGGAAACTCACCAACCACGCTCTTGAAGGCTTCCGCAACGCCGGATTTGAGATAGGCCACACTTCAACTCCTATCATCCCCCTCTACATCCGCGACGATTTCAAGACCTTCGCCATCACACGCGACCTGCTCGAGGAGGGCATCTTCGTCAACCCCGTAGTCTCCCCCGCCGTAGCCCCCAGCGACACCCTGATACGTTTCTCGCTCATGGCCACCCACACCATGGAACAGGTCGACCGCGCCCTCGAGACCATCACCCGAGTCTTCAACAAATACGGTATTATCAACAAGTAATCCCCTGGCATCAACCGTCCGTCCCCCAAACCAGGACGACGGCATCAACGGATACATAAAAAAACAGCAAGAGACATAAGGATCTCAGCTTCACCGGCTGAACTTCACCTTATGTCTCTTGCCGTTTTTTTGTACAGTTTCGCACAGCGACGAGATTAGGCCGGAGGTATCATCAACCTCCTACACCCTCGCCTGAATGACTCTCGGCCTCATCGTGCTCGATCTTCTCACACAACTTCATGTCGCGCTTCACTTTCATCTCGTCAAACCCCTGTCCATACACACCGTTCACATTAGCCTGAGTGATGAATGCCCCCGGATCTATACTCTTGACGATACGGAAGATAGTCACCGACTCAATCTTGCGGCACACAATGAGAAGCACCTTGAGCGAACGCTTCGTATACCACCCCATCCCGTCCATCACCGTCACACCGCGGCGCGCATGATGATTGACAGCATTGGCGATACGATCCCACTTGGGTGAAATGATCAGAAACTGCACAGCCTGACGGTTGGAGTTGATTATCACATCCACCATATAAGAGGTAATAAACAGAGTGAAAAGACCATAGAGCACCCTGACTATATCATGGGTCAGAAAATAAGACGACGAGATTATAGCAAAATCGACACAGAGCATCGTGCGGCCGATCGACACCGTAGTGCGCTTGGCCACGATAGCGGCCACAATATCCGTTCCGCCCGTACTGCCGTTATGGATAAAAACCAACCCGAGACCCATACCGGTAAGGATCGCGCCGAAACACACCCCCATCAACGGCTGGGTCGGCACAAGAGAATGAGGGAACAGAGGCGGCAAAACCGTCACGACAACCGCAATCACCGTAGCCCCGAAGATGGTCTTGAACACAAAATCGCGCCCGACAGTGAAATAAGCCACAAACAACAACACGAGATTGATGGCATACTGCGTCAGACCGATCATATAAGTCTTGCCCGTGAGAAGATACACGATCGTACCAAGACCCGTCACTCCTCCGATCACCACCTTCTCGGGCAGGATAAAAGCCGAAAAGCCGAAACCAAAGAGCAGAATACCGACGACGATCATCACATAGTCGCGCGACGACATCCACAGTTTTTTTCCAGTGAGAACCATTACGTATCAGATTGATTTACGGGTGCAAAAATATGTAAAAAAACCACATTCTCAAAAAAACATCGCCCTCCGACCACAGTCCTAAAATCCATTAAGACAGCCCGATACTTCACAATCGCAACCTACCCTCCGTCATCACCGAATAAATATATAGAAACCTACCTAAAATAGAGAAAACTAAAAGCACAAGATTTTTCAAAAATCTTTTCATCTCAGCATCAGCAAACAATCAAATGTTAATAATACTTAACCAAACATCGATAATTACAACTAAATCACTACCTTTGCAGGCCGATTATATCCTCACAAATTAACCGGCGGCGAGGGACGTCAGAACTTTTGGCCAGGTTCCCGCGCCCCAAGTCGCAAATAATTATCTATTAACCAAGCATTAAAAAGTGGATACTTTAAGCTACAAGACCATTACGCCCAACGCCCAGAGCGTTGAGCACAAGTGGGTGGTGATCGACGCTACCGACCAGGTGCTCGGTCGTCTCTGCGCCACCATCGCGCTCATCCTGCGCGGCAAAAACAAGCCCAGCTACTCTCCCAACATCGAGTGTGGCGACAACGTCATCGTCATCAACGCCGACAAAGTGCGTCTCACCGGCAAGAAATGGACCGACCGTGAGTACCTCCGCTACACCGGCTATCCCGGCGGCCAGCGCGTGTCGACTCCCGAGATCCTCCTCAAGAAGTCGTTCAACAAGCACCTCAAGCCCGGCTACAACCCCCTCTTCATCAAGGTAGTGAAGGGTATGCTCCCCAAAAACCGTCTCGGTCGTGCTATCATCGAGAACATGCACGTCTACAACGGCCCCAACCATCCCCACGAGGCCCAGAACCCCGAACTCATCGATATTAACAAAATCAAATAATTGAAGAATGGAATCAGTTAATGCTGTGGGTCGCCGCAAGGCTGCCGTGGCCCGCGTGATCGTTAAGGAAGGCAACGGTCAAATCACCATCAACAAGCGTCCCCTCGACGTGTACTTCCCCTCATCCATCCTTCAGTACATCGTGAAGCAGCCCCTGCTCACCCTCGACTCCGCCGAGAAATATGACATCCTCGTCAACCTCGACGGCGGCGGCTACAAAGGCCAGGCCGAGGCCCTCCGTCTCGCCATCGCCCGCGCCCTCGTCAAGATCAACCCCGAGGACAAGCACGCTCTCCGCGTCGAAGGCTTCATGACCCGCGACCCCCGCGTTGTCGAGCGTAAGAAGCCCGGTCGTCCCAAGGCACGCAAGCGCTTCCAGTTCTCCAAGCGTTAATCCTACCGCCACTCTCCTTTATTACTGTTTAGTATCTAAACCCCGGAGATGGACACGTTCCCTACTCCCCGGTTGTATTTTCTCACAGAACGTAAACAATCCCACTTACAGACAATTATGTCAACTCCCAATTTCGATCAACTCCTCGAAGCAGGTTGCCATTTTGGCCACATGAAAAGAAAATGGAATCCTGCTATGGCTCCCTACATCTTCATGGAGCGCAACGGTATCCACATCATAGACCTTTACAAGACCCAGGCCAAGCTTGAGGACGCTGCCAACGTGCTCCGCAACTTTGCCCGTTCTGGCAAGAAGGTTCTCTTCGTTGCAACCAAGAAGCAGGCCAAGGAAATCGTTGCCGAGAAGGCTCAGAGCGTAGGTATGCCCTACGTTATCGAGCGCTGGCCCGGTGGCATGCTCACCAACTTCCCCACCATCCGCAAGGCTGTCAAGAAGATGGCCTCAATCGACAAGATGGCCAAAGACGGCACCTTCGACAACCTTTCCAAGCGCGAGAAGCTCCAGATCACCCGCCAGCGCGCCAAGCTCGAGAAAAACCTCGGCTCTATCGCTGACCTCAACCGCCTCCCCTCGGCCCTCTTCATCGTCGACGTTGCCAAAGAGCACATCGCAGTAGCTGAGGCCAACCGTCTGGGCATCCCCGTATTCGCCATCGTTGACACCAACTCCAACCCCAACGACGTCGACTACGTAATCCCCGCCAACGACGATGCCTCCAAGAGCATCGACCTCATCCTCTCGACCGTCTGCGAAGCCATCAACGAAGGTCTCGCCGAGCGCAAGGTAGAGAAGGCCGACGAGAAAGCTTCAGCCGAGAACGGCGAGGCAGCTCCCCGTCGTGAGGGCTCACGTCGTCGCGTTTCGCGTCGCGAGGCTCCCGCCGCCGAGGCCGCTGAAGCTCCCGTAGCCGAGGCTCCTGCCGAGGCCGCCGAGTAATAGCCCCCTCAGGAAGCCCTCCCGAGGGCTTCCACCCCCTATTCCCAAAATTTTAACAACTACCAGGAAACACTATATCATTATGGCAGTTACAATGGCAGATATCACCAAGCTGCGCAACCTCACCAGCGCCGGCCTGATGGACTGCAAAAAAGCCCTCGCCGAGACCAACGGCGACATCGAGGCAGCCGTAGAAATCCTCCGCAAGAAAGGTCAGGCCGTAGCCGCTAAGCGCGAAGACCGTCAGGCCGCCGAGGGTCACGTCATCGCCAAGACCGACGGCAGCTTCGCCGCAATCCTCGCCCTCAACTGCGAGACCGACTTCGTAGCCAAGAACGCCGGCTTCATCGCCCTCGCCGAGCGCCTCATGGAAATCGCCATGGCCAACAAGTTCAAGACCGCCGAAGAGCTCAAAGCCTTCGTCGTTGACGGCCAGACCGTAGCCGACCTCATCACCGAAGAGAGCGGCAAGACCGGCGAGAAGACCGAGATCGGTGCATACGTAGTAGTAGAGGCTCCCACCACCGCCGCCTACAACCACTTCAACAATAAGCTCGCCGCCATCGTAGGCTTCAACCTCGAGGGTGTCGATCCCCAGGTAGGCCGCGAGGTATGTATGCAGATCGCATCCATGAACCCCGTAGCCGTAGCTCGCGAGAACGTTCCCCAGGCCACTATCGACCAGGAGATCGCCGTAGCAGTCGAGAAGACCAAGCAGGAGCAGGTGCGCAAGGCTGTTGAAGCCGCCCTCAAGAAGGCTGGTCTCAACCCCAACCACTTCGACTCCGAAGACCACATCGAGAGCAACATCTCCAAGGGCTGGATCTCTGAGGAGGACGCCGCCAAGGGTCGCGAGATCATCAAGACCACTGCCGAAGCTAAGGCAGCCAACCTCCCCGAGGCTATGATCCAGAACATCGCCAACGGCCGTCTCAACAAGTTCTTCAAAGAGTCGTGCCTCATGGAGCAGGAGTATGTTCAGGACAGCAAGCTCACCGTAGGTCAGTTCCTCGACAACACCACCAAGGGTCTCGTTGTCGTTGACTTCAAGCGCGTAAACCTCAATCAGGACTAATACTCCCGAGCGAGTCAACCTATTTCAAACCGCCGTCGCCCCTTCATCCGGGCCGACGGCGGTTTTCTTTATGACCTCTCGTCACCCCGACATCTCTCCGGGCCGACATCCAGTCTTTTCGACATCCCGTCATTTTGACATCCCGTCATTTTGACACCTTGTCATTGTGACACCTTGTCATTTGACATCCTGTCCTCCCTCCCCCTCCGGCCAAACACCGACAGAATTAAATCGAAAGAAATTATGCCATTCAACAAATAATTCGTAACTTTGCGACTTAAAACGCAAAGAACCTATGAGCGATAGACTTTTTATATTTGACACTACCCTCCGCGACGGCGAGCAAGTGCCCGGCTGCCAGCTCAACACCGTCGAGAAAATCGAGGTGGCAAAAGCCCTCGAGTCGCTCGGCGTCGATGTTATCGAAGCCGGCTTCCCCGTCTCGAGCCCCGGCGACTTCAACTCAGTTGTCGAGATCTCAAAAGCCGTCACATGGCCTACCATCTGCGCCCTCACCCGCGCTGTCGAAAACGACATACGTGTCGCCGCCGATGCCCTCAGATATGCCAAACATCCGCGCATACACACCGGTATCGGTACTTCCGACTCCCACATACGCTATAAATTCAACTCCACACGCGAAGAGATCCTCGAGCGTGCCGTCAAAGCCGTGGCTTACGCCAAACGATTTGTCGAAGACGTCCAGTTCTATGCCGAAGACGCCGGCCGCACCGACAACGAATATCTCGCCCGGGTGGTCGAGGCCGTAATACGCGCCGGTGCTACCGTCATCAACATCCCCGACACTACCGGCTACTGCCTCCCCGCTGAGTTTGGAGCCAAAATCAAATATCTGATCGACCACGTCGACGGCATCGACCGCGTCACCATAGCCACCCACTGCCACAACGATCTGGGCATGGCCACGGCCAACACCGTCAGCGGCATCATCAACGGTGCCCGCCAGGCCGAAGTCACCATCAACGGCATCGGCGAACGCGCCGGCAACACCGCCCTCGAGGAGGTAGTCATGACCTTCCGCTCCCACCGCGAGCTCGGCATCGACACCAATATCAACTCCACACGCATCACCTCCGTCTCACGCATGGTGTCCTCGCTCATGAACATGCCCGTCCAACCCAACAAAGCCATCGTGGGCCGCAACGCCTTCGCCCACTCCTCGGGCATACATCAGGACGGTGTGCTCAAAAACCGCGAGAGCTACGAGATCATCGACCCAAAAGAGGTCGGTATCGACGAAAACTCCATCGTGCTCACCGCCCGCAGCGGACGCGCCGCCCTCAAGCACCGCCTCCACGTGCTCGGCTGTGACCTCACCTCCGAACAGCTTGACAAAGCCTACGAAGCCTTCCTGGCTCTGGCCGACCGCAAGAAAGAGATCAACGACGACGACGTGCTCATGCTCGCCGGCCAGCACCGCAAAGCCTCCTCGCGCATCAAGCTCGATTTCCTTCAGGTCACCTCGGGTGTCGGAGTCCACTCCGTGGCCAGCGTGGGGCTTGACATCGCAGGCGAGAAATTTGAAGCATGCGCCTCGGGCAACGGCCCCGTCGACGCAGCCCTCTCGGCTATCAAGAACATCATACGCCGCAAGATGCTCCTCAAGGAGTTCCTCATACAGGCTATCAACAAGGGTAGCAACGACGTCGGTAAGGTACACATGACCGTCGAGCACGACGGAGTCTCCTACCACGGCTTCTCGGCCAACACCGACATCGTGGCCGCCTCGGCCGAAGCCTTCATCGACGCCATCAATAAATTCGTACACTGACCCACTACCTCTCTCTGTCAGTGTCAGTTTCAACCACTTCATTCACCCCGTTCAACCCCTATGCCACAGACACTTTTCGACAAAATATGGGACGCACATGTGGTCAACCGCATACCCGACGGCCCCGACCAGCTCTATATCGACCGCCACTACTGCCACGAAGTCACCAGCCCCCAGGCCTTTGAGGGACTGCGCCGCCGCGGCATCAAAGTGATGCGTCCGGCTCTCACCGTCTGCTCCCCCGACCATAATATACCGACCCTCAACCAAGATCAACCCATAGCCGACCCCGTCTCCCGCAACCAGGTCGACACCCTCACACGCAATGCCAATGAATTTGGAGTGACCCTCTACGGCCTCGGTCATCCCAAAAACGGCATCATCCACGTCATAGGCCCCGAGAACGGTCTCACCCTCCCCGGCCAGACCCTCGTGTGTGGCGATTCCCACACCTCTACCCACGGAGCCCTCGGAGCCGTAGCCTTCGGCATAGGCACCTCTGAGGTCGAGATGGTGCTCGCCTCCCAGTGCATCATCCAGCCCAAGCCCAAAAAGATGCGCATCACCGTCGACGGTCACCTGAGACCCGGAGTCACCGCCAAAGACATGGCCCTCTATATCATCGCCCGCATGACCACCGGCGGAGCCACAGGCTACTTTGTCGAATATGCCGGCGAGGCTGTGCGCGCCCTCTCGATGGAGGAGCGCATGACCCTCTGCAACCTCTCGATAGAGATGGGTGCCAGAGGCGGCATGATAGCCCCCGACGAGAAGACCATCGAATACGTCAAAGGACGCGAGTTTGCCCCCAAGGGCGACGACTGGGACAAAGCCGTAGCCTACTGGCGCACACTCCACTCCGATCCCGACGCGACCTTCGACAAGGAGATACACTTTGACGCCGCCGACATAGAGCCCCGCATCACCTACGGCACCAACCCCGGCATGGGCATCGGTATCACCGAGGCCATCCCCGATCCCGCCGACGAGCAGGGCCTCATCAGCTACCGCAAGGCCCTTGAATACATGGGCTTCGCCACCGGCGAGAAACTTCTGGGCAAGAAGGTCGACTATGTGTTCCTCGGCTCCTGCACCAACGGACGCATCGAAGACTTCCGGGCCTTTGCCGCCGCCGTCAAGGGCAAGAAAAAACACCCCGATGTCACCGCATGGCTCGTGCCCGGATCCTGGGCCGTAGATGCCCAGATACGCCGGGAGGGACTCGACAAGACTCTGGCCGAAGCCGGCTTTGAGCTGCGTCAGCCCGGATGCTCGGCCTGCCTCGCCATGAACGACGACAAGATTCCCGCCGGCAAGCTCGCCGTCTCGACCTCCAACCGCAACTTCGAGGGACGTCAGGGCCCCGGGGCACGCACCATCCTGGCCGGCCCTCTGGTAGCCGCCGCAGCCGCTGTCACCGGCTTCATCACCGATCCGCGCCAACTCTGATCCATCGTCGCGACCTATCGTGCTCCCCTCTCATCGCTGATTTACCTCCACGATCCCTATCAATCATGAAAGAAAAATTCTCAACCATCATATCGACCTGTGTACCCCTCCCGATGGAGAATGTCGACACCGACCAGATCATTCCCGCCCGCTTCCTCAAAGCCACCTCGCGCGAAGGCTTCGGCGACAACCTCTTCCGCGACTGGCGCTTCGACAAGAACGGCGAACCCATAGCCTCGTTTGTGCTCAACGACCCTACCTACAGCGGCTGCATACTCGTAGCCGGCAAGAACTTCGGCTCAGGATCCTCGCGCGAACACGCCGCCTGGGCCATCCACGACTATGGTTTCAGAGTGGTCATCTCGAGCTTCTTCGCCGACATTCACAAGCAGAACGAGCTCAACTGCTTCGTGCTCCCCGTGACCGTCAGCGAGTCGTTCCTGGCCGAGCTGTTTGCCTCGATCGAGGCCGACCCCTCTACTCAGGTCAAGGTCGACCTCCCCTCCCAGACTGTCACCAACCTCGCCACAGGCCGCAGCGAGACCTTCGACATCAACCCCTACAAGAAACAGTGTCTCAGCGAGGGACTCGACGATGTCGAGTACCTGCTCTCCAAGCGCGCCGATATAGAAAAATTTGAAGCAAGCCGCCTGTGAGCCAGCCCAACTTCATAGAGATCCTCGACACCACCCTGCGTGACGGCGAGCAGACCTCGGGAGTATCCTTCTCGACTACCGAGAAGATGACCATCTCGCGCCTGTTGCTCAACGAGCTCCACGTCCCGCGCATAGAGGTGGCCTCGGCCCGTGTCAGCGATGGCGAGCGCAACTCGGTGGCACGCATCTGCGCCTGGGCAAAAGGCATCGGACGCCTCGATTCCATCGAAGTGCTCGGTTTCATCGACTCAGGTCGCTCGATCGACTGGGTGACCGACACCGGCGCCCGTGTCATCAATCTGCTCTCAAAGGGATCGGAACGCCACTGCCGCCTCCAGCTCGGTCTCACCCCCGAGCAACACTTCGCCCTGATAGCCGACGAGGTCGAGCGCGCCGCTACGGCCGGACTCACCGTCAACCTCTATCTCGAGGACTGGAGCAACGGCATGAAACATTCACGCGACTATGTGCTGGCCATGATGCAAGCACTGAGGCCGCTCCCCATCAAGCGCTTCATGTTGCCCGACACCCTCGGTGTGCTCAACCCCTACGACACCCTCTCCTATATCCACGACATGGTCAAGCGTCACCCCGGCGTCCACTTTGATTTCCATGCCCACAATGACTACGACCTTGCCACGGCCAACCTCTTTGCCGCCGTAAAGGGCGGAGCTCGCGGAGTCCACTGCACAGTCAACGGTCTGGGCGAACGCGCCGGCAACGCCACCCTCTCGAGCTCGGTAGCCGTGCTCCACGACCAGTTGCATGTGGCCACAGGCATCGACGAGACACGCATCAACAAAGTGAGCCACATCGTCGAGTCATTCTCGGGCATAATGATCCCTCCCAACAAGCCCATCATCGGCGAGAGCGTCTTCACCCAGTGTGCCGGAGTCCACGCCGACGGCGACACCAAGCACAACCTCTACTACAACGACCTGCTCCCCGAGCGCTTCGGCCGAGAGCGCGAATATGCCCTGGGCAAGACCTCTGGCAAAGCCAATATACGCAAAAACCTTCAGGCCCTCGGCATCGAGCTGCCCGAAGAGGACATCAGAAAAGTCACCGACCGCATCACCCTGCTGGGCGACAAAAAAGAGATCGTCACCCAGAGCGACCTACCCTTCATCGTGGCCGACGTGCTCAAACACGAGAGTATCCCCTCGCGCGTCAAGATCGGCGGCTATGCCCTCAACCTCTCGAGCGGTCTGCGACCGACGGCCTCGGTCAAACTCATCATCGACGGCCGCGAATATCAGGACTCGGCAGTGGGCGACGGTCAGTTTGACGCCTTTGTCAAAGCCGTGCGCAACATCTACACCACCCGGCTCAGTCTCCCCTTCCCCTCGCTGGCCAACTACTCCATCAGCATCCCCCCCGGCGGACGCACCGACGCCCTGGTCCAGGCCACTATCGTCTGGGATCTCGACGGCACCCCCATCAAGACCCGAGGTCTCGACGCCGACCAGACCGAGGCCGCCATCCAGGCCACCGTCAAGATGCTCAACCTTCTCGAATACAAATAATCCCGTCAATCAACTCTAATCCCCCTACAATCTATCATGGACTTCAAGATAGCTGTACTGCCCGGCGACGGCATAGGCCCCGAAATCTCTGTTCAGGGCGTCGACGTCATGAGCGCCGTGTGTGAAAAATTCGGCCACAACGTAGAGTATCGCTACTCCCTCTGCGGAGCCGACGCCATCGACAAAGTAGGCGACCCCTTCCCCGAAGCCACCTATCAGGACTGTCTCTGGGCCGACGCCGTGCTCTTCTCGGCCGTGGGCGACCCCAAGTTTGACAACGACCCCTCGGCCAAAGTGCGCCCCGAGCAGGGACTCCTGGCAATGCGCAAGAAACTCGGCCTCTATGCCAACATCCGCCCCGTCGAGACCTTCGAGTGTCTCCTCCACATGTCGCCCCTGAGGCGCGAAGTGGTCGAGGGTGCCGACTTCGTGTGTATCCGCGAGCTCACCGGCGGCATGTACTTCGGCGAAAAGCTCGAGGGCACCGAGCGTGCCTTCGACACCAACGCCTACACCCGCGCCGAGGTGGAGCGCATCCTCCATGTAGCCTATTCCTACGCCCGTCGACGCCGCAAGCATATCACCGTAGTCGACAAAGCCAACGTCCTTGCCTCCTCGCGCCTGTGGCGCCATGTAGCCAAAGAGATCGCCCCTCAGTATCCCGACGTCGAGACCGACTACATGTATGTCGACAACGCCGCCATGCGCATGATCCAGGATCCACGCTTCTTTGACGTGATGGTCACCGAGAACACCTTCGGCGACATCCTCACCGACGAGGGCTCGGTCATCTCAGGCTCGATGGGACTGCTCCCCTCGGCCTCGACCGGCGAGAAGACACCCGTCTTCGAACCCATCCACGGCTCCTGGCCCCAGGCCAAAGGCAAGAACATAGCCAATCCCCTGGCCCAGATCCTCTCGGTGGCCATGCTCTTCGAGTATTTCGACCTCACCGAGGAGGGTAACCTGATACGCCGCGCCGTCAACGCCGCGCTCGACGCCAATGTACGCACCCCCGAGATACAGGTTCCCGGAGGCGACACCTACGGCACCCGCGAGGTAGGCCGATGGATAGTCAACTGGATACGCGAGAACTGATCTCCTGATCTCCTTCCGCTAAAAAAATCATCACACGTCAAGGCCCTCCCGGCACCAACAGCCGCGAGGGCCTGATTTTATCCTTGCCCCCGACAAAACTGCCTTTATATTTTTTTACTTTCAAATAATTGGCTTATCTTTGCCGATACACTAAAGGCCGGTTCCACCGCCTTCTACGCATCTTATCTTAATCAAATACCATGAAAAAAATCACTTTGACGCTCCTGGCCTTATCTATGTCCACATTTGGAGCAATCGCCGACCTCCTCCCCTATCAGGACACGTCGCTCACCCCCGAGGAGCGTGCCGCCGATCTGGTCTCGCGCATGACCCTTGACCAGAAGATCGACCAGGTGGGCCACAAGACCTCAGCCATCACGTCGCTCTCGCTTCCCGGCTACAACTATTGGAACGAAGCCATCCACGGCGTAGCCCGCTCGGGCCTGGCCACCTCCTTTCCCGTCTCCAAGGCCCTCTCGGCTACCTGGGATCTCGATCTGATCTTCGACGTAGCCACAGCCATCTCAGATGAGTGTCGCGTCTACAACAATACCTCCAAGAAAGGCCTGATCTACTGGTGTCCGACCATCAATATGAGCCGAGACCCACGCTGGGGCCGCGACGAAGAGAACTATGGCGAAGACCCCTACCTCACCGGCCGTATAGCCGTAGAGTTTATCAAGGGTATGCAGGGCGACGATCCCAAACACTACAAGACCATAGCCACAGCCAAACACTTTGCCGCCAACAACTATGAGAAAGGGCGTCACTCCACCTCGAGCGATGTCGACGACCGCAACCTGCGCGAATACTATCTTCCGGCCTTCGAGATGGCCGTCAAGGATGCCAACGTCCGCTCGATAATGAGTGCCTACAACGCCGTCAACGGGATCCCGTGTGGAGCCAACCGCCTCCTGCTCATCGATATTCTGCGCGACGAGTGGGGGTTTGACGGCTTTGTGACATCAGACTGTGGCGCTGTCGACGACATCTTCAACAAGCATCATTACAAAACTACAGGAGCCGAAGCATCGGCCATCTCGATCGTCAACGGTGAGGATCTCAACTGTGGAGACACCTTCCAGCTCTACTGCAAGGAGGCAATCTCAAAAGGACTCATGACCGAAGCCGACCTCGACAAAGCCCTCACAAGGGTGCTCGCCTCACGCTTCTCGGTAGGCGAGTTTGACGACCCCTCTTCAGTGAAATGGACATCGGTCGATCAGTCGGTGCTAAACTGTGACAAGCATCAGTCCTTAGCTCTCAAGGCAGCCCGTGAGGCCATCGTGCTCCTCAAGAACGAGAGCAACTTCCTCCCTCTCGATCCCTCCAAAACCGTAGCCATCATCGGCCCTCAGGGCAATACCGTAACCCTCGGCGGTTACTCAGGCTCGCCTACGGCCCTCTCAACTATCCTCGACGGAGTGGCGGCCAAACTGAATTATGAGATCAACGACGGCACAGTGCAGTTTGAAGACTGTGACCGACAGTCGATCGCCTCGGGCAGCAAGCGCCTCACCCACGAAGCCAACGGCTCGGCAGGCAACCTCGGTTATATCTTCAACAATGACTGGGTAGCCTTTGACAACGTCAATCTGGGTGCCGGCCGCTCAAAACTTGACATCTACCACGCAGCCAAGAACAGCAACGCCACAGTGGTGAAATTCTATCTCGACAATCTCGACTCAGAGCCCGTAGCGACAGTGACCTGTCCTGTCACCGGCAACTGGAGCACCTATGTCACCACCAGCGTCAGCGTCGACCCGCAGGTGTGTAAAGGCATCCACACTATCTACACCAAGTTTGAGGGGGGCACCAACGGTGACAAATATTGCGCCAACATGGACTGGTTCCGTTTCTATGATCCTGACGTGGCCAATCCCCTCGAAGAGGATGGCCCTGTCTACTACTACAAAGGCTGTGACATCAAGTCGAGCACCAACACTAATTTCTCCCGAGCCCTCGAGATAGCCCGCAAGGCCGATATTGTCATCTTTGCCGGTGGCACAGACCTCTCTATCTCCGACGAGAGCAACGACCGCACCTCGCTCGACCTCCCGGGCGATCAGCAGAAACTCCTGGAGTCGATCTATGCCGTCAATCCCAATGTAGTGCTCGTGCTCCAGACCTGCTCCTCCATGACAATCAACTGGGCCAAGCAGCACATCCCGGCCATAGTCGAAGCATGGTATGACGGCCAGGCCCAGGGACAAGCCATAGCCGACGTGCTCTATGGCGACTATAATCCCTCGGGACGCCTCACCTCTACATGGTATAACTCACTCTCCGATCTACCCTCGGGCATGCTCGACTATGATATACGCAAGGCCGGCTACACTTACATGTATCACAAGGGTACTCCACTCTATCCTTTCGGCTATGGTCTGAGCTACACCACCTTCGAGTACTCGGGCTTCACCCTCAGCTCCGACCGTCTCGCCAAAGGAGAGCAACTCACAGCCACAGCCAACATCACCAACATCGGCTCGCGGGCAGGAGCCGATGTGGTGCAGCTCTATGCCCGCTGTCAGTCGTCGATCGACCGTCCTCAGCTCCAGCTCGTGGGCTTTGCGCGTGTAGAGCTCGAGCCGGGCGAATCCAAGACCGTCACTATCCCCCTCGGTCACGACCAGCTCTCCTATTTCAACTCCACGACCCAGACCTTTGACGTCGAAGAGGGCAATGTAGATCTGATGCTTGGCGCCTCGTCGGCCGATATACGTCTGCGTCGCTCCATCACCACCGAGGGAGCCGTGGTCAAGCTTACCCATAAGTCTGCCCAATCGTCAGTAGAAAGCATCATGGCCGATAAGCAGGCTATCCCCGGAGGCATCTATAACCTTGCCGGTAATTACTTGGGCACCGACCTCTCATCGCTTGCCCCCGGCTTCTACATCTCCAACGGCAACAAGATCATCAAGAAGTAATGATCCTGAAAACCGAGGCGAACATCTAAGGGTATTCCTTAATCCCTGAGTTTCAACCACTATCACCGGTCTGCGCTCTCTCACAAGCCTGCAGGCCGGTGACTTTTTAGATCCCGTCCCCAGGCATTAACAAATATTGTGGAACGGGGTCTTAGTTTTTTCTCCTTCCGGGCTACTGAGTTAACAAAAATCTTGTTACCTTTGCAACTTGAAACTGTCCACACCTTAATGATGCCCTCAGGCTCTGTGTCACAGATTCATTCACCCTACCCCACACCAATCGACAAGCTATGACACGCCTACGTCCCTTATACCTCCTCTCCTTGATAGCGGCGCTCAGCCTCAACATCGCCTGCAACAAAGACGACGAGACCTACTACTACTCCGAGGCAAGCTACACCAACTGTGGCCTGACCTCCTTTTCGATCAATGCCAACAACAAAATCCTCGCCGGTCTCGACTCGGTCTACTTCTCGATCGACCTCATCACGGCTCAGGTGTTTAACGCCGACTCCCTCCCCCCCGAGACCGACGTGACCCGTCTGGTTCCCTCGATCAGCGCTCAGGCGGCACGCACCATCGAGCTCACCTTCAAATCGCGGTTTACCGGCAATGACACCACCGTCAATTTCACCGAAAACCCCAAAGACTCCATCAACTTCTCCTCGCCGGTCAAGCTCACGGTGACAGCCTATAACTCCAACACCAAGCGCGACTATACCGTCAAGGTCAATGTCCACACCGTCAAGAGCGACACTCTGGTCTGGGACAACGACCCCGTCGTCTCGCTCCCGGCCGACTTCACGGCCCAGCGTTCGGTCAAGATCGGCGACCGCCTCATCACCCTGGGCCATAACGCCTCGGGCGACTGGAGCCTCATCACCACCACCGGCATCCCCGGCGAGACCGCCCCGAGCGTAGAGCCTGCCACAGTGCCCGCCTCGGCCGACCTCAACTCTTTCTCGGCCACCGGCCAGGCCCTCTATATAGCCGACACCGACGGTACCCTCTACACCTCCACCGACTTTGGCACGAGCTGGGCCTCCACAGGAGCCACCATGCACTGTGTCTATGGCGGCTATGGCGACACCCTGCTGGGCTCACGCCGCGATAACGACGGCTGGCACCAGGTGACCTGGCCCGCGGCAGCCGACGAGCCTCTGCTCCCCTCGGGATGTCCGGTCAGTGGCACCTCCCAGCTCATCACCTACGAGTCGAAATGGACCTCGGCACCAATGGCCATAATGATAGGCGGACGTGATGCCTCGGGCCACCTCTCAGGCGATGCCTGGGCCTACGATGGCTCCGCCTGGAACCGTGTCAGCACCCTCGGCATCGACGAGCGCACAGGCGTGACCCTCCTGCCCTACTTCACACCCTACACCACCGGAGCCTGGAGAGTCGACGAGCAGTCTGTACTCCTGGCTATGGGCGGTACTTACGAGGGCGAGAACGGAACCGAAGTGTCAAACACAGTCTACATCTCGCGCGACATGGGCATCACTTGGGCCAAGGGCAGCACCTACCTGCAATTTCCCGAGAGCTTCCCGGGCTTCTATGACGCCCAGGCCTTTGTGATCGACAGCCGTCTATCGGTCGACTCGCGCATCAGCCGCCCGATCACCTCGTGGGAGTGTCCCTACATATATCTCTACGGAGGTCTCAAAGCCGACGGCTCTCTGCTCACCGACGTGAGCCGCGGCGTGATCAACCGCTTCACCTTCAAGCCCCTCCAGTAACACTTCCGGACTTTCATCCCCTCCATCAAGCGTCACCACGCAGTTACCTGAAACACCACCATGCGCCACATTAAAGCCTTAGCCTCACTGCTGACACTGCTGCTCGTCCTCGCCCGACCGGCAGCCGGAGCCGCACAGGCCACCGCCCAGCCCGAAACCTACCGTTGGGATCTGGGGGCCGCTCTCGGCATGGCAGGCTATCTCGGTGACGCCAACGACAGCCGTCTCTTCTCCCACCCCTCGCTATCGGCCGCCGCCTCGTTGCGCTATCTGATCAACACCCGTTTTGCCCTTCGCGCCCTGCTGACTTACAGTTCCCTGAGCGGCTCGACGGCCGACATGGACAACGTGATCCCCTCCCTGCGCGAGGAGCCCTACTCGTTCAAGAGCTCGCTGACCGACTTTCAGGTCAGAGGCGAGTACAACTTCATGCCCTACGGCATCGGTGAAAGCTATAAACAACTGCGTCGTTTCAGTCCCTATCTGGCCCTCGGACTGGGCCTTTCCGTCGGCTCGTGTGAGGGCAAGTCTCACGCAGCACTGTCGATACCCATGGCCGTCGGTGTGAAATACAAGCTACGTCCACGCATCAACCTCGGGCTTGAATTTGCCATGACCAAACTGCTTGGCGACCGCCTTGACGGCCCAGTGCTCGACGATCCCTATCTCATCAAGAGTTCATTTCTCAAAAATACCGACTGGTACTCCACGATAGCCGTCTCCATCTCCTACGAATTTGGAGAACGCTGTATCGCCTGCAACCGCCAGGACTAACCACCCATCCATCACGACAATCATTTAACCGACAATACATCTCTTAACCATGCCAACCACTTCAACCACTATGCCACCCCGCCACGTCGCCATAATCATGGACGGCAACGGCCGCTGGGCCAAGTCGCGCGGCATGGACCGCAGCCTCGGCCATGCCGAAGGGGTCAAGACCGTGCGCCGCATCACCGAGACAGCCTCTGAGCTGGGCATCGGCTATCTGACACTCTATACATTCTCGACCGAGAACTGGAACCGTCCTCAGGCCGAGGTCGACGCCCTGATGAGCCTCATAGTGATAGCCATCGAGCGCGAGACCCCCGACCTGATCAAAAACAATGTCAGGCTGCAGATGATCGGCGACATCACCCGTCTGCCCGACGAGGCCCGCCAGCGGCTCGAGAGCTGTATAGCCAAAACCGCCCATTGCACCGGTCTCACCCTGGTGCTCGCCCTGAGCTACTCGGGACGCTGGGAACTGCGCCGCGCCGCCCGCCTCTTTGCCGAGGATGTGGCCGCCGGACGCGCCTCAGCCTCGGAGATGGACTCTGACGCCGGGCTCGAGCGCTATCTCTCCACCGCCGGCATGCCCGATCCCGACCTGCTGATACGTACCGGCGGCGACCATCGCGTCTCCAACTTCCTGTTGTGGCAGATCGCCTACTCAGAGATCTATGTCACCGACACTTACTGGCCCGATTTCAGCTCCGAAGACTTCATCAAAGCCATCAAGAACTACAACGGACGCGAGCGCCGTTTCGGGCTCACTTCCGAACAGCTCAAATAAACCATCAACCCCGCCCAATCCCCCCGACTATCACATTATCATCCTGATATGATTGCTCCACTAAGATATGCCCTCGCACTCCTGATAACAGTGTCCATGACCCAGGCCCTCCAGGCCGCGCGCCCGACACTCCCGCCCGACACCGTAATCAATCCCAACGTCGTGTTCACGGGACTTCCGCGCACCTACCGCATTGCCGGAATACGCATCCAGGGAGCCGACAATTACGAAGAAAAGAGCATCCTCAACTACTCGGGCCTCAAGGTAGGCGACTATATCACCATCCCCGGCGACGAGATCAACTCCGCCGCCAAGGGCCTGTGGAGACAGGGCCTCTTCTCCAACGTGCGCATCACCGTCGACAAGACCTCGGGCGATCAGGCTTGGCTCTGCCTCGACCTGCGCCAGCAGCCGCGTATTGCCGCCATCAAGTATCACGGCATCAAGAAGGGTGAGCAGAAAGACCTTGACGAAGCACTTCAGCTCCATGTCGGCAACCAGATCACCCAGAACATCGTCAACCGCGCCGAGAAGATCATATCCGACTACTACTCGGCCAAAGGATTTGGCAACGCCCAGGTCAAGATCGACCTTGCCGACGACCTCTCGGCTCCCAACGAAGTGATAGTCAATATCAACATCAAGAAAAACGACAAGATCAAGGTACACAAGATCTACATCGACGGCAACGAGGTGCTCACCGACAACCAGGTGCAGCGCGCCATGAAGAAGACCAACGAGAAAGGCAAGCTGCTCAACCTCTTCCGCCAGAAGAAATTTGTCGAGAGCGACTATGAGGACGACCTTGTGCGCATCATCGACAAGTATAACGAGAAGGGCTACCGCGACGCCGTGATAGTCAAGGACTCGGTAGTGCCCTACGACGAAAAGACCGTCGACGTCTACATCACCCTCGACGAAGGCAAGAAATACTATATCAACGACATCACCTGGGTGGGCAACACCGTTTACACCACCGATCAGCTCGACGCTATACTCGGCCTCAAGAAGGGCGACGTCTATAATCAGAAACAGCTCAGGAAACGCACTGTCGACGACGAAGACGCCGTGGCCAACTACTACATGGACAACGGCTACCTGTTCTTCCAGCTCGTGCCCATCGAGAAGAACGTGCAGGGCGACTCGATCGACCTCGAGATGCGTATCGACGAGAACCAGCAGGCACGTATCAACAACGTGGTCATCAACGGTAACGACCGCCTCTACGAGAAGGTGATACGCCGCGAGCTCTATGTACGTCCCGGCGAACTCTTCTCAAAGAGCGACCTGATGCGCTCGGCCCGCGAGATAGCACAGACCGGCCACTTCGACCCCGAGAGCATGGACATACGCCCCGAGCCCAACTATGAGGAGGGCAACGTGGACATCATCTTTGACCTCACATCCAAGAGCAACGACCAGTTTGAGTTCTCGTTAGGTTGGGGCCAGACCGGTATCATCGGCAAGGTGGCCATCAAGTTCACCAACTTCTCGATGAAAAACCTCTTCTATCCCTCCTCCTACCGCGGCATCATCCCCCAGGGCGAGGGACAGCAGTTCACCATCTCGGCCCAGACCAACGCCCGCTACTATCAGGCCTACTCCGTTTCGTTCCTCGACCCGTGGTTTGGCGGCAAGCGCCCCAACTCACTGTCAGTCTCGGCCTACTACTCGCGTCAGACCGGTGTCAACTCCTCCTACTACAACAACTCCTACTACAACAATTACTATAACTCCTACTATGGAGGTCTGTATGGCGACTATGGCTACGGCAACAACTACTCCAACTACTACGAGAACGCCTACGACCCCAACAAATATCTGCAGATGCTTGGAGTCAACGTGGGCTTCGGCAAGCGACTGAGCTGGCCCGACGACATGTTCACCTTCCAGGCCGAGCTGGGTTACAACTGGTATCATGTCAAGAACTGGGCCTACCTGCTCAACATGCAGAACGGTACCTCCAATTCACTTGTGCTCGGACTGACCCTCGGACGTAACTCCATCGACAATCCACAGTACACCCGCACCGGCTCGACCTTCTCGCTCAACCTCCAGCTGACACCTCCCGCCTCGCTCTTCGGCAAAAAAGACTGGAAGAAACTCTCTGAGGAGAACACCGACGAAGCTCACCGTCAGCTTTACCGCTGGATCGAATACTGGAAGCTCAAATTCCTCTCGCGCACCTATACACCTCTGACCAACCCCGACGGTAAATACACTCTCGTGCTCATGACCCGCGCCGACTTCGGTCTGCTCGGCAGCTACAACCGCTATCTCAAGTCGCCGTTCGAGACCTTCTATGTAGGCGGCGACGGCATGTCGGGCTCCTACACCTACGCCCAGGAGACAATTGCCCTGAGAGGTTATGACAACGGTCAGCTGACCCCCTACTATGAGGGAGGCGGCCGCGCCTACACCCGCTTCGGTGTCGAGCTCCACTTCCCGTTCATGCTTCAGCCCACCACCACCATCTATGGATTGACCTTCCTCGAGGGTGGTAACGCCTGGAGCGACATCAAGAAATTCCAGCCCTTCGACATCAAGAGATCGGCCGGCGTCGGCGTGCGTATCTTCCTGCCTATGGTCGGCATGATGGGTATCGACTGGGCATACGGTTTCGACAAGGTCTATGGCGAGAAGGGCGGCAGCCACTTCCACTTCATCCTCGGCCAGGAGTTCTGATAAAAGGACTCCGTTGCTCCTGACCTCGACGAATAAACTTTTCAGGGCTACACTTGTCTATAATAATATGGCGACACCTGTCGGCCATCAACATCCGACTCCTCAACAAACATCATCGCTCAAAACAAGTAACGATTATGAAAAAAGCACTCCTCACTCTCATGGTAGCCCTGGCGGCTACCCTCGGAGCAAGCGCCCAGAAGTTTGCTCTCGTCGACATGGACTATATACTCTCGTCGATCCCCAACTATGAGATGGCCAACGAGCAGCTCAACCAGCTCTCCCTGCGATGGCAGAAAGAGGTGGAGGCCGTGGCCAAAGAAGCCGAGACTCTCTACAAGAACTACCAGAACGAAATGGTGTTTCTGACCGACGACCAGAAGAAAAACAAAGAAGCCGAGATCGTGGCCAAAGAAAAGAGCGCCGCCGAGCTGCGTCAGAAATATTTCGGCCCCGAAGGCGAGCTCTACAAGAAACGTCAGACCCTCATGCGCCCCATCCAGGAAGATGTCTACAACGCCATCAAGAAGGTGAGCGAAGAGCGTGGCTATCAGTGTATCTTCGACCGAGGCTCTTCGGCCGACATCATCTTTGCCTCGCCACGCATCGACGTCTCCAACGAGGTGCTCGCCAAGCTGGGATATTCCAAGTGAGAGAGCGCACCGGTCGCTCCGAGCCTTTGGCTACGGCAAGTTTGCTTAAATGAGAGTTTTTAGCTATCTTTGCACCCGTCGATAATCACGACATTATACAATAATCTATTAATAACCGAAAAAACAACGTAACAACCCATACAACTATGTTCAAGAAACTGTTGCTCGCAATCATGATTGCGCTCCCCATGAGCGTATTTGCTCAGAAATTTGCTGTCATCAATACCAACACCCTCATCTCTGCTCTCCCCGAGGTTAAATCGGTCAACGAGCAGCTCGAGTCGGCCAACGCCAAATATCAGGAAGAGTTCACCAAGCTCCAGAGCGAGTTCCAGAAGAAGTTTGAGGAGTTCCAGGCACTCGACGCCTCCACTCCCCAGAGCATCAAGGATCGCCGCATACAGGAAGTGCAGGAGCTCGAGAACAAGATCAACCAGTTCCGCGAGACTGCCAGCCAGGATCTCAACCGTCAGCAGCAGCAGCTCATGGCTCCTATCCAGGAGAAAGTGCTCAAAGCTATCCAGAGCATCGGCCAGGAGGGTGGCTACACCTTTGTATTTGAAAACATGGTGCCCCTCTACACCGGTGCTGATGTCAAGGACATCACCGACGAAGTGAAGGCACGCCTCGGTGTAAACTGATAGACAGACTCACCGACCAGCCATCTGACCCCTTATAAGGCCGCTCCCGCTCCCAAGGCGAGCGGCCTTTTCAACAACTCCGCCACCGATATCCCCCCTCTGAGACTACTATGCTACGCATCAAGCGCATGGACACATTCATCCTTCAGAGCTTTCTGCCTCTGTTTGTGATGACTTTCTGCATCTGCCTCTTCATAGTGCTGATGCAGTTTCTGTGGCGCTATATCGACGAGCTGGTAGGCAAGGGACTGGGTGTCGACGTGATCTCGGAGCTGTTTTTCTATGCGGCGCTCACGATGGTGCCTCTGTCGCTGCCGCTGGCCATACTGCTGGCCTCGCTGATGATCTTCGGTAATCTCGGCGAGAACTTCGAGCTCACTGCCATGAAGGCTTCGGGCATCTCGCTGTTGCGCACTATGGCTCCGCTGATCGTGCTCATGGTGATGATCGCCATAGGGGCATTCTTCTTCCAGAACTATGCTCTGCCGGTGGCCCAGACCAAGATGTACACGCTCCTCTACTCGGTGAAGCAGAAATCGCCCGAGCTCGAGATACCCGAAGGGGCTTTCTATGACCAGATACCGGGCTACAACCTGTACATCGAATCGAAAGACCGCGAGACGGGTGTGCTCTACGGCATGATGATCTATGACGTGTCAAAGGGATTTGAAAACTCCTCTATCATACTTGCCGACTCGGGCAAGATGAGCTTCACCGACTCCAAGACCCACCTGTTTCTCCAGCTCTGGTCGGGCGAGTCGTTTGAGAACCTCAAGGAGGCCGCTTCGGGAATGCGCAACGTGCCCTACCGCCGCGAGACCTTTGACGTCAAGGAGATCATGGTGCCTTTTGACGCCAATTTCAACCGCATCGACGAGCAGGGTATGCGCAACCAGTATGTCGGCAAGAACATCGCCGAGCTGAGAGCCACCATTGACTCGGTCGGCCACCAGGTCGACTCGGTCGGCGACCTCTATGCCCTGTCGCTGAGACAAGCCCCGAGGGTCAATCTCGCGCCCTTTATATTTGAGGCCGACTCGACCGGCAGGATGCACAGGGTTGCCACTCCCCTGGCCAATGCACCGGCCCGCAAGATCGATGTCGACTCAGTGTTTCGCGGCTCGAGCTCGGGCATACGCCTGGGTTATCTCCAGCAGGCCCTGCAGAGGGCTCAGCGCGAGCGACAGGAGTATGAATACCGCGCCATCACCGTGGCCGAGGATCTCAAGACCATACGCCGCCACTCGATCGAGATGATGAAGAAGTTCACACTGTCGTTTGCCTGCATCATCTTCTTCTTTATCGGTGCTCCCCTCGGAGCCATCATACGCAAGGGTGGTCTCGGCACTCCGCTGGTGATCTCGGTGTTTCTCTTCATCTTCTACTACATCATCGACAACATGGGCTATAAGCTCGCCCGCGACGGCAAATGGCCCGTGTGGCAGGGCATGTGGCTCAGCGCCGCAGTGTTACTGCCGATGGGTATCTTCTTTACCTACAAGGCGGTCAACGACTCGACTCTCTTCAACATTGATGGTCTTAAAAACTTCTTCAGCACTCTGCTGGGTCTGAAACAGAAGCGCAATATCGACCTCAAGGAAGTGATCATGGACGAGGTGAAGCCCGCCTTGGCCATGGAGCGACTCTCGGAGCTCGAGACCCTCTGCCGCGACTATCTCGCCGACAATCCGGCCCGACAAGGCTATACCGCCTACTGGCTCAAAGGCTATGACCGCGTGGGCCTGACCGGGCTGCGCGAACTCCAGGAAGCAATCGTGGAACGCGTGGCCAACACCCGCTCCCGCAAGATACTCTTCAAGCTGCGCGAGATGCCGGTGCTCAGAGTGACCTGGCTGCTTCAGCCGGGACGCTCCCCGCTGTTTGCCAAGGCTATGATCGCGCTCTTCCCGCTCGGAGTGCCCCTGTGGCTGCTGGGCCGGCGCATGCAGTCGCTGCTCAGAGCCGATCTCACAACTACTGTCACAGTCTCATCTCAAATAATCAAACTCTTTCAGGATGAACAATCATAACACTCCCTCCGACCCCATAGTGCTCGACAAGATCGAGGACGCGATCGCCGATTTCCGCCAGGGAAAATTCGTAATCGTCGTGGATGACGAAGACCGCGAGAATGAGGGCGATCTCATCATAGCCGCCGAGAAGGTGACCCCCGACGATGTCAATTTCATGATCACCAACGCCCGCGGCGAACTCTGCGCGCCTCTGACTCTCTCGCGTTGCGCCGAGCTTGACCTCACCCATCAGGTAGACCACAACACCTCGATGCTCGGCACACCGTTTACAGTCACCTGTGACCTGCTCCCGGGCTGTACCACCGGAGTCTCGGCCCACGACCGCGCGGCCACGATCAATGCCCTGGCCGATCCCGCCAGCAAACCCTCCGATTTCGGCCGTCCAGGCCATGTGCATCCGCTCTATGCCCAGGATGCCGGAGTGCTTCGCCGCCCCGGCCACACCGAGGCCGCCATCGATCTGGCCCGTCTGGCCGGACTTCGACCCGCGGCTTCGCTGATCGAGATCCTCAACCCTGACGGCACCATGGCCCGTCTGCCCCAGCTGCGCCAGAGAGCCGACGAGTGGGGGCTGAAGCTTATCTCGATACGTGATCTCATCTCCTACCGCCTGCTCACCGAGAGCCTTGTCGAGCAGGGGGTCGAGGTAGACATGCCCACGTCTCACGGCCATTTCCGCCTGATACCTTTCCGCCAGAAGAGCAACGGTCTGGAACACATCGCCCTGATCAAGGGTGATCTCTCTACTCCCGAGCCCGTGATGGTGAGAGTACACTCCTCGTGTGCCACGGGCGATATATTCGGCTCGATGCGATGTGACTGCGGCGATCAGCTCCACAAGGCTATGGAAATGATCGACAAGGAGGGACGAGGCTGCATACTCTATCTCAATCAGGAGGGGCGAGGCATAGGCCTGATGGAAAAGATCAAGGCCTATAAGCTCCAGGAAGAGGGTCTCGACACTGTCGATGCCAATCTTCATCTCGGACATAAAGCCGACGAGCGCGACTATGGCGTAGGCGCTCAGATATTGCGTCTGCTCGGCATCGAGAAGATGCGTCTGCTCACCAATAATCCGGTCAAGCGCAAGGGTCTCGAGGGCTTTGGTCTCGAGGTTGTGGAGAATATCCCGGTCGAGGTACCCACCAATCCTTACAACCGACGCTATATGCTCACCAAGCGTCAGCGCATGGGCCACGATCTGACACTCTGAAAATCTTGATAACGTAAAAGAGCTCCCGGCTGTCACAGTCGGGAGCTCTTTTACGTTGAGAGGATGAGTCATGATTGAAGTATCCGCCTGCGGCATATTCACTGCCCGGGCATCACTACAATCACTACATGAGTTACATGACTCTGCTTCTCATTGGATGAAATAACTGTTATATGAAATCTGAATGGTTTATTCTCGTGAGACTGTGTCGGAAAAAGGAAATCGCAGTGACATGGAAATCCTCCTTCAAACCGGTATTAAGGATCAGGAGGCAGGGTTGGCAAGGTCGGCCGAGAGATCCTGAAGATTTTTCAATGTAGCGCTTCCGTCGGGATCGGCTTTAGACTTCTGTATCTTTCGGGTGCCGTTCTTGATCTCGTCCAGGCGGTTGTCGACAATGGCCTTCATTGTGAGACGTGCCCCGGTGTCGGTAGTTCCCATCAGGAGTCGTTTGGCCCAGCCGGCCAGCACTCCGTCTGAGACTCTCGAGGAGTTGTCGGTCATATAGTCCTTGATATGGTTGGCAAATCCGTCCCAGTCTTTATTGTATTGGGAGTAGCTTATCAGGGCGGTGTTTCGATAGACGGCCGGAGAGAGGCCACACGAGGCGGCATAGTCACAGAGCTTATCGAGAGCCACCGTATCGAGATCGGCTCCACCCGAGGAATTTCTGCGCAGGGTGGCATTGGCGGCCTTGGAGAAGACGTCGTTGATCTTGGCCTTGAAATTTTTCTCGCCGACAGCGCGGTTGATCGCTTCGGGATTGTTCATGGAGTAGACAAACGCAGCGTTGTAGGGGTCATTGAGATTGTTCATGAAGAGTTTGACCAGAGTGGAGTCGGAAGCAAAATCCTCGGCGCGGCTCTCGAGAAGCACACCGACTACCTCGGTCTGACGCTTCTTGCGATAGTTTTTTTCAAGTTCGCCGATATATGCGAGAAGAAACTCGGGATCGCGCTCGCCCTGATCGTAACGCTGATCCATGGCTCCGGCCGCCAGGCCCGAGAGTGTAGACTCGAGCTGGGCGAGAAATCTCTCAGAGGAGGTGCCGCCTATGAGTCGGCCTTTCTCCTTGCCGTCGGCGTCAAAGATGATGAAAGTCGGGTAGGCCGAGACATCGTTCCTACGGGCTATCTCGGGGCCTTCACCCTTCTCCATATCGATCTTGATAGACACAAACTTAGGGTTGATGTAGTCGCCCATCACCTTTTTGGGAAAGACGTTGTTGGCCATCATGCGGCAAGGCCCGCACCAGGAGGTGTAGCAGTCGAGCAACACGTCCTTGTTTTCGGCCTTGGCTTTGGCAAGAGCGTCTTTGAACGAGGAGCCTTCGGGCATAAATTCCACTCCCTGGGCACTCAGAGTCAGCGCCCCGAGAGCTACGGTCAGGAGGGTGAGAAATCGCTTTGTTTTCATGATTTCGATAAATAAAGGTTGTTGATTGCTCAACAAATATAACACTTTTTCCCGAGGGAGCCAATGAAGCAGAATGAAATGAGCCAAAAAGGTGAAATGATACGGACTTACTACACTCCACCTCAGCTACCGGTCTCTATCGTTTCAGTATAAGAAACCTCTCAACACCACGGCTCCTACTATGAGAAGAGCCTCGATGACCAGCAGGGTGATGGCCGTGGGAGCCGAGATGCGAGGAGTGCGGAACAGGGAGGTCATGCCGAGCCACGAGAGACACAAGAGCGGGAGCATGATGGCAAGCAGAGTGAGAGTCCACATCCAACCTCCGACATAAGGCTGCACTTCGGGAACACTGAAGATGCCGAGCACCCCGTTACCTCCGGGCAGGTCGGCCACAAGCATGCCGACAATAATTATCATAGCCATGATGGCCATCACAAACGAGCCGATGCCGGCGAGAATACCTATCAGTACGAGCAGCACACGGCCTATCACACCAAAGGCACTGTTGATCGAGCGCGTGAAGCTGTTGCCCTCTGAAGGTAAAGGTACTTCGGGGGGCACGGATGTATCTATCACGGTCTGGCCCACGGTGTTGACCGTCACGGGCTGACCCTTCATCTCGATGATGCGCAGGGGAGTGTTGGCCGGCGGGATCACCATCCAGGCCACCAGGTAGCAGAGTATGACCGTCCAGAACAACGACCAGCCGCAGAGCACCACAGTGGCTATGACCACCAGCAGACGCAACACGGTCACGTCCCAGTCGAGATACTGCCCCAGCCCGGCAAGCACTCCGCCGAATACTTTGTGGCGTATGTCGCGGAAGAGTTTCTTGTGAACCACGGCCGGAGGAGGCACCGAGCCTTCGGCGTCAGCGCCGAGGGATGCGGGAGGGGGTGGCGGGGTACCCTCCCGGTGCCTGGGCTCGGAGGTATCGCCCCCTATCTCGTCGGCCTCGTCCTGGAGCTGCTCGGGACGACCCATGATGGTGATGACACGGTTGATGTCGTCGTTGGTGATTACCTCGCGCCCCTCGACCGAGACGATGGTGTCGAAATGTTCGGAGATGCGTGCCTCGATGTCGCCCACTATCTCCTCGCCCTCCTCGGCGGGAAAGGCGTTGCGAAGCTGGGTGAGATAGTCGAGCAGAAGATTGTAGGCATCTTCCTCCACATTATATACCCGGCCGTTGATGCCGGCTTGAAATGTCCTTTTCATAATGTTCAAGTAGTTGATGGTTGATCTTCGGCGGGCTTATACTTATTGTTATAATCCTCGCGCAGGATTGTCACCGAGGTAGCTATCTCGTCCCAGGAGCTCTGCAGTTGCTCCAGAAACTGATGTCCGGCCGGAGTGATTGAATAGTATTTGCGCGGAGGGCCCTGGGTCGACTCCTCCCAGCGATAGGAGAGGAGTCCGTCGTTCTTGAGACGTGTGAGCAGGGGGTAGAGTGTGCCCTCCATCACTATCAGGCGAGCTTCCTTGAGCCGGGCTATCATCTCTGAGGCGTAAGCATCGCCCCGTCTGAGAAGCAACAGCACACAGAACTCCAGCATACCCTTGCGCATCTGAGACTTCAGATTATCTATATTCATAGGCTATGGATTCCTTCATTTGATTTTTCATCGCAAAGATAATACGATCACCAACTACTTTGCAATACATAGTATTGAGATTTAACTCAAATTAACTTTTTATTTTATCGGCTTAAATAGCTAACTTTGCATTACGAAAACCCTGCGGATACCTCAGCAAGTTTTTTCGGCTTACCGTAATCAAGATGGGTGACTAATCAGCCCAATATCCTATCATCATGCTCAACGACTCAACCATAGCCGGAGACAGCAGCTCGCTTCTCCACGACTCCTTTGACCGGGAGCACCTCTGGCACCCCTACACTTCGACCATCAATCCTCTGCCGACCTATAAGGTCGACTCGGCCTCAGGGGTGAGGATACGATTGGCCGACGGGCGCGAACTCATCGACGGCATGTCGTCGTGGTGGTGTGTGATCCACGGCTACAATCACCCGCGACTCAACGCCGCCGCCTCTCATCAGCTCGGGAAAATGAGCCACGTGATGTTTGGCGGACTCACTCACGAGCCGGCCATAGAGCTCGGCCGACGTCTTCTTGAGGTAGCACCCCCGTCGATGCACAATATTTTCTATGCCGACTCGGGCTCGGTGGCCGTCGAGGTGGCCCTCAAGATGGCAGTCCAGGCAATGGTGTCGAAGACTGGCGACCACTCGCGCACCAATTTCGTGACCATCCGCAGCGGCTACCATGGCGACACATGGAACGCCATGAGTGTCTGTGACCCCGTCACCGGTATGCACGGAGCTTTCGGCCCGTCGCTACCCGTGCGCTACTTTGCCCCGGCGCCAACTGTCAAGCCCGGCGAGGAGTGGGATCAGGCTGATTTCAGTCCTTTGGAACAGATCGTCGAGCAACATCACTCCGAGCTGGCGGGACTCATACTCGAGCCGGTAGTGCAGGGCGCCGGTGGCATGAGGTTTTACCATCCCGAATACCTGCGTCAGGCCCGCAGGCTCTGTGACCGATATGGCATCTATCTGATATTTGACGAGATAGCCACTGGGTTCTGGCGCACAGGCCGCTTCTTTGCCTGGGAGCACGCCGGCGTTGAGCCCGATATAATGTGTATAGGCAAGGGGCTGACCGCCGGCTACCTGACCATGAGCGCCGTGCTCACCACGGCCGAGGTGGCCGACACGATCTCACGCGGAGAGGCCGGTGTGATGATGCACGGCCCGACGTTCATGGCCAATCCTCTGGCGTGTGCCATAGCTCTGGAGAGCCTCGCGATGCTCAGGGAGCAGGATATGGCAGCGAGAGTGGGCCATCTCGAGGAGCGGCTGAAAGAGCTCCTCGCCCCAGCCGAGGGGATGCCCGGAGTCAGAGAGGTGAGAGTGCTCGGCTCGATAGGAGTCATCGAGATGGAGGAGCCGGTCAATGTGGCCGAGTTTCAGAAGGAGTGTGTGAAACGCGGTATCTGGGTGCGCCCCTTCGGCCGTAACGTCTACATCATGCCCCCCTACCCCATCAGCGACGACGACCTCGCCACGCTTGCCAAGGAGACTATCAACTGCATAAGACAATGATCACCGACGACTTTTATAGAAGCCGGGTGGAAAACCTGGGCCAAGAGGGCAATCTGAGAGTAATCCCGCGTGCTGATGCTGAGAGGGGGATAGTAGATCTCTCCTCCAACGACTACCTCGGCCTGGCCCTGCGCGACGACCTGCGCCGCGAGTTCTACGGCGCGCCGGGAGTGGCTGATCTGCCACTCACCTCCTCAGCCTCGCGGCTTCTGGCTGCCTCACAGGCCACTTACACTGCTCTCGAAGATACCCTCTCGCAACTCTATGGACGACCGACGCTGCTCTTCAACAGCGGCTACCATGCCAACACCGGCATAGTCGCGGCTCTGGGCCAGGCCCCGCGCACTCTCATAGTGGCCGACCGCCTTGTCCACGCCAGCATTATCGACGGTATCACCCTGTCGCGCGCGCCCTTCACCCGTTTCCGCCACAACGACATGGCTCATCTGGAGAGTATACTCAATAAGGAGCGCGACAACTACGACCGTTTCCTTGTGATCACCGAGAGCATCTTCTCGATGGATGGCGACAGCGCCGACACGGAGGCTCTCATAAACCTGCGCCGCCGATATGACGGAGTGATGCTCTATATCGACGAAGCCCATGCCGTAGGCTGCTCGGGCCCCGGCGGTCTCGGCCTCTCGGCAGCCTCTGCCGGGCGCGAGGAGATCGACGTCATTATCGGCACTTTCGGCAAAGCGTGTGCGTCGGTCGGAGCCTTTGCGGCCGTCAGCCCGGCCGTCAGGGAATATCTCGTCAACACATCGCGCAGCCTGATTTTCTCGACCGCTCTCCCACCGCTCAACGTGGCGTGGACCGACTTCATAATGTCGCGGCTCGAGAGCCTGGAGCCCGAGCGACGCCACCTCAGAGATCTCGGCCGGCATCTTCGCGACACGCTGGTGTCGCTCGGCGCTCCGGCCGATCTTGCTCCGAGCCACATACAGCCGCTCATAGTGGGCGATCCTCACCGGGCCGTGGCCCTGTCACAGGCCCTGCTTGCCCGAGGCTTCAAGGCCCTCCCTATCAGGGTGCCCACCGTCCCGCGCGGCACCGACCGCCTGCGGCTATCACTCAGTGCCTCGCTCAGCCACGACGATCTCAACCGTTTCGGCTCGGCCCTGAGAGAAGTGCTTTCAACCATCTGACCTCATTCTACCTTCACCATTCCGACCCATGCAACTGCACTACTCACGTCTCACCCCCGAGTCACCCCACTCTCCGTTGCTGCTCTTTTTTGCCGGCTGGGGCCAGTCGGACACAACGATGGACGACCTCGAGATGCCCGGCTATGACATAGCTACGGTGTGGGACTACCGCTCTGACCGCTTCTTCTCCCCTGAGGGCGAGGAGATCACCGACGAGACGCTGGCCGACCTCAGAGAAAGAAGGGAAATCGTGGTGGCGGCATGGTCGTTTGGCGTCAACGCCGCGGCTCGTTTCATGGCCGCTCACCCCGGGCTGCGTGTCAGCGCGCGCATTGCCTTCAACGGTTCGCGCTTCACGGTCGACCCCGAGCGCGGTATAGCTCCCGAGATCTTCCGGGCCACGCTCGACAATCTCAGCGAGCGTTCACTCGAGCGTTTCGAGATGAGAGTGTGGGGAGGTGCCACAGCCTTCCGCAGGGGAGGGTCGAAACTCTCGGGGCGCCCTGTCGCTCAACTGGCCGAGGAGCTGCGCGTCTTCATGTCGCCCGCTGCTCCGCGCCTGCTCTGGGACAGAGTCTTTATCTCTGACAACGACCTGATCATCCCGCCCGCGGCCCAACATAAAGCCTGGGAGGAGGAAGCTATCGAAATCATCAATATCCCCGGAGCCCATCGTCCCGACTTCAACAGCCTGCTGAGACGGGTGCTTACCGACAAGAGCCACGTGGCCCGACGCTTCGGGCGCGCCCGCTCGACCTACGACAGCAACGCCACCCCGCAGCTCCATGCCGGACGACGACTGTTATCGCTGGCCACGCCCTATCTGCCGGCGAGGGTCGACTCGATGATCGACATAGGTTGTGGCACCGGCTCGCTGACCTCCGAGGTCATCGATCTGCTTGCCCCCCACGACGTAGAGCTCTGGGATCTCCATCTCCCCGAGTCGGCCGCCAGCCTGGGCCAGATCCACCCCTCGACACGCATAGTCTTGCGCCAGACCGACGCCGAGAGCTCTATCGCGGATCTTCTCGAGGGGGAGATCGATCTGATCTACTCAGCCTCCACGGCCCAATGGTTCAACTCCCTGCGGGCCTTTCTCGCCCATGCCTACCGGGCGCTCAGGCGCGGAGGAGTGATAGCCCTGTCGACCTACGGGCCATTGACAATGAGTCAGATCGGCCTGGCCACAGGAATCCCCTCGCGCTTCATGAGTGTCGAGTCGATCAGGCGTTCACTGCCCGAGGGAGCCGAGGCCGCAGTGCTCGAGGAGGAGACCGAAGACTTAGCCTTTGGCTCGGCCCTCGAAGTGTTGCGCCACGTCAGCCTCACGGGGGTAAATGCCCTGACTCCGCGCGGAGCCACCGACACCGGGAGTGCCCGACGCCTGCTGAGCCGCTATCCGCTCGAGCCCGACGGCAGTGCACTCCTGACCTTTCAACCCATCTATCTTATCATCAGAAAACCATGAGCAAGGCCTATTTCATCTCGGGCATCGACACCGATGCCGGCAAAACCTACGTGACAGCCTACATAGCCCGCTGCCTGATGGAGCGCGGCGAGAGAGTGATCACCCAGAAGTTCATACAGACCGGTTGCACCGATTTCTCGGAAGATATAGAAGTACATCGCCGCCTCATGGGCACCGGCATGCTCCCCGAGGATCTCGACCACACCACAGCACCCGTCATCTTCACCTATCCGGCCTCGGCCCAGCTGGCCGCCCGCATCGACGGACGCGAGATCGATCTCGAGGCCATCGACAGTGCTACCCGTAGGTTGCTCACTCGCTATGACATAGTGCTCATCGAAGGGGCCGGCGGTCTCGCGGTGCCCATCACCGACGAATTTCTCACCATCGACTACATAGCCTCGCGCCGCTTGCCGCTCATATTGGTCACCAACGGTATCCTGGGCTCCATCTCCCACACGGTGCTCTCGCTCCAGGCCGCCGCTGCCCACGGCTTGGAGGTAGCCGCTGTGATCTATAACACCCATTTCGACTCAGACGCGGTGATCGCCGCCGACACGCGCGGATTTATCGAGCGCTATGTGGCCCGCCATTTCCCCGAAGCGATATTCGCTACGGCTCCTACACTGTAACATTCAGCGTTTCATCATCACCCTTGCCAGGTCGCGCTTGTCCTCGCGCTCCTTGATCGACTGACGCTTGTCAAACTCCTTCTTACCCTTACCCACTCCGATGACGAGTTTTGCCAGGCCACGGTCGTTGATAAAGAGTCGCAGGGGCACGATAGTGAAGCCGGCCACCCCGCCGTCCTTCATGAGCGAGCGTATCTCCTTGCGGTTGAGCAGGAGTTTGCGGTCGCGACGCTCGACATGATTGTTGTAAGTGCCATAGAAATACTCGGCGATATACATGTTCTTGACCCACACCTCACCGTTGTTGATATAGCAGAACGTATCGACCAGCGAGGCCTTGCCCTGACGGATGGACTTGATCTCGGTGCCCGTGAGCACGATGCCGGCCGTGTAGGTGTCGCCGATGGCATAGTCGAAGGTGGCACGACGGTTCTTGATATTGACTTCCTTGGATTTATTGTTGTTGCGTGACATGGAGCAGGATCAGAAGATGATTGAGAAGACAAAATAGAAGATGTAGGGGGGGACGAGCACACCACACACCGCTACTATCATGAAGCCACCCTGACGCTCGGGGGGGATAGCCAGATAGCCACACCCTTTCCACTGCACCAGCGCCACATAGAGCGGCAGGAAGAAGAGCACCAGTGCCGAGACAGGGAGGATATTGACAATGATGGTGATCAGCGAGAGCAGTCCCAGGGTGTAGATGACAAACGTCTGGGCGCGCTCGTCCTCATCGGGCGTAGGGTTGTCGGCCACCACCGAGGTCAGAGAGAGTACAAAGGTGGAGAAGAAATAGGAAATGAAATAGACCACAAAAGTGACGATCATCTCCATGAAGAGCTTCATATATAAAACATGGTGGTGCCAGGCGGCCTGAGCATAGACGCTGACAGCGGCCAGGGCCATCAGCGGAAAAAGGCCTTGACCGAGCAGCCGGCCCGGAGGCACAGCAGCTTTCTCTATATCCTCCCAGCCGTTGCGCGGCGAGAGTATGAGCTGGAGCAGTGATTGGAGGAAATGTTTCATCTTCAGAACAACCTTTGAGGGACACAAAATTACTAAGTTTTACGCGAATATCGTGGCTGTGAGCCGAAAAACTGACACCGGTGTTGAAATTTTGTAGAAAAGTCTGCCGAGGAGTTAACGTATATTAACGGAAGAATAGCCCGATTTTCACTACTTTTGTAGTCACGCGTGTAAGGGAGATCGGCCCGCCCCCTCTCTGAAACGCCGGCACACTCAATAGACAACTACAAAATCAACTATATGGAAATTACAGGAAAGATCATAGTAGCGCTCCCCGAGACCGGCGGCACTTCGGCCAAAGGCAATGTGTGGAAAAAGCGCGAGTATGTGCTTGAGACTCAGGAAACCTATCCCAAGAAGGTGGCATTTAATTTCTTTGGCGACCGTGTCGACCAGTTTCCCCTTCAGGTGGGCCAGGTGGTGAAGATCAGCTTTGACATCGATTCACGCGAATATAACGGCCGCTGGTATGTCGACTGCCGAGCCTGGAAAGCCGAGCCTGCCGATGCAGCCGCAGCAGCTCCCGTTCAGGCTCCCGCTCCCGCCGGCTACGGGCCCGCACCCCAGATGCCTTCGGGCTACGCTACCCCCACCCCTCCCCCGGCGGTAGATCTGGCCCCGTCGCCCAACGACGACCTGCCTTTCTAAACGGCAACGAGATAAAGGAGAGAGACACGAGGATCGGATCCTCGTGTCTCTCTCTTTTTTGGGGGAGAGGAATTGACATCTTGTCATCTTGACATCTTGTCAAAATGTCAAGATATCAAAATGTCAATTTGACAAGATGTCATGATAAAAAAATCACCCCTCTGCGGGCAGCTGAAGCTGCCGGCAGAGGGGTGAATCAATTTAGATCAGGGTCTTTTTCAGCGACTCACCTTGGTAGTCACTTTCGAGCCGTTGGCGAGAGTGTCGACGCGGATGAGGATGCCCTCGGCGTTGTCGCTCACACGCTGGCCCTGGAGATTATACCAGACGGTCGAGATGATCTCTGAGTCAACGATTACGTCGTCGAGACCTACCATGTTGTCAAAGGTGGAGACTACTGCCTCACCGAGACCACCCATCTCGTTGGCGGCACGGACACTGTAGACGGGCTCGGAGGCACGCGAAGCGTCGGCGGCGGGGAGAGTGAAAGTAGGTTCGGTAGTGAAGCCTATGATCTCACCATCCTTGAGCACAGCCCAGACAGAAGCATATTTGCAATCGTCCCAAGTGATGACAGAGGCGTTGTGTTTAACATTGGTAGCCGCGGGAGCCTGCTCGGCGTGAGTGGCGGGATCCCAGTCGTCGTCACCGCCGAGAACGGCAGTCAGAGTCAGGGCATCGGCCTCGGCCTTGGTGAGCACGGGGTTGTTGGCGTGTCCGTCTCCGAAGACCTTCTTACGGTCCTTGAGGTCGATCACAGTGCCGGCAGCGGTGGTCGAGTTGTACTCGGCAAACCTTGCAGGATAGCCATTGCCCATCTCATTCCAGCCTACGGGTTTGGGCTTAACGGTCATCTTGGTGTTGATGTAGAGAGCGATAGGAGTACCGCTGCCCCAGGGACGGCCGAGAGTGAAGCTGCCATCGGTGGGTGTGCTACCCTGATTCTCGCCGGTGATCTCGCAGTCGCGGAATATCCAGCCAAACTCTTTGGGTGTGGAGGGCACAGCGAGGTATCCGCCCGAGCCTACCATGCGGAGCTCGACACCATTGAAGTAGACGTCACCCTTACCGCAGAGGAAGTCGGTGCGACCACGCACTACGCCACCCTCGAAGTAGAAGCGACCGTTCTGATTGTTGTTGGTATAGGTGTCCTGGTAGCCCCAGAGGCATACGTCCTTGAGGATAGTCTTGTCACCCTTGTCGTGGAGCTCTACGTCACGGCCCTTGTTGTCGCCCATAGACGACTTGATGGTGAGGTGCTGGAAGTAGGTGTTCTTGGCGCTCGAAGCGATCTGGATCACGTCGCCGTTACCGATACCCTCGGCGATACAGCCACCGTTGGTGCCGCTGCCGCCACTGGTGGTGGTGGGAACGGTGTTGGTGATGATCACGCCGTCACGGCTCTCGCCGATAAACGAGATATTGGAAGCGGTGATATAGGTGATGGGATCGGGGTAAGGAATCTTATTAGGATTGCTGTCGGTTCCACCGGTCAAAGTTGCAGTCTCGGATGCAGGGATCTTGTAAGTGCCGTTGTGGATGAAGATGCGGAAGCGGGTATCCTTGTCGGCACGCTTATTGGCATCGTTGATGGCGGCTACAAGCTCGTCGACGGTCTTGACCACGCGGTCATAGTGAGCCTTGGCCACTTCGGGGCGGCTCTTGGTCTCAAACTTGATGGTGATAGCCTTGTCGTAGGCGTTGTCGGTGAGGTCGCTCACAGCTCCGGCGGGGAGTGTGAAGGTGTAGGCAGTCTCGTAGTTGAGGTTCTTGTAGGTGAAGGTCACAACCTTGCCGGTCACTTCGGGCTCGAGCTCATAGTCACCGAGGGTAGCCTTGACACCCTCCTTGATCTTGACTTTCTCGTCGAAGTTGAGGATGATCTTACCGTTGATCGAAGCATTGTCGGCGTCCTCGGCGGGAACGGTCGACTCGAGAACGGGAGCAGTGCCGTCGTCGACAAGCTTGGGAGAACCGGTCACGTAGACAGCACCGATACAGTTACCGTCGTTGTTAGACGTGGTGCCATCGATATTAGAGGTCTTGTCGGCGATGAAGCGCACGAGCACCTTAGCCTGGTTGTCGGCCTCCTTGGGGAGGGTGAACTCACCGTCAGCCCAGTGCTTGGAACCCTCGACGGTGATAGATCCGACCTTAGTCCAGTTCTCGCCCTCATCGATCGAGAACTCTACGTTGTAGGTCTTATATGCGTTATAGTTGTAGACCATGCCGGCTTCGATCTTAATGTCGGTGAAAGCCTCGGCATTGAAGGTGAGCTGCCAGGCATAGTGGCCGAGCTCGACAGTGGTCCAGTTGACACCACCGGGGCGTCCTTCATAACCACCTGCACCCAACTGACTCTTGTCAAGCCAGCCGGCAGTCTCGCCCTTATCATTGATGAGCACGAGAGTGGAGGCATCGTTACCATCGGAATAGAAGTCGGCTACACGGCCGTTGTTACCGGGACGGATGAAGTCCCAGATGGCGATATAGTCATCGGCGGCAAACTCGGCCACGATGTCGGTGTGGTCGGCATCCATAGTGAGAGTGTACTCGCTCGAAGTCGAGCCATCCTGCCAGTTGTTGAACTTCACAACCTTATTGGAGGTAGCAGTCAGAGTGACTTTTGTACCCTCTTCATACATATTCTTGCCGTCTACCTCCACGGGAGCGGGAGAAGCGGCTACCTGGTAGTCGTTACCACCGTTTACAGTGTAGGCAAGCTCGTAGGTATTGATAGCCTTGAAATTGGCGGTGAAGGCTGAGTTAGCCTCGACAGTGTAGACAAACTCCTTCTCGGTGCCGACCACTTTGCCCTCGGCATCGGTCCAGTTGACGAAAGCGTAGCCGAAGTTCTTCTCGGCGGTGAGCTTAACGGAAGCGCCCTGCTCGTACTCGTCAGACACGGGATAAACCTTCACGGTACCGGCCTCGGCGAGATTGGGCTCGGCAGTCACGGTAAACATAGCAACCTCCTGAGTGGTGCCTCTGAGCGTACCGTGGATCTGAACATCGCTATAAGCGCAGCCTTTGCTCGAGTCATAACCATTGTTGAGAACCAGCGAGAGGATATCTCCGGTTGCCAGCTGGGCCTGCTCGTCGGCTGTAAGCTCACGCTCATACTTAACTACGAGATGCTTCTGACCGGCATACTTGTCGAGATTATCACCTTCAAGATTCTTATTGTTGCGCACAGGGGTGATCTTGTCGAGTACGACAGACTTGTCACCGGCCTTGAGAGTCACGCTCACACCCTCGGCAGTTCCGTCAGTTCCGTCACGCGAAATGTAGAAAGAAACCTTGGTGGGAGTAAAGGTGAGACCCTTGGCAGCCTTGAGATTCCACGAAACGATATCACTGCCACCATTCTGGGAATTAAACTCAACATAATTTACTCCAGGATTAACGGTGACAGTAAGCATCTTCTTGAAAGAGCAGACACCGGCATCAAACGAAGTCATGGAGAAAGCACCCTCGGGAGCCACTGTCACAGCGGTAGCATAAGTCTCGGCATCGTTGAAAGGCCAGATCACTGAGGCCTCCTCGCCGTTGTAGGAAGTGCCGCCGGTCGATTTGGCAACGGGAAGCATCACCTTAATATAACGGTAGTAGCTGCCTTTATCACCGATCACTACATCGACAGTCTCAGCCTTGCCGCCTACGGTAAACGAGGCAACGTTGCCATTGATATCCATAGCCTCACCGTCGACTGTCGAATTGGAAGCTTCGTAAGACTCGAGCGACACGATGGCACCCTGGCAGGAGGGAACGGTGAACTTGGTACCGCTGTTGAGCTGAGCCCAGTCATTCCAGTTGGCGTTGGCAAACTTGCCGCCGTTGTTGGTGTCGAAGTCGGCCTTCACGTCGATAGTCTCGCCGCCGATCTTGGCCTGAGCCACCCAGAAACCGGTGACATTCTGATAGCCTACGGTGGGAGCACCGTTCTGACGCTGGAACTCAAAGGTTACGGTCACGGGCTCGGTGCGGTCGGCGAGAGTCACGGTGTTAGCAACGAATACAGGGGTGAGAGTCATGGCCTTGCTGACGGTCACTTCCTCGCCGATAGCGTAGGTCTTGTCGCCGTCAGTCCAGCCGGTGAGGGTCTTGCCCTCCTGATACATGGTGAAGTTGGCGGGAACGGTGAAAGTCTTGCCACCCTCAACCTTAAGAGCCTCGGGGAGAACTCCGGCGTTCTCAAAGTCGCCGGCGGTGAAAGTCACGTCAAACTCCTCCTTGAGGTCGGCGGGATCTACAGCCTCGATAGCGATATAGGGAGTGTAGCTTCCACCCGATATGGTGAGAGTGGTGGCCTCGCCCTTATAGATACCCGAGGCAATGTTCTCGGTCTTGTTGTTGTGATAGCAGGCACCGGTGTTGGTGTTGAACTTGAAGCTCTCGCCCGAAGCGCTGGTGACAGTCACATCGCCACCCCAGGCACAGGTACCCATCGACACCTTGACAGGGCCGTCGACCTTGACGGTCGAGGAGAAATTGCCCCAACCGTGCTCGTCGGAATGATACTTGCCCTCGACGACGATAGCAGCAGAGGCATCGTCGGCCTCGACGCGGCTGACAGAACCATCGTCAGCGACAGCAACTCCGAATTTCACAAGGGATTTTGACTCTTTCTCCTCAGCAGTGAGAAGATTGGCGTTGGTCAGCTCTACCTTGACATCCTTGAAAGCAGGTTCCTCGGGAGTGGGGACTTCGGGAAGCTCTCCCACATAGGGATTCACAGTGACGCTATAGAGACGAGCACCCTTGCTACAAAACACCTTCAGGACGACATCTCCGTCCGCCTTGGCATGTACTGTCTCCTTGGAGGTTTCGCCAGAGCTGGTTGCTGTGTGACTAAACGTCTCTGTCTCGATAATGTCATCAGAGTTCAGAGTTGCCTCATTATTTTTATTAGAAGTTGCAAAATCAACGATTATTTCATCATTTGCTCCGCAATTGGGTATCCTTATAGTTATCTCATTGCCTTGAAGGCAGTAATTACCACTGACACCATAAACTGCACTTGGAACTGTAAGATAGAGACCTTCAAGACCGGTCAGGACACCGTCATTACCCGGCATTTCCTGATCTTCAAGAGCCTTTGCAAGCGAGTAACGGCCGCTCGAGCTTGCAGACCAATATTCACAATCGGTGACTTGGTCAGCATGGTTTTTGCCCTTGGTGAAGTCCCAAGAGCGCGTGGTGGTGACTTTCGTCCCTCCCACACCCTCTGCCCAGGCAAACGCTATGCTCAATAGCACTGCCATGAAAGTCAGAGAGACTTTAAAAGCTTTTTTCATAAAGAAAGGATAATGGTTAATTAGATAAAAGATTAAATAAGTTCAGTAAGTGTTTTCATAGCTTGGGGATCAGAGCTGCTCTATCTCGAGACAGGCATTGATGAAAGGCCCTACCCCCTTGGCATCGTTGTCGCGGACAGTCTCGGAGATGTAGTAGTCAAACGAGCCGTCGCGGTAGCGGCCCGAGCCACCCAGACCGGCTACTGCACAGCAACCGGTGAGCGAGATGGTGCCGTCCTTGTCCTTGCGCAGGAGCTGACGCTGCAGGCCGGCCCAGCCGGTGAGAGCGGCGTTGAGATAGCTCTCGGGGAGCAGACCGGTGCGCACGGCCTTGAGCAGACCGTAGATATACATGGCCGAAGCGGTGGCCTCGAGATAGTTGCCCTCGCGTCCGGGCTGGTCAAGCACCTGCCACCACAGACCGCTCTTGGTGTCCTGGGCCGAGAGGATGCCGTCGGCAAACTGCTTGACAAGGGCAGTCATCTCGCCGCGGCGGGGATGATCGGCAGGCATCTCGTCGAGCACCTCGATCATGGCCATGAAAGTCCAGCCCATGGCGCGGCCCCAGGCGTGGGCGCTCTGGCCGGTGGCGGGATCGGCCCAGCGCTGCTCCTTGCTCTCGTCCCAGCCGTGGCGATAGAGACCTGTGGCGGGATCGTAGGTGTGGGCGGCCACTACTGTAAACTGGTCGACGATATGGTTCCAGGCGTCCTCCTTCTCTTTGCCCGAGAGGAAACGGTTGGCATACTTGGCCGAGAAGGGCTCGGCCATGAAGAGACCGTCGAGCCACATCTGATGGGGATAGATCTTCTTGTGCCAGTAGCCGCCGTCGGCTGTGCGGGGCTGACCCTTGAGCTGCTCCCAGAGGGTGTGGGCGGCCTTGAGATAACGCTCGTCGCCGGTGCGGTCATAGGCGGTGAGCAGCAGGGTGCCGTTCTTGATATTGTCAAGATTGTAGGCGTCGAGCTTATAGGTGTTGATGGTGCCGTCGGGGGCTACCAGCGAGTCTACATAAGCCAGGGCATAGGCAGCGAGGCGGTCGTCGTGATAGCGGTCGGCCACCTTGAGCAGGGCGTCGAGCTCGGTGCCGACGCTATAGCTCCATTTGGGACGCTTGGAGTAGTCTATCTGCCAGCTCTGAGGCCAACGCTTCATCTCGCTGCGGGCCATAGTCTGGGAGAGGGGGGCGAGGTCGCCCTCGACGAGGTTGCCATTTATATAGGTGTTGGCCACGCGCACATTGGCGGTGCGGCCCGAGATGGAGTTGCCACCGTTCTTGGAGGCGTTTTTCACTCCGTCCCACCGGCAGTCGGTGACGTTGATGTCCTTGATATTGCAGAGGTCTTCGTAGCCCTCGATCATGATGCCCCACTTGCTCTCCTTGCAGTTGACATTCTCGAGATAGACATCGCGCACGATAGGAGCGTAGGAGTGGTCGCAGGCCTCGTTGCGCTCATAGAGGAGATTGATCTTGAGCACAGCCTCGTTACACTGGCCCACCTCACAGTTGCGCACGAAGATATTCTCGATGATGCCCGAGCGGCAGGAGTTGGTCTTGATACGCACCACGCGGTCGAGGTCGGGGGAGTCCATGACACAGTTTTCGGCAAAGAGCCAGTTCATGCCGCCCGAGATTTCCGAGCCTACCACGATGCCGCCGTGGCCGTTCTTCATGCGGCAATTGCGCACGATTACATTCTCGGTGGGGAGGGCGTCGCGTATACCGTCGCGGTTGCGACCGCTCTTGAAGGCGATGCAGTCGTCGCCGGTGTCGAAGAAGCAGTCCTCGATGAGCACGTTTTTGCAGCTCTCGGGGTCACAGCCATCGCCGTTGGGGCCTTCGTTCTGGATGTGGACACCGCGCACGGTGAGGTTATGACACTTGAAAGGGTGGATGACCCAGAAGGGACTGCGCAGGAGGGTGACATCCTCGATGAGCACGTTCTCACACTCCACGAAGTTGACCAGCTGGGGGCGCATGCCGTAGCCGGGGCCCATCTGTCGCTTCTCGACGGGCACTCCGTCCTCGTTCCACTGCTGGAGCAGGGGGCGGCCCACCTTCTGGGTGGTGATAGTGCCGGGGCCCGTGTAGTCGTGGCCGCGCTTGGCGCTCATGCCCCACCAGGTGGAATTGTCGGCGGCACCGTCGACGGTGCCCTTGCCGGTCAGAGCGATATTCTTGGCGCCGATGGCATAGACCATGGGCTGATAGTTATAGCAGTCCATACCCTCCCAGCGGGTGCGCACCACGGGATACTGGGTGGTGTCGGCGGTGAAGAGCAGGGTAGCGCCCTCCTCGAGGTGGAGGTTGACATTGTCTTTGATGGTGATGGGGCCTGTCAGCCAGGTGCCCTTGGGGATTACTACACGGCCGCCCCCCTCGCGGGAGCACACGTCGATCACCTTATTGATTAGCTCGGTGTAGAGAAAGCCCTTGGTGCGCGACTTCTTGCCATAGTCGAGGAGCTTGTAGTCCTTGTCGCGGAAAGAGGGCTGTGCGATCTGTTTCTCGATGGCAGGATAGACCTCGTTCCAGGCCTTCTCGGGTGTGATAGCCCACGCCGAGACGCTCAACAGCGCCGCGAGAGCCGTCAGGAAAAACTTCTTCATTGTCTCTGATGAAAGGTATGTTGTTTAAGGTTTAATTTCTGGCCGTGTGTTTTTCGCAATTTGGGGCAAATATAGTAATTATATGTGAATTAAACAAATGGAATTTTTAACGCCGCTCTTGAAGGGTTGCATTTATTTATTAGAAGAACTGATCTAAACTTATTACAAATTAACAATTCGAGATTGTTTTGGAGATAATTTTGAGGTTTTTGAGGGAGCGATGGGGATCCATCGTGACCGATAAAACCGAAGAAATTAGCCTAAAACAAGCCGAAGGGTTAATTCAAAGAATATTTCAGTTATGACTTTTTACTTTCTGTAATTAGTTTAGATCAGTTCGAAATATTAACTTTGCCGGAAATATCACGGTTCACCTTTATGACTCACTCAGCCCGGTCGATAATATTCACTCTGCTGCTCCTGTTACCGGTGGCGCTACGCGCTATGGAGCTCCCTGCCGACAGCCTTGAAACGGCCCGACCGGCCGACTGCGACAGTTGCCGAGGGGTGAGCAAGGCCTACTGGATCAAGCAGTTGTTCAGCAACGGCTTCAAGCTCCACGATCCCGGGGTGTGCTATCCGGCGTTTCCGCGCTTCGCACTCAAGGTCTACAACTGGGGCGACCGTACATTCAACTCCTACGACACCACCTACGTGGTCGGCACCGGCAAGAACTGGAAGCTCCAGGGCAAGAGCTACAACTGGATGGAGACATCGATGATGACCTTCCCCAAGGGGCTGGGTATCAACATGCACTCCACGCTTTACAGCGACGCGGGTTTCTCGCTGTCGTTCATGGCCGTGTCGGTGGGATATATGTGGAATATCAACAAGCTTTTCTCGGGCACCCCCACCAGCCGACGCACCTTTAGTTTTGACTTCACCTGCTCGCGCTTTTCGATCAACTATCAGTCGGTGTCGTCGTCGGGAGGCATGATCATCACCAAATTCGGCGACTTCAAGGAGGGACACCATCTCCACTACAAGTTTGGCGGCTCATCCAACGACTCCAAGACCTTTGATGCCTACTGGTTTTTCAACCACTACCAATACTCTCAGGGGGCAGCCTACAGCTACTCCAAATATCAGCTCAGGAGCGCCGGCACCGCCCTGGTGGGCTTCAATTACGCGGCTCAGAATATCTCGATGGATTTCGGAGGACTGCCGGGCGAGATGCTCGAACATCTGCCGATGGAGACGCCGCTCTATCTGAGCGACTACCGCAGCTACAATGTGCTCGGAGGATATGCGCGCAACTGGGTGTTGAGACCGCGCCGATGGATGCTCAACACGGTGGGCATAGCTGCCATCGGCTACCGCAAACTGGCCACCGAGACCGATTCACGCGATGTCACCAGCCGCATAGCCAACAATTTCCGCATCAACGTGGCGGCCGTCTATAATCACAAGGCACTTTTCGCGTCGCTGACGGCCAGGATGCAGGGTTTTATCAACTATGACACCCACAACATGACTCATTTCAATTCCATCCTCTCGCTCCAGGCCACAGTCGGTATGAGATTTTAACCGGTGTATCGCGAACCACCGTTATAGAATAAATCAGACATCAGGATATATAAAAAGAGACATGAGGAAGTCTATCCTCATGTCTCTTTTTATATATCGGGATCAGTGGTGGCCGGGGGGTATCAGAGTGTGCGGTAGTCGCGCGAGTAGCGCATCACCTGGGGCAGATAGTCCTCCTCATAGGAGATGGTCACGTCGGTGATATTACCGTCCTTGTCCATGACGGGGGTGTAGACGGGATTGACGAAGCCCTTGTAGGGAGCGACATCGAGGGCGGCATAGCGCTCGAGCACTTCGTTGTGGATGGCGGGATCGACCTTGACGGCATATTGCTCTACCAGAGCCTCGCCGGCGGCATAGTCGCCCTCGCTCTTGATGCGCTGTATCTCGGCGAGGAGCTGACCGAAGAGGTCACGCAGTTTCTCGTAGTCATTGATCTGTATGTAGGTCTTGCCGTCGCGCTTGACAAGTTCTATGACATTGTCGGCCTTGCCGTGCTCGTAGGCCCAGGCGGCGATGAGCTGGCGGTTGCGCATGTGGGCCTCCTCGACATCCTTGCCGGGCTCGATGCGTGTGAGCTGAGTCATGAGGCCGTTGAGGATATACTTGTAGTATTCGGCCTTATAGGCGTCGGGGTTGTCGAGCAGTCCGAGCTCGAGGAGCTTGGGATCGGCGAGATAGTAGAGGGCAAAGAGGTCGGCGCGGGTCTCCTCGAGGGTGGAGCCGTGGGCCTTGAGAGCTCCGGGATCGACTCCGGGGAGCAGTTTGCCGGAGCCGTGGCCCAGACATTCGTGGAGGTCGGTGTGGAGATTGTCGGTGATGGCTCCATATTTTTCCATCAGGGCGATGGTCTCGGGGTCGATGACAAACTCCTCGTTGAAGCCGTTTCCCCGGGCAGCCTTGTCGTAGGCGTCAGTGATATTCTCGAGTGTCACCGACTTTGAGCCGTGGGCGGCGCGTATCCAGTTGGCGTTGGGGAGGTTGATACCGATAGGAGTGGCGGGATAGGAGTCGCCGGCGAGGATGGCGGCGGTGATCACCTTGGCGCTGACGCCCTTGACCTTATCTTTTTTGAAGCGGGGATCGGTCGGAGAGTTGGCCTCAAACCAGTCGGCGTTGGCGGCAATGGTCTCGGTGCGCTTTGAAGCCTCGAGGTTTTTGAAGTTGACGATTGACTCGTAGGCACCGGTCATGCCCAGAGGATCGCCGTAGTCCTCGATGAAACCGTTGATGAAGTCGACGCGCGAGTCGGTGTCCTCGGCCCAGGCGATGGAGTAGTCGTCAAACTCCTTGAGGGAGCCTGAGCGGTAGTAGCTCACGAGCTTGGCGATGATGTCGCGCTGAGTGTCGTTCTCAGCATACTCGGCAGCCTTCTCGAGATTGGCCACCACGCGCTCTATCGAGGGGCTGTAGACCCCGCCCACTTTATAGACCTGCTCGACTACCTTGCCGTTCTCCTTGACCACACGGGTGTTGAGGCCCCATGAGACGGGGGTGAGATCGGTGGTGTCCTTGAGGGCGTCGTAGTAGCGCTCTACCTCAGCCTGGGTCACGCCGTCATAGAGGTTGCAGGCCGAAGTGACCACGAGATCCTGGCCGGCAGCCTGGTTGACGCGCTTGGGCATCACCGTGGGATCGAAGATCACAGGCATCAGCTCGGCGTAGTCGCCGCGCACGAGGGTGCCCTCGGGGAGCGCTTTAGCCTGAGCCTCGAGCCACTCCTGAGAGAAGCCCGGGGTGAACTTGTCCATCGAGTAGTGGTGGTGGATACCGTTGGCAAACTCGATCTGCTTGAGATAGGTCTCGAGCGCCTTGAAGTCTGAGTCCTCGCGGTCGCCGTCATAGTTGGCATAGACTCCCTCGATGAGGTCGCGTATGGCCAGATTGTAACGGCCGTTCTGGTCCCAGAGCATGTCGCGGCCGGCGATGGCGGCCTCGGTGAGATAATAGATATAGATGCGCTGCTGAGGGGTTAGCTCCTCAAAACCGGGCACACGGTAGCGGAGGACTTCGATGTCGGCGAAACGGTCGACAGTGTAGTCCATGTCGTCGGCCTCGCTCTTGGGCTGAGAGCCTGAGCAAGAGCTGACGGTGATGGCGAGAGATGCCATGGCTGTCAAGATAATTTTATTCATATATATTTAGGTATAGATTTCGGTCAGTCTGCAGTCGGGGCGGTCGGGGCCCGGAGGGTCTTACTCGACGGCCAGCACGAGGCCTTTGAGATATTCGCCCTCGGGGTGGTAGATGCTGACGGGATGGTCGGCGGGCTGGGTGAGCTGATGGAGGATGCGCACACGTCGTCCGCTCTGGGCCGCCGCGGTGAAGACCGCCAGACGGAACTGCTCGCGCGAGATGGCCTGGGAGCAGGAGAAGGTGAAGAGTATGCCGCCGGGGGCTATCTTGCGGAAGGCGGCCGCGTTGATGCGCCGGTAGCCCACCATGGCGTTCTTGATGGCACTGCGGTGTTTGGCAAAGGCCGGCGGGTCGAGGATGATCAGGTCGTAGGCACCATCGGGCATCTCGGCCAGGTATTTGAAGGCATCCTCGGCGTATGCTGTGTGGCGCGTGTCGCCGGGGAAGTTGAGGGCGATATTGGCATCGGTGAGGGTCACGGCCTTGGCCGAGGAGTCGACCGAGTGTACCACCCGGGCACCGCCTCTCATGGCATAGACCGAGAAGCCGCCCGTGTAGCAGAACATATTGAGCACACGTGCGTCGCGGCTGTAATGCTCGAGCAGGGCACGGTTGTCGCGCTGATCGACAAAGAAGCCTGTCTTCTGACCCTTGAGCCAGTCGATATTGAAGAGCAGACCGTTTTCCATCGAGACGTTGGTCTCGAAGCCGCCGATGAGATAGTCGTTGACAGGGTCGAGACGGGCCTTGTAGGGGAGAGTGGTCTCGGATTTATAATAGACGTTGGCTATGCCGGCCCCGGGGAGGTCGACGAGAGCCTTGGCAAGGATATGGCGCGCGTAGTGCATGCCGGGCGAATGGGCCTGAAGCACTGCCGTGTTGCCGTAGATGTCTACCACACAGCCGGGCAGGAAGTCGCCCTCGCCGTGAACGAGACGGTAGGTGTTGTTGTCGGGGCGTATCACGCCGAGCTTGCGGCGCAGGGCCAGGGCCTGTTCCAGACGTGTGGCAAACCACCCGGGGGTCAGCTCTATGTCCTCGCTCTCGAGTATTCTCACGGCGATGGAGCCTACCTCATAGTGGCCCACGCCGAGGAAACGTCCGTCAGAGGCTGTTACCCTGACGAGATCTCCCTCCTCGACAGACTGGGGGAGGTTGGCGATGGCACCCGAGAATACCCAGGGGTGGAAACGAAGCAACGACTCTTCCTTGCCGCGCTTTAGGGTGATGGTCTGATATGTTGACATGATGAGGTGTATCTATTAGCGTGTGACGGGGCTTATTTCAGGAAGGCACGGAAGATGTCGTTGCCGTTGGCATAAAGCAGGAGCAACAGCAGGAAGCCCATGCCTATATACTGGGCCACGACCATGACTTTGAGGGGCACCTGCCGGCGGGTCACCGCTTCCCAGAGCAGGAACATGATGTGACCTCCGTCGAGGCCGGGGATGGGGATGATGTTCATGAACGCAAGGGCCACCGAGAGGAAAGCGGTGATCTCCCAGAAGCTTAGCCAGTTCCATCCGCCCGGAAACATATTGGCGATAGTGCCGAAGCCTCCGAGGCTCTCGGCTCCCTGCTTGGAGAAGACATGCTTCATGGAGCCTACATAGTTGGAGAGGGTGCGGGTGCCGATCTCAATACCTTTGGGGATAGAGCCGAGCACTCCGTAATCGATCGTCACCGTGGGATAGATCTCGGTGATGGGGCGCAGCTGGAATCCGAGCTTGCCATATTCGCTGACTGTGGCCGGGATCACTGCCTCGGATCCGTCGGCACGCCTGACCGAGATCAGGGCCTCGCGACCGGCTCTCTCGAGCAGGGCCGGAGTGAGCTCGGTGAAGGTCGGAGTAGCCACCGAGTCGACTGCAAGTATGCGGTCACCTTCGAGGAGTCCGGCTTTGGCGGCCGGCTCGCCGGGCACCAAGCGGTCGATCACCACCGGCACACGGTAGGCCATGAGTCCTTTCTCTTCGTTGACACGGAAGATGAAGTCGGAGGGTATGGCGATCTCGACAGTGTCGCGACCGTCGCGGAGCACCTTGACGCTCTTGGCCTCGACGATCTTGAGCATATAGTCGCCGGTTGAGGCATCAAGCTTCACGCCGTCGGCGATCAGAGGTATGTCGCCGTTGCGGAAACCTATCTCCTGAGCTGCGGGCACGAAGTCAAAGCCCTCGGTGGCTGCCTCGAGGGGGATGTATTTTTCACCCCAATGGGCGGCGATACCGGCATAGATGATGATGGCGAGCAGGAAGTTGAAGAGCACGCCGCCGGCCATGACGAGCAGTCGTTTCCAGGCGGCCTTGGTGCGGAACTCCCATGGTTGCGGGTCGCCCGAGAGCTCCTGATTGGTCTCGTCGATCATACCGTTGATGGCGCAATATCCGCCCAGGGGCACCCAACCGATGCCATAGATGGTGTCGCGCCAGGAGGTGTTGGTGTTAATCTCGGGGGCGGGATGGGGTTTGCCGACCTTGAATGAGAACATCGGACGATCCTGACTTCCGTCTTCGGCCTCGCCCTGGCGCACGAGCAGTCCCACACGGTTGGTGCGCGGATTGTAGCGCAGCAGGCTGAAGCGCGGGTTGAAGAACATATAGAATTTGTCGACCTTGATGCCGAAGATGCGCGCGAATATATAGTGGCCAAACTCGTGGATAGTCACGAGAAAGGCAAGTGCTACTATGAATTGCAGGGCTTTTATCAGAGTGGAATCCATTAAGAGAATAGTATAGAGATTTATTTTTTGGGGGGGAGGGCCGGATGTCTTTTTGTCAAAGCGTCATTTTTTCAAAGCTTCATTTTGACACTTTGTCATTATGTCAATTTGACATTATGTCAATTTCTTTTTCAAAGCCTGGCGCGGCAGTAGTCAATAGTGGCGTGATGAGTGGCTACGTAGTCGTCGAGCGTAGGGGTGGAGATATAGTCGATGTGGGCCAGGGCGTCGGTGATCATGTCGTAGATGCCGGTAAACGACAGCTTGTCGCGAAGGAAGGCCGCCACGGCTACCTCGTTGGCGGCGTTGATGATACAGGCGGCGTTGCCACGACGCTCGAGAGCGTATGGAGCGAGGGTGAGACAGGGGAATTTCTCGGGATCGGGCTTCTCGAAGGTGAGCTGAGAGTAGTCGGCCAGCGAGAGGGGGCGTTCCTGTGAGACAAGGCGGCGGGCGTCGCCGAGGGCAAATCTGATAGGCAGGTGCATGTCGGGGATGCCGAGCTGGGCTTTGACGGCTCCGTCGTGAAACTCCACCATTGAGTGGACTATCGACTGGGGATGAACCACAGCCTCGATGCGCTCGGGCTCGATGTCAAAGAGCCAGCGGGCTTCGATGATCTCAAAGGCTTTATTGAGCATGGTGGCCGAGTCAATGGTGATCTTGGCACCCATCTGCCAGCGCGGATGGCGCAGGGCCTGGGCGGCGGTGACTCCGGCTATCTGTTCGCGCTCCCAGGTGCGGAACGGGCCTCCCGAGGCGGTGATGATGAGTCGCTTGACGGTCGAGTGGTCTTCACCCATGAGACACTGATAGATGGCCGAGTGTTCCGAGTCGACAGGTATCACCTTGGAGGGAGAGGCGGCCAGGGCACGTGTCACCAGTTCGCCGGCCACCACGAGAGTCTCCTTGTTGGCCAGAGCTATCTGCTTGCCGGCCGCTATAGCGCGCATAGTCGGGAGCAGACCGCTGTAACCCACCGTGGCGGTGACCACCGTGTCAAAGTCGTCGCGCTCCATGGCCTCGGCCATAGCCTTGTCGCCGGCGGCTGTCGAGATACCGAGAGGAGCCAGGGCCTCGCTGAGCCGGCCGTAGAGGCTCTCGTCGGCTATAACAGCCAGCGACGGACGGTGGATACGTGCCTGCTCGATGAGCTTATCCACATTGGTACCGGCGGTCAGCACCGTAGCCCTGAACCGGTCGGGAAACTGCGAGATAATGTCGAGAGTCTGGGTGCCTATCGAGCCCGTCGAGCCCAGCACCGCTATATTGTGAGGCATAGAAATGCGAGTTTTCGGATTTTCCTACAAAGATATGAAAAATCCACCATATATATAACTAACATCCTTTGAAAATCCCTCTTTTGCAATCCTGTCAAATAGTCATCTCAGCCACATAAAGCGGATAGCCCAATCTTTCATTATTTCGTTGCGGTGGCGTAGAATTGTGGATGTTCCCTGCCATTCCGAACTATAGTCTTGAATGTCAGTGTACCAATTCTTACCCATTATCAGAGGATGTGACTCTATAGTATTGCTCACGGTTGAAAATTCTCCTATTGCGGGCCATTTGCGCCCGACGGTAATACATCCCTCCTGTTTCGTGAAACCGATGAGATCCGAAGTAATCACGTATGGCAGACGGCCGGGAGCCTTAGGTGAATACCTGACGATATACTTTCCGTTTCCTGCATAGTAGCCTGGCCATGTCTGCTTGTCGATAGTTAATGTGAAGCAGATACTGTCGGCGGGGATATCAGCGTTAGGGCCATCAAGAACCCATTCCAAAAGTGAATAACATGCCACAGTGTCCCTGTCACATACAGGACCGGTCAGGACATATCGGGCTAATGAATCGACCTGCTCAAAGCTTCCACCCCAGTGTTCCTCCATGGGCGCATCGGTATTTCCATTCATAAGAAAAAATAATGACGGGCTATCCCCCATTTTGACACTACCTTTGTAATAGTTAGGGAAATCGTCACCAAATGCTCCTGATCCACGCACAAATCTGTCGCAGAATTGTGTACCATACTTTGACTTGTCTCCGGAAGATTCTATAAAGCCGCGATATGAAGCATTATTCTCGATAAACCACAGGGCCGGGAAATTTTCAGCTATATAACTATAAGCATTACAGCCCCATTTCTTGTTAGGCCCTCCTATCCAGTAGACTCGTATTTTGTCAGCGATATCAGGCGCATCATGAAGAGCCTGAGCCACATCATCGAGTGTTCCCCACACAAGAATCCACAGTGGCTGAGAAGCCTCTTTTCGAGCACATTTCACTATCCATTCCGACCCCTCGGTTGACTCTCGGAATCCACAGTGAGGAGCTCGTCCTTTAGCCCCCTGCTTGGTAATGGATGCGAGATATTCGGTTTAGGGGAAAGTCCCTCGTGTAGATCCGTAGGTTGCGGTCAATCCTGAAGATAGCCGAGGTAGATCATTCTCATAAAGACCGATCATCTTCAATATTTCATTCTTTGATCCTTCCCCAAATGATGGTGAGGACACCAGTCCCTCGATATCAAACTCATTGGCGTACATGAGCAGATGTATCATCGATTGATTGTCGTCAGGGTCAGTTCCTCCGATATCGGTACTGATGAGGATTCTCGGTTTTTCGCTTTGTGCCATGTCGGATGCGACAACACTAAGTGAGAACCATATAAACTGAATCAAAATAAGAAGTCGGGATATTTCCATAGCAATAGTGAAGAGCTAATTCTTTACAAAGATACTGAAATTCTGATATCTGATCTTCGTTTTGAGATGCTTATAGAGAATATTTCAGTACATTGGACGACATGAAAATTACATATTATCCATGTCGAGACCGCGGATGTCCAGATTGAAGTCCTTCAGGATGTTTGTATGGGGCAGCATGGCCCGGACTTTTTCTTCAAGGTCCGCGATGTTGATGTTTCTTCTCTGGCGTTTTATTTCATAAATCTCGGCAGTCTTGTCAATCTCGTTTGCTGCGATCAAGTCAATCTCATACTCTCCTTTACGATTCCACCATCTGCCCAAAATAGTATATTTACCGCTTTCCGCAGCCTTGGCGTAAAAGTAGCGTTCAAGCATCTTGCCCGAGAATGTAGCATAGTCTCGCTTGATCAGGAATCGCAGTTGCTCATAAGCTCCTATTTCCAAAATGTGTCCGTATTTGAAAATGAAGCGGAACCAGAAAGTGAGGAAATTATCGTGAATTGTATACACGACATTCTTTGTCAAAGGTTTGGCCCCAAGTGGAGTCTCCTTTTTGATAATCCCGTAATCGTCCTCCAGGCGTGTCAGGTATCCTCCGATCTCTTTGCCGATTAATGATTCAATTTCTGTCCTCTTAGTATTGCCGGAGGCTATTGCTGAAAGGATTGAGAAGTATATGTCATAGTCTTTGCCGAATTCTTCAATAAGAATAGCACGTCCTTCATTTATAAAAACGGAATCAGCACTCACGATGCTGTCAATCATAGAATCAACGGTGAATGCTTTATCGTCAACGAGGAGTTGTACATATTTTGCCACACCTCCTGTGAATGAATATAGTGCCAGTAGATCATCATTGCTGTGGTCAGGGGCGTAGTCATTCATTATTTCTTTAAGCACCGAGGGGCGGAATGCCTTTATGTGCATGAAGCGGTTCTGACGATTATAGAGTGGTTCTTTCTTATCGCGAAATATCTTAAGCATCATCGAGTACACCGATCCACAGACTATAAGATTGATTTTCGATGAATCGTGGTTCAAATCCCATATTTTCTGCATATCGCTGAATATCGACGGATTCACCCTGAAAAAGTTCTGAAACTCATCGATAAACAATGTGAAATCACGTTCTTTCGATAATGACATCAGGAACTCAAACAGTTCGGCAAAGTTGGCTGGAGTACCACCCATCTTTATTCCTATCTTTGTCTCTACTTCATGCCGGAATTCCTCACATAGCAGGTTCTCTGCTTTACGCCCTACGAAAAAATAAAGGAGTGTGGTATCTTCGTAAGCTTTCAGCACGAGTGAAGTTTTCCCGATACGGCGTCGACCGGTGACTACCGTGAACTGGGCATTCTCCTTTGAGTGCTTGCGGATTTTGTGAAGAGTTGCTATCTCTTCCGTTCTATTGTAGAATCTCATGGGCAATCTTTTTTTTAAATAGAAACGGTGGTTTCCGAAACGGTGGTTTCTATTTGCAAAGATATACAATTATCCTGTGATGAACAAGTAAAAATAAAACAAATAGAAACCGCCGTTTCGGAAACGGCGGTTTCTATTTGTGGATTGATTTTGAACTTTCTGTATTTGATGGATTGATTTCCAGTATTTACCGGAGTGATTTTGAACTTCCGGTATTTGTTGGACTGATTTAAACGCCCGGTTACTTTACCAGGACTTTACGGGTGGTTCCTGAGGGGCTCTTGCATATATAGATTCCGGGCGAGGCGAGATTGGTGGCACGCGTTCCGTCAAGGCGATAGTAGACTTCGGCTCCCTCCTCGCAGGTGTCAGATGAAATCTTGTTCAACCCGGTGGAGATGTCGGGATCCTCTCCGTCAGGCTCTTTGGCTACTACACGTATCGATTTCACATCCGAGGTGGTGTTGCTCAGGCGGGTGTAGTATTCGAGTGTGCCGGGGCCGGCTATGGTGATGTCTCCGGTATGTTCGATGAAGCCATTCTCGTCAGTCTCAGCGGCCCGGCTATTGTAATATACCGTCGATTCTTCCGGTGTCCAGCGGAAAAATATCTGGTGGGAAGCGATGTTTTCAGTGCCCAGTTTGAGGGATATTTCCTCGCCTTCCCCGAGTTCCAGTTCATCAGCGGGATGTTTCACATAAGCATTGAGGCTGCCAGCGGGAGCCGGAACAGAGAGATTGTATGTGGTGGAGATAGACGTGGAGTTGTTGAATGTGATTGTTTCCCCGTTGTCGGTGGTGCCGGAGATGAACTTGTATATGGTTGGTATTCTAAGAGTGTATTTCTTAGCAGGAGAGGCCTGTTTCAGAATTTCGTCATTGACCTCTTTGAGAGAAATCACTACTTCCTTGTTTTCAAATCTTATCTCGGGATTAACTTTGATAGTATCCGATGCATTTATGCATAGGAGTTCTAAGGTGTTGAGGTCAGAACCTGCCGCCTGAAAGGTGTGGTTGGCGTTTTTTACTTCAACTCGCCATTCCGAGGGTAAATCGTCAGTATAGATTGTGGATGCGAGGGGTTGACTTACAGCTGTTCCACACACAAATTTCTCGGCGCTGTTGCTGTCAATAATATACGGGCCTACTTTAATAGGAGCCAGATGTATAGGAGCCGGGTTGTTATCTTTAGCCATATCATAAAATCTCATGGCTCCGGGAGCGTCATATATAATATAGTATTTGCCGTCGTCGGTGATGGGGCGGTCAATAAATGTAGAGAATGTGCTTTCTGACTCTATTGTAATATCAAAACGGTCCACTTCTGTTCCATCTTCCTTAATAACAATGGCCTGGGCAAGTGAGGTAGTGGAGTCAAAATTTTTATCAGGGGTAAAAGAGTGAGGCAGGACGTTAGGATCAACAGTTTCAATTCTTACTTCATATTTACCGTAGAGTTTCTTGGAAGATCCACGCGCCGGATCCGACAATTTCGATGGACTTGTCACGTCGATTTTGTTATAGGTAGATAATGCGTAATTGGTAGGCAGATATTTGCTGAGAACAATATTTTGATTTAGTGTCAGAAATGTGTTGGAGGCAGCTACCATTGACCTAAGTGTACCTTCGGTATTGTCGGTCAAATCAATCACTTTGACATCCGAAATGTTATACGAAATCTTCACTTGTTTCGTAGAGGTTTCATCTGTGGGAAGCACATCATCTGCCGTAATTCCGATAGGCCAGTAAATACGGGTACTCTCTTCATTGAGATAGCCGGAATATACCTCTGAGCCGATGGTGATTGACGGAATAGTCTGATTTTCGACAAATTTGAAACGTTTGTTAGTGAACTCAGTAGCAAAGGTGTCAACTCGTGAGAAGTATCCCTGCATCATAGGTATCCTCACACTACCGTTGGTAGAAATAGTCGGGATTGCTGCTAAAGCATTCAACGACATCATCGCCAAAAGCATGGATAAAAGCAAAAACTTTTTCATTAGATTAGTTTACCTTGCCCCAGGGCCCTCCTCATAGGCATTTGAGTAAAAAAAGAAAACGTGAGAGCCGTACCGCTTGCTCGTTCCGCAATCAGAGGCCTTCGCAATGCCCATTACCGTAGAACGAGCAAACACGCAGAGGCCTCACGCTGAATATGTGTAACTGAACCGATGGCTGACACTCACGTGCCTGCCATCAGAGGAATATACATATCCACAATGGGCATCTACTGTCTGCTACAATCCTGACGGTAATTGAAAGTTGCGAAGTTTCTGATCGCCAAGAAAGAGCGTTGAGTAAACGCTTCCTAAATATTTAATACAATCCCACCCACATTGCCCGGAACCGGGCCTCTGCAAGCGGTCTGCATTTGCGAAATTACAAATTATTTTCCAAATATCACGCTCTGTCGCAAAATTTTTTTCAGTCAGATAAATTATCCGACAGGGCAAGAAATAACGCCGGGACACGTGATGGTGTCCCGGCGTTAATGGTATTGGAGGGGATGGGTTGGCTAATTACTTGGCGAGGAGCTCCTCGATGCGGGCCTTGAGGTCGGCCTTCTGCTGGGCACCGGCCATGCGGAGGCTTGAGATCTGCTCGCCGTTCTTGAAGAAGAGGATGGTGGGGATCGACATGATGCGATACTTCATGGCGAGATCGTTCTCCTCCTCGATGTTGTATTTACCGATTACTACGCTGCCCTCATACTCCTGGGCGAGCTCTTCGACAATGGGAGCCATGCGCACGCAGGGCCCACACCAGGTGGCCCAGAAGTCGATTACTACGGGCTTGCCCGATGCGATGATTTCGTGTACGTTCTGATCAGTGAATGTCATGGTTGTTTCGTGTTATAGGTGGATAATAAAGAATTATATCTTAATAATATTGTCAGTCATTGATTGAGAAGTGGAGGTTTTCCTGCTCGAGGGTCTCGACGAGCGAGCGTGTGATATGTATGCGCCGGCCGGCCGAGAGTCTCACCGAACGGTTGATCGAGGGGTCGAAAATGCGGAAGGCGAGCTCGCCGGTGGGTATACCCTCGCCTGCCGTGCAGTCATTGATCACACCTCTGAGCAGGTCGGACAGCTGGGTGGTGGCCAGGTCGACGGTGATGCGCTTGATGAGTTTGCCCTTCACATGCTCGAGGAGCTGGATATTCTTGATATTGAAGCGCAGGTCGGAATTGGCGAAACGCCTCTGCCACTCGCCGGTGATGAGTATGGGGGTGCCGGCTATGCCGAAGTTGTGGAAGCTGTAATAGGTGTCGCCGAAGAGCATGAACTCGGTGCTTCCCGAGAAGTCCTCGATCTTGAGTATACCGAATGGGCCGTTGCGTCCCTGGCGAGTGGTGAAGTCGACCACCATGCCTCCGAGCTTGAGCTCCGAGCCCTCGACGGGAGTGCTCTCGGTAAATTCCTTGACGGTGCAACCCATGCCGTGGTTGAGTTCCATCCAGTAGGGGTCGAGGGGATGGGCCGAGAGATACATGCCCACGAGCTCTCTCTCCTTCTCGAGCCTGATGGCCATAGGCCACTCTGAGGCGGGAGTCACGGGCGGACGTCCCGAGATGGAGAGCTCGGCATCGTCGCCGAAGAGCGACATGGCCGACGACATGCGGCTCTGCTGATAGGCCTGTCCGTAGCGCACGAGCAGTTCGCTGAAAGTCTCCCCTCTGGAGTTTTCGCCTAAGAAGTCCTCGCGCTTGAAGTCGGCGAAACTGTCGAAAGCTCCTGCCAGAACCAGAGCCTCGAGGGTGCGCCGGTTGACGGTGCCGGCCGGGAGACGCTCGATAAAGTCGTAGGGACTCTCGAAGGGCCCGTCGGTATCGCGGGTCTCGATGATGGTCTTGACCACGTTCTCGCCCACGCCCTTGATGGCGGCGAGTCCGAAGCGTATGTCGCCTTTTTTGTTGACACCAAACTCCATGAAGCTCTCGTTGACATCGGGCCCGAGCACTCGTATGTGCATGCGCTTACACTCGTCCATGAAGCCGGTGAGCTTGGTGATGTCGGAGCGGTTGCGCGTCAGCACGGCAGCCATATATTCCGAGGGGTAGTTGGCCTTGAGCCATGCCGTCTGGAAGGCTACCCACGAGTAGCAGGTGGCGTGAGACTTGTTGAAGGCGTATGATGCGAACTTCTTCCAGTCGTTCCAGATCTTGGTGAGCACCTTGGGGTCATGACCGTTGGCCTGTCCCCCCTCCATGAAGAGAGCCTCGAGCTCGTTCATCTTGTCGATGAGCTTCTTGCCCATCGCTTTACGCAGGGAGTCGCTCTGGCCGCGGGTGAAGTTGGCCAGCAGTCGCGACAGGAGCATGACCTGCTCCTGATAGACGGTGACTCCGTATGTGTCCTTGAGATACTTCTCCATCACCGGGATGTCGTAGGTGATGGGGCTGCGTCCGTGCTTACGGGCAATGAAGTCGGGGATATAATCCATCGGGCCCGGGCGGTAGAGGGCGTTCATGGCTATGAGATCCTCGAAGGTCGAGGGCTGAAGCTCGCGCAGATATTTCTGCATGCCGGCCGACTCAAACTGGAATGTGCCCGTGGTGGCACCGTTGCAGTAGAGCTCGTAGGTCTTGCGGTCGTCTATGTCGATAGCATCGATGTCTACCTCGATGCCGCGGGTCTCGCGTATATTGTGTATCGCCTCCTTGATGATGGAGAGGGTCTTGAGGCCCAGGAAGTCCATCTTGATGAGGCCGGTGTCTTCGATAATCGAGCCTTCATACTGGGTCACGATCATCTTGTCGTTGCCCGACGAGCCGGGATTTTTATCGACGGCGGTAGCCACGGGCACCCAGTCGGTGATCGGGTCGCGGCAGATGATCACGCCACAGGCGTGGACTCCGGTGTTGCGCACATTACCCTCCAGCCTGCGGGCATACTCGAGAGTCTCCCTGACGAGGGGATCGCGCGAGGAGAGCTCGGGCCCGAACTCGGGGACAAACTCGTAGCAGTTCTTGAGATTGGTCTTGAGGGTCTTGCCGTCGGGGCCGTCGGGCATACGCTTGGGCACCAGATTGGCCAGACGGTTGCTCTCGGGCAGGGGCAACTGCTCGACACGGGCCACATCCTTGATAGCGCTCTTGGCGGCCATGGTGCCGAAGGTGATGATATGGGCCACCTTCTCGGCGCCATACTTCTCGGTCACATAGTGGAGCACATCGGCTCGGCCGTCGTCGTCGAAGTCGACGTCGATATCGGGCAGGGAGATACGGTCGGGGTTGAGGAAACGCTCGAACAGGAGGTCATATTTTATCGGATCGACCTGAGTGATGCCCAGACAGTAGGCCACCACGCTACCGGCGGCTGATCCACGTCCGGGCCCGACGGAGACTCCGAGCTCACGGCGGGCCACGTTGATGAAGTCCTGCACGATGAGGAAGTAGCCCGGGAAGCCCATGGTCTTCATGATGTAGAGCTCGAAGCGTATACGCTCCTCGAGCTCGGGGGTGAGGGGCGAGCCATAGCGGCGGTCGGCTCCCTCGTAGGCGAGTTTGGCCAGATAGTCGGCCTCAAACTTGATGCGGTAGAGCTTGTCGTAGCCTCCGAGCTTGTCGATCTTGGCCTGGGCCTTTTCGGGCGAGAGCACCACGTTGCCGTTCTCGTCGCGGGTGAACTCCTCGAAGAGCTCCTGCTCGGTGATGCGCGAGCGATATTCCTCCTCGGTGCCAAACTCCTCGGGAATCTCGAAGAAGGGCATGATCGGCGCGTGGTCGATCGAATAGGTCTCGACCTTGTCGAGGATCTCCAAAGTGTTGCTCAGCGCCTCGGGCAGATCGGGGAAGATGGCGGCCATCTCCTCCTGAGACTTGAACCACTCCTGCTTGGTGTAGCGCATGCGGTCGGCGTCGAGGAGATAGTTGTTGGTGGAGATACAGATGAGGCGGTCGTGGGCCTCGGCATCCTCGGCGTTGATGAAGTGGGAGTCGTTGGTGGCGATGATCTTGATGTCGTTTCGCCGCGCCAGATCGATGAGCACGGGGTTGACCTCCTGCTGGCGCTGGAAAGTCTCGCGGTTGGCACCGGGTATATCGGTCGGGTGGCGCTGAAGCTCTATGTAGTAATCGTCGCCAAAGGTTTCCTTCCACCATTTCACCTGGCGGTCGGCCTCCTCGAGCTGACCGTTCATGATCAGCCGCGGTATCTCGCCACCCAGACAGGCCGAGCAGACTATGAGCCCCTCGCGATGGGCGGCCAGGGCTTTCTTGTCGGTGCGCGGATGGTGATAGAAGCCTTCGGTGTGGGCCTGGGAGACTATCTTGATGAGGTTCTTATATCCTTTGAGATTTTTTGCGAGCACTACCAGGTGGCGCCCCTTGTCGGTTTTATCCGACCGGTCGTCGAGGTCGCCTTTGGCCACATACATCTCGCAGCCGAAGATGGGCTTGAAAGCCACCTTCTTCTTCAGCCTGGCAATCTCGGCCTCGAGAGCCTCACGCTCGCCCTCGTCGGTAGCGGCGGCGAGTTTCTCATTGGCCTCCTGGAGTTTACCTTTATATTTTTTCTTGACTTTCCCTACGTAGTTGGCCAGCTCCTTGATACCGAACATATTGCCATGGTCGGTGAGAGCAAAGCCGGGCATGCCGAGATCCATAGCCTTGTCGACCAGACCTGTGACCGAGGCCTGACCGTCGAGCAGTGAATACTGGCTGTGGACGTGGAGGTGGACGAAATCGGGGGGAGTTGCCATGGATTAGGTGTGGAGAGAGTTACTACCAACGGCTGAGGCTATGTCACGGGCTTTCGCTCCTACGGCACATAGCCACGCGCCAAGCTACTGTTTTTTTCGGAGTCCAAAGTTAAGAAATATCCCCGAACTATTCTCCTAAAAATGGTGAAAAATCCATATCGGCTGTTCCTTCGGGGTCGGCCGGCTCATCAGTCTCTGCCTATATCATTGATCTTCTTGGGATTGTAATTGAAGCGATACTGCACGCTGAGCATCATGTAGCGCGGGATGGTGTTGGTATATACCACCGACCGCCCCCGGGCATTGACGGCATAGCTGACGTTGGTCAGGTCATGGAGCAGGTCGAAGGCATCGGCCATGATCACCCATTTTCCTTGACTCAGGGGGAGCACGAGACGCATGTCCCAGACCTTGTTGCTTGTGTCCAGTTCCTTCACTCCATAACCGCGACGGGTGTAGACGGTCATTCCTGTCGAGAGCGTGAGATTGCCGGGGAGCTTGAACACACCGTTGATCCCATACTTATAGTGACTGGCACTGATGTCACGGAAGTCCTCACGGGTCGAGCCTGTGTGACGGTCGATGACCGAGCCCTTCACGGCTATCGATTGGTCGCCTATCTGCCAACTGAAATCAATGTCCTGACCGAGAGTGCGGTTCCTCACAGTCGAGCGCGAGGGGGTCTCCTCGTTGATCCCTATCATGTCGGCGCTGCGCGCGATAGCCGCCGAGGTAGTCAGCGCGAGGGTAAACTGTTTTTTGGAGCCGAACTGCTGACGATAGTCATTGTCGAGGTTGAGCGAGCAGTCGCCGCCGACATTATAGGTGCGGTTGATGCGCACACCGGTAGAGGTGTTGTAAGCATATCCCCTCACCAGGTTGTCGGCTATCGATGAGTAGCTTAGACTGAGCTCATTTTCCATATTTCCCCTCTTGGGAGACCAGTCCCAGAGAAGTGTATTGGTGACGGCGTAGGCCGGTTTCAGGTCGGGATTGCCCATATTGATATTGAGGGGATCGGCATCATTGACCACATCGACAATATGGAGCAGTTCGGGCAGCCGGCTGTCGACGCCCAATCTGTAGATGAGCTGGTTGGTGGCAGAAACTCTCGCTCTGCCCCGGCGGTCAGGATCGGCACCCCACGAGAATATCACACTGGTGTTTCCCTGCCTGAAGTCGGCTACCACCGACCTGCGCTTCACATGATAGTCTTTCATGTCGCTCCCATAGTCGAGACGCCTGTCAGTGATGGCAATCTCGGGCGATATGAGCACATTGATGCCCCAGGTGTCACCCTCGAGATCATAGCTCAGGCGGGGCGAGAGTGTGTGCTTATTCTCCCGAGTGGTTGAGACGTAACTATTTGACGGATCAAAGGCCTCGGCCCAGCCTGCAGGGAGAGTGCCGTAGACTCCCATGTCGGCCAGAGTCTCGAGAGCATAGAGCGAGGAGTTACGGCGGGTGTCGACGAAGCGGAACTCATAGTTGAGGCGCAAGAAGGTGTGACGCTCCAGCTTCATCGTGTAGTTGATATTGTTCATCAGCGTCAGGGTGTGGTTGGGCGAGACCTTCGTATAGTTGCGGCGCACGATGGCGTCAGCCGGGTCAGAGCCATAGTTCACACGATAGTCGTCAAAAGATCGGTCGCTGTCGGTACGATATTTGAAACCGACCTCATCTGACAGCACCTGAGACGCCCACGGAGTCTTGTAGCCGACGCCCAGAAATCCCTGCACTTCGGCCGAAGTCCTGACCCCTTCGTTGCGCGAGATCGAGCGGTTGATCACGGCATCGAGCCTCCCGGCCGAGCCATCGCTGTAGATCGCCTCGATGGCGGCGCGGCTCATGGAGTCCTGTTCCTCGCGGAAGGATGCCGAGGTCTGGCTGCTCATCGTGTTGCGGCGGCTCCACCGGGCTATGGCCACGCCTGAAAACCTCCATTTCCGGGTAAAGTAGCCCGCCTGGTGGCGTGTATCAAACTTGAGATTGCGTGTCTGGTTTGCTCCGAAGCTATATTCGTATGTATCCCCACCGGCCAGGAAGTTGGTGCGGTAGACCGAGCTGTGACTCTCCGGACGATCCTCCCCGTATGACGCATGGCCCTCCATAATCTTTGAGTCATCCTTGCTCTTGTAATTGTAGTTGAGACCCAGCATCTTGCGTCTGAGCGTGCCGGTGGGCATAGACTGGGGAGTCCAGGAGTCGTCCTTGCCGGGGGAGCGGCTGTCGCTGACATTATTGATGTTGCCGACGAGCTGCAAGGAGAGTGTCGGGGTGAACAGCGAGGTGAACATGCGTCCCATATAGCGGCCGGCGGTGCCATATCCACCCTGGAGATTGCCCAGATAACCGAGAAGATACTCCTTCCTGAGCTTCACGTCCATGGTGAGATGCTTCTCCACGGTTGGGTCGTCGGCCCACTTCTCCTCGGCGGTCTGGCCGCGATATACCTCTATATTCTTGACCGTGTAGGCTCCGATATTCTCCAACATTATCTTATTGTCACCCTTGAAGAAGTTGCGCCCGTTGAGCAGCAGACTCTCCACATACTCGCCATTGACATATATAGCTCCTCCATCCTTCAGCTCCACGCCCGGCAGGCGGGCCACGAGCTCGTCAAGCATCGAGCTCTCGGCAAGCTGAAAGGCATCGGCATTATAGACCAGAGTGTCGCCCCGGTTGTAGAACTTGATCTTGGAAGCGGTGACAGTCACTTCTCCGAGCTTGCGTGGCGCGCGCTCGAGCAATACTGTCGGGAGCGTGATGACCTCATCCCTGTCGCGTATCTTCGAGAGGTCTTTGACCATGGTGTAGGTGTTATAGCCGTCACATTCTATATCTATGCTCACAGTTCCATCAGAGCGTGAGACGGGTATACTGTAACGGGATGCGTCTTCGCCGTTGATCTTATAACCAACGTTACAACTGACCCTGCACACTTCTTCACCCTTGGAATTATAGAGCACTGCATTTGCCCGGGGCAACTGACGGCCTGTAAGTTTATCCTTGACGGTACCGATAAGGGTGATCGAGGAGGAGACCTTCCCGGCGGCAGAAGCGTCAGCGACGGCCATTGTGGAAAGCAGAGCCACCGACAGGAACAGAAGCAAGAGTTTTTTCATAGTATCAGGTGATGACAGACTATGCGGGCCGTTTCTTTCAGAGGGCAAAGATAGTGATTTTATTAACCGTCTGTAACTAAATGGCTTAAAATCTGACTCTATGAGGGTCTTCGCTGAGTTTCTTTGGATTGTGGTTGAAACGATACTGCACACTGAGCATCATGTAGCGCGGGATGGTGTTGGTGTAGACCACCGACCGGCCCTGGGCGCTGATCGAATAGCTCACGTTGGATAGCTGGTGGAGCAGATCGAAACCGTCGGCCGAGATGACCCAGCTCCCCTTGCCTAATGTGTAGGCCACGCGCATGTCCCAGATCTTGTCGGTGGTGTCAAGCTCCTTCACTCCATAGCCGCGACGCATGTAGATATTGAATCCGGTGCTTACGCTGAAACCTGCGGGAAGCCTGAACACGCCGCTGACGCCATATTTATAATGATTGGCATCGATCGTATTGAAGTCCTCGCGCGTCGATGATGTGTGACGATCGGTGACCGAGCCGTTCAACGACAGCGACTGTCTCCCGATTGTCCAGCTCAGACTCAGAGACTGTGACAGCAGACGTGTCTTCACGGTGTAGTCCCTGATCTCGTTGCTCTGCGTTCCTATCATCTGTGAGCTCCGGGTCATGGAAATGTTGCTGCCCGAAGAGAGCGAGAACTGTTTGAAGCCACCAAACTGCAGGCTGAAGTTATTGTTGCCGCTGTATATGCGATTGCCGTCGACATTATACATGCGCCAGGTTCTCACTCCCGTCTCCGAGTCATAGATCACACCGCTCGTCAGTTCATTATCCACCGAATGATAACTCAGAGCCAGCATGTTGTTGGCCGGCATCGACATCGGGCGCCAACGCCACGACAGTGTGTGATTGTAGGATGTGGAATGTCTGAGATCGGGATTGCCCATATGGATATAGAGCGGGTTGGACTCGTTGATGACATCGACCATATCCAGCAGGTCGGGAAGGTTTGTCCCGACCTGGAAATTATAAATGAAATTGTTGCGCGATCTGTTAAACAACATTCCGGCCGGACGCTGTCTGCCCCACGGGACAGTCACCGAGATTTTTCCCGAGGGGATCCACACACCTCTGGTCACGGGATAGTCGCTCAAATCGCGCCAATAGTTGAGCCGGCGGTAGTGATAGCTGATGTCAGCGTTGGCTCTCACATACAGTCCCCATTCCCTTTTCTCCATCGAGTAGCTTAGAGTAGGACTGATGGTGTGCTTGTTCTCAAGAGTGTGGGAGCGGAAACTGTTGGAGGGATCAAAGGCCTCCACCCATCCCGAGGGGAGCTCGCCATACACGCCCATCTCCTCGAGGCGCTCCAGCGCGTAGCGCGAGGAGTTCTTGCGGGTATCGATGAAACGATACTCATAGTTGAGCGCCAGGTCAACGTTGCGTATAGTGTGATGATAGGTGAGATTGTTGATCAATGTGAACACATGGTTGGGCGACAGATCGGTGTAGTTGCGCTGATGCTGTGCGGCAGGGCCGTTGACAGCATAGTCCACACGGTAATCCTCCCAATCGCGGTCGTGCTGGGTGCGGTATTTGATGCCGATCTCATCACTTATACGTGAGCCTTGGCGCGTGAATTTGTGTTCCACACCGGGGAATAGCTGCAGGTCAGCGGTGGTGCGCGTGCCGTCGTTGCGCGAGACCGAACGGTTGATCACCGACTCGAGCCGATCGGACGAGGTGTCGGTGTAGAGCGCTTCAAGCACCTTGCGTGTCACCTCCTCCTGCTCCCGATGGAACGAGGCGCTGACGTTGTCGTTGTGTATGTTGCGACGGGTCCAGATGGCCGACGCCATGCCTCCGGCACGCCAGGTGGGTGTGTATCGGCTCATGAAGTTCTTGGAGTTAAACTTGAGATTACGCATCCTTGATCCACCGAAAGAGTAGTCATAAGTGTCGCCTCCGGGAAGGAAATTGGTGCGGTAGGTCGAGGTGCGGCTGTCGGGACGGTCAGCCTCATAGTAAGTATCGCCGTTGATTTCGATGGTCTCCTCCTTGTTGAGATAACTGTAATTGAGACCCAACATGGTGTAGCGCCGTGTCCCCGAAGGCATCTCGACAGGCGTCCAAGAGTCGTTGCGTCCCGGCTTGCGGCTGTCGCTGACATTGTTTAGCGCCCCGACAAGTCCCAGTCTGAGCGTAGGGGTGAACATGGCGCCAAACAGTCGGTTGACATAACGGTTGTCGGTGCCGTAGCCGGCCTGCACGTTGGCCAGGTAACCGAGCGAATACTCCTTCCTGAGTTTCACATCCATGGTGAGATGGCGCAGGGCGTTGCGGTCGCCCAGCCATTTCTCCTTACGTGTCTCGCCGTTATACACCTCTATATTCTTTACCGTATAGGCCCCGATATTCTCGAGCATGATCTTATTGTCACTGCCGAAAAATTCGCGGCCGTTGAGCAGCAGACTCTCCACATACTCGCCGTTATAGTAGATGGCTCCGCTTGTTTTAAGCTCCACGCCGGGCAACTGGGCCACCAGCTCGTCGAGCATCGAGCCCTCGGCCAGCTGAAAGGCATCGGCATTAAACACCACAGTGTCACCCTTGTTGTAAAACTTTATCTTTGAGGTCTGCACCGTCAACTCGTCGAGCTTGCGTGGCGCCCGCTCGAGCTGGATGGTGGGCAGCATGATGGTGTTTTGGGTAGCGGGCACCTCCGAGACATTGCGCGAGATGGTGAAAGTGTTATATCCGTCACACTCGACATCGACGGTGACAAGACCCGTCGTGCGGAGTGCCTTGACCACAAACTCAGGTTTTTCATAAAGCTCCCTCTCGCCGTTGACCATCCTCATAGCCGTCCGACCCACTTTCGCCGAGTCAATCAGATTTCCTGCCAAGTCATAGACTTTGACACAACCTTTATATATAGGAAGTCCCGAGAGCTTGTCCTTGACCGATGCATTAATGTAGACATATTCGTCTCTACTCTGTGCCGACGATGCCGGCGGTAATACTACCGCTATGATGATGGCAGCGATCAGTGCTAATACATGTTTCATAGCTGAACGTGAGTTTTGTTGAGTTTAGATAAACAACTCCTGAAAAAGATTTTACCGCAAATATAGACAAATATTTTAGTCTGCCAACTAATCGTGTTAGTATTATTCCACACCTCCTCTAAATCAGGCCACATCTGTCATGTCGCTCCCGGAGCTATCTCCCTCCCCTTTCTTGTATAATTAGAGATTTTTCCCTAATTTTGTCACTGCGGGACGTCACGTCCCCTCCTCCCCAGGCACCGCACACATATTAATTAATCATATAGTAATCCCAACCTTAGATCACCATAATGAAATCAATCTCACTGACCATTATGAACCTCCTGGCGGCCGTCATGCTGATGGCTCCGGCGAGCATGTCGGCCAAAGACTCCAAGACCGACTCCACCCCACGTCGATATAGCGAATGGCTCACACGCTCCGAGATGAAACGTGTGCCCAAGAGCTTCCTGCTCGACTTTTCCGACAAACCCAAGTGGAGCTATGTGATGGGCATAGAGCTCGAAGCCATGCTCGACACCTATCTGAGATATGGCGGCGACGACATCAAGGCCTATTGTCAGGAGTATACCGACACGATGATCACCCCCGAGGGCAATATACGCGGCTACAAGCTCCTCGACTATAATCTCGACAATGTACGCACCGGCCATTTCGTCACCCGCATGTATGAGGAGTTTCCCGAGCGCAAAAACCTGCGCGCCATCAACACCCTCATGAGACAGCTCAACGAGCAGCCCCGCACCAACGAGGGTGTCTATTGGCACAAGGCCATCTATGCCTATCAGGTGTGGCTCGACGGCATTTTCATGGGTCTCCCCTTCCGCGCCCTGACCGCCTCGCTGCTCTATTCGCCCGACCATGCCGCCGAGATCTATGACGACGCCGTGGAGCAGGTGAAGAGCACCTACGACCGCACCCTCGATCCTGCCACAGGGCTCAACCGCCATGCCTGGGACGAGAGCCGCGAGATGTTCTGGAGCGACAACACCACAGGCCTCTCGCAACACTGCTGGGGCCGGGCCCAGGGTTGGTACACCATGGCTCTCGTGGAGCTTCTCGATGTGCTCCCCGAGGACTATAAGCGCCGCGGCGAGGTGATAGATCTGCTGACCAAGTCATTTGACGGTATCCTGCGCTGGCAAGACCCCGCCACGGGAGTGTGGTATCAGGTCATGGATGCTCCCGGCCGCGAGGGCAACTACCTGGAGTCGACCTGCTCGTCTATGTTTGCCTACTCTCTGCTCAAGGCCGCCCGTAAGGGTTGGGTAAGCGATCCCCGCTATCTCGAGGCCGGCAAGAAAGCCTATCAGGGCATCATCGACCGTTTCATCAAGGAAAACCCCGACGGGACTATCTCGCTGACTGACTGTTGTGCGGTGGCCGGTCTCGGCCCGGGCATCAGCCCCGCCGTGCTCAAGGCCGCTCCCAAAGTCAAGGAGAACAAGCGTCGCGACGGTTCCTACGAGTATTATCTCAGCGAGCCCGTGCGCGACAACGACGCCAAGGGTGTAGGCCCCTTCATCTGGGCCTCGCTCGAGATGGAGCAGATGGAACAGTAAAACCCGGAAGGATATTCGGAAAGGCGGTAAGTCATAACCGCTAATGTAGGGACATGGCGTGCCATGTCAGTTGATGCCGGTATTGATTTTTCAGATACTCGCATTTCTGACATGGCACGCCATGTCCCTACATTGTATATTCCGACACTGTTTTTTTACAGTGTCTTCTCTCATTTACTTTTCCTCTTTGGGATAGTCGATGGAGAAGTGGAGTCCGCGCGACTCCTTGCGCTCCTTGGCCTGACGCATGATCAGATAGCCGACATTGATAATATTACGCAACTCGCAGATCTCTCTCGATGCCTTGGAGCATTTGAAGAGTTTCTCGGTCTCTTCATAGAGAATGTCAAGACGGTTCCAGGCGCGGTCGAGGCGCAGATTGGAACGGACGATACCGACGTAGGTGCCCATGATCTGTCCCACCTCCTTGATGCTCTGAGTGATCAGTACCATCTCCTCGGTGTGGCGGGTGCCCTCGTCGTTCCACTCGGGCACGTCCGTGCGGAAATCGTAGTGGGAGAGCTGCTCGGTGGAGTGGCGGGCGGCCGCGTCGGCATAGACTACAGCCTCGATGAGCGAGTTGGAGGCCAGGCGGTTGCCACCGTGGAGGCCGGTGCAGGAACACTCACCCACCGCATAGAGCCGCTTGATCGACGACTCTCCGTTGGTGTCGACCTTGATACCTCCGCAGAGATAGTGGGCGGCCGGAGCCACGGGTATATAGTCTTTGGTGATGTCAATGCCCAGCTCCAGACACTTGGCATAGATGTTGGGAAAATGCCTGCGTGTCTCCTCGGGGTCTTTATGGGTCACGTCGAGATATACATGATCATCGCCGTTGAGCTTCATCTCCGAGTCGATGGCGCGGGCCACTATGTCGCGCGGAGCCAGCGAGAGTCGCGGGTCATACTTGTGCATGAACTCTTCACCCTTCTTGTTGCGCAACACGGCTCCATAGCCGCGCATAGCCTCGGTGATCAGGAACGAGGGGCGGTCACCCGGGTGATAGAGAGCTGTCGGATGAAACTGTATGAACTCCATGTCCTTGACGGTGCCCTTGGCGCGATAGACCATGGCTATGCCGTCGCCGGTGGCGACCAACGGGTTGGTAGTGGTCTGATAGACGGCTCCGGCTCCGCCGGTGGCTATGAGGGTGACTTTCGAAAGGAAAGTGTCGACGGTGCCGGTGACGGTGTCGAGCACATACGCGCCATAGCAGGTGATGTCGGGTGTGCGCCGGGTCACTATCTTGCCGAGATGATGCTGAGTGATGATCTCGATGGCAAAATGATGCTCATAGATGTCGATATTGGGATTGGTTCTCACTGCCCTGACGAGCGACTGCTGTATCTCGAAGCCGGTGTTGTCGGCGTGATGGAGTATGCGGAACTCCGAGTGTCCCCCCTCGCGGTGGAGATCAAAGGATCCGTCGTCTTTCTTGTCGAAATTCACACCCCAGTCGATCAGCTCCCTGATCTGGGCAGGAGCCTCGGTGACAACTTTCCTGACGGCCTCGGGGTCGCTGAGCCAGTCGCCGGCCACCATAGTGTCGTGGATATGCTTCTCGAAATCGTCGACTGCCAGATCGGTGACCGAAGCCACACCTCCCTGAGCCAGAGCCGTATTGGCCTCGTCGAGAGTAGTTTTACACACCAGAGCCACTGTGCCGTGGCCGGCAACTTTCAGGGCAAAGCTCATTCCGGCTATGCCCGAGCCTATCACGAGATAATCATATTTGCGTGTCATGATGATAGTGATATATCAGATGTGCAAAAGTACTCAAAAATCGCGGTATCACCACCGTCAAATAATAGTTTTTTCTGTATCTTTGTCATTGCACACCGTCACATTACTCCTGCCCTATGGCCAATCTTGACTTTATCGCTCCAACCGGTAAGTTTGAAGACTGGAATGTCTATAAACTCTCACTGATAATAACCGATATCACCGACTTATTTGTCAAGAGCTACCTTGACCGTTATCGCGACCGCACTGTCGATCAGATGGTACAGGCCGCGCGTAGCTGCAAGCAGAATATCGTGGAGGGATCTATGGCAGCGGCGACTTCACGCGAGACGGAAATCAAGCTCACCAACGTGGCTAAAGCCAGCCTGGGAGAATTGCGCGAGGACTTCCGTGACTATATACGCCATAACGACCTATGTCTCTGGGATAAGGATGATCCACGCACTCAACAGATACGTGCCTTTACCAGAAGGCATGATAAGCCGGAGGATTATATCTCACGACTGCGCGAAAGATCGCCCGAGGCGTTCTGCAATATCGCAATAACACTTTGTCATCAGCTTGACTATATGCTCTATTGTGTCATAGAGCGAGCCAAGGCCATATTTCTCGAAAAGGGAGGTATCAAAGAGGAAATGTATCGTGCCCGCCTGGCCGCCAGAGACAAGCGCGACAAAAGATGAAAATTATCGAAAAGACTTGGAATTATCAGAGTTATCAGAACCATCAAAGCCATCACTGAACTCATGTCAGCTAGTCAGATGTCAATGATAGTAGTGACGCCGGTGAGTCCTCTGATAACTCTGATAATCCCAAGTCTTGCGAGTCCTCTGATAGCTCTGATAACTCTGATAACTCTGATAATTCTCTCAATAAAAAATCCTCCCTGTCGGGGAGGATTTTCTGTATAAGTGAGTCCGTCGGGAGGGATTTACTCTACCGTCCAGGTCTCGCCGGCGAGCACCATGTCGCGCAGGGACGAGAAGTTCTTGCGCGCACGCACCTCGGCTACCTGTCGGTCGATCTCCTCGTTGTAGACGGGGCTCTCGACGTCACGTATCACTCCGAGCGCCAGGGGCAGCGAGTGGCCGTCCATCATGGCGAGCTGCTGGTGGAGGAAGTTGGTCGGGGTGTGGGCGTCGTGTACAAGCACATCGTCGAGCGTGTAGCCGTCTTCGCCGACTGTCACAGCCTTGAGCAGGAAGCCGTCGCGCACGAGGCCTTTCTCATTGTTCTTGCCGAAGAGCATCTTCTGGCCATGCACGAGTTTGATAGTGCGGTCGGCACGTACCTCGCGATCGGTAATGGAGTTGTGGATGCCGTGGTTGAAGATGACACAGTTCTGAAGCACTTCCACTACCGAGGTGCCCTTGTGGGAGGCGGCGGCTACCATGACTTCCTGGGTGGTGGTGAGCTCTACGTCGATGGAGCGGGCGAAGAAGTTGCCGCGGGCTCCAAAGACAAGCTCGGCGGGAATAAAGGGATCTTCGGTGGTGCCGTAGGGCGACGACTTGGAGACGAAGCCGCGGTCGGAGGTGGGCGAATACTGGCCCTTGGTCAGACCGTAGATCTTGTTATTGAAGAGCATGATGTTGATGTCGACATTGCGGCGCACGGCATGGATGAAGTGATTGCCGCCGATAGCGAGACCGTCACCATCGCCCGAGATCTGCCAGACGGTCATGTCGGGACGGGCTACCTTGAAGCCGGTGGCTATGGCGGCGGCACGTCCGTGGATGGTGTGGAAGCCGTAGGTGCCCATATAGTAGGGGAGACGCGAGGAGCAGCCGATACCCGAGATGACAGCTGTCTTGTGGGGGGGCACTCCGAGAGTAGCCATGGCCTTGTGGAGAGAGTTGAGGATGGCATGGTCGCCACAGCCGGGACACCAGCGTACAGGGTTGGAGTTCTTGAAGTCGGCGGCAGAGAGATTGAGGGTGCAATTGTTATTTTCCATGATTACTTGTCCTCCATGATTTTGACTACATTGTCGACCACCTCGCTCACGAGGAAGGGCTGACCCTGTATCTTGTTGATGCGCTTAATGTTGAGATCGGGGAATTTAGCCTGGAGATAGTCGGCGAACATTCCGGTGTTGAGCTCGGCCACGATTACAGTCGAGTAGCGCGAGAGGAGCTCGTGGGTGTTGAGGGGCAGAGGATTGATGTAGTTGAAGTGGGCGAAGGATACGGGACGGCCCGAGGCTGTGAGCTCGGCGGCGGCAGTGCGCAGGTGTCCGTAGGTTCCACCCCAACCGATGAGAATGGTGTCGGCACCCTCGGCCTTCATTTCCTGAAGCTCGGGGATGTCGTAGGCTATGCGTGCGATCTTCTCGCGACGGGTCTCGACCATCTTCTCGTGGTTGACGGGATCGATGGAGATGGAGCCGGTGTTGAAGTCTTTTTCGAGTCCGCCGATGCGGTGGCAGGCTCCCTCGGTGCCGGGGATAGCCCAGTAGCGCACGAGATTTTTCTCGTCGCGGGTATAGGGCTGCCAGGCCTCGTTGAGCTCGTTGGGGGTGAGCAGCGGGGGATGTATCTCGGGAAGTTCCGAGGCTTCGGGCACACGCCAGGCGCTCGAGCCGTTGCCGATGAAGGCGTCGGTGAGCAGGATCACGGGGGTCATGTGCTCCATAGCTATGCGTGCTGCCTCAAAGGCCATGGTGAAGCAGTCGGTGGGGGTCGAGGCTGCTACCACACAGAGGGGCGACTCGCCGTTGCGGCCATACAGGGCCTGCATCAGGTCGGTCTGCTCGGTCTTGGTCGGGAGACCTGTGGAGGGGCCGCCGCGCTGCACGTCGACTACCACGAGAGGGAGCTCGGCGATGACAGCCAGACCGATACCCTCGCTCTTGAGGGCGAGACCGGGGCCCGAAGTAGAGGTCACGGCCAGATGGCCGGCAAAGGAGGCTCCGATGGCCGAGCACACTCCGGCGATCTCGTCCTCCATCTGGAGGGCTTTGACGCCGAGATCCTTACGCTTGGCGAGCTCATGGAGTATATCGGTGGCAGGGGTGATGGGGTAGCTGCCCAGGAAGAGGGGACGGCCGCTGCGCTCGCTGGCGGCGATGAAACCCCAGGCGGTAGCGGTGTTGCCGTTGATGTCGGTATAGACTCCGGGCTCGGCCGCAGGACTCTCGATGCGGTAGGTCGAGACGGAGGCGTGGATATTGTGTCCGTAGTTGTAGCCGGCCTCGATGACCTTCTTGTTGGCCTCGAAGATAGCGGGCTTCTTGGCAAACTTGCCGTGGAGCATATTGATGGCGCCCTGGAGAGGACGGTCAAAGAGCCAGCACACCAGACCGAGGGCGAAGATGTTGCGGCACTTGAGGATGCTCTTGTTGTCGAGACCCGAGTCGGCCAGAGCGGCGCGGGTCATGGAGGTGACGGGCACCTCTACAACCTGTGCGTTGATGGCGAGCTCCTTGAAGGGATCGTCGGTGGTGAAGAGTGCTTTCTTGAGATCGGCCTCGGTGAAGGAGTCGATGTCGACGATGGCTACTCCGCCGGGCTTGAGGAAGCGGACGTTCTGCTTGAGGGCCGCGGGGTTCATGGCTATGAGTACGTCACACTGGTCGCCGGGGGTGTAAACTTCTGTTCCTACGCTCACCTGAAATCCCGAGACGCCGCTCAGCGATCCCTGAGGGGCACGCACTTCGGCGGGATAGTCGGGAAATGTGGAGACTTTGTTGCCGAGTCCGGCCGACACGTTGGTGAAGATGTTGCCCGCAAGCTGCATACCGTCGCCCGAGTCGCCCGAGAAACGTACCACAACCTTGTCGAGGGTCTTAACGTTTGCGTTGTCTAACATTGTTGACTGTGTATCTATGGATTAAAATTATATTTAGCTAAGATCTATAAGCTGAAAGCCAGAGGCGAGGCACCTGTGCCTCCCGAGACGACAGTGTCGACCACTCTCCATCCGAGAGTCATCCCCTCGAGAGGTGTCCATCCACAGCGCGAGACCACATCGGAGTCGCTCACTTTCCATCCGCCGGGGCAACGCTCAACCAGGGTGAGGTCGGCATAAGCTCCCTGACGTAGAAATCCGCGGTCTTTCACTCCGAACACCCGCGCCGGAGCGTGACACATCAGTTCGGCCACACGCGAGATGCTCTGGCCCTCGAGCTCAGGCTCGCTGTCAAAGAGATCGAGCATCACGGGGAGCGAGAACTGCACCATGGGCATACCCGAGACAGCCGTCAGGGCATCGCCCTGCTTCTGGGAGAGAAGATGGGGGGCATGGTCGGTGGCTATGAGGTCGATGGGGCCTCCGGGCAGGAGGGCTCGCAGCAGGGCCAGACGGTCGGAGGCCTGCTTGATCGATGGATTGCACTTGATACGCGCGCCTTTGCTCAGAAAATCGGCCGCGTCCCAAAGCAGATATTGGGGAGCTGTCTCGGCGGTGACTCTGACCCCACGGCGCTTGGCTTCGGCTATGAGCTGAAGCTCGTCGGCTGTGGAGACATGGCAGATGTGTAGACGCGCTCCGTGGCGCTCGGCCAGCGCGAGAGCATGGCGGGTGGCCTCTACACAAGCCTTGGCCGGCCTGAGCTCGGGGTGTAGCTCAACGGGGATCCCCTCGGGATACTCGGCCTGCAGACGCTCGCGGGCGGCACGGTTGACCGCCTCGTCCTCGGCATGGACTGCTATAATGGCCGGAGCCTCGGCAAAGAGCCTCTCGAGGGCGCTCTCGTCGTCGACAAGCATATTGCCGGTCGAGGAGCCAAGGAAGAGTTTGATGCCGGGGACTCGAGTGTAATCGGCCGCCAGGAGCTCGTCGAGATTAGAGTCGGTGGCTCCGATGAAAAAGGCATAGTTGGCTTCGCTCACGGCGGCAGCGCGGGCGAGTTTATCGTCGACATCCCGCCTGGTCACTGTGGCCGGACGGGTGTTGGGCATATCGAAATAGGAGGTGACACCACCGGCCACAGCGGCACGGCTCTCGGTGGAGATGTCGCCCTTCTCGGTGAGTCCCGGGTCGCGGAAATGGACATGCACGTCGATCACGCCGGGCAACAGATAGAGGCCCGAGCAGTCGCGCACGGTGTCGGCGGTGATGCCGACAGGAACATCGCCCTGACCCAATGTCGATATACGCTCGCCGTCGGTGAGCAACCATCCGCGCGAGATGCTGCCTTCATTGACCAGCATAGCGTCGGTATAGAGGGTGGTACTCATATAAGATAAGTTTTCCTGGTAGTTTTTCAAGGCTTGGACAGAGGCGCGGGAGGGTCACTGCTCCGAGGGGCGCGGATATTTGCGGAACAGGCTGTCGAGCTTGAGCCTCATCACGCCGAAAAATCCTTCGCTGAAGATGCCCGAGCTCATCTTGCTGGTGCCCAACACGCGGTTGACAAACACGATCGGCACCTCGACTATCCTGAAACCATACTTGTAGGCCAGGAATTTCATCTCTATCTGGAAGGCATAGCCCTTGAAGCGTATCTTCTCGAGAGGCAGGGTGCGGAGCACCCGGGCGCGGTAGCACACAAATCCGGCCGTGGCGTCGTGGACCGGCATGCCGGTGACTATCCTCACATAGCGGGAGGCATAGTAGCTCATCAGCACACGCCCCATAGGCCAGTTGACCACATTGACGCCGGTGAGATAGCGCGAACCGATGGCGACGTCGGCTCCGGCAAGGATAGCCTCGCGGAGTTTCACCAGATCGGCGGGAGCGTGAGAAAAATCGGCATCCATCTCGCAGATCATCTCGTAGCCCATGTCGAGAGCGCGGCGGAAGCCGGCTATATAGGCTGTGCCGAGTCCGAGCTTACCTTTGCGTTCAAGCAGATGGAGGCGATCCTGATGTACCTCCATGAGACCCTTGACGATGGCGGCGGTGCCGTCGGGCGAGCCGTCGTCGATCACGAGTATATCAAAGGGCACAGGCAGAGCGAACACGGCCTCGATAATCGCCTCGATGTTTTCTTTCTCATTATAAGTAGGAATGATGACGAGGGTATCGGCCTTGGAGGTATTGGTTACAGCGGCTGTTGACATTGAGGGTAATTTGACCGTAGATGTAGATAATGACTGATTGATGATCGGGGGGGCGGGAGGAGACGAGAAAGAGGAGTGCGGGTCTCAGAGCAATTCGTGACTCATGGCATCACGCGTAGTGTCGGAGGCGGGCACGAGCGGGAGTCTCAACACTTCCTTATAGCGGGGGAAGAGGTGATGGAGCAGACATTTGATACCGGCGGGGTTGCCGTCCTTGAAGAGCAGGGTGTAGAATGCCGAGAATCGCTGGTGGAGCGGAGTGGCCGAGGTGTGGGTCTCGTCATTAAGGCTCAGGCGTATCATGCGCGTGAACTCCTTGGGATAGGCGTTGCCTATCACCGAGATCACTCCGTCGCCGCCATGACCTATGACGTTGTGGGCCAGAGAGTCGTCGCCCGAGAGCACCAGAAAGCCCTTGGGGCGGCGGGTGATCACGAGTCGTATCTGGTCCATATTTCCCGAGGCTTCCTTGATGCCTATGATCTTGTCGGGATATTGGCGCGCGAGACGCATGACGGTGTCGACCTCCATGTTGACTCCCGAGCGACCGGGGATGTTATAGAGTATCACCGGGATTGGCGAGGCCTCGGCTATGGCCGAGAAGTGGCGGTACATGCCCTCCTGGGTAGGCTTGTTGTAATAGGGCACTACCGAGAGGATCGCGGCAAACTCCCTGATGCGCGGAGTCGAGGCCAGCTCCCTGATCAGAGCCGAGGTGTTGTTTCCGCCGACTCCTACTACTACGGGCACACGTCCGGCCACACGGTCGAGTATCCTTGACTCCAGCTCCATCTTCTCGTCAGGGGTGAGCGTGGGGGTCTCGGCTGTGGTGCCGAGCGCGACTATATAGTCGACTCCCTGCTCTATGAGATAGTCTATGTGAAAGTCGAGGGTATCGTAATCGATTGACAGATCGTCGTTGAAAGGTGTCGTCAGAGCGACTCCCATTCCGCGTAGGTTGGAGTTGTCCATAAATTTTTACATTCCTGTTGGAAGTTGATGCAAATTTACACATTATCCGCAATTCCCGACACTTTTTTCTCAAAAATTCTTCTGAGTCGAGCGGCTTTGACCTCCCTTTCAGTCCTTATCATGGAGATACGGCCGAAAATATCAGAGACGGCATAAACTTTTGAGATGCGTGAAGCGTTCAAGAGATAAACGCATAATCATCAATCATTCAAAAAAACTTATTATATATGAGCACTAAATCAATCGTCGGCACCCAGACTGAGAAAAACCTCGTGGATGCCTACATCGGCGAGTCGCTCGCCTACACACGTTACACTTTCTATGCAGCTCAGGCCGAAAAAGAGGGCTTCTATCCCATTTCAGAAATTTTCAAAGAGACTGCAGCCAACGAGTTGCGTCATGCCAAAGTATATTTCAAATTCCTTGAGGGTGGCAAGGTAGCCCCTACCGGCACTCCCATCGATGCAGGTGTCATCGGCGACACCGCCTCCAACCTTGCCACAGCCGCCGCCGAGGAGCTCTCGGAGGGTGTGGATCAGTATAAGAACGCCGCCGCAGTGGCCCGCGAAGAGGGCTTTGTAGAGATCGCCGAGCATTTCGAGGCCATCGCCCAGATCGAGATGCACCATCGCGAGCGTTTCATGCTCATGCTCAAGCAGGTCAAGGACGGCACCGTGTGGAAACGTGATCATGCCATCAAGTGGAAGTGTCTCGTCTGTGGTTACATTTTCGAAGGCACCGAGCCCCCACAGACCTGTCCCGGCTGTGACCATCCCTATCAGCACTACATGGCCATGGACATCGACGAGCTTCTGGGCAATGCCTGATTGACCGCTCATTCAAGATAACGCATTTTACGACGGGGACACCGTGTCATCTAAACCGACACAGCGTCCCCGTCGCTGTTGTGTACTCTGCTCTACCAACAATTCAAGCCACTCTTGAAAACAGAATACATATATTTTCAAAATTAATAATTATCTTTGCATATCGAATGATTGCAATTAAGTAACTCTTGAAAATTTACTCATTAACTGATATTTAAAGTCAGCCTTTTCAATCAGAAAAAACTTAAAACCAGTAATAGCCCAAAGCACAGCTCCCCGCAATGCCTTTATTACACAATCCAAGAGTCGCTTAGATAAAATATTGATGTTCAATTCTAAAGAGTTACTTATGATCGAACAACTAACACTGAAAAACTGGAAAAGCTTTGAATCAGCTCAACTTTGGGTTGATCCACTGATCTTCATAATAGGAACAAATGCAGCCGGGAAATCCAACATCGTTGATGCTCTCTCCTTCTTATCCTACATAGCTACGGGCAATCGTCTTTCTGACTTTAATTCGATCGCAAGGGGTGGTATTGAGGGACTTATCAGACGAAACGAGTCATACGCCTCTTTAGGTATAGTCCTGACGATAGGTAAAGAAGAATTTACTTACGAGATTTCATTTGTCTTAGAAGACAAGGAGCTACTCCTTAGAGAAGAAAAACTCATACTCAAAACTATCAGTGGCAAAGAGAAGGTGCTTTACTCTACCGATGAGGTAGAAAATGGCAGCAATCACATTATCGCGCGTTTTCAGAAAGATAAAGCCGGGCCACGCAAGGGACTTGCCGTAAAGAGAGATATCGCTATCATATCTCAGATCCCTAATTTAAACGTCATCAAAGAGATCAAAGACAAAGCCGATGCTGTCTCTTCGGTATTAAAGTCCATTTTTATCCTGGATCCCAAACCGGAAAAAATGAGAGACTACACGTCTCTTTCCGACAAACTGGCCACCGACGGATCTAATATCGCAGGAGTTATAGCAGGCCTTCCCGATGACCTTAAAAAAGAGTTTGAAAACAATCTTACCAACTACGTGCGCCCGCTACCCGAAAAAGATTTGACAAAAATCTGGGCTGAGCCCATCGGACGTTTCAAGACCGATGCAATGTTATATTGTGCTGAGGAATGGACCGATGGTGATCTATCTGAATTTGATGCTCGTTCTATGTCAGACGGAACATTAAGATTCATCGCCATTGTCTCAGCTCTACTATCTGCACAAAAGGGAGCAACCATAGTGATCGAAGAAGTTGATAACGGGCTCCATCCGTCACGAGCCGGAGAGCTGGTAATGGCACTTAAAGATCTGGGATCAAAAAAAGGCATAGACATTATATGTACCACACACAATCCCGTTTTAATTGACGCGTTAGGCCCTGAGATGCTTCCATTTATCAGCTATGTTTCAAGATCAGAAACCTCTGGACACAGTGAAATACATTTACTTGAGGATGAACCTCAGCTTCTGAAACTATTGGCCAACTACACCCCTGGCGACATCATGACAAACGGATTTCTTTCAAATAGCCAGAAATGAGAAAAGTATTAATTCTTGACACCAGCATCCTTTGTGTATGGCTTCGGGTTCCGGGGAAAGAAACATGTGGGCCCGATCATGCCAGATGGACTTACGAGCTGGTTAAAGAGAAAATCGACTCTGAAATCGAGGCCGGAACTACTCTGATTCTTCCATTGGCAAGCATCATCGAGACAGGAAATCATATAGCTCAATCCCACGGTGACAGACATGAAATTGTCAACTCTTTCGTAGAGCACATTGAGAATACTTTGGATGGTAAGAGTCCATGGACTGCGTTTACCGAACAGTCGGGCTTAATCGAAAACGAATCTTTCAAACAAATCCTATTGACATGGAAAGACACCGCGTTGACCGGCCAGTCTTTAGGAGATGCCCTAATCGTTGCCGTGGCAAGATATTATGACAAATACAATGTGCAGGTTGAGATATTTACCGGAGATGAAGGATTGAAGGCTTTTGAGCCAATAAAACCGGCTGCATATATACCTCGTCGCAGAAGATAGCATCCCTGCTCACTTCAGCTATATACTATAATTCATCCAAGAGGGCAGGAGAAACTACAATTTGTGAAATAGTTGAATAATGCTTAACTTTGCGACATGAATAACGAGAGTTTCACAATCGCCATCGACAAGCGTCTGATCGCCGAAATGCCTACCGTCACCTTTGACGGGAGCATCACGGTGATTGAAAACGAACATGATGCGGCCGAGGCTCTCGCCTATCTGCGCACCCAGGCACTGGTAGGTTTCGACACCGAGACCAAGCCCAATTTCCGCAAGGGTGTGACCAACCGCGTGTCGCTCATACAGATCTCGACTGACGAGAGATCTTTCCTGTTCCGCATCAATAAATGTGGCTTCACCCGCGAGCTGATCGATTTCATGGAGTGTGACGACGTGATCAAGGTCGGGCTCTCGCTCAAGGACGATTTTCACATGCTCCATCGCCTGTGTGAGTTTGAGCCGAGAAATTTCGTCGAGCTCCAGGAGATGGTCAAGGACTTCCGCATCTCCGACCTGAGCCTGCAGAAGATATATGCAATACTCTTTCAGGAACGCATATCCAAGGGCCAGCGTCTGACCAACTGGGAGGCTCCGCGACTGACCGGCGCCCAGATGGTCTATGCCTCCATCGATGCCTGGGCCTGCCGACGCATCTACCTGTTGCTCAAATCGGGAGCTTTCGTGCCCGAAGAATCCCCCTACATAGTATTACCTACCCCCACCGACGAGACTACCGACAATGAAGATACTCTCCCCGCGTGACATCACCGCTGCGGCCGCCGACGCCGGAGCCGCCAAAGCCGCCTTTACAGCCTCTGACACTCCGCGCCTGCTCACATCGGCAGCCATGGCCGGTGCCTATATCTCGCTCGGAGCTATCCTCTCGCTCACACTGGGATTTGGTTTCCCCGAACTCACTGCCGGCAATCCGGGACTGCAACGGTTGCTGAGCGGCCTGTCGTTTCCTATCGGACTGATGCTCGTGGTAGTGCTCGGCGCCGAGCTCTTTACCGGCAATAACGCCGTGCTCATCCCCTCGATGGTGAGCGGCCGTCACGGCTCTCGCCTGACGTTGCTCAACTGGGTTCTGGTCTACCTGGGCAACTGTGTCGGAGCGTTGGCTTTCACTTATTTCATGGTCTATCTCTGCGGGCTGACCTCCTCGGGGCCCTGGCACAACGCTATCATCGGCATCGCCGAGGCCAAGGTCTCGATGGGATGGTGGACAGTTTTTCTCAAAGGAGTAGGAGCCAACTGGTGTGTCTGTCTGGCCGTGTGGCTCGCGCTCAGCGGCAAGACCCTGATCGATAAGATAGCCGGTTGCTGGTGGCCGGTCATGGCATTTGTAGTGCTCGGCTATGAGCACTCCATAGCCAACATGTTTTTCATCCCTCTCGGCATGATGGAGGGCGCCGACGTGGGTGTACTTCAGTCTATCACAGCCAATTTCATTCCCGCCACTCTGGGCAATATAGTAGGTGGCGCTCTTCTGGTAGGTGCTGTCAACTCCTATCTTCAGCTCAAGAAACGTCCCTGATTTCCCCGGATCTGTTATCTTGCGCCGCTGCCTCTTCGGGCTGATAAGCTCTGCCCCGGGATTATTCTCAGAGGATGTTTAATAACAATCTCTTAACATTATTTGTGGATGGGGTTGGGGTGATTTTGGCACGATGTTTGTTTAATTCTTTGTAAATTTGCATTGTGCCTTTATGAAAACCACCAATAAAACTTTTGAAGAGGTCGACCGTCGGCTGAGCGAGAACCTTCTCTCGGCAACCCTCGACCAACTAAATAACGCCCTGCATGCCTATCCTGTGCTGGCCAGATATAAGAGCCGCCTGGAGGACATCGGGCAACGCTACGGCTATATGCGGGCCTACGCTCTGCAAGGGCTGCCCGATCCCGGACTGGGGGCCAATATGGCCTCGCTGACCGACGAGCTCTATGCCATCCGCGACGAGATGGAGCGCGAAGCCCTATCAGCCGACGCTTCGACACTCTACTATAACAGTGTGAGATTTCTGCGCTCTTCAGAGACCGACTCCCTGTCTCGGCTGACCGACGAGTACCGACGCACAGTCCACCGTCTCTCCATGGCCGCTCTGGCCGAAAACGCAGCCCAGGCTCAGGCCGAGCTGCAATTGCGCGCCGAGACGCTCGAGGTGAGACTGTTCAACCGTGTGTGGACACTCCATCCCCTCTCGGCCGCCGACTCCGACCTGCTCTCTGACCTGCTCTCCGACCTGTCTATATCCACTGAGGCCAAAGCTCTGATTGTAAGCGCCATCACAATGGGAGGGCTCGAGTGGGCCGACCATCGTCGCCTGTGGCTGCTGATGGATCTCTACTCGGCCGAGTCAACCCCCAAGCCGGTAGTGGCCCGTGCCCTCATCGGCCTGCTGATGCTCCTCTCGGCACCCAACCGGCGTCCGCTCTCCCGCGCCACTCTCGCCAGGCTTGAGGCCCTGCGCGACCGTCCCACCTGGAGCCGCGACGTGAGGATGGCCGCCATGCTCTTCGTGCGTAGCCGTGACACCGAGCGACTCACCCGCAAATTTGACGAGGAGCTCATGCCTGAGATGATGAAGATGCGCCCCGAGATAGAACGCCTGCGCAACAATCCCGTCTCGCCCGACGAGCTCGAGCTCAATCCCGAGTGGGCCGAAGCCCTCAGCAATTCAGGGCTCTCTGACCGCCTACGCGAACTTCAGGAGCTTCAGGAGGAGGGGGGCGACGTGATGATGGCAACTTTCCGTGGCCTTAAATCGTTTCCCTTCTTCAACGATATGCCCAACTGGTTCAGGATGTTCCAGCCTGGCCATTCACATCTCAAAGGGATAGGCTCGGCGACTCTTGGCTCGCTGATCGAGCTTCTGGCCACCGCTCCCGGGCTCTGTGACAGCGACAAATATTCGATAGCCCTCTCGCTCAGCCAGATGCCTGAGGCTCAGAAACAGATGGTGGCCTCCCAGCTCAAGATGCAGGCCGACGCTATGAGGATGGCCTCGGCCGACCATACCGCCGAAGGCTCTCTGGCCGATCTCTCTACGGCATACGTGCGCTCCATCTACAGGTTTTTCAAGCTCTTCCGCCGCAAGGGCGAGTTTACCGACCCCTTCACCGGGGGCATCGAACTGCTCGGTATCGTCCAGTTGTCCCAAGAGTTCGGCGACCCGGAGTTCCTTGAGCTCATCGCAGAGTTTTATTTCAGCAAGGGTTATTGGGACGATGCCCTGACGGTCTACGGCATCCTCAGCACCCTCATCGATCCTCCCGCCACCCTATATCAGAAACTCGGTTTCTGTCATCAGTCGCTCGGCAACATCGAGCTTGCCCTGGGCTACTACATCAAGGCCGATCAGCTCGAGCCCGGCAACACCTGGACTCTCTCGCGCCTTGGACGCTGCTATCAGCGGCTGGGCATGTGGAGCTCCTCGGTCGAGGCCTACAAACAACTGGAACGCCAGCGTCCCGACGACCTGTCGGTAGCTCTGGCTCTGGGCGTGGCCATGCTCGAGCAGGAGCGTTATGACGAAGCTCTCAACTATCTCCATAAAGTCGAGTTTTACTCACCCGGAAGCGAGAAAGCTATCCGCGCCCTGGCCCGATGCACTCTGGCCAAGGGGGACTACGACAACTGCACCCGTTATACCCTCTCGCTGCTGACCTCGGCCTCGGCCCGCGCCGAAGACTACATGCTGGCCGGAAACATGGCTCTGGTTACGGGTCACCCCGACGAGGCCGTAGGCCACTATGTCGACGCCATCAAGATAGGGTCGATCTCCCGCAGCGACTTCCTCAAACAGCTCCGCGATGCCTACCGGCGACTCCAAGTGCCCTCTGACTGCACTCCGGCGCTCCTCTCCATCGTGGCCGACACCGCCCTGCAGAGAGCCTCCTCTCCCGATGCCTGACACCCCTTAACTCATCTATACCTCAACACATGCGCAAAACACTTCTCACGGCCGCACTGGCTGCAACCTGCCTTATGACTCAAGCACAATCCAATCCTCTCTACTCGGAGTTCACCTCCACTCCCCACGGCACAGCACCGTTTGACAAAATCACTGCAGCCGACTATCTCCCGGCCATCGAGCGCGGCATAGCGCTGGGCCGCGAGAACATGGCCCGCATAGTCAATAATCCCGAGGCTCCGACCTTCGCCAACACCATAGCCGCCCTCGAGGAGCTGAATCTCGACCTTGACCGCGCTCTGGGCGTGTTCTACCCTCTCGCCGAGGCTCTCAGCAACGACACTATCATGGAGATCTCCACCCGTGTGAGCCCCATGGTGTCGGAATACTCCACATCGGTCAACCTCAACGAGGGGCTTTGGAAACGTGTGCAGGCTGTCCATGACAGCTCCGACACCACAGCTCTGACTCCCGAACAGAAGATGCTCCTGCGCCAGACCTATCAGTCGTTTGTGCGCAACGGTGCCCTGCTCGAAGGCGACGACCGCGAGAAGTTCTCGCGTCTCCAGAGCCGTCTGAGCGAGCTCACCACCCTGTTTGGCCAGAATGTGCTCCGCGAGCTCAACACCTATAAGATCTGGCTCACGGCCGACGACCTCGCCGGTCTCACCGAGAGCACCGTCGAGGCAGCCGCCCAGGCAGCCCGCGAGGAGGGTCGCCCGGGTGAATATCTCTTCACTCTCGATGCACCGGTCTACACGGCGTTCATGAAAAACAGCGACCGTCGTGACCTGCGCGAAAAGATGTATCGCCTGTACAGCTCGCGCAACACCCAGGGACAATACTCCAATGTCGAGGTGCTCAAGGAGATCGCCGCAACCCGTCTTGCTATCGCCAACCTGCTCGGCTACAAGACATACGCCGACTACGCTCTGGCCGACAAGATGGCCAAGACTCCGGCCAACGTCTACTCTCTGCTCCACTCGCTGCGCGACGCCTATCGTCCGGCCCAGCTTGCCGAGATAAAGGAGCTCACAGAGTTTGCCACCCAGACCGAGGGTCATCCCGTCGAGCTCAAGCCCTGGGATTACAGCTACTACGCCAACAAGCTGCGCAACGCCCGTTACAGCTATGACGAGGAGGAGATGCGCCCCTATTTCAAGCTCGACAATGTCATCGAGGGAGTGTTTGGTCTGGCCACCCGTCTCTATGGCGTGACCTTTGAGAAAAACACCGATATACCCGTCTACCATCCCGATGTCACCGCCTTTGACGTGCGCGATGCCGACGGCTCTTATCTCGGAGTGATCTACACCGACTTCTTCCCGCGTCCGAGCAAGCGGTCGGGAGCCTGGATGACCGACTTCAAGGGACAGCGCATCCTGCCCGACGGCACTGACTCGCGCCCCCACGTATCGATCGTGATGAACTTCACCAAGCCTACCGACACCAAGCCCTCGCTGCTCACCCCCTACGAGGTCGAGACCTTCCTCCACGAGTTTGGCCACGCCCTCCACGGCTTGCTCACCAAGGCCACCTACGGCTCCCTCTCGGGTACCAACGTGAAGCGCGACTTCGTGGAGCTCCCCTCTCAGTTTAACGAGAATTATCTCACCGAAAAGGAGTTTCTCGACGGCTTCGCCCGCCACTACATCACCGGCGAGCCCATCCCGGCCGAGCTCGTGGAGCGTCTGATAGCCTCATCACAGTTTGGTGCGGCCTACGCCTGTATGCGTCAGCTCAACTTCGGTCTGCTCGACATGGCCTGGCACACTATCACCTCGCCTGTCGACGACCCTGTCGGCTTCGAGCGTCAGGCCCTCGAGAGCGTGAGCATCTTCGAGCCTGTCGACGGCACACTGACCGCTCCTACCTTCTCCCACATTTTTGCCGGAGGATATGCAGCCGGATATTACGGTTATAAATGGGCCGAGGTGCTCGATGCCGATGCCTTCGCCCACTTCAAGGAGAACGGTATCTTCGACCCCGAGACCGCCCGATCGTTCCGCGAGAATATTCTGGAGCGCGGAGGCACCGAGGATCCCGATGTGCTCTACCGTCGTTTCCGCGGCCACGATGCCACCATCGATGCTCTCCTCATCCGCGACGGCATCAAGAAAGATCCCGTCACCCCCTCGCCCCTCACCCGCAAAGATTGATCTGACTACCCTACGGTCTATTTCAGCCACACCCTCATCCCATCAATCCCCGCCATGTCAACATTCAGAGTATGGATCGAAGCAATGCGCCTGCGCACACTCCCCGTCTCGCTGGCCGGAGTGATCTACGCAGGTGCCCTGGGGCTTCTCACCTGGCGCTTCTCACTCACCCCCTGGCTCCTGGCACTTATATTTGCCCTGCTGGCCCAGATAGCCTCCAATTTTGCCAACGAGTATTTTGATTTCCGTGCCGGTCTCGACCGTCCCGGTCGCGAAGGGCCTCGCCGCGGAGTCACCGAGGGGGATATTTCTCCCCGGGCCATGCTCCTGGCCACTATTCTTGTGCTTGCAGCAGCCTGCCTCACGGGCGTAGTGCTCGTAGCTCTCTACGGAGCCTGGTGGATGTATCCCGCCGGCGTGGCGATAGCTCTGGGAGTATTCGCCTACAGTGCCGGGCCCTGGCCGCTCTCGCGTCACGCCCTGGGTGAGGTGGCGGTAGTGATATTCTTCGGACTCGTGCCGGTGTGCCTCACCTATATTCTCATGGCCGGGAATTGTCCATGGTGGGTGACGGCATCGGCCGCCGGCATCGGGCTCATGGGCGCCAACGTGTTGATTGTAAACAACTACCGCGATGCCGACGATGACAAGGCCGTGGGCAAGCACACCCTGGCCGTGGTCTTGGGGCGCAACTCTGTCTCGTGGATCTATCTGGCCAACGGCTATCTGGCCGCAACGCTGACATTGCCCGAGTGGGTTGCCGCCGCTCAGTGGGGCTGGATTGTGCCATGTGTCTATGTAGTGGCCCACTCGTCACTCTTCGTTCAGCTGAGGGTGCGCTCGGGCAGGAGGCTCAATCCACTGTTGGGACTCACGGCCATGCTGATGCTGATCTACACTCTGGCTTTTGCCGGAGCTGTGCTCTCACAGATGTAAGAGCGCGCCATACTCTGCCCGAGCGTCGAAACAGGGGCAGGCCTTGGCCGCAAAATCACGATGACCATACACCCGGGCTGCCGGATAACGCTCCAGCAAGCTCGCCACACACCCGCGCAAGGCCTCGACCTGCGCGGGTGTGCGCGTATCGGCCGGAGAGCCATCGGCTTCTACTCCTCCTACATAAGCTATACCTATCGACCGCGAATTATGTCCGCGGCAATGGGCGCCGACCTTTGCCTCAGGGCGTCCGGCGTGGACTGAGCCGTCAAGATAGACGAGATAATGATAACCGATAGAGTCATACCCCTGGGCCCGATGCCAGGAGTCTACGTCAGCGACCGTGACGTGGCGACCGCGAGGGGTCGCAGTGCAATGGATAATGAGTGAATCGATAGTACGCATGGACTGAAACAGTTTTACAGAGATTTAAAAATAATAGCTCTGCAAAGTTACGTCCATGCCTACCCCGGAAAGGTGTGATAATGTAGCGCGGACCTAAAAATCTCACGCAGAGGAATTGTTTTCGTCGATACAAAAAGCCTCACGCAGAGGCGCAGAGGACGCGGAGATTTTTATTTCGTCAATATAAAAGCCTCACGCAAAGTACGCAGAGAACGCAAAGGGGAAATTATTTCCATCGCAACAAAAACTCACGCAGAGGCGCGGAGGACGCAGAGTTTTATATTATGAGATAAAAAAACTTTGCGTTCTTTGCGTACTTTGCGTGAGCTCGTAGTGATGGGAATATTCTCTCTGCGTTCTCCGCGCCTCTGCATGAGTTTACTTATCGCGAGACCCGGAGTGAGCGTTACGCCCCTGTCAGGGAGATTGCCTGGTCGGGCTTGCTCAATGATATCAATTGTGAACTAAAAAACGAGGCGGAAACCGGCACTATCCATACTGCTTATATAGCTTGAGACGTTGTCGTTGCGCATATTGACAAGAAAGTACTTAGCACTATCATTACCCCAGCGACCGCTACGATAAGGACGGTTAGAGGTGTTCAAGGTTGTCGAAGTAGAACTCTGATAACCCGGTGTGGTAGGATCGGCAGGATAGCCCAAACCACTGCACCATTCATACACATTACCAGACATATCATAAAGGCCCAGATTGTTGGGTAGCTTGGAACCAACCTCGGCTACCGATGTAGCTTTGTTGGGGCTAACACTGTTGACAGCTACGGTCTCGAGTGCTTCCGTAGTACTCTCGCTCGTGCCGCTGAAATAGTAGCCAAGCGTCTTATACTCCTTGCCTCCGGCCGCCGCGTACTCCCACTCCCACTCGCTCGGCAAGCGGAACTCGCGGTCTCCAAGTGCCGTGGCTACCGCGGGATTGTTCTTCTTGATCTCTGCCAACAACTTATTTATGGCAGTCAGAAAATTATCTTCGCTTCCGGCTATCATATCCCAGCTCACCGTGGCCACAGGATAATTATCACCGATCATGCTCTGATCTGATGGAACAGTCCCTTTAACCTCTTTATATAATCCCTGAGTAACCTCATATTCCCCGATATAGAAGGTATCAATATGCTTGGTGGCATCCCACGCTGTGATGGGAGTTCCGTTATCTGTCAAAGTGTAGTCGACACCGCCCTCGACCTTGACCATCTTAAATTTTACCTCAGATGAGAGCTTGATCAGTATGTTGCCGTTGGTGTAAACCTCGGCGTTGGGATAGACTTCCTCCTTCTCCACAAACTCCAAGTAGGAGAGCTCCGACTCATAGTAGGTAGCGAGCACACTGTCGTCAGTACCGTGAACTATGATCTGACGGTAGACATCGGTAGCGGCATGCAGTCCTGTTGCACAGGCCGCAAGCACTACACCTGTGGCGAGTGTCTTGATTGTTGTTCTCTTTTTCATCTTCTTTTCAGTTTATGTTCTGTATGTTCATTGATTGTATTGATGTAGGGACATGGCGTGCCATGTCAGAATGGCAAAGGATTGAAAATCAACGAGCCTGTGTTGGCTGACATGGCACGCCATGTCCCTACATTCGCAATGTTAGCGCTTGATAAATTTCAACGACATGCCATTCGCCGAGGCTATATACATGCCCTCGGGCAGCGAGGCCACCGACAATGACCCCCTGAGACCGCCTACACGTCCGCTCAACACGGCCTGACCTGCGAGATTGTAGACGGTTACATAAAGACTCTCACCAGAGTCCGTGCCAAGGGTCAGGGACGTGGCATCATAGGTCAGCCGGCTCTCTCTGGCGTCAGCCTCGATCGTTTCTATCGACGTGGAAATCTCGTCGGCCGGCATATCCTGAACGTAGACGCGGGATGCATCGGCCCAGTTGAGCGTGATATTCTCGCCGCCCGGCTCATTTGACTCCAGTGTGATGGTGCCATCATGGTTGATGACGATCTTGTTGTACTCCGACCGGGGAAGCACATACTCCTTGTCTCCGATCACCAGCGATGGCACCAGATCCTGATCAGCTCCCCACGCCGTGGGGACTACGGCGGCTACCGCCGTCAGTAACAGTATTGGTTTATTCATAGATATATAAGGTTGATTGGTTGTAGATGACGTGTGGACACGACAAATCGCTCCGTCGGGACCGAGGCTCCCGCGGAGTGACATTGATTGCCGAGATGTAATGTAATTGAACAATAGACCGCTACCGGCGGTCACGAAAAGTCTACTCCCGCCTATTGGGGGGGTAACTACCTAATATTGAGTCGATTAGCGCGTATTTATCATTAATCGGTCTCATAACAATTGTCTTTCCGTTGCTTTCGTTAAGTCTGCTATTATTGACTGAGTGAGGCGCATCGCACCGTCATACTAACACAAAATTACAAAATAATTTCCATTTCCGCAAAAATCCTCACGCAGAGGCGCAGAGGGCGCAGAGTTTTATATTATGAGATAAAAAACTTTGCGTGCTTCGCGTTCTCTGCGTGAGGATTTTATGGCGACTAAAAAAAATCTCTGCGCCCTCTGCGCCTCTGCGTGAGACTTTTTTGCGACGGAAGATAATTCTCCCTTTGCGTGCTTAGTGTTCTTTGCGTTAGGCTTTTATATTGACGAAATAAAAATCTCTGCGCCCTCTGCGCCTCTGCGTGAGGCTTTCTTGCAATGGAAATAATTTACTCTTTGCGTGCTTCGCGTTCTCTGCGTGAGGCTTTTTTGCGATGGAAAGCTCTCTGCGTCGGGGCATTATTCTTTCACTCCGTATGCGAGGTCGCCGGCGTCGCCGAGCCCCGGCACTATGTAGGAGTGGGCGTCGACACCGGGGTCGATGGCGCCGACCCAGAGAGTGGTCTTGTCGGCCGGGAAAGTTTTGCGTATATAGGCCACGGCCTCCTCCGAGGCCACCACCGAGGCCACATGTACGTGAGAGGGTTCCCCCTTGGTGAGCAGAGCCCGGTAGGCCAGCTCCATTGAAGAGCCGGTGGCGAGCATGGGGTCGGCGAGTATCAGGGTCTTGCCGTCGAGACGGGGCGAGGCGATGTACTCGATGAAGACGTCGAAATTCTCTTTCTCCCGATATTTGCGATAGGCCGAGACAAAGGCGTTCTGGGCCGAATCGAAAAACTCGAGGAAACCCTCGTGGAACGGCAGCCCGGCACGAAATATAGTGGCGAGTACCACCTGAGACTCAAGCACCTGAGACTGCATGGAGGCCAGCGGAGTGGTGATGGCTTTATTGGCATAGTCGAGCCGGCGCGAAATCTCGTAGGCCATGATCGAACCTATGCGCTGGAGGTTGCGGCGAAAGCGCATCATGTCGTTCTGGATGTTGACGTCACGCAGTTCGGTCATATACTGGCTGACAAGCGAGGGGGTAGTGGCAAAATTGATAATTTCCATGGTCGGGCTACTTAGGTGTTACTTAGATGTTAGTTCTTGTATAACAAGCCGGGTGAACTGATAGTTTTTGAGTCCCCATCGGGGATAGAGCAGAAGGTCAGAGGGGGACTGAGAGACAAAACGCTCGATTACTATGTCGGGGCGCAGCCGCCTCACAAGTCTTGCACACAACCGGGCGTAGGCCTCGGGGGTGAAACGGTGTATGTCATAGAGACCTCGCGCGATGTCGCGGGCCATGGCAGTGCCCCGGAGCAACTGCAGCTGGTGATATTTGACTACACTGACCGGCAGAGAATTGACACGGTCAGCCGTGGCGAGCATCATCTCCTCGGTCTCGCCGGGCAATCCGTTGATCAGGTGAAGCCCGACGGGGATGCCGGCGGTATGTGTGCGGTTGACAGCATCGACTGTCCGGGCCCAGGTGTGGCCTCGGTTGATGAGCTTCAGAGTAGAGTCATGGCTCGACTCGGCTCCATACTCGATCATGACCCAGGGCAACCGGCTTGCCAGCATCTCGAGCAAATCCTGAGGCATGCAGTCGGGTCGGGTGCCTATGATGACGCCGTCGACACCGTCGACAGCCAACGCCTCGCGACAGAGCTCGAGCATCGCCTCAGGCGTAGAGCCATAGGTCGAGGTGTAGCTCTGAAAATAAGCGAGGTAGCGCATCGAGGGATACTTACGCGCGAAAAACTCCTTGCCTTTGAGCAGCTGGGTGGTCACCGAGTCAGTGCCCTCGCTGCAGTAGGCCGGAGTGAACGATGAGTTTAGACAATAGCTGCATCCGCCACGGCCGAGAGTGCCGTCGCGATTTGGGCAGGTAGCTCCGATATTGACCGAGAGCTTCTGCATCTTGCCGGGGAAGTGGCGGGCGAGAAAGTCGGCAAAGGTCAGCATATCCTCTTGTCAGCCGGGAGAATGGTAATAAGAGGTCTCAGATACGCGATGCCCGGTCGAGCAACAGGGCGTCGAGCAACACGATTGCGGCCATAGCCTCTACTACGGGTACAGCCCGGGGCACTACACAAGGATCATGACGTCCACGACCCTTGATCACTACGGGACGCCCCTCGCTATCGATCGAGGGAACCTCCTGCATCAAAGTGGCCACCGGCTTGAAAGCCACGCGGAAACAGATGTCACTACCGTTGGATATGCCTCCCTGGATACCCCCGGAGTGATTGGTCAGGGTACTGACATGGCCCGAGTCATCGGCAGCAAAGCGGTCGAGGGCCTGGGAGCCACGCATAGCTACTCCGGCAAATCCCATCCCATATTCAAAACCCTTGGTGGCGTTGATACTCATCATGGCATCGGCCAGACGTGCGCTCAATCGGCCGAACACCGGGTCGCCCAGGCCGGCGGGCACACCCTTGACCACACAACTGACCACTCCGCCGATCGTATCCCCCTCGGCCTTGACCTCGAGTATCAGACGCTCCATCTCAGCGGCAACAGCCGGGTCGGGACATCTCACGGGATTGGAGTCGACCAGACTCAGATCGAGCCCGGCATAGTCGGCCGGGAGCGCAATATGGCCCACCTGGGAAGTCCAGGCTGTGACAGAGATGCCGTAATGGGCCAGAGCCTGACGTGCAAATGCGCCGGCCACGACACGTGTGGCTGTCTCGCGCGCACTGGAGCGTCCGCCTCCGCGATGATCGCGCAGGCCATATTTGGCTGTGTAGGTGTAGTCGGCATGAGAGGGACGGAAAGTATCGCGCAGGTGGTCATAGTCGGCCGAATGTTGGTTCTCGTTATAGATCACGAAACCGATCGGCGCGCCGGTGGTCACCCCTCCGAGCAAGCCCGAGAGCACGTGTACTGTGTCGCTCTCCTTGCGGGCAGTGGTCACGGCGCTCTGTCCCGGCCGACGGCGGTCGAGTTCATGCTGCACGGCCTCAAGATCGATGGCCACCCCTGCGGGCATACCGTCTATCACGCCTCCTATGGCTTCACCGTGGCTCTCGCCAAAACCGGTGAAGGTGAAAATCTTTCCTATGGTGTTCATTCTGTCGCTATATCTGAAATGGTGGCCCGGCAATAATCTATCAACTGTCCGGGATTGATCTTAAGCTGGAGTCCGCGCTGGCCGGCCGAGACATAGATGAAATCATAGTCGGCGGCGGTGGAGTGGAAAAAAGTGGGAAACGGTTTCTTCATGCCGATCGGCGAACAGCCCCCGCGTATATATCCCGTCAGCGGCAGGAGCTCCTTCATGGGTATCATCTCGACCTTCTTGTCGCCCGCGGCGGCAGCCGCCTTCTTGAGATCGACCTCAGAGTCGCCGGGCACCACACAGACTATATATCCCACCCGGTCGCCATGGAGCACAAGGGTCTTGAAGACACGCTTGATGTCCTCGCCGAGCTCCTCGGCCACATGCGTGGCGGCCAGATTGTCAGGATCGACCGTGTAAGGGATCAGTTGGTAGTGTATACCGGCCCGGTCGAGCAACCGCGCGGCATTGGTCTTGATTATCTTATCCTTATGAGCCATAGCTGAGTCGATTATGGACAAAAGTCCCAATGCTGCGTGGAGCGCAAAACATTGAGACTTATCCCTGATGAGACGTGGCGCGACAAGCGACTGTGTGGCATCTCGGCCTGCGCTCACGTTCTATTGGTATTCCCGTAGGGAGTCGAACCCTAATCGTCGGAACCGGAATCCGATATTCTATCCATTGAACTACGGGAACGAATACTTTCTGCAAAGTTAAAATAATTTTTGTATTTTTGCAAGAAAAGAAAGTTATGAACGTGAGAATAGAGCCGTCGTGGCAGTCGGCACTTGCCGACGAGTGGGAAAAGCCCTACTTCACTCAACTGGCCGAATGGGTCAGAGGCGAGTATGCCTCGAGACGTGTCTATCCGCCGGCCGGGAGGATATTCGCGGCGTTTGACGCATGTCCCTTCGACGATGTCAAGGTCGTGATACTGGGCCAGGATCCCTACCACGGCGAGGGTCAGGCCAACGGTCTGAGCTTCTCGGTCAATCCCGGAGTGGCTATCCCCCGCTCGCTGATAAATATATATCGTGAGCTTCACGACGATCTCGGCGTGCCACCATCCCCGTCGGGCGATCTGAGCCGTTGGGCCGAGCAGGGGGTACTCCTGCTCAACGCCACCCTGACGGTGCGCGCCGGAGAGGCCGGCTCTCATCAGGGCCACGGCTGGGAACAGCTTACCGACGCTGCCGTCAGAGCCCTGGCCGAGCGACGCGAAGGGCTGGTGTTCATTCTCTGGGGTGCCTATGCCCAGCGCAAGGGAGATTTTATAGACCGCTCGCGCCACTGCGTGATAGCCTCGCCCCACCCATCGCCGCTGAGCGCCTCGCGCGGTTTCTTCGGCAGCCGTCCCTTCTCGCGTGCCAACGAATATCTCAAATCTCTGGGCAAGACGCCCGTCAATTGGTAAACTCTGTTTCTATATGTACACTCTTGAAGAACGTCTGGCCAAAGCCCGCGAGCTGCGTGCCTCGGGAATGAACTGCTCGCAGTGTGTGGTCGGTGCTTTCGATGATATTATCGACGCTGACATCAGGCCGCTGATGCGTGCCGCCCATGGCTTCGGATCGGGCATCGGCGCCACCGGCCATATATGTGGGGCGGTGACGGGAGCCACCATGGTGCTCGGACTCGTCAGAGACGAGGCGCGCCCGGTGCTCTATGGAGAGGTGGCCGATACGGCAAAAGAATTTGAGGCCCGGGAGGGAGCTCTGATGTGTCGCGACCTCAAGGGTGTGGAGGGGCGCAAACCCTGCCTGCAACTTATACTCGACGAGGTGGAGATGCTTCATCACCGCCTGTGCGACAACTGACCCCTTTATGAAACTCACCGCCCGTATAGCATGGAGATCGCTCGCCGTGGCCGCCCTCGCCCTGACAGTGCTGACGCTTAGAGGCTCCGGGCCGATAGCTCAGGAGCTGAAGCTCCCTTCGCTCAGATCTCTCTCGGTGAGACCTCTGCGTGACCCGCTGGCCCCGCCGGTGGTCAATCTCGCAGTGCCGGGCGACGTGGTCAGAATTACCTTCGACGAGCTTGCCGACGACCATCGTTATCTGCGCTACTCGCTTGAACACTGCGACGCTACCTGGCGTCCCGAGGGTCTGGTCGATTCGGAGTTCATGGATTCCTTCAACGAGGAGAATATCGACGACTACGCTCACTCCCAGGCCACCGTGGTGGGTTATGTCAACTATGCCTTTACCGTGCCGGGCCCCGGTATGCGTCTCACCGAGCCGGGCAACTATCTGGTAAAGGTGTGGGACGAGCGCGACCCCGACACCCTGCTGGCCACCGCCCACATAGGAGTGTGTGACTACACGGTGCCCGTCAGCGCCGAGGTCAGTGCCGTCACCGACATCGATGCGCGCGATTCCCACCAGCAACTCTCGCTGAGGCTTGACACCCGCCATCTCGACCTGGCCGATCCCTACACCGACCTGAAAATTGTGGTGACCCAAAACGAGCGGCCCGATATGACTCGTATCATCACCACCCCCTCGCGCCGTGTGGGTCAGAAACTTATCTATGATCATCAGCGCGATCTCATTTTCCCGGCCGGAAACGAATACCGACGCTTCGACATGGCCTCGGTCGACTATCCCGGCCTCGGAGTGGAGAGTATCAACCACGAGACTCCTGTCTACAACGTCACCCTCAGTCCCGACTCTCCGCGCAAAGACGAGAACTATCTCTATGACTCGACCCAACACGGAGCCTTCGTGACGCGAACGATCGAAGCCGATGCCGACGGCGATCACGACACTCGTGCCGACTATGCGCTGACTCTGTTCACCCTCTACATGCCTCGGCTCTCAGGAGCCGACGTGTATATCGAGGGTGATCTGACCGGCCGACGCTACTCTCCGACCTCGCGCATGGTCTACAACTATGACGAGAGCCGCTATGAACTCCCGCTGCTGCTCAAGCAGGGTGCCTATAACTATCAATATGTAGTCCTGCCCGACGGATCACCCTCGAGCACAGGACTCACCGCCCCTGTCGAGGGAGATAAATGGGAGACCGCCAACCGCTACACCGTCAGAGTCTACCACCGTCAGCGCGGAAGCCGCTTCGACCGCCTTGTGGGCTTTGCCGTGATCGGGCCGACCTCTACGCTCAACCGTTAACTATGGAAGAAACTACCGAAGAAATTATGTTACAGATACAGGATACGCTGGTGTCGCTCGACCTGGCGGAAGTATTTTTTTGTTGTGATATAGAAGCCTGCCTGGGCGAGTGTTGTATCGAAGGCGATGCCGGAGCTCCTCTCACCGAGGCCGAGCGCGACGAGATAGACCGACTGCTCCCGGTGATCATGGATCGCCTGCTCCCCTCGGCCCGAGAGAAAATAGCCACCGACGGCACCAGCTATCTCGATCCCGACGGCGACCTGGTCACCCAGATAGTCGAGGGCCGCAACTGCATCTACACCTCATACGCTCCCGGGGGAGTGTGTCAATGTGCGATCGAGTGTGCCCACTCCGAGGGACTCACCGGGGGGTTCCGCAAACCCTCCTCATGTGCGCTCTACCCCGTGAGACTTACCGAATATCCGACCTTCACGGCTGTCAATTACCATCGCTGGAAAATATGTCGCGCCGCCGAGAAGAAAGGTCGCGAACTCGGTATTCGCCTCTACCAATTTCTCAAAGGCCCCCTCACCGACCGCTTCGGTCAGGCCTGGTATGACGAGCTCTGCGAGGCCTGCGAAGCCTACCTCGAGCAATATGGCGACAAGTAGCCTTCGTCCCGACATAGACAGACCATGCCCCGGCTGAGAAAGTTTCCCGGCCGGGGCATGGTCTGTTTATGCAATACCCCCCGGTGTCTGACCGGGAGGATCGAAGATTATTCGAACTCTGCGGCGATGGCTTCGGCGATACGGGCCATCTCCTCGGGGGCGATCTGCTTCTTGGAGCTGAAGTCCATGTCTCCCTCTGAGTTGAGAGGTACGAGGTGAACGTGTGTGTGGGGCACTTCGAGGCCCATCACAGCCACCCCGACACGCTTGCAGGGGATGGCTTTCTCGAGGGCACGGGCCACCCGACGGGCAAAGAGCATCAGGTCGGTATACTCCTCGTCAGAGAGATTGAAAATATAGTCTTCCTCGCGACGGGGTATCACCAGCACATGGCCCGGAGCCACAGGGTTGATGTCGAGAAAAGCATAGTGCTTGTCGTCTGAGGCCACGCGGTAGGAGGGGATCTCTCCGGCGGCTATCAGTGAAAATATCGATGCCATAGATCTGTCGGAGCTCAGAGGTTGTGGACTGTTCAGAAACTGATCTCGACGATCTCAAACTTCATCATGCCGGCAGGCACGCGTATCTCTACTATCTCGCCGAGCTTGTGGCCGAGCAGACCCTGGGCGATAGGAGTCGAGGAGCCGATCTTTTTCTCCTTGAGATTGGCCTCCGAGTCGGCGACTATGGTATACTCCATGGTCATGCCGTTGGTGTGGTTTTTGATCTTCACGCGGTTGAGTATCTGTACCTCCTCGGTGTTGAGATTGCTCTCGTCGATGATGCGCGAATTGGCCACGAGGTCTTTGAGTTGGGAGATCTTCATCTCGAGCATGCCCTGAGCCTCCTTGGCGGCGTCATACTCGGAGTTCTCCGAGAGGTCGCCCTTATCGCGGGCCTCGGCGATAGCCGCCGATATGCGGGGACGTTCCACTGACTCGAGGAACGCTATTTCTTCCATTTTTTTCTTGTAACCATCCTTGGTCATGTAGGTGATAGCCATGGTAACGGTAGTGTGGGGAAAAAGGGTTAATGTACTTTGAGAGTTTATTATACAACTTCTTGGTATATAGAAAAAATTTAGAATCCCGCCGCCTTAGGCTACGAGACCCTATCTTTCTCTGTTTTCTCTTACAAAGTTACGAATATTTTGTCGGAGAAACCTCCAAGGCGATTCGTTTTAACATTATTTTACAACTTTCTTCCGATACTTAACCCCTACTATGAAGCCAAAATTGTAATTTTGTCTCAGAACTGATCTAAACTTATTACAAGTTAAGATTTCGAGTTTATTTTGATTCAGTTTCGAGATTTCAGGGCGTCCGATGGGGTTTCATCGTGACTGCATGGAAGCGTAGGACTTGGGCCATAATAAACCTGAAAGGCCAAACTGATCGGTTTAAATAAGTTCATGACAAACGTTTTGTAAAAGTTTAGAGTGTGTTTACTTTTAAATGATTTTANCACAAAGAGAGATTTTGGAGTGATTTTTCAAAATTGAAGAAGGAGCAATGCGGGCATTGCGACTGATGAAACTTTGAAAAAGCTCCCAAAAGATTCTTTGTGATGAAATCAAGAATTATAAGACTCACGCTTCATTTATAATTTGGTTTAAAAGTAAACACACTCTTAGACCAGATCCCAAAGAGAATGGACAGANACACTATCTTCCTCATCGGATACATGGGCAGCGGCAAGACAACGCTGGGACGCGCCCTGGCCCGTAGGCTCGGGAGGCCGTTTATCGACCTCGACGATTACATAGAGCAATGGCAGGGGCTCACGGTCAGCGANATCTTCAGCCGTCACGGCGAGCAACATTTCCGCGACCTGGAGCGCGAAGCCCTCGGACGAGTGGCAAGCTCGGGAGGTGCCATCGTAGCCTGTGGAGGCGGCACACCCTGCTTCGGCGACAACATGGATCGCCTCAACGCCTCGGGACTCACCGTCTATCTTCAGGCCCCCCATTCATCACTATTGCGTCGGCTCAGCGAAGGTAAAGCCAAACGTCCGCTCATAGCCNATCTCGACGACGAGAGTCTGGCCTCCTTCATCACCACCCAGCTTGCGCTCCGAGATCCCTACTACACCCGGGCGACTCTGAGTTTTGACAGNTCCCGGCTCGAAGACGAGACCCAGATACACGACTCGGTCGAAGCNTTTGTCAACCTCATCGCCAACCNCCNCTGACCTCCCCCCACAAAANACCTCCNGACTCCTCACTCANAAAAACTANAGGCTTCATACTTAATATCATGTCCTCCCCNACCCCTCTCGAGCAGCCCTGCGAGACACGCACCCGCAGACGTCACATCTCCATAGGNCTCCCACGCTGTGCCGANNCGGCCGAACGTCGTTTTCCCCTCACCCCCGAGGGTGCAGCTCAGCTTGCCGAACGAGGTTTCACCGTAAAGATGCAACAGGGAGCGGCCGAGGCAATCCACTATCCCGACGAGAGGTATCTCGCCTCGGGAGTAGAGATAGTCTCCCGGCCCGAAGCCTTGAGCTGTGATATAGTCATNCACCTCTCNTCNCTCAACCGTCTCGATGCCAAAGGCCTNAAACGCGGGGCNATGCTCCTGACATTCCTCAAGAGCGCCACCGTCGACGCCGACGCAGCGAGNATACTCCTTGAGAGACATATCATCACCCTCGCGCTCGACCTGGTGGAGGACGAGCACGGCAACACCCCCTTCGCNGATATNCTCGCCGAGATCGACGGACGCGCCTCCATGGCTATNGCCTCGTCGCTTCTGGCCGATTCCGANCATGGCAAAGGCATACTGCTGGGAGGNGTAGCCGGTATAGTGCCCTGCGAGACCCTCATAGTCGGCTCAGGCATCGCCGCCTGTGCAGCCGCCCGATCGGCTATCGGCCTGGGAGCGATGGTGAGGATGTTTGACAGCGACGTCTATTCCCTGCGCCGTGCCTCTCAGGAGCTGGGCCCCTGGCTGGTGACCTCGGCCCTCCATCCCCANACTCTTGANAACGCCTTGCGCACAGCCGATGTCGTAGTGGCCACCCCGACCTCCATGCCCTTTGCGCTCCATAGCGACATCGTNGCCACCATGAAGCGCGGAGTGCTCACCTTTGACCTCACCGCTTCGGCCGACGGCAGCGCATTCCCCTCGATGATACCCGTCGACCTGGCCATGGCCTCAGACTATTGTGGATGTGCCGGCAGTGANGGCCGCATCTGTTATGTACACGCNGGGAGTGCCGTAGCCCGCACGGCTGCCATGGCCCTGACCAATACCCTCATCACCTTTTTGGCCGAGGTTATCTCCGACGACGGTCTGTCCAACGCCCTGCGTCTNCACAAAGGNATGCAGAAAGCNACGCTCACTTTCTTCGGCAAACCTGTCAATCCCCACCTGGCCCGGCTCTGCGGCACNCGCAACGTGGACATNTCCATATTTCTCACCCTTTCATAACACCGATGGCTGTCAGNAAAAAATTCTATGTCGTGTGGAACGGTTATGCCACAGGGGTCTTCGACTCCTGGGAAGAGTGTCAGCTCCAGACCCAAGGCTACCCAAACGCCAAATTCAAGTCTTTTGACTCACAGGAAGCTGCCGTCGCAGCCTATCGCGGCGACCCGGCCGAACAGATCGAGCTCCTCCGTTCTATCGTGACCCANAAGCCGGCNCCGGCCGATTACAGCCAGTTTCCCGAAATACGCCTCGACGCGCTGGCTGTCGACGCGGCCTGCTCCCGCAATCCCGGCCCGGTGGAATATCAGGGGGTGTGGGTGCGCACCGGCGAACGTATCTTTAAGGTAGGCCCTCTCCAGGGNGGAACCAACAATCTCGGCGAATTTCTGGCCCTTGTCCATGGAGCCGCTCTGCTCAAAGCCCAGGGACGATATGACGTGCCTATCTACACCGACTCGCGCACTGCCCGCTCATGGGTGAAACGCGGNTCTCCAAAAACTACCCTGACACGCACNCCCGAAAACGCCGAGATTTTCAACCTCGTTGACCGCGCTGTGGCGTGGCTCGCCTCCAACGTCATCACCAACCCNATCCTCACCTGGGACACCCCTGTCTGGGGAGAAATCCCTGCCGATTTTGGCCGTAAATAAGCTATTTGTTAATAAAANACNCCNCTCNAAAACATATTTTNACATGTTTTAAGTGTTACAATCCTGTTAAGAAACAATTTTATATTTTTTAGCTATTTTTATCTTCGAATTTTTGGTTGTTGATTTACTGTCCTTTACNTTCCACGAGTGCACATATAGTCAATGAGAGTGCAAAAACTTTTTGTGAATTATTTGCGTAATATCCTCAAAATGACTAAATTTGAAATGTAGGTTTTCAAAACCTAAACAAAAGTTAAAACCTCTCTCTCATGGAACAGACACTTATCATCTTCAAACCCTCAGCCATCGAGCGGGGTCTCGTGGGCCGCGTGCTCGAGCGATTTGAGTCGAAAGGACTCTCTATNTGTGGAATGAAAATGATGCGTCTNTCCCCCGAGATCCTTAAAGAGCATTACTCTCATCTGACCGACCGCCCGTTCTTCCCGTCGATAGTGGCTTCGATGACCGCCTCGCCGGTGATAGTGATGGTGCTCAAAGGCGTTGACGCCATTCAGGTGGTGAGATCAATGACCGGTGCCACAAACGGCCGTCAGGCCGCCCCGGGCACTATCAGAGGTGACTTCGCNCTCTCAGGCCAGGAAAACATCATCCACGCCTCATCGTCGGCCGAGGATGCCGAGGCCGAGATCAAGCGTTTCTTNTCTCCCGACGAGGTCTTTGACTACTCTCCNGCCCTGATGCCGTTCACNTACGCGGCCGACGAGCTCATGACCTGAGCTTCTCTCCGGCCTCCTACCTTACCTGAAAAACACAACCTGACATATCTTCTGAATTTTATCTCCTCAACAATCAATTATCTCGAAACTACAATGACCTTCAATCTAAAGATATTCGCAACAACTGCCGCCGCGCTCCTATGTGTGGCTCTGCCTTCGCGNGCTCAAGTGAAACTNCCTGCCTCCCACTCCTCCCAGCANAGCAACCTCATAGCCCGTCAGCAGCCCACTGTCTCCCCCTTCAAGATCGAGAACAACGATATACTGTTTAACTCCGTGCGCGACCGCGAGGCTCTCGACATGGAGGGNGATNTCTTTGAAGAGTTCTGGAAATCAGAGCACGTNAACGCCTACGGCAATGCTCCCGTGCCNGCCCATAAGGACATCGATGTATCAGAATANACCACTCCCCATCCCGGCCACATCACCTCTCGCTACGGTTATCGTGCACGCTTCCGTCGCAACCACTANGGTATNGACCTCAAGCTTCAGGTAGGCGACACCGTGCGCGCCGCTTTCTCCGGAAAAATCCGTCTCACCAAATATGACGGTCGCGGCTACGGCTACTACGTAGTGATGCGCCACCCCAACGGTATGGAGACCGTCTATGGTCACCTCAGCCGCTTCCTCGTGAAGCCCGACCAGGTTGTCAAGGCCGGCGATCCTATCGCGCTCGGTGGCAACACCGGCCGCTCTACCGGCTCTCACCTCCATTTCGAGACCCGCTACATGGGTATACCCATCAATCCCGAGGCTATCATCGACTTTGAGAACGGTGTGCCCCACAAAGACATCTTTGCCTTTGACAAGAACACCTATTCGCGTCCCCAGAAGTATGCTCCCGCCAAGAAGAGGGTAACGGCATCAAAGAAACGCACTACTGCACGTCGCAAGACTACCGCCAAAAAGAAAAAATAAATCAGAGACTCGCGTCTCCGATCCAAAATATTTCAGAGAGGGCTGTGACCCGACCACCTTTGGTCAAAGTCACAGCCCTCTCCGTAGTCTGTCATATAAGGCCAGGTGAGACACCCCGGCCGGCTCGGTCGCTTTACTCGGGATGATTGAGCAGCACATCGCGCAGACCTTTACGCGAGAGCACCTTGATCTCATTCGCCGTATATTCGATGATACCCATAGCCACCATGCGGTCAAGGGCCGCCATAAACGACGACCGGGCTACGCCAAACACTGTGTAGAGATCNCGGGCACGCGCCTTGAGCACTATATCCTCGCTACCCATCTGGGTCATCGATATTATCCAGAACGCTATGCGCTCCTCGATCGAACCCGAGATCACGGCCATCATGCCGTCGGTCGACTTCTGTGCATCGGTCGAGAGAATATTCAGGTAATTGAACAGGATGATCTCGTCCTCTCTCAGAAGGTTGAGAAGAGAGGCCTTGTCGATCTCGATGATCGAGACGGTATCGACAGCTACTGCCGAAACCGGATAATGGGTGTTACGGCCGAAGAGATAGTCGGGCTGAATGATTGCAGGAGCCTTAAGAGTCTGTGATATAGTAACACGCTCGGAGCTGCTGGTCATAGTCAGACGGACACTTCCGGCGAATACAAACTTGATGCGGTCACACTTGGCCCCGGCAGAAAAAATCTCCTGACCCGCCAGATATTTGAAAAAGGCAAGGCGGGTATTGCCCACCATTTCCGAAACACGCTTATAGCTGATACCCTTGAAGAGAGGCAAGGTCATCAGACTTTCATACATATTTAAAGAATTGTCAGTCATGGCGTTGTTGTATGAGACCGCAGTTATCGGCCCGTTTGACAGTTGAAATCGTGAAAGCAGGCCCGACGGTATAGGCCCTTATATATTGTTAACAATCCTATCAGTCAATAAGTTCACTATCAGAAAGGTCTGAAAGTATCTTCAGTATTTCACAGGGCGGGAATGACGATCACCCCATTTTCACCGCCGCTCACGAGATACCACTCCTTGCCTCCGTGAGACCTGAGAGGTCTGAGTTCGACATCATCTATGGTCTCGGCATCGATGGATAGTTGCGCGCGTCCGCTATTGAATGTCACTTCGCCCGAGCCGTCAAGGTCGATAAACCTGACAGTGCCGTCGGCACGCCTGATCACGAGCACACCGCCACGGTCATAGCGGAGCTTGACCCTCACCAGATCCACGCGCAGGCAGTCGTCGTTGAGCTCTTTTCTGAGCTCGGCATCGATGGCGATGTCCGGGTCTTCCGAAGCTCCGGGAGTGATCTGAGTGCCCGGAGGAAGCTCCGCATCGGCCAGACGGTCGTGAGGCACCGATCTGTCACACGCCACTCCTGACACAAGCGACACGACTATCATCAGGATGGTTGCACATCGGTTTATGCAAACGGCCGACAGTCCATTCAGCCCCGGGGGCCACGACACGTATCTTTTCATCGCTCTATTATGATTTTTACAATACCATGCTCGCCGGCCGTCTCTGAGGTGTACTCCAGACTATGCTCACCGGCTCCGAGGGTAGCAGCCGAGACTATGTCTGAAACAGTGAGCTGTCCGTCAATTCTCCAGAGGGCATCGTCAGGAATATATGGTGATCTCAGCACTATCCGGTCAGTGAGAGCGTATGTGCCGTGGAGGGGCGTCTCCATGTCGGAGTTGCCGCTGCCGACATAGACCTGTCCGCTCTTTTCTCCCCAGATATAATCGGCCAGTTCGGGCAACAGTATCAAAGGATTGCAACCTCCCTGAGCGTCCATCGCTATGGAAGCCGCCATCTTTTCATCGTCTCCGGCCGGATAACTCTTGTGCCAGTCGAGCAACAGTGAACACCAGTAGGGATTAAGACCCGGCCCTCCGTCTGACATCACCATCAGACCCTCAGGTGTCAGCGCCTTCTGAGGATACATCAGAGCCATATATAGGTAAGTTCGCGCCACTCTGCCACGCTGATTTACATGCGGTTCGTTGACAGCGACCGAAATACCGGAAAAAGAGACTGTGCCCTGGCGCCAGGACTGATGATCAGCCGTGAGCGTCTCGGGCTCACCGGGAGGATAAGTGCCGGCAAGCTTCCTGACACTCTCCTGCATCAGAGCAAGATTGTGGAGATCAGCGCCCACAGTGTCGCCATAGAGATTGTCGGCCCCGAGGCTCAGGTCTGTCCACCATTCTGAAGGGACTATCCGGCCTGTCACGAGACCACGCGAAGCCAAGTCGCCGGCGACTCTCACTGCGTTCCCCGTGAAAGGGTCGATCGATGTCGTGCCCTCATAGACGGAGGAGTAATCACACAGGCGACTCGGTCTACATTCACGTCTCAGAGCGGCAGCGAGCCCCGAGCCGCGTTTTCCGGCTATCACTGCCGAAAGAGCTNCNGCCGCTTCGTCAAGACTGCTCCCGACTGAAGANTGACGGGAGATCCGGGAGGGCTCACCGACGGTCTCTATACGCGATCTCGCGACAGCCGCGCCACCGCCCGTGGTGAGACCGGCGATGAGAGCGACTGCCGCGAGAACGGCTATGAGAACGTGTCTCACACATACCCGCGGACAATACCGCGGTTGGAATTACGGATGAAAAGAATGATCTCGTCGCGCTCCTTGGTAGCGGGGAGCTCAGCCTCTATGCGGGCCACAGCGTCGGTGTTGTTGAGTCCCGAGAGGTAGAGATAGCGGTAGATCTCCTGGATCTCACAGATAGTCTCGTTGGAAAATCCGCGACGGCGCAGACCGATCGAGTTGACTCCNGCATAGCTCAGAGGCTCGCGGCCGGCCTTGACAAACGGNGGGACATCCTTATTGACGAGCGCGCCGCCCTGGAGCATCACATGAGATCCGATGTGGCAGAACTGATGAATGAGAGCACCNCCGCCGATCACGGCAAAGTCGTCGATCACCACTTCGCCGGCACACTGCACGGCGTTGCTCATGATGACATTATTGTTGATCACACAGTCGTGGGCCACGTGGCAGTAGGCCATGATGAGACAATTGCTGCCCACAACGGTCTTGCCCTTGGAAGCTGTGCCGCGATGAACGGTGACACACTCGCGTATCGTGGTGTTGTCGCCGATGATAGCAAGAGTCTGCTCGCCCTTAAACTTGAGATCCTGAGGTGCGCCGGCGATCACTGCTCCGGGATAAATAGTGCAGTTCTTGCCGATACGGGCACCGTCCATCACCACGGCATTAGAGAGTATACGTGTGCCCTCGCCGATCTCGACATTGCCCTCGATGGTGACAAAGGGGCCGACCTCCACGCTGGGGTGGAGCTTGGCTTCGGGGCTAACACAGGAAAGTGGATGTATCATGATAGGTTTTCGTAGTGATGTTGTTTTACTTGTTTTTAATAATCTGAGCCATAAACTCACACTCGGTGACTATCTTCTCGCCCACAAACGCATAACCCTTCATCTGGGCGCAACCGCGACGCAGCTCGGTCATGAACGAGACGTGGAAAAGAAGAGTATCGCCGGGCACCACCTTCTGGCGGAACTTCACGTTGTCGATCTTCATGAAGTAGGTCGAATAGCGCTCGGGCTCGTCGAGACCGCTGAGCACCAGCAGTCCGCCGGTCTGTGCCATAGCCTCGATCTGAAGCACTCCGGGAAGCACCGGCTCCTGGGGGAAGTGGCCGGGGAAGAAGGGCTCGTTGGCAGTGATGTTCTTGACACCTACGATATAATTGGTGCCCTTCTCGATCACCTTGTCGACAAGCTGGAAAGGATAACGGTGGGGAAGCAGCTCGCGGATACGGTTATTGTCCATGAGCGGTGTCTTGTTGGGATCATAGAGCGGAGCCTGTATCTCCTGACGTTTGATCTCCTTGCGTATTTTTTTAGCCAACTGAGTGTTGATCGAGTGACCGGGACGGGTAGCTATCACGCGACCCTTGAGCGGACGGCCGATCAGGGCAAGGTCGCCGATCAAGTCGAGCAGTTTATGGCGAGCGGGCTCGTTCTCGTGGCTCAGGGGACGATCCTGGAGATAGCCCAGAGCGACAGAGTCTTTGCGCGAGACGTTCATCAGATCGGCCAGACGGTCGAGATCGCTCTGCTCCATGGCTGAATCATAGATCACAATAGCATTCTCGAGATCTCCACCTTTGATCAGACCGTTGGTCACCAGGGGCTCAATCTCGCGAACAAACACGAATGTGCGGCTCGAGGCTATTTCCGAAGCATAATCCTCGATGTGCTCCAGCGTAGCAAACTGGTTGTTGAGCACGGGGGAGCGGAAGTCGATCTTGACATCGACCGAGAAGTCAGTGTCGGGAAGCACCAGGATTGACGAGCCGGTCTCGGGATCGGTCACCTCATAGCGCGACTTCACATAGTAGAAATCTTTGTCGGCCTTCTGCTCGGCAATGCCGGTGGCGGCTATGGCCTCGCAATAGGGGAGTGCGCTACCGTCGAGGATAGGCATCTCGGGAGCATTGACCTCAATGAGACAGTTGTCGATACCGGCGGCATAAAGAGCCGACATCGCATGCTCTATAGTCGAGACGCGGGCCTCGCCCTTGGCTATGACAGTGCCGCGGCAGGTGTCCACGACATTCTCGGCAAGAGCGTCGATCACAGGCTGACCTTCAAGATCGACACGCTTGAATTTATATCCATGCCCCTCGGAGGCCGGAAGGAAACGGGCTGTAATCTCCAGGCCGGTGTGAAGACCTTTGCCCGAGAGAGTAAACTCGCCGTTAAGTGTTTTCTGGTTCATATTTATTTCTGTGCTTTAATTTCTTTTTGAAGCTCCTTGACCTGCTCGAAGAGACGCGGCAGACGCTTGACATAGACCAGCGAGCGCGCATACTCGCCCATCTCGACCGCCGGAGCACCCATGATACGCGCACCGGGCTTGGTCGAACCGCTCACTCCGCTCTGGGCTCCTATCTGCGTACCGTCGCCGATAGATATATGGCCGACTATACCAACCTGACCGCCCACCATACACTGTTTGCCGATATGAGCCGAACCGGCCACACCGGCCTGGGCAGCCATCACGGTATTGTCGCCGACTGTACAGTTATGTGCGATCTGTATGAGATTGTCGAGTTTGGTACCCTTGCAGATGCGGGTCGACCCCATCATGGCACGGTCGATCGTAGTGTTGGCGCCTATCTCGACGTCATCCTCGATCTCTACATTGCCCGTCTGAGGTATCTTCTCATAGTGACCGTCGACAGGAGCAAATCCGAAACCGTCGGCCCCAATCACCGCGCCCGAGTGAAGGATACAGCGGTCGCCGATCTTACAGCCGTCATAGATCTTGACTCCGGGATAGAGAATAGTCTCCTCGCCAATCTTACAACCGGCACCGACGTAAGCCTGGGGATAAATCTTGGCACCCTTGCCGATCACCGCTCCGCTACCGATATACGCAAAAGCGCCCACGTATGCATCGTCGGGTATCACAACACCCTCGGCAATGAAACAAGGCTGCTCGATGCCGGTCTTGACCACACGGGTCATTTCCTGAACCATCTCAAGCAGCCGGGCTATCGTAGCATAAGGATCATCGACTCTGATCAGAGTCGCGCTGACAGGCTGTTCAGCCACAAAATCACGTTTCACCAACACCACCGACGAGCCGGTAGTATAGATAAAATGAGTGTACTTAGGATTAGCGAGAAACGAGAGCGCACCCACGTGTCCCTCCTCTATCTTGGCAAACGTGCCGATCTTAACCTCGCCATCGCCCTCCACTTCACCGTTGACAAGGGCTGCAAGTTGATTGGCTGTAAGTTCCATGAGACTGACGTATTAAATTAACATACACGTAACCACGATATTTCCATAAGGTTAACTCTCAAAAAAGATATAGTTACGCAATTTCATCGCAAAATTAACACAAATTTCCCACACGACAAACCAAAATCTCCCATCATTACACTCTAAATCACCCGAAAAAACAAAAACTCACTAAAACTTCAGTCCCCGACGACTCATCAACCCAAAAATTCACTTACTAATCCTCCGAAATAAAGAAACCGTCCACCATGAGAGCCAGCCTATCAGAGTGTACAGAAACGTGNGAATAAACAGGGTAAAAAACCACCCAGGGTATACAAAAAAGGAAACACCCGAGGCTCNNGAGGAGCTTCGGGTGTTTCGCGGTGGAAGGGGCGGTTATCTACTTTCCCGCTTTCGCAGTATCATCGACGTGGTGAGGTTTAACTTCTCTGTTCGGAATGGGAAGAGGTGGAGCCCTCACGCTATGGCCACCTTAATAAGGTTATTAAGAGCGGACGCCGGAAGCGGCGATCTTTACAAGTCTTTCACTTAAGTCTCTTTTCACGTCTCTCGCTCCTCTCCTGTGGGGAGTCCGAGGCAAGCGGTTGTCTTTCCGACTACTCGCGACCGGCGGCACCGGTCACACAATTTTTGTTTATTACATGTTTTCTGAGGGATGTCTCCCTGAGAAAGGGTTTGGGCGATTAGTATCGCTCGGCTGAACGCATTACTGCGAGTACACCTGCGACCTATCGACGTCCTCGTCTTGAACGGCCCTTATGTGGAGATCTTATCTTGAGGGGGGCTTCGTGCTTAGATGCTTTCAGCACTTATCCTGGCCCGACGCGGCTACCCGGCAGTGCACCTGGCGGTACAACCGGCTCACCGGTGGTCGGTCCGACACGGTCCTCTCGTACTAGTGTCGGGGCCTCGCAAATCTCCTACGCCCACAACAGATAGAGACCGAACTGTCTCACG
>JAAVCX010000015.1 GCA_014802105.1 Bacteroides sp. | reverse complement strand
CGCCGGTCGCGAGTAGTCGAAGAGACAACCGCTTGCCTCNGACTCCNCACAGGATGAGGAGCGAGAGACGTGAAAAGAGACTTAAGTGAAANACTTGTAAAGATCGCCGCTTCCGGCGTCCGNNCTTAATNACCTTATTATTAAGGTGGCCATAGCGTGNGGGCTCCACCTCTTCCCATTCCGAACAGAGAAGTTAAACCTCACCACGTCGATGATACTGCGAAAGCGGGAAAGTAGATAACCGCCCCTTCCANCGCGAAACACCCGAAGCTCCTCNNGAGCCTCGGGTGTTTCCTTTTTTTNTATATATCCGGGTGGTTTTGTGATTGACCGAAAGTGNGCGAGGTTGGCGATTTGGTGGTTAGGAATTTTATAGTTAGTTTTGTGAGGTTATCTTTTAGCTTGCAATGTCACGTTATATAAAATTTCTGTTTTTNCTNTTATTACCNGTGGTTGTTNCGGTTGATGTGTGTGCTCAGTCGGTGATTGAGAAGGCCGGACGCCTGGTAAAGACGGCTTTTGACTCTCAGACGGCTGACTCGATCTTGGTTGATGGTGAAGCTGCTGACATACAGATGAGACTCNGNCAGGACTCTCTGCGCATCAAGGAACTGACTCTGATGGTGCAGGAGATGANACTTAATGAGATAATTCTCCAGGATAGGNTGAACAGTGCCGGCAGNCAGTCACGCGAGGCTGACTCGCTNAANCGTTTAGANCGTTTGCGGGAGATCGATTCANTGCGTCGTGTCACTAAGGGGGTTCCTGTGGTGGTGGAAAATGACACGGTATTGACNATATTTGCCTCGATGGGCGGTCGGTCNGCTATCGACCGCGCTGAGTCGATAGCNGAGACTATCGTGAAGATCGGCAATGACCGTTCGCTGGAGCGTGACAGTGTCTATGCTCTCGACAATGAGATGTATGTCGATATCATGTATGGCGATAAGGTGATCATGAGTCTCACTGAGCAGGATGCTCTTTGGGAGGGGGTCTCTACCGATGAACTGGCCGGGAGATATGTGGCTGTGCTTGGCGAGAAGATCGATTATCTGCGCGACGAAAACAGTTTCTGGCAGATAGTGCGCCGGGGAGTGNTGTTTGTCGGTGTGTTGTTGATGCAGTATCTGACGTTCAAGCTCATCAATTTCCTTTTCAGACGTTTGAGGCGCAGGATTATCCGTTTCAAGCAGGGTCGCATGAAGGCTTTTGTCGTGCGCGACTATGAGTTGCTCAATACNCGCCGNCTGAGCCGTGTGCTGATATTTGTGAGCAATGTAGTGCGTTGCTTCATACTTCTGATNGTGTTGGTTTTCACGGTGCCTATACTTTTTGCTATCTTCCCTCAGACCGAAAATCTGGCTATGAGGATATTCTTTTATATCATCGACCCGATTAAAATGGTGTTGGTGTCGGTGGTTGAATATNTCCCGAATCTGTTCATCATAGTTGTGATATGGTACTGTGTGCGTTATCTCGTGAAGGGTTGCCGTTACATAGCGTCGGAAATTGAGAATGATAAACTGCGTATCTCNGGTTTCTATCCCGAGTGGGCCCAACCGACATTCAATATNGTGAGATTTCTGCTCTATGCTTTCATGATAGCCATGATCTATCCCTATCTGCCGGGTGCTCACTCAGGAGTGTTTCAGGGTATATCGGTATTCGTAGGTCTGATAGTGTCGCTGGGATCGAGCACGGTAATCTCAAATTTTATCGCGGGATTTGTCATCACTTATATGCGTCCGTTCAAGACCGGCGACTTCATCANGGTCAAGGATACTCTGGGCAATGTGATAGAGAAGACNCCGTTTGTCACTCGTCTGCGCACCATCAAGAACGAGGTTGTGACGATNCCCAACTCGTTTATCATGTCGTCAGACACGGTCAATTACAGTTCCTCGGCCCGTCAGTATGGACTGATAGTGCATACAGTGATGACGATGGGATATGACGTGCCTTGGCGCAGGGTTCACTCCNTGCTGATCGANGCCGCCCTCCACACCCCCGGAGTGGCTCAGCATCCGCTCCCCTTTGTGCTCGAGACCGANTTAAACGACAACTATATGTGTTATCAGATCAACGCATATATCCATAATGCCGACAATATGCCTCAGATAACCTCCGACCTGCTTCAGAATATTCAGGACAATTTCCATGAAGCGGGCATAGATCTCGTGGCGCCTCACTTCTACTCCTCGCGCGACAACTCCTCCTCTCCGTCGCCCTCCCATCTCCACGGCCCCAACGGCTCATGGCGCCGACATGACGACAGTCCCAGCCCCGCACCAGATTGATACNCCGACNCCTGCATACTTTCATAATGCTCTCAATGAGATAGCCGATGACGAGTCACTCCTGGATCTGAAGGTCTATGTAGTTAGTCTTGAGATCTATTGAATTAATTCAGGCTCAACTTCAGGCAATCCCTTACATGGAGAAGCCAAACGGAATGGACAATATCTCAAAAAGAGATATTTGTTACTTTGTAAAATNATAATTCTAACTTTTTTATATGATAATTTGAAATTATGTTGGTAAATTAGTATATATTGTCAAATAAATCATTAGTATGAGCCATGGAAAGAAGTATTTACTGACGTTTCTTCTGCCTATAATGTTGCCAAAGAAATACCAATACGCTTCTGGAGCTGTGTAGATACGAGTATCTCTACCGTTACGACTGTCCCTTTTAAGGTAATGCTTAGCGAGGATACTGTCACAGGTGATTACTTTTGTTCAGTCCGCATATACTATAACGATTCTGACAATATACGATGTTTCGTATTTAAGATACCGTTTTTACTAACTATTCTATTCACAAAAAATTCAGTTATGAAGAAATTTATCATTCCAGCCCTCGTAGTAGTGGCTGCTTTATGCGGTGTTATTGGCTATTTCAATCAGTCAGGTAAGCATGAATTAAGTGCCCTAACTGTTGCCAATGTCGAGGCTCTTACAGACGATGAAAATCTTGGATATAGGTTTAAGACTACAACAGAAGAGATAGTCGAAGAATTGTATCCTACTGAGATACAATATGTGTGGTTACGGTGTACTTGGAAAGTTNCAATCGTTGACTGTGAAGGGATAGGTTATATGCCATGTGAATATTCCTNCGATATCAGTGATTATAAAGAAGAATACGTAANAATTAAGGGCTAAATTAATAATTCAAATAGCACGAATCATGCTTAAAATTATCGCACGAATCATTCCCGTAATAATTTGGTCTCTCGTGTTGGGTTGCGGCCGTCATTCTGACAACACTGACGATTGTCCTGTCATTACTATAAATCAATCAGATATAGTTGAGAAAATCGATCTCGCGGATGTCTCTGATTCCAATCTGGTTTTTAAGCCTGAGACTACCGACGCATCCTTAATATCAAGGATTTGCCGTGTCTGGCATTACAAGTCGTGTGTCTACATCTTAGATAGCAGTTATCAGTTGTTGGTATTCAGCGAGACGGGTAAATATCTTTGGAAACTGGACAAGCGAGGCANTGGACCGGGAGAATACTCNCGCCTGATGGATTTTGCCATAGATCCAACTCACGATCAGTTATTGCTCTTGTGCTATGACAAAATTTTACGCTATGATCTCAACGGCAATTACATTGATAATGTCAAGACCNATGACGGTTATGAAATATCTGCTGACGGGAAATATGCATATATCAAGTCTTTTGANCAGGCAAATGGGGAGACTATTCCGTTTTCGTTGAAAATCATAGATTTAAAGTCTTTGACAGTAGCCGATGCACTACCCGCGGTAACTGATTGTGCCCCATCTTGTATGTCAAAAATGCAGATGCTGACCTTTTCCGGTGGGAAAGTATTATTCTCNCGCAAATTTGACAGTAAGATATATTCGCTTTCTGATGACAGTGAGAGTGCAGTGTTTAATATTAACTGGGGGGAATGTGCTTTCCCGAATACTTCTGACAAGAAATATGATTGTGAAGAATTCTTTAAACTATCATCGGAGAATAATTACATATACTCTATAGGAGACATCATAATGTCAGACTCGCTATGTTTCTTCAAAACCAATCTCAATTCATATGGATTGATTGATAGAACCGGCAATACTATGAAAGTGGCTAAACGGGTCACGGATACCCGGCTTTTCCCTGATATGCCAATCCCTCTCAAGTTGATACCGGTGGATGGCGATTTGCCGGAGATAGCAGCCGTCATTACTCCTTCAAGCGCAAAGTTTTTCGCGCTGAAATGTAAAGACTCAAATATTGCAAACATCCTGGAGACAATGGACAAGGAAGATAATCCGGTATTGATACTCTCGGTTCTTAAATAAGAGAGTCGCGTGGCGTGATGTGAGTCGATNGATGATCGAGATGTTGTCGGGAAATGTATCCTAAGTGCTAATGCGGGGCCAGGTGTGAATAGAACTTTGATGACGCTGTGGTGACGGTTTGACAGCAGGGACGTTTGCGGCGTTTTGTATGTGAGATATAATTTGGTAATATTCAAAATATTTGCTAACTTTGCGCCGCTTGTCACGTTGTGGCCCTGAGGAGACTGTCACACCTCCCCGAGGAGAGACTCCGCTTCGGCGGCCCTGGCGTCAGGCAGATAGTTAACTTTTTATTTATTAACCCTTTTATCCAGTTTTAATGACTGAAGAAATCAAGAACTCCCCTATCGAGGATTTCGATTGGGAAGCCTATGCAAACGGTGAGACCAAGGGCGAGAAGTCGCGCGAGGAGCTTACCAAAACTTATGATGAATCGCTCAACACCGTGCGCGACAAGGATGTAATCGAAGGTACCATCATCTCGCTCAACAAGCGTGAGGCAGTGGTTAACATCGGCTACAAGAGCGATGGCATCATCCCCATGAGCGAGTTCCGCTACAATCCCGACATCAAGGTCGGCGATGTTGTCGAGGTTTTCATCGAGAACCAGGAAGACAAGAAGGGACAGCTCATTCTTTCTCACCGCAAGGCCCGTGCCGCCCGCTCCTGGGATCGCATCAACGAGGCTCTCGAGAAAGACGAAGTCATCAAGGGCTTCATCAAGTGCCGCACCAAGGGNGGCATGATCGTCGANGTNTTNGGNATCGAGGCCTTCCTCCCCGGCTCGCAGATCGATGTTAAGCCTATCCGCGACTACGACATCTTCGTTGGCAAGACCATGGAGTTCAAGGTCGTGAAGATCAATCAGGAATTCAAGAACGTCGTTGTCAGCCACAAGGCTCTCATCGAGGCCGAGCTCGAGCAGCAGAAGCGCGAGATCATCGCCAAGCTCGAGAAGGGTCAGGTGCTCGAAGGCACTGTCAAGAATATCACCAGCTATGGTGTGTTCATCGACCTTGGCGGCGTAGACGGTCTCATCCACATCACCGATCTCTCCTGGGGCCGCGTAAGCCACCCCGAAGAGGTTGTAGCTCTCGACCAGAAGCTCAATGTCGTTATCCTCGACTTTGACGACGAGAAGAAGCGCATCGCTCTCGGCCTGAAGCAGCTCCTCCCCCACCCCTGGGATGCTCTCGACCAGAACATCCAGGTTGGCGACAAGGTGAAGGGCAAAGTAGTCGTCATGGCCGACTACGGCGCATTTGTCGAGATCGCTCCCGGCGTAGAAGGTCTGATCCACGTCAGCGAGATGTCCTGGAGCCAGCACCTGCGCAGCGCTCAGGATTTCATGAAGGTCGGCGACGAGAT
>JAAVCX010000014.1 GCA_014802105.1 Bacteroides sp. | reverse complement strand
GGGATCCATCGTGACCGATAAAACCGAAGAAATTAGCCTAAAACAAGCCGAAGGGTTAATTCAAAGAATATTTCAGTTCTGGTTTTTAACTTTCTGTAATTAGTTTAGATCAGTTCAATGATTGGCGCAGTCCTCGGCAAGCTGACGGGTGATACGCATGGCACAGAAGTTGGGCCCGCACATGGTGCAGAAGTGGTCGTCTCCCTCATGGGATTCGACATAATATTGACGGGCACGGGCCGGATCAAGCGAAAGGTTGAACTGATCTTTCCAGCGGAACTCAAAGCGGGCTTTGCTCAGGGCATCGTCGCGCACCTGTGCCCCGGGATGACCCTTGGCCAGGTCGGCCGCATGGGCGGCGATCTTATAGGTGATCACGCCGTTGCGCACATCCTCGAGGTTGGGTAGCGAGAGGTGTTCCTTGGGTGTCACATAGCAGATCATGGCTGTGCCCATCCAGGCGATCTGAGCTGCTCCGATAGCCGAGGTGATATGGTCATATCCGGGGGCTATGTCGGTGGTCAGCGGGCCGAGGGTGTAGAAGGGGGCTTCGTGACATTTCTCGATCTGACGGTCCATATTCTCGCGTATCTTGTGCATCGGCACATGNCCCGGGCCCTCGATGAGNACCTGCACGTTGTGNCGCCAGGCTATCTCGGTGAGCTCGCCGAGCACGTCGAGCTCCAGAAACTGTGAGCGGTCGTTGGCATCGTGGATAGAGCCGGGGCGCAGACCGTCGCCGAGCGACACNGCCACGTCGTAGGCGGCCAGTATCTCGCAGATTTCGTCAAAATGGGTGTAGAGGAAGTTCTCCTCGTTGTGGATCACGGCCCAGCGGGTCATGATGGAGCCTCCGCGCGACACGATGCCNGTCAGTCGCTCGCCNACCATCGAGGCATGGGCNTTCAGAGCACCTGCGTGGATGGTGAAGTAGTCCACTCCCTGCTCGGCCTGCTCGATGAGGGTGTCGCGATANATCTCCCAGGTGAGATCCTCNACGCGGCCNNCNACCTTCTCNAGGGCCTGATAGACGGGCACAGTGCCTACCGGAACGGGACAGTTGCGTATNATCCATTCNCGGGTCTCGTGGATATTGTCNCCTGTCGAGAGATCCATCAGTGTGTCGCCTCCCCAGTAGCAGCTCCACACGGCTTTGCCTACCTCTTCCTCNATGCCCGACGACAGGGCCGAGTTTCCGATATTGGTGTTGAGCTTGACCAGGAAGTTGCGGCCTATGATCATNGGCTCGGCCTCGGGATGATTGATATTGGCNGGGAGCACCGCACGGCCGGCCGCTATCTCGTCGCGCACAAACTCAGGCGTGATATGGGTGTCTATGCCCAGCGCNCGGGCGTTCTGGTTCTCGCGTATAGCCACATACTCCATNTCGGGAGTGATGACCCCCNGGCGGGCAAGAGCCATCTGGGTGATCTGTTTCCCCTCGGCTGCGCGGCGTGGGGCGTAGCGGCAGGCAAAACGTATGGAGTCGAGCGTAGGNTCGGCTTCACGGCGCCGGCCATATTCCGAGGTTAGTCCCGGCAGTTGCACCAGGTCGTCGCGCTGAGCGATCAGTTCCTCGCGCACACGCGGNAGTCCGCGGTTGATGTCTATCGTGACCGACGGATCGGTATACACTCCGCTGGTGTCATAGATATAGACCGGCGCGTTATCCTTAAACACTTTCTCTCCATCGACGACAGTGACTGTCGGTGTGAGATTGACACGGCGCATGGCTACCTTGATAGGATAGAGTTCGCCGTCGATATATACTTTTTCTGAACCCGGATAGGAGTTCACGTCGATGTTTTCGATGGTCATTNNNTATATTCTTGTTAGGACGCGACTTTTCGCGTCTACATGGTATTAATTAGTCGAGTGTTGTGACGTGTTGCGAAAGTAGGGACATGGCGTGCCATGTCCGGAAGTGCAATCGACGGATACTCAGGATCGCTTTTGTGGACATGNCACGCCATGTCCCTACTTCCGTTATTTTGGCACCGTATATTATAGATCGAGGAANGCTGTCAGCGGACTCGTGGCACTTGCCGACGAGGAGACGGCCCCGAGACCGGCGAGATAGGCGCGGCGNCCGGCCTCGACTGCNAGTTTGAAGGCCACGGCCATCTCCACCGGGTCGCCGGCCACTGCGATAGCCGTGTTGACNANCACCGCGTCGGCNCCNATCTCCATNGCGTCGGCTGCGTGGGAGGGNGCNCCCAGACCGGCATCGATCACTACGGGCACNCGGCTCTCGGCNATGATNATTTCAAGCAGGTCGCGGGTCTTGAGTCCCTTGTTTGTTCCGATNGGCGCGCCCAGAGGCATCACGGCAGCGGTGCCTACTTCTTCGAGTCGCTTGCANAACACCGGGTCAGCCTGTATATAAGGAAGCACCTTGAANCCCTCTTTGGCAAGTATCTCGGTAGCCTTCAGGGTCTCGATAGGGTCGGGGAGCAGATATTTNGGATCGGGATGTATCTCGAGTTTGATGAAATCGGTGCCGAAACAATCGCGGGCAAGTCGCGCGGCGAGCACTGCCTCGGCTGCGTCGCGCACTCCCGAGGTATTGGGGAGAAACTGCACATTGTNGCGGTTGATATGTGCCAGCATNTCGTCCTCNTCCTCGTGGTCCATGTCGATACGTTTCATGGCCACGGTGATCATCTGAGATCCCGAGGCGAGTATCGACTCAAGCATCAGGCGGTTGGACGAAAATTTACCCGTGCCGACAAAGAGTCGTGAGGTAAACTCCTTGCCGCCTATGGTGAGAATATCGTTCATAGTTACTATTTTGTTTGGATAATCGGTATATATTGGGACNCACGGCTCGTGAGTCTGNTTGGTTTACACTTGTTTATCGGTCNTATTTGCCGGTAGGCTTGTGAGCTTCCAGNGCCGACAGGAAGTCGCGNGTTGCTTGCACCGGATCTGAGGCATTGATGATCGCCCCGCTCACGGCTATGCCGTTCACTCCGGTCGACATGACTTCGGNGACATCNTCGATGGTAAGTCCGCCTATCGACACTATGGGCAGCAACATATCGGCATCGCGCACAGCCTTGACCACGCTCTGGGTTCCCTGAGCTCCGAGCACAGGCGAGAGCTTCTGCTTGGTAGTAGTGGTGTGATAAGGGCCNAGACCCACATAGTCTACATCNATACCCTTGAATCGGAGTATATCCTCGGCGGTATTGGCCGTCACGCCTATGATAGCCTCTGCGCCCATTATCTCGCGGGCCTGCAGGGGCGGCATGTCCTCCTTGCCAAGATGNACNCCGTGGACTCCCATCTCCATGGCGAGTTCCACNCGGTCGTCAAACACGAGGAAGGCCTCATGCTCTTTACACATAGGTATTATCTCGAGNGCTGTCTGGCGAAACTCCTCGTCGGTCGCATCTTTCAGTCTGAGCTGTATCCATTTACAACCCCCTTCGAGCACCATCTGCACCTCTTCGGCTATGGAGTAACGCTCNGAGGGGTGGGTGATAAACATTAACATGGCTATATCGTTGTTTTTGAGTTTCAGTGAACTGATCTAAACTTATTACAAATTAACAATTCGAGATTGTTTTGGAGCTAATTTTGAGGTTTTTGAGGGAGCGATGGGGATCCATCGTGACCGATAAAACCGAAGAAATTAGCCCAAAACAAGCCGAAGGGTTAATTCTAAGATTATTTCAGTTCTGGTTTTTAGCTTTATGTAATTAGTTTAGATCAGTTCTTCAGTTTTTCAGTCCAACAGTTTAACAGTCGACTCAGCGAATAGTTTGATCTCCTCGACCGTCGACTGCCAGGGTATAGCTCCGAGCATGGCGTAACCGGAAAACGGAAGCCCTCTCAACATCGTCATCTTCTCGGGAGTGATACCTCCGAGGGCTACCACCGCCACATCGGTGAGCGATGGGAGCTCGAGCAGTTGATCTATATTGAATTGTCCGCGATAACCGGCCTTTGACACACTGTCGAAGATGGGGCTCAGCGTGACGTAAGCATACTCTCCGGCATCTTTAAGCTCCTCGAGAGAGTGGCACGAGCGCGAGAGGCTTCCNCGGTAACCGGCGGGAGGGGTGGGGCAACGATGGTTGAGATGCAGCCCCCCGAGATTGAAGTCGTGGACCAGGTCGAAATGGCCGTGGAGCACCAGGGCCGAATGAAACTCGGGTGGCACCGACTCGATAATGGCCTGCATGTCGCGACGTTGAGCCTGAGGATGTCTCAGATGCACTCTGGCAAATCCGCCTCTCAGCAGGGCGGCTATCTTAGCGCCCTCGTCGGCCACAGGCTCCTCGGGCGTGATGGCTATCAGGCCTGGACGGTCAGTTGAAAATGGTCTCTCCCGCTTATCCTCCATAGAAGGCCTTGATTATGACCACCTTGTCGCCCTCATTGAGCACNGTGGAGCCGCGTTGGTCGGCGGCCACCACGCGATCGTTGACGGCTGTGGCTATCCCGCTGAGGGTGATTGACCGTGTGTTAAGCGCATCGAGCAGAGTGGCTCCGGCCGGGAGCTCGAGATTTACACCGTTGACTGTTATGTTCATGTCGTAAAAATTTTTAGTGGTTCAGGAGCAAAGAGATGGTTGACGGGGCCGTGCCCTTTGCCGACGGTAACTGATGCACCCTCGAGGAGTGCTGTGGTTATATAAGCTTTGGCGAGTTTCACNGCCTCGGCGAGTTCAAAACCCGAGGCGAGATAACAGGCGATGGCCGATGACAGCGTACAACCGGTGCCGTGGGTATTGACAGTCTCCACTGTCCCGGCCCTGAGTGAGACCGGTGTCTCAGACCCTTCAGTATATAGCAGATCGGTCTTGCTGACAGTATCGGTCGAGTCTCCCCCCTTGAGCAGAATATTCCTGCACCCCATTTCCCTGAACCTACGGGCTTGCTCCCGGGGAGTGTCACACCCGGTCAGAGCGCGCGCCTCGCTGAGATTGGGAGTTATCAGAGTGGCAAGCGGAAAGATGCGTGTAGTGATGATCCCCACAGCATCGTCGGAGAGTAGCGGAGCCCCCGAGGTCGAGATCATCACCGGATCGACCACCAGCCGATCAGGTCTGTAATACTCGAGCCGGTCGGCCACTGCGGCGGCCACCTCGGCGTTACACAGCATCCCGGTCTTGATCGCCTGAGGCGGAATATCCTCCATGATCATATCTATCTGGTCGGCCACTATCGAGGGAGTGGCGGCCATCACGCTGCGCACTCCGGTGGTATTCTGAGCAGTCAGCGACGTGATCACCGACATGCCGTAACAACCTAAGGCCGACATCGTCTTGAGATCGGCCTGTATCCCGGCACCCCCCGAAGGGTCGCTGCCGGCTATGGTGAGGGTAGTAAAATAATGTCTCATCGTCGGCTCGGAGATTAGATAGACTCCTGAGGGGCGATGAGACTTCCTGTATCTTGCGTGTCAGCAACCTTTGCTTGACTCTGCTTATGAGTCGGCGGCTTTCAAGGCGAGCTGTCTGCGTTCAATCCCTTCGGCGGTACTAACCGCATCAGGTTCGGAGGGTATCATCTCAGCCATCCGGGCAAATCCCCCGGCATGGCACCCCTTTGTTAAGCGCAAAGTTAATCAATTATTTCGAAATCTACGGTTCTCTCTCTCAAAAATTCCTATTCAAAATGTGGAGTTTACTTAAGAATAAGTAAATTTGTGGATAGAATCTGTTTATTGCGAATAATCATATAATCATCCTGTATGACTAAAAAACAAGTGGACTATGTGACCTGTGTTATTGGTGCTTTGGCATTGATGACGGGTAAGTCTTGTTCATGGATATATCAAAGACTTCATTCAGCCGGATTGATCAATGACTATTTGGCGGCCGGTTATGATGTCCTGCACACCTTTAGCCTGGAATATGTTGCTGAAGACGTAATCCGGCTGATGAAAGAGAAAGGAAATGCCTTATGTTAGTGTACCATTCTTCCGATTGTTGTTTTTCTACCCCTGATGTCATACATTCGCGAGAAGCGCTTGACTTCGGGAAAGGATTCTATGTGACCTCACTTAAGGAACAGGCCGAGAAATATGCCGGTCGGTTCCTGAAAATAGGAAAGGATGCTTATATGCATATTTTTGAATATACTCCTGATCCTGATTTAAGTATCAAGAAATTTGAATCCTATGATGAAGAGTGGCTTGATTTTGTATGTAATTGCCGTAAGGGTGGAGATGTATATAAAATGTACGATATAATTGAAGGCGGAGTTGCCAACGACAAGGTCTTTCAGACAGTTGACCTTTATACAGCAGGCATTTACAACAAAGAGCAAGCTTTACAGAATCTTTTGTTTGAAAAGCCAAACCATCAGTTGTGTTTCACTACCCAAAAAGCCATAGACAATTGTCTGAGATTGTTAGAACTAAAAAAATTCAATCATGGATAAGGCAGATCGTATCTTGAGAGACATGAAGTATGCCCGTATAATAGAAATTATAGCGGAAAAGCAAAACATCTCGCTTGAAGATGCAATGTCTATGCTCTACTCTTCTCCTTTATTTGAAATAATTGACGACGGTACAGCCGACCTTATATGTCGCAGCGACATATATTTAGCTGACGAGATCATCAGTGATAATAAATCCTGTTCATAAATATAGCAAGCGCGACTTATTACTTTCAGATAGCGGAAGTAATAAGTCGCACAGTATAATTCGTCAGGGCTTATCCGGCCTGGACTTGTCGTTTTAGAGAACTCCTCGTGTGGTTTCAGTCTTCGAGATAGAAGACGATCGAGGAGACTACACGTACCTTTTTGAGGTAGGGGGTGTAGGGGTCGCGGTCAGTGATGTCGAATTGACCTTGCGAGGCGGTCTTGATTTTGCCGAGGCGGCTCTTGGAGTCGGCGGCAAACTTATCGGCAGCCTCACGGGCGTTGGCCGTGGCCTCGGCTATCATCCCGGGCTTGATGTCGTTGAGCGAGGTGTACTCATAGATGGTCTGATACTGATAGTCTCCGGCGGTGATGGCTATCCCTTGACGCAACAGTTCGGTCTGGCGTGGTATCAGTTCATTGATAAGCTTGACATCGGTCGAGGTCACTACTATGACCGAAGTGACATTGTAGCGGAACGGCTGGGTATTGGTATTGTAACGCTCGGCCTGCATGTCTATGATCTGAGGCGGTTGCACCAGTATCTCGTCGGCTTTCACTCCGTTGCTTTCAAGGAAGCGGGTGATCTTGGCGTTATTGTCGGTGATGCGGTCATAGATGGCAGTCAGGTCGTTGCCTACCTGCTTGACCACGATGGGCCAGGTGACCTTGTTGGCCATCACCTCTTTCTCGGCCAGACCGCGCACGGCTACCACTCTGTCGCGGAAAGCAAAATTGTCGATGCCGGCTTTTATAAACAGACCCAGACATCCGAGACCCAACGCTATGAGCAGGGCTCCGATCAGGGGGGTGGATTTACAGTTCATGCTCAGGGTTTATTCGTCAAAGGTCAGTTCATCAAATCCCGAGACATCAAACTCGTCCTCGTTAAATTCGTCAGAGCCATAGAACTCGTCGTCGAGATCGGTGGCGGCGGCCTGCTGGGCGGCCTTGGCGTCGATCTTGGCGTCAAAGTCGTTCATGTCGATAAACTCAGAGGGGGGATTGCCCTGTGAAATGGAACACAGTGGTTCGCTGAGATGCTGGCCGGGCACCGAGCGTTTCATTTCTATAAAGAAAGATCTCTCGGTGAGATAGTCAAATACCCACACCAGTTTCTGGCCCTCATCCTCGACGAAGTCGCTGATGGGTGTGTCCTCCATGAGATAGACATCCTGAGAGGAGTCTGTGCCCATGTCCTCGACCGAAATCTCCTGCTCGCGCTCCCAGCCGTCGTCACAGAGGAAGAATGAACTGAGCTGATTTTTATCATAACCGACGCTGTCACAGATAGCGTTGCGCAGATCGAGGAAAGTATTATCGGCATCGATCTGGATTTCACGACGGAAGTTATCGACTTCGTCGGAAACTATGCGGAAAGTGTATATCATAAGTATGTATTATCTAAGAGAGGTTTTTTCGATAATGCGAAAGTAGTAACTATTTTGAAAACTACAAAACGCCCGGCCCAAAAAACTTTTGTCAATTTTTTATCCTGCCGTTTTCTCTTTTTCAATCATTCAGTTCCAGGCGATTTTAAGATCTCTGATAAGAGTGGCCGAAGCGCCGGTAGAGCCGGTATGCTGGATCATCAGCGAGGTGCCCTCGGGATTTCCCGCGGGAGCTGAGAGGCTGACCGTCGGGAGTATGCGCTTGTCGGCGCGCGGTGAGTCTCCTGTAGCCGATGTCGATGCGCTTGCCGACAGAACCCCATGATCGAGAGATACCTTGATGGAACAGGGATTGCGGAAACACGACGAGGCCACCGGTTGGGTCAGCCGGGTCACCTTGCCGTCACGATAAGAAACGAGAGTGAAAGTGACTGCCTTGTCATAGTCGGGCGTACGCTCTATACGCAGGCCGTAGCCGGTCAGAGTCTGTGGATCAAAGGCTAAGCAGATGTCCATATACTGCCCTGTCGCACTACCGAAACCCTGACCCGGGCCTTTGGCCGGCTCGGCTACGAGATCGACCTGCATTGACTTGCATGAGGTGCGCACAGGTGTGTAGAACAATCTTGCTCCGCGCTTCGACTGTATGAGGCCGCGGCCGGTGATAGCATCGACGCCGGTTCCGTAATACCAGCCCACGCTACCGTCGGCACTCCACTGATGCTCTGAGGTATCGGCTGGTTTATAGGTATCGAAGTGCCAGAAGCCCCGACGTCCTGTCCCGGGAGATCTCAGGGGTATCTCTGCAAAGGAAGTTGTCAGTTCCTTCTCGCGTGCGAGCGGATTGAGCGAAACGGCCAGCGAGGGGATGGCCCGGTTATAGATCGCGGGAGCCGAGGGGCTGCCTGTATGTGTGTTGTTGAGACGCGGATAGACCACGGCCGAGATATAGCATCCCTTGTCGGGGGTCGACAACTGATACCGTCGGCCCGAAGCTCCGCGACCGTGACGCACGGCAACCGAGTCACTCATATCGGGCATTGTCGAGCGATACCACACTATATAACTGTCGTCGCGGTCGGCCTCGCCGCTCAGAGTGTAGGAGAGGTTTAGCTCTGATTTCTTCAATTCGAGAGAGGGAGCAGTGACGATTGTCGGAGCTTCTTTGAGACAGGGCTTGATGTTGAGGTCTGTGGCCCCGGCCAATCCGTAGCTTGTGCTGACCGAAACAGTGGCGGTCGTAGCCACGGGCATGGCATAGTCGGTAGTGACATCGGCCTTGAGCCCGTGAGGCCTGACGGAGAGGTAGGTCGGAGCCTGCCACGAGAATGAGCATGGCGCGGGGACACTCGCTTCATAGTTGCCCCAGAGCCTGGGCGACGGCTCCAGAGTCAAGGTCTGTTCCTGAGGATCGAGTTCTTCTTTTACCTTGGGTATGAGCAGAGCCACGGGGAGTCCGAGCAGCGTGTGTCCTGTCGAGGTTTGGGCTTTTTCGATAGTAGGTCTCATGCCGAGAGGATCCCACCCGTCGGTGCCCCCGAGCAGATTGGGTGTGTTATAGATCACTTCGCCCGAGGGAAGAGTGACTTTATAGGCATCGAGCAGAGGCTTGTCGTCGAGCATCACGCTGAGCTCCGGCCGCGACTGATCGATAGAACAGGGCCGACCGTTGAGGCTGACATTGCTCTGATAGCAACGCACGGGTGAAGCGTCGCGTGTCCAGCACAGATCGACAGGTGTTGTGGAGGTGAAGCGGGTGTCGATTACCGTCACCATCCCCGGCATCTTGGTGAAATACTGTGTCCCCGAGGTCAGTATCTTTACATCACAGTTGAGCAATATGGCCCCGGTCGGAGCTGTTGAATAGAATGGTTTGCCACTGTAAAAGGTGAAAGAACAGTCGAGATACACTGCCGAACCCGAGAGCGCATCGTCGGTACACTCGAAATAGCAATCCTTGTAGAGCGACCGTCGGCCGCCGGTGAGCGGGCAGAGGTTAAGCCGGGAAATGAACCGGCAGTTACGGGCATAGAGTCGGTCAGTGCCGTGACAGATACCTATCTGGGCCTGCACTATGGCATCACGGCGCTTGGCGCGGTTGCGCGTCTGATCGCGCGGATAGATGAGATCGACATTACAGTAGTTACCCCAGGTGATGTTGGCGGTGGTGAGTGACGAGCCTGTGAAGTGTACCATAGTGTAGTTGCCCAGAGCTCCCTGGGTCTGGCCGCGGTTGACGGCGAGCACCACGTCGGCCGGATCATCGGCAAGGCCGATGATGCTCAGGGAGTCACACTCAAGCTCTACGGAATAGGGCGGTTCTGACTGTCCGCGTGGATTTACTCTCACGGTCTCGTCCTCGGGATCGTCGAGCCAATACACTCCCGGCGCTATATAAAGGGTGACCGAGCCGGCTTGTCGGGCCGCTGTGTTGACGGCCCTGAACGCTTCGGCCGGGTCGTCATACGTGTAGGGCGACGCTGCAGCCGCCTCTGAATCCTCGGTGAGCAGAAGTGTAGTCGGCGACAGGACAGGAGTTTCCCCTCCGGCTCTGAAAGCTAAGAGGAGAGCGAGAAATGAGGTCAGTATCGTGGTTTTCATGGATAGACGGTTTTTTTATAGAAATCACGCCCGGCCGAGAGTCGTGTATCTGTCGGCCGGGCGTGTAATTATGTCATAGACGGTGGTTATCAGACTTCAAGATCACCGTTGAAGGCTTCGTTCCAGGGCAGTCCGTCCTTGGCAAGCTCGGCCAGGAAGGGATCGGGATCAAACTCCTCTACATTGTAGACACCGGCTTTTTTCCACTTGCCGGTCAGGAACATCATGGCTCCAACCATAGCGGGCACACCGGTGGTGTAGCTGACAGCCTGCATGCCGGTCTCCTTATAAGCGGCCTCGTGAGAGCAGTTGTTCCATATATAATAGGTGAGGGGCTTGCCTTCCTTGTCCTTGCCCGAGATGCGACATCCTATCGAAGTCTCGCCATGGTAGTTCTCGCCAAGATCCTGAGGATTGGGGAGCACAGCCTTGAGGAACTGCAGGGGCACGATCTTCTGTCCGTTATAGTCGACCTCGTCGATGCGGGCCATGCCTATGTTCTGGATCACGCGCAGGTGAGTCAGATACTCCTGGCCGAAAGTCATCCAGAAGCGGGCGCGCTTGATCGAGGGATAGTTCTTGACCAGCGACTCGAGCTCCTCGTGGTAGAGCAGGTAGCTCTCGCGCTCGCCGATATTGGGATAGGTGAGGGTCTTGTGGATCTCGAGCGGGCCTGTTGTCACCCACTGGCCGTCCTGATAGTAGCGGCCGTTCTGAGTGATCTCGCGTATATTGATCTCGGGATTGAAGTTGGTGGCGAAGGCTTTGCCGTGGTCGCCGCCGTTACAGTCGACGATGTCGAGATACTCCATGTCCGAGAAGTAGTGCTTGGCTGCGTATGCGGTGAAGACTCCCGACACTCCCGGGTCGAAGCCACAACCCAGAATAGCTGTCAGGCCGGCCTCCTCGAAGCGCTGCTTGTAGGCCCACTGCCAGGAATATTCGAAATGGGCCACATCCTTGGGCTCGTAGTTGGCGGTGTCGAGATAGTTGACACCACAGATGAGGCAGGCGTCCATGATGGTGAGATCCTGGTAGGGGAGAGCTACGTTTATCACGAGCTCGGGCTTGTGACGGTTGAAGAGCTCTACAAGCTGGGGCACACTGTCGGCATCGACTACGTCGGCGCTGAGATGAGGTTTGCCGATAGCCTCTACCACTGCCTCGCATTTTGATCGGGTGCGCGAGGCGATGACGATTTCACTGAACACTTCGGGATGCTGGGCACACTTGTGGGCCACAACGGTGCCTACACCGCCTGCTCCGATAATTACTACTTTTGCCATTATTGATTAGGGGTAATAAGATGGTTGAAAAGATTGGGAGCTCAGTCACGCGAGTTGCCGAAAAATCTGAGCAGATAGAGGAAGAGGTTGATGAAGTCGAGATAGAGGTTGAGGGCGCCGATGGTAGCTAAGTGGCCTACCATATTGGCGGGCGTGTACTGAGCCATCTGCTTGATCTTCTGGGTGTCCCAGGCGGTCAGGCCCACAAAGATAAGCACTCCCGCACACGAGATCACCCAGCCCAGGGCCGTGCTCTTGGTAAAGATATTGACCACCGAGGCTATGATCAGGCCTATGAGCGCATAGAACAGGAAGTTGCCCACCTTGGTGAGATCGTTGGTAGTGAAGTAGCCGTAGACGCTCATGGCTCCGAAGGTGCCGGCACAGATAAAGAAGGTCTTGGCGATCGAGGTGGCCGTGTAGACGATGAAGATAGGGGCAAGGGCCATGCCGTTGACCGCAGCGAAAGCATAGAAGAGCAACGAGGCTGCCATCGACGACATCTTGGTCAGTCGGGCTGAGATTACCATCACGAGCACGATCTCGGCGATAAAGAGACCCCAGTAGAACCACGAGTTTGTGGCTATAAACTGCATGTAGGCCGACGAGCCTGCACAGAACATGGAGATAAACGCGGTGACCAGCAGGCCGAGAGTCATCTTCAGGTAGACTCTCTTCATGATGGCCGAAGTGGCCGATACGATATTGGAAGTGGGGTTGCTCCAACCGTTATTATTGTAATTGCCGCCGTTATAGGGGGGAGGCGTAGTCTGGTTATACATATCTTTAATCGGGTATTTTTTATATTGAATGTTAGATATTTGTTTGGCGCGGAGATGAACTCTCAGACTCTATCGTTGATAACAAACTTCAGGGCCGGAAAGATCACATTCTCTCGGGCACCTTGATGCCGAGCAGTCTCATTCCGGTGGCGATCACCCGGGCGGTCTGCTCGCTGAGAGTGAGTCGCAGAGAGCGCACGGCCTGATCGCTCTCCTTGAGTATCGAGCAGTCGTGATAGAACTGGTTGTAGAGTTTCACCAGATCGTAGACATAGTTGGCTATCAGGGCCGGGCTGTAACTCTGGCCGGCGGCGGCTACGGTCGAGGGGAAGTCGGCAAGCGCCTGTATCAGAGTGATCTCGCGCTCGCCGGGTGTCACCTCCGAATAGTCGGTGATGGTCATGCCTTCGGCCTGGGCTTTGCGGAGCACCGAGCGTATGCGGGCGTAAGTATACTGAATGAAGGGGCCGGTGTTGCCGTTGAAGTCGATCGACTCCTTGGGATTGAAAGTGATGTTCTTGCGCGGATCGACTTTGAGCAGGAAATATTTGAGGGCTCCGAGTCCCACCATCTCGCAGATGGCATCGTTCTCCTCTGAGGTCAGCCCGTCGAGCTTGCCGAGCTCGGCCGAGACGGTGCGTGCGGTGGCCACCATATCGTCCATCAGATCATCGGCGTCGACCACGGTGCCTTCGCGCGATTTCATCTTGCCCTCGGGAAGCTCCACCATTCCGTAGGAGAAGTGTACCAGATCTTTGCCCCATTTGAAGCCAAGACGGTCGAGGAGGATCGAGAGCACCTGGAAGTGATAGTTCTGCTCGTTGCCCACCACGTAGATCATCTTGTCGATGGGATAGTCCTGAAAACGGAGTTTGGCGGTGCCTATATCCTGAGTCATGTAGACCGAAGTGCCGTCGCTGCGCAACAGCAGTTTGTGGTCGAGGCCTTCGCCGGTGAGGTCGGCCCATACCGAGCCATCCTCCTTGCGGTACATCTTGCCGGCGGCCAGTCCCTCGAGCACTTTGTCCTTGCCCTCAAGATAGGTCTCGCTCTCGTAGTAGATCTTGTCAAAGTCAACGCCCATGCGCTTGTAAGTCTCGTCAAAACCTGTGTAGACCCACTCGTTCATGGTCGACCAGAGCTGACGTATCTCGGGGTCCTTGTTCTCCCATTTCACGAGCATCTCGCGGGCCTCCTTCATCAGAGGAGAGGCGGCCTTGGCCTCGTCTTCGCTCATGCCCTGAGCCATGAGATCGGCCACTTCCTGCTTGAAATGCTTGTCAAAGAGCACATAGAAGTCGCCTATGAGGTGGTCGCCCTTCTTACCGGCCTTCTCGGGAGTGATCCCTTCGCCCCACTTCTGCCAGGCGAGCATCGACTTACATATATGTATGCCGCGATCGTTGACGATATTTGTCTTGACCACACGGTTGCCACAAGCCTTGAGTATCTCCGAGAGGCTGAAACCCAGCAGATTGTTGCGCACATGGCCCAGGTGGAGGGGCTTGTTGGTGTTGGGCGAGGAATACTCGACCATCACCAGCGGCGACTCGGGAGTCACGGCTTTGATGCCATAGTCGGGCGTCTCGGCTATATGGGAAAGCACGGCGTTCCAGAAACGGGGCGAGATGGTGAGGTTGAGAAAACCTTTCACTACATTGTACTTCTCGACGGCCGGCTCGTTGTCCACGAGCCAACGGCCTATCTCCTCTCCGACGGCCTCGGGAGCCTTGCGGGCTGCCTTGACCCAGGGAAATACCATCACTGTGAGATTGCCCTCAAACTCCTTGCGGGTAGCCTGAGGCACGATTTTATCGGCGGGAGTCTCTACTCCGTAGAGCTCATTGACTGCCTTGGCTACTGCCTCGGCGATAATGCTGTCTATTGACATGGCGATTGTTTCCGGTCAGTTTATTATAAGTTAAAATAGATCGCTGATGGAGCGGCTATCAGAGAACAAAGTTACACAAAAATCACCATCTTTATCACTAACAAATGTTAAACTGTTATTTGTAGGAGATCCATCTCATTATCTCGCGAAGGGTCGGCTTTTTGCCATACATGAAGATGCCCACGCGATAGATCTTACCTGCGATCCAGGCCATGAATATGAGCCCGGCGACAAGGAGAGCCAGCGACAGGACTATCTCCCAGACGGGGATGCCGAAGGGGATGCGCGCTACCATCACCATCGGCGAGGTGAGCGGGAACATCGAGGCCCAGAAGGCTATCGACCCGCCGGGGTCTGAAGCGGCTACCATTGCGAAGATGAGCCCGATCACTATGGGAAACACGGCCAGCGAGGAGAGCTGGGAGGCATCCTGGATATTGTCGACAGCCGAGCCGATGGCGGTGAAGATAGATGAATAGATGAGAAATCCGAGTATGAGGAAAATGATCATCAGGACTATGTAGCCCGAGACGGTCGAAGCCGGGGGGAGAGATCTCACCATCATTATCAGTTCGGCGTCGCCGCCGGTGATGGCGGCGTTGGACGCCCCCTCGGCGAGTAGATCGGTGGGAAGCAGGGCCGGAACGATCAGGAAGGCGGTCACGCTGACTATCGCGGCCCAGAGAAGTATCTGGGTGAGGGCCACAAGGCCTATACCTATGATCTTGCCGAGCATCAGACGGGTGGGTTTGACCGAGGTGACCACTACTTCAAGCACACGGTTGCCCTTCTCCTCGATGATCGAGGTCATGACCATCTGTCCATAGATCAGTATAAACATATAGAGCGTGAAGGTCATGCCCATGCCGAGGGCAAAGCTCAGGGCAGGGGAGGTCGACTCGCCGTCGGTGTTGTCGTCGCTGATCCTGACGGTCGAGAGCTGGGCGTCGGAGCGTGAGTCTTTAAGTATGCGGTTGAGGTCGGGGATGTCGTAGGAGTCGAGACGGTTTTTCTCGACTATCGAGTTGACCTGCGAGGTGATCTCTTTCTCGAGGGAGAGCGACGATGGGCCCCGCGAGTAGAGCTTCATAGGGCCTTGGGGCACCGAGACTATGTCGGCCGGGATGACAAGCACTCCGTCGGCCGTGTCGATGGTGAGTGCCGAGTCGAGAGGCACGTTATTGATGGTGATGAATGTCAGCGACTCGGTATCGGAGAGCTGTGGAGCCACAGTGCCGCTCTTGTCGATGACGAGATACTGGTTTTTGCTCTGGCCACCCATCTCGATAAGGATGGCCGGCAATATCATGACGGCTACCATCAGCAACGGCACTATCAGAGTGGTGATGATGAAGCTCTTTTTGCGCACTCGCTCGAGATATTCGCGCTCTATGATTATACCTGTTCCTGACATGGTGATGAGGTGGTGTGAAATGGTGGTGGTGTAGGTCGGTCGAGGCTCACGGCCTTGATAAAGATTTCGTTCATGGAGGCCAGGGTCTCTGTAAAGCCCTGGAGAGAGGTGGCTTCGTTGGCAGTGGTTATGAGATGCTTCAGGGAGTCGGGATTTTCAAGTCTCACTGTGGCTCGCGAGCGCCCCTCCTTGTCGGGCGGAAGTTGGTTGAACTCGCTGACGAGAGGAGCCAACGCCGAGGCCAGTTCCTGAGGGTCGCCGCTGAAGGTTAGGTCATAGCATGAGCCGAAATATTCGCGCCTGAGGTCGGCGACGTTGCCAGTGAGAATATTGCGTCCCTGGTTTATCAGAGAGATAGAGTCGCAGATCTCCTCGACCGAGGACATGTTGTGGGTCGAGAAAATGATGGTGGCGCCGTTGTCTCTGAGCCGTAACATCTCACGCTTGAGCAGTTCGGCATTGATAGGGTCAAAGCCCGAGAAAGGTTCGTCGAAGATCAGCAGGCGCGGCTCGTGGAGCACGGTGACGATAAACTGTATCTTCTGGGCCATTCCTTTTGAAAGTTCCTCGACTTTCTTGTTCCACCAGGGCATGATGTCGAGTCTCTCAAACCATTCTTTCAGCCGACGGTTGGCCTCGCTTCGGCTCAGTCCTTTGAGTCGGGCGAAAAACATTGCCTGGTCGCCAACTTTCATCTTCTTGTAGAGGCCGCGCTCTTCGGGTAGATAGCCGATAGAGGCTACGTCGGCCTGTGTCAGCGGATGACCGTCAAATATCACTTCGCCCGAGTCGGGGGCGGTGATGTGATTGATGATACGTATCAGTGTGGTCTTGCCGGCTCCGTTGGGGCCGAGCAGACCGTGGATGGAATTGGCGGCTATCGGGAAACTCACGTCGTCGAGCGCCTTGTGAGATACATAGCTTTTACTGACATTCCTGATGTCCAGTATATCCATAGGCAAGTAGGAAGTGGGGTTAGGGAGAAAAAGAGGGGAGGTGTCATGCGCGACAACCCTCGGGAGCGGGGAGGGCTCAGACGTGCAAAATTAACAAATAATTCCTAATAAAATAGATGAGGTTTCCCGAAAATTCTCACTAACTTTGCGCTTGAACTCACGAAGTATATCACATTTCACCGTAATGAATACGAAAAGTTTAGTGTCTATCAGCGACTTGAGCCGCGACGAAATCTTAGCGCTACTGGAAGATGCGCGTAAGTTTGAGCTCAAGCCCAATCGTCGTCTGCTCGAGGGCAAAGTGGTGGCTACTCTCTTTTTCGAGCCTTCCACACGCACTCGCCTGAGCTTTGAGACAGCCGTCAACCGCCTGGCCGGCAGAGTGATCGGCTTCTCCGATGCCAGCAACACATCTACCTCCAAGGGTGAGACCCTCAAGGATACCATCAAGATGGTCAGCAACTATGCCGATCTGATCGTGATGCGCCACTTCCTGGAGGGTGCCGCTCTCTATGCCACCGAGGTGACCGACGTGCCCATCATCAATGCCGGCGACGGTGCCCACCAGCATCCATCCCAGACCATGCTCGATCTCTACTCGATCTACAAGACCCAGGGCACACTCGAAAATCTCACCATCACGCTGGTAGGTGACCTCAAGTATGGACGCACTGTCCATTCACTCATCATGGCTATGAAGTATTTCAACCCGACATTCCGTTTCGTGGCTTGCCACGAGCTGGGCATGCCCGAGGAATACAAAGCTTTCTGCCGTGAGAACGGCATACGCTACACCGAGCACACCGACTTCTCGCCCGAAGTGATCAACAGCAGTGACATCATATATATGACCCGAGTGCAGCGCGAGAGATTTGCCGATATTCTTGAATATGAACGTGTCAAGGATCTCTACAATCTCAACAACGCAATGCTCTCCGAGGCCCGTGACAACCTGCGCATACTTCACCCGCTCCCGCGTGTCAACGAGATAGCTCAGGATGTCGACGATAACCCCAAGGCCTACTATTTCGAGCAGGCTCGCAACGGCCTCTATGTACGCGAGGCTCTCATCTGTCGTTCGCTTGGAATTAAAGTAGAGGACTAACCACCCACCAACGTTACTGATTATGAGCACTAATGCCAAACTCGCCGTTGCCGCCCTGTGCAACGGCACTGTAATCGATCATATCCCCTCCGAACAGCTCTTCAAGGCTGTCAAGATACTCGGCATCGAGCGTGTGAAGTCGGCCGTGACTATCGGCAACAATCTCGACAGCAAGAAGCTCGGCCATAAGGGTATTATCAAGGTCGCCGATGTCTTTTTCCCCGAGACGGTTCTCAACCGCATCGCCCTCATAGCCCCCTCGGCCGTGGTGAATATAATACGTGATTATAAGGTGGTCGAGAAATTTCCCGTCACCCTTCCCGACACTATCGTAGGTCTCGTCAAGTGTGGCAACCCCAAGTGTATCACCAATAACGAGCCGATGCGCACCCGCTTCAGCGTCATCGACCGTCATGACGTCACCATCGCCTGCCACTACTGCTCCCAGGCCGTGCGTTCGACCGACGCCCAGATCATCTGAGACATCCACCATTCCCTCCTTTGACCCACGTGAAGAAAGTATCCTGGAAACCCGGCACCATGATCTATCCGCTGCCGGCGGTGATAGTGACCTGTGGTACCCCCGAGAGGTCTAATATGCTCACCGTGGCTTGGACAGGCACTGTCTGCACCAATCCGCCGATGTGCTATATCTCGGTGCGCCCCGAACGCTATTCCTATCCGCTCATCAGGGAGACCATGGAGTTTACCATCAACCTCACCACAGCTTCGATGGCCCGGGCCACCGATTGGGTCGGAGTCAGGAGCGGAGCCGATTATGACAAATGGAAAGAGACCGGCCTGACTCCCGTCAGGGGTGAGAAGGTGGCTTGTCCGTCAATAGCCGAGTCGCCGCTGAGCATCGAGTGTCGGGTCAAGGAGATCATGAGTCTCGGCAGTCACGACATGTTTATAGCCGACGTGGTCAACGTGCTTGCCGCCGAGGAGCTTATCGATGACTCCACAGGGGCCTTCGACCTCGCTGCAGCAGGGCTGCTCAATTACAATCACGGCCAGTATTTCGCCCAGGGATCTCCGCTGGGACGCTTCGGCTGGAGTGTCAGAAAACAAAAATGAAAAAATTCAATTTTAACATCAGAATATAAAAATGAAACACGACAACGCAATCTTCGACATCATTGAGCGTGAGCACATGCGCCAGAAGAAAGGTATCGAGCTTATCGCCTCTGAAAACTTTGTCAGCGATCAGGTGATGAAAGCCATGGGCTCGTGCCTCACCAACAAGTATGCCGAGGGTTATCCCGGTCACAGATATTACGGAGGCTGTGAAGTGGTCGATGAAGCCGAGACCATCGCTATCGAGCGTCTCAAGGAGCTCTTCGGTGCAGAGTGGGCCAATGTTCAGCCCCACTCGGGTGCTCAGGCCAACATGGCTGTCTTCATGGCCTGTCTCCAGCCCGGCGACAAGTTCCTGGGTCTCAACCTGAGCCACGGAGGCCACCTGAGCCACGGAAGCCCTGTCAACTTCTCAGGCCTGATGTTCCAGGCTCTTGAATATAATGTCAGCCCCGAGACCGGTCTTGTCGACTACGAGCAGATGGAGGAAGTGGCCCGTCGCGAGCGTCCCCGTCTCATCATCGGTGGTGCAAGTGCCTATTCGCGCGAATGGGACTACGCCCGCATGCGTCGTCTGGCCGACGAGATCGGCGCCATCTTCGTGGTCGATATGGCCCATCCCGCCGGACTCATCGCTGCCGGTCTGCTCGACAATCCCGTGAAATATGCCCACATAGTAACCACTACCACCCATAAGACCCTGCGCGGTCCCCGTGGCGGTGCCATAATGATGGGTAAAGACTTCGAGAATCCCTGGGGCAAGAAGACTCCCAAGGGGGTTGTGCGCATGATGTCGTCGCTGCTCGACTCAGCCGTATTCCCCGGCGTGCAGGGCGGCCCTCTCGAGCATGTGATCGCCGCCAAGGCGGTAGCTTTCGGTGAGGCTCTCCAGCCCGAGTTCCGCGAATATCAGATACAGGTCAAGAAGAATGCCGCCGCGCTGGCCGCCGCCCTCATGTCGATGGGCTACAATGTCATCTCGGGTGGCACCGACAACCATTGCATCCTGCTCGATCTCCGTACCAAGTTCCCCGATCTCACCGGCAAGGTGGCCGAGAAGGCTCTCGTCGAGGCCGACATCACCGCCAATAAGAATATGGTGCCCTTTGACAGCCGTTCCCCCTTCCAGACCTCGGGTGTACGTCTCGGCACTCCGGCCATCACTACACGTGGTGCCAAGGAGCCTCTGATGGGACAGATAGCCGAGATGATCGACACAGTGCTCCGCGCTCCCGCCGATGCCGACACTATCGCCGCCGTCCGTGCCAAGGTCAATGCCACTATGGCTGACTATCCTATGTTTGCCTATTGATAAGTATAATACAAGTTTTTGACAACTTGTTGATTACTCTTGTTTTTTGACACACCGAGGCCCGATGTCTGACTGGCTGCTTTAGTCCGGTATGACGTCCGAGCCTCGGTATTTTATGGATAATCGGCTCTTGTCAGTGAAAAATATGTTGTATAACATAAGAAAAATCTTCTCCTGACAGTTGACTTTCTCTAACTTTGTCAATCATATACAAGAGGGATCATAATTACTCACTACTGAGAATAGATCATTCCAATCATCACAGTGTAAATTAAGCAACACAATTATTATCAAATTATGAAGAAATTTATCTTCGCTTCGCTCCTCATGGGAGCATCGGCAATGATGGCCTCGGCCCAGACCGAGTTCCGTCACATCTCTTTTGACGAGGCACTCCAGGCTGCCAAGCAGGAAAACAAGCTCGTGTTCATTGACTTCTTCACCACTTGGTGTGGCCCCTGCAAGAATATGTCAACCAAGGTGTTCCCCGAGCCTGCTGTCGGCGAGTATATGAACAAGACCTTTGTGCCCCTCAAGCTCGACGCCGAGGCCGAGGGTCAGGAACTTGCCAAGAAATTTGGTGTGCGTGCCTATCCTACTTACGTGATCCTCAACGCCGAGGGCGAGAAGGTTGCCGATTTCTCCGGCTCCATGCCCGGCGATAAGTTTGTCGACAAGCTCCAGTCGGTGCTCGATCCCGAGAGAAGCCCCGAGCGTATTGCTCAGCGCTATCAGAACGGCGAGCGCACTCCCCAGGTGGTCAACGCATACGCCATGCAGTTTATGGAGCAGCGTAAGGAAGACGAGGGCTTTGCCGTGATCAACAGCTACTGGGACTCGCTCGACGATACCCAGCGTCTGGCCGATGACAACTCGTTCCTTTTCACCGTCTACACCGTCGAGCTCGACGACCCCAAGGCTACCTTCATGAAGGAAAACCTCGACCGCTTCTCTCCCGCCACCCGCGATGCCGTCAAGGCTCGCCTGAGCCAGCTCATGTCCAACGAGGTGCGCAAATATTTCTCGGGCTTCTATTGGAAAGAGGGCAAGTATGACCCCGCAACTTTCGCCGCTCTCAAGGCCGATATCGACAAGCTCGGTCTCAACAAGGATGGCTACTATGATCTCACCTATCAGTTTATCGAGAAGCGTCCCCAGGTTGACGACGCCACTTATCTGGCCTTTATCAAGGACAACTACAACAACCTCAACAGTAACACCAAGGATCTCCTCTTCTTCAATCTTTCGCGCCTGCTCGACGTGCAGAACAATCCTGCCATAGCTGCTGAAGTAGCCAAGTTCATCCGCGAAAACCTCGCCACCATGTCGCCCGTCAGCATCCAGTTTGCCGGCCGCACTCTTGGTGAAATCGAGAAGTAATCATCCATTGTTTTCCCTATAACTGACAAAAGTGGTCTGTCGCTCGTTCAGGAACATCAGCGAGAGTGGTGACAGCCCGCTTTTGTCTTTTGTCGTGTAAATCATGAAAAAGATACTTTTAGGCGCAGTCCTCATCCTGGGCTCGCTCGCTCCCGTAGCCCTGTCGGCCAAGGGGCCCACTCCCGGACGCTACCGCGACTATCCCGCTCTCATGACCACTGTGACAGGCAAGCTGCGTCATGCTCTCGAGCGCAACCCCGAGGCTACCGCCGACTCCATACGCCACAATGTGCTCTCGACTATCACCGATGGCCCTGTCGGCTCGGCCCGCGATCTCGCTCCCCAGCGCCGCAAGGAGCTCAAGCCTACCGAGATCTTCGACCGTTGCCGTCGCAGTGCCCTCGTGTTTGGCAAAATGGAATATGTGCCTTTCGCCAAGGCCGATTCAGCTTATTCCAACGCCTCGGCTGTGGCTCTGACCGCCGATGGTATCGTCGCCACCAACTATCATGTGGTGGCCGACCTGGTGATCGACGGCTCTCTCGGCCGCGAGATTAAAGGCGACAAGGCCCGTTTCGTAATGGACTATGACGGCGATGTCTATCCCGTGACCTCGGTGCTCTATATCGACCCGATCAACGACCTGTCGATCATCCGCGTCGACGCCTCGGCCAAGCCGCTCACCCCCGCTCCCCTCGGCCCCGATCTGGCTCCCGGCTCGAGAGTCTACTGTCTCTCCAACCCCAGCGGTGCCTATTTCCATTTCACCGAGGGACAGGTGAGCAACAACACCGGCGTGCGCGACCAGCGCACCGGCTATCCCAAGTATATCATGGAGATTACCGCCGACTACGGCGTGGGTGCCAGCGGTGGCCCGATCTTCGACTCCTGTGGCAACCTCGCCGCGCTCGTGAGCTCGACATTCTCCCTCTATGCCCAGCCTCAGCAGTACCGTAATTTCCAGATGTCCTATAAGCAGACCGTCCCGGTGTTTCTCATCAGAGACCTTTTCGCCGATTGACGCTCATGAATTTCAATGTACTTAACTCATGAAAATCTCCGCTATAATTCTTGCCCTGGCCATCGGCGTGTCGGCCCTTCCCGCAGCCGCCCAGGAGCAACAGCAGAAAGGCAACGATCGTGAGGCCCGCGAGGCCGAGGCAAAGGCCAAGCGTGCCGAGGAGGCTGCCGCCTACTATGCCGATGCCGACTCCGCGCTCTACGGTGTGCGCTATCTCATGTCTTATCTGTACAATAAGGAAAACAATCTCACCTTCAAGGAGGATCGCGTAGTGCTCATCTCTCCGAGAGTGTCGATGGATCGCAGTTATGAAGGCATCGGCGAGACCCGCTGGCGGGCCGCCCATCCGGGTCAGAACTCGGGCGGCGACCCCTCGCTGGCCTATAGGCTGACCCCCGACTACTATTTCTATTATCCCGACTCGGCCCGTCAGGTCAACACCTACCGCATCATCTCCGAGGAGTTTCTGGTCTCCGACTCTCCTCTGTCTCTCCCCTGGCGACTGACCGACGAGACCAAGCAGATAGGCGAATATACCGCCCGCAAGGCCACACTCGACCGTGACGGACGCCAATGGACTGCATGGTTTACCGCCGATCTTCCCTGTCAGGGCGCGCCACGCGATTTCAACGGTCTGCCGGGAGTAGTGCTTGAGCTTGCCGATGCTACCGGCGAGGTGAGCTGGACTTTCCATTCCATTGTCGAGAACCTCCCCGACGATCAGCTTTTCATCAAGTTTCCCGAAAAGCTCAGAACCGTCTCGCCCGACCATCTCGCCCGTCTCAGGACTATTTTCGCCCTCTCGGGCAACGACGCCATTCAGCGCTCGGGTCTCATGGACGGCAAGAATATGTTCCCCGAGAAATATCGTCCCTCGACAGGTCTTGATGCCTGCCTCATCGACAACCCCATCGCCCGCTGATCCTCCCGGCGAACTCCTCCGTCCGATCTCGCTTTGAGCAGAATTTATCGCGATAAATCAAGAATAAAGTCAAGAATAATCGCGATAAATCAAAATTAGTCGAGATAAATCGGGTTTCATCCCGATTTATCTCGATTTATCTTTTACTCATTGTGATCCCTTAGGACTGCATCAATGGCTTCCCTGATGCGCTTTTCGGTCTGTTTAGGATTATAGGCGTTAAACCCATTCTGTATAAGTGCGATCTTTCCTTTTCGGTCAATGACTATAATTGCCGGAGCAAGTCCATCAGGGTAAAAGTACTCGTAAAATCGTCCGTTATTAAGCGCCATCGGCACACGTACATTTTCTCTCTTTAATAATTCCATAATCCCACGCGGTTGTGCTCTGGTTTCATGCATTACTCCAAATATCTGTACGCGATCAGCGGGATAGGATTCGTATATGTTGTTGATGCTCGGAATTGCAGCGTGACAAATTCCGCAATGAGTTGTTGCGAAGAATATTACTTTGGCACGTGTTGTGTCGTTTACAAGTGAAATTAGTGTGCCGTCGAGTGTGGTAAGCGTGTCGGTAGGTAGAGGTGCGTGTCTGATTTCGGAAAGATGTTGCCGGCTCCACTTCTTGGATAAGGCTCTTTCTTCTTCTCCCTCGTAGGTGGACAGACCGTTGAAATAGTCGGAAACAGAGAATGTTTCGGGAGCAAAAGAATTGAGCTCCACGTTGCTGACCGACTCTTCATATCGACTTGCCGGAAGCCCGAGGAGAAATGAAACCCACACGGGCATCATAGTTGATTTGTCGACACGCAGCCCGAAGTGTGATCCATGATCGGCAGATGACATTTCGACCACGCGCGGATAACCGCTAAATATTATCATATGCCCGCTGACGGAGGCGTCGATCTCCCATTCGTCACCTCGGTCAATGACTGTGAGCGAGAGGTTGTCAGACGGTTTCAAAAAATATTCACACATACGCATGACGCGGTTGTAGAACGGTGCCCAAGAGTATCCAGGTCCATGGCGACGTGATTTCTCAATATGCGTTACGCGATCATAATACGAATATTCCGGCGACAGGGCGATTCTTAGTCTTCCTGTTTCATTCTGTCTGATATAAATGGGAAGGCCAACCGTGTCGGTAGGATTTTCACATTCCACAATCCGATACACTTCCTCGTCTATATAAAGCGAGTCGTCAGGCGTGTAAAAGACACGTTCGGTGATGTTGTAACTTGCGGTGTGGATTTTGCTGACGTTCTCGAGAATCTTTGTGAGGATATCTTCAGCGGTAGGAACAGTGGCTGATACACATGCGGTATATGCCAGCGCTGCATATAAAAAGAGCGTTCGTTTCATGGCGGGATGGTTTGATTAACAGTTCGTAAAGATAGTGATATTTTAGTGAAAATTTATCAGTTTGTCGCTTTAGATTTTTAAATTTATAGTTTTTGCGTTTTGTATTGTGAGTCGTTGTCTCGGAACAAACCTCTCGTTAGTATATATTCGTCCCGGGAGTTGATAAATTAGATTGTGTCGGGATAATCCGTGATTTGAATATCCCGGGAAAAAATCTTAACTTTGCAACGGCAGTAGGACGGTAGAGTCGCTTGCCGACTTATGAGCGGCAAGAGGAAAGTCCGGGCAACACAGAGCACCATACTCTCTAACGGAGAGCTGTCGGCGACGGCAGAGCAGCGTGACAGAGAATAACTGCCCCGTCTCCCCCCGGGAGCTCGGAGCGAGGGTGAAAAGGTGGGGTAAGAGCCCACCGGCCGTCATGGCGACATGGCGGGCCGCACGTCTTATGGGTTGCAAGGCCATGTATACCGACACGCATCCTTCTCTCATCAAGGGATGCAATGGGTTGCTCGCCCATTGTCGGGGGGTAGGCTGCTTGAGCGCCAAGAGGCGCCTAGATAAATGACTCCACCGTGGCGGTGTCCTCTCCGAGACGTGAGTTTCAGAGTAGAAGTGACGCCACGACATAACCCGGCTTATAGTCCTACTGCCTCTTTTTCTCTACTTTTCGTTGCTGTCCGCGTCGGCCTTCACGGTTGCTGACGTATGGCGAGGCAGCCCTCCAGCGCAGTGCGGTCCTGAAACTCCGGGCCGCCTGTTGTTTTCTGTGGGGTAGGGCTGGTGCCGTGTCCTGACAGGCCGTCGCCACCCGGGTCTCATCTGGCCCGAAGGTCTTTTCGGTTGAGGTAGGGGTCGCTTCATCTGATTTTTTCACCTTGGCCCGTCGGCGCGCGGCGGCTCTGGCCCGGAGCGAACGCTGGCGGGCTCTGTCGATCTCGGTCTTCAGGGTCAGGAATATGATACGTATCTCGGGAGTAGCCTCCTGCTCGCAGCTTGCGTCATACTTCCCCGTCAGATACCGGTCGATCATACATCTGGCCTCGTCGGCAAACTCTTCCGCGTGGTCGCCAAAGACTGCTGTGACGATTTCGTCGACACGGATCATAAGTGTATCGTAAAACTTGCGTGACACCGGCAGAGCGTCTGCCGCAGATTTGGATGATTTGGACATGATGGAAGGATGTTGAGGTTATACTTTCATTTTACTGCAAAGGTAATGAGGCGACCACCCCTGAATAGTGTGATAATGTAGTCTTGTCGCTCGTAGAGGAGCCCTCGCTCAAAAAAATCTTGAAAAAAGTTTGCTCAAAATTTGCACGGTAAAAAAAATGTTCCTACCTTTGCAACGTCAAAACGAAAGGACAGTATCTCAAACGATGCTTCACTTAAGTTGAGATGAACAAATTGCCTTGTGGTGTAATGGTAGCACGTCGGATTCTGGTTCCGCCTGTGAGAGTTCGAATCTTTCCAAGGCAACTCAAAAAGGATTAAGTCACTCAGAGACTTGATCCTTTTTTGCTGTTTCTCCCTCATACTTTATAATATTCAGTCCTCAACCCTCTATATTTTATATTGATACACCATGCACCCCATATTATCATTTCTCAAGAAACTCTCCCGCCATAACACCCGCGAATGGGTGGCTGACCACAGGGCTGACTATGATCGCGTCCGGAGAATGCGCGATGAGGTTGCCGGGCGTTTTATGGCCGCAGTGGCAGCCGTTGATCCCGCGGCTTCTGACCTGACGCTCGGTCAATGTGTCTACCGATTGGTGCGCGACACCCGTTTCTCGGAAGATAAGACCCCCTATAAGACCCATGTAGGTATCTATGTCTGTCCGCCCTATGGTAAAAAGTCATTGATGGCAGGCTATTATCTTCACCTCGAGCCGGGCAACTCGATGCTCTGGGGCGGTTGTTATTCACTCCCGACCAATTATCTCACAGCCATCCGTCGCGATATACGCGATAATATCGAGGAATATATCTCCATAGTCGAGTCGCCGGAATTTAAGGAATTCTTCCCCAAGGTGGGAGACCACCCGCTGAAGACAGCGCCAAAGGGATTCAGTAACGATTGGGAGTATATCGACTATGTCCGTCCGCGTGAATTTGGAGCGACGTTCCGTCTTGACGACAACTTCTTTGACAATCCTGATTTCGCCGTTCAGCTTATTCCCGCCTTGGCTCAGCTCAAACGCTTCAACGACTTCATTAACTTCACCCTCACCGAGTCAGGCTTCCCCCTCATGCGCCCTAACCGCCGGTAGAAAAATCAACACTTTATTCCCGAAAATTTGTTATAATAAATATTTATTGTAACTTTGTCAAAACTAAAAACATTTTTTCTATGACTAGAAACATCACTATTAAAAATCCCTCTCCTAAGATGGTTCAGGTCTTTGACGCTTTGAAGGAGAAAAAGCAGCAGCAGATCAAAAAGCTTGCTGATAAGGAGAAATGTACATTCACGGTTTTAGTGTAAATGGATTTATCATTTGATATAAGAAATTCTCAGGGCGATCATATCATGGTTGCCCTTTCTTATTATGACTGTGAGACGGTAGAGATTTTCACAAATGATAGAGCGGTATTGACGCTGGTATTCTACGATGTCACTTTGATAAGGAAGTCAGGAACCGGTTATGTAAATTATAGACTGCTATCAGCCGTGTCAGATGTTTTAGCTAAGTTTATGGGTGAGAATGAAGATGCTGTTCTGTGTTTCTATTGTGATGCCGATACTGATGTGCTTAGAAATCATTTCGAGATCTCTCCTCAGGAATATAGGAGTAGATTGTTCTCGCGGATGTTCGATATGTATGTGAAATCACATACCGCTCCGAAATTTATCAACCATAGAGTCGAGATAGAAGATCCGAGAGGGCGCGTCTACAGACAGTATGCCCACTTTATCTGTCGGGAAGGACATGAGAAAGCGGTCGAGGTATTGGGAAGGAAGCTTATGCAAAAGTAAGGATTATGATATCACGGCAGCGATAGCAGGTTTGTCGTAAGGTGTAAATTCCGCATATAAAAAATAACCTCTTGATCATTGCTGATCAAGAGGTTGATTTTAGTGGCGGGAGCAGGACTCGAACCTGCGACCTTTGGGTTATGAGCCCAACGAGCTACCACTGCTCCATCCCGCGATGTTTTACGTGTGCAAAGGTAGGGAGTTTTCGATAACTCACAAAATATTTTGCGTTAAAAAATGTTTATGAATAAACTGCGCCTCTAAAAACACATTAGTTACAGCCTCACTCCTATTCCCAGCATGAGATTCTGTGGATCCTTGAACTTTCCGAGTCAGTATCATAACCCAGCGAAAGTCGCTCCCCGAAACTCACTATCGGTGCACCCTGATAGACGTAGGCCGAAACCGGAGAGCCCAGTAGGTCGCCGGGGAAGAAACTATTCATTCCTATGCCGATACCCTGATAGAGTCCACGGTATAACATACCTTGGCGCGTTGCAGGATTGAAACTGAACTCACAGCGTAATGCCTCATGCAGATTGGTGCCTATGCGCTAACCATCGGGATTGCCCCCTGCAAGGTAAGGATTTGTGCCCGGCACCCATGCCGGAGCGACCTCGGCCCCTATGTGCCACTCTACAGGGCGCGAGAACATTGCGGGTACACTATCAGTCTGAGCTGCCAATGATAGATTGACAATGGCTGATAAGAGGGATGCAAGTTTAATTCGTATCTTCGATTCTGATTTCATAACCGGTGGGGTAGAGTGAAGTCACTTTGATATCTTCGGAAAATGTCAGGTCGAGCACTTCGTTGTGAAACACCATGTGGCCTGTAACTCTCGCGCCTGAGTAGATTACGTCGGTAAAGACTGAGATGTGTGAATAGGGGGGAGCATCGATTTCCACTTTTGTGAATATGTCGGGGCCCTCATATGTGTATTTTGATCCCGGTTCGATACCGTTCTTATTCTGGATGACCCACTTCCCGCCTACATACAACGGCACGGGCATATTGAAACGTCCACCTTGTATCCAGGAATTTTGAGTGTAGGGTTCTACAAGAATGGATGCGAGTTCATTGAGATAGGGATGTATGATGAACGTCTGCTGCAGAGGACCGTTGTTGGTAAATCCGTCGCGGAAGCTCGTCACCTTAGCACGGTCGTCAGTGATCATATCATCATTATAGATTACTTCGATGAGTCTGATAGGTGTGCCCGGCGAACACGTCAGCTCAATAAATCTCACGCCGTAATTGTATTCAATCCTGATGGTCCAGTGGGTATCCTGTCGGTCGGTCTGACATATGCTTCTGATAGTCAATCTCGCACCCTCTTTTATTAGTTCGAGTTTAGTAAACTTGGTTTCAAACACTATACGGTGAACTTCAGAAGCCGGGGATTTGGAGTCGATGAGTTCGCCTCTGGCATTGTAATACTTACAATATTGCTCCTCGGTGCTCATCAAATCAAAACCGATGTGCTCGAGATGCTTCGTGGGAATGGTGAAAGTGGCCTCTCCGCCATCACCTTCGATCATGACGTCCTGAATTTCAGGCAGGTCCGTATCTTCGATAAATATGTCGCTGTTGCAACCCGTAATAGCCGTAAAAGCCAGCAGTAAGAACAGTAAGTAAATGGTATACTTCGTCATGTCAATTAAAGTCAGTCGATTTTCTTACCATAGTAATAGGTGTTCCATGTGTCTTTGGCGTAACCGTCGCGGAGCACTTTGAAGCTGTGCGCCTGCGCTCCGTTTATCTTCACCGCGTCGAAATATACATTCCAGGTGTCCATGGCATAACCGTCACGCAGCACTTTGAAACTGTTTGCCGACGCTCCGGGTATTTTCTTTCCATCATAGTACACATTCCATGTATCCTTGGCATACCAGTCGGAGAGGATACTGAAACTGTTAGCGCTGGCTCCTTCGATTTTTGAGCCGTTGTAGTACACGTTCCATGTGTCCTTTGCGTAACCGTAGCCCAGCACTTTGAAACTACCTGCTGATGCTCCGGTCATTTTATTGCCGCAGTAGTACACATTCCAGGTGTCTTTGGCATAGCCGTCACGAAGTATCTTGAAACTTGAGGCAAATGCACCTTCAATCTTTTGTCCGTCAAAAAATACCTTGCCATTGCTTATGAAATAAGGAGAGTGATGGGAGTGGCCATATTGCTCGTAGGCATTGTGTCCACGATGACCGGCATGGCGCTCCTCAGCATGAAGATTGAAGTCGGCAACGCTTAGAACTATATATAATATGTACAATATCTTTTTCATTGGTGTGACGGTTAAAATGATGGTATGCAGTTGTCAAAGGTTATGGCCGCAAAGATACATAAAATATCGAAAGTTACAATTTACAAATGTTGACTTTTGGTATGGCCGGTCGGGTCAGCCAGGGATAGTCTTGATATACTTGCGTAAAAGGGCTTTTTTGTGTACTTTTGAGTCAGAATATTCCACTTTACCATGAAATATAAGTTTTATAAGGCTATGATGTTTGCGGCAAGTGTGCTCCTGACAGGTGTATCATCGGAGGTGCAGGCCGCGAAGTTTCCCAAAAACCGTCAGCTTAAGGCTCGTTCCGAGAAATTTTTTGTTACTGACGAGGCCCGTCGCATAGGCGACCAGGTGCTTCTCTATCAGCGCGTCACCGGTGGGTGGCCAAAGAATATGGATATGTGTACTCCTTTCACCGACGAGCAGCGTCACGCTATACTTTCAGACAAGGAGAATACTTTTGACTCGACAATCGATAACAATGCCACGACTCTCCAGATGGCCTATCTGGCCCGTCTCTATAATGCTACCGGCGACAGGAAGTATCGCGACGCGGTGAGACGCGGCATTGAGTTTCTTCTGGCCGGACAGTATCCCTCGGGCGGTTGGCCCCAGTTCTGGCCCGACAATCACGGTTATCAGATACATATCACATATAACGACCACGCTATGCGCAACACTCTCGAGGTCATACGCGACATGCGTGACGGAGCTGAGCCTTATAGCGCCGACAGTGATATAGTCACTCCCGAGTTGCGCGAGAGGCTCAAGGATTCCTTTGACCGTGGCATAGCCTGTATACTCGCCACCCAGATACGCAAGGATGGGAAGCCTACGGTGTGGTGTCAGCAACACTACCGCGATACTTTTCTGCCGGCTCCTGCGCGTGCCTATGAGCTCCCCTCCTATTGCTCGAGCGAGAGTGTGGGGCTTGTCGATCTACTCATGTCGCTGCCTGAGCCCGACGACAGCGTGAAGGCGGCTGTTCACGGTGCTATGGCGTGGCTTGACTCTCATAAGATCATGGGCTACCGCTATGCTCATTTCGATGCCGAGGGCAGGCGTATTAATTCCACGCTCCTGGCCGAGGATGGTGCAGGGCCTATCTGGGCTCGTTTCTATGATCTTGACGAGGAGCTTCCTTACGTCTGTGACCGCGACGGGGTGCCTCGCCGGCATCTCGACGAGATCGGCGACGAGCGTCGCAATGGTTACGGATGGTATAACGATTCGGCTCTTGCTCTCTACGACGTCTACGACTCCTGGTGTCGCCGCCATGGCGAGACACCGGTAGAGTTCTCTCAGTCGGGCATCACTCTCCCCTGACTCTGAGCTGCCAGAAGGCTACGGCTGCTGCGGCCGCCACGTTGAGCGAGTCCACACCGTGGCTCATCGGGATGCGGGCCACATAGTCGGCCGAGTCGATGGTGGCCTGTGGCAGGCCGTCACCCTCGGTGCCAAGTATCAGGGCGAGGCGCGGCTCTCCGCAGAGGCGCGCCTCGTCGATCGATACAGAGCGGTCGGTCAGAGCCATGGCCGCGGTCTTGAATCCGTAGTCGCGCAATTCCCCGGGCGACTTTATGAATGTCCAGGGCACCAGAAAGACTGTGCCCATCGACACCCTGACTGCGCGCCGGTTGAGCGGATCACACGATGTCGGTGTCAGCAACACCGCATCTATGTCGAGAGCGGCGGCCGAGCGGAAGATTGCTCCTATGTTGGTGGTGTCGACCACTCCGTCGATCACGGCTACGCGTCGCGCTCCTTTGATCACCTCCTCTATCGGGGGCAACTGGGGCCGCCTCATGGCACAGAGCACTCCGCGAGTGAGCGTGTAGCCTGTGAGCCGGGCAAGCAGTTCACGTGAGCCGGTGTAGACCGGCATGTCGGGAAACCGTTCTATGATCTCGGCGGCATCGCCTGAGATATGTCGCTCTTCACAGAGCATCGACAGGGGGGTGTAGCCGGCCGAAACAGCCACACGTATCACCTTGGGACTCTCGGCTATGAACACTCCCATGGCCGGGTCGAGACGGTTGCGTAGCTGGGCCTCGGTGAGCGAGGTGTACACTTCGAGGCCCTGATGGTCGAGGCTGTCGATGTGGTGGATACGGTTCATGGGTTCAATGGTGCTCGTGGCTGAGTACATACTGCTTGACCTTCTGAAACAGGTCGTTGGCAAAGACAAAGTTATTGAGGGCCTCGTTGGCGGTGTGGTAGATCTGGTTCATGTCGCCCACCCATTCGCGATAGCCCTTGTTGATGAAGATGATGTTCTCGCCGATGCCGAGCACCGAGTTCATGTCGTGGGTATTGATTATGGTGGTGATGTTATACTCGTGGGTGATGTCGCTGAGCAGCTCGTCGATCACTATCGAGGTGCGCGGGTCGAGGCCCGAGTTGGGCTCGTCACAGAACAGGTATTTGGGATTGAGCGCGATGGCGCGGGCGATGGCCACACGTTTCTGCATGCCGCCCGAGATCTCGGAGGGGTATTTCGAGTCGGCGCCCTTGAGGTTGACACGCTCGATACAGAACTGTGCGCGGTCATAGATCTCGGCGGCCGTCATGTCGGTAAACATGGTCAGCGGGAAGGCTACGTTGCCGAGCACCGTCTCCGAGTCAAAGAGGGCCGACCCCTGGAAGAGCATACCGATCTCCTTGCGCAGCTCCTTGATCTGATCGGTGTCCATCTTCATGATGTCGCGGCCGTCATAGAGTATCTCTCCCTTCTCGGGACGTATCAGACCGATGATCGACTTGATCAGCACTGTTTTGCCCGAACCGCTCTGACCGATGATCAGATTGGTCTTGCCGGTCTCGAAGGTGGCGCTGACATCGTGAAGTATAGTGCGCCCGTCAAATGACTTGGTGAGATTTCTGACTTCGATCATTGGAGCAGGAGTTTGGTGAGCACTACGTCGAGCAACAGTATCAGAATACTTGAGGCCACCACGGCGTTGGTCGAAGCCTTGCCGACCTCGAGCGCGCCGCCCTTGACATAGTAGCCATAGAAGGCTGCCACGGTAGTGATGATAAAGGAGAAGAATAGAGATTTGATCAGGCCATACCACACATACCATTCTTGAAACAGTGTCTGGATACCGTAGATAAATCTGTTGAGGGGAATAATGTCGGTGAAGGTCGAGATGAGCACTCCGCCCATAATGGAGGTGAAGATACAGAACACTACCAGCACCGGCATGAACAGCAGGAAGCCGATCACCTTGGGGAGCACCAGGAAGCAGGCCGAGTTGATGCCCATGATGTCGAGGGCGTCGATCTGCTCGGTCACTCTCATGGTGCCTATCTCCGAGGCTATGTTCGAGCCGACCTTACCGGCCAGTATGAGACACAGGATAGAGTTGGAAAACTCCAGCAGGATGATCTCGCGTGTGGCCAGACCGGTCGAATAGGCCGGGATGAGCGGCGACATGATGTTGAGTTGCATCTGTATGGTACACACGGCTCCGATAAACACCGAGATGACGAGCACCAGCGGGATGGAGTCGATGCCAAGCTTGGTGATCTCGGCTACTGTGCGCTGCAGGAAGATGCGCCAACGCTCGGGGCGTGAGACCACCCTGGTCATGAACGTGCAATAGCGGCCGAAGGTGGCCAGCGATTCAGTGATTATCATCTCAGGAGAGTGCTTTGATGAGGTCGTCGACATTGAGCTGAGACTGCTCGCCGGTGGTCATGTTCTTGAGTGTCACGGTGCCCTCCTGAAGCTCGGTCTCGCCGATGATGCCTACATAGGGGATGCCGAGGGCATCGGCGCGCGACATCTGTTTTTTCATTTTGGCGGCGTCGGGATAGACCTCGGCCGAGATACCTGCCCGGCGCACCTCGCGGGCTACCTGGAGCGAGCGGGCCGCCTCGGCCTCGCCCAGATTGGCAAACATGATGCGCGCGGCTCCCTGGATGTCGGCGGGATAGAGATCGAGGGCGTTGAGCACGTCATAGATGCGGTCGGCGCCAAACGAGATACCCACGCCCGAGAGGCCCGGGAGGCCGAAGACACCCGTGAGATTGTCGTAGCGGCCGCCGCCGGTGATGGAGCCTATCTCCACGTCGCGGGCCTTGACCTCGATGATGGTGCCGGTATAGTAGTTGAGACCGCGGGCCAGCGAGACGTCGAGCTCGAGATCGGCGCGCAGACCCAGAGCCGCGGTCGAGTCGATGACCGTGATCAGTTCTTCGACACCCTTGAGGCCGACTTCGCTCGATGCCATCAGTGCCTTCAGGCTTTCGAGACGCTCGGCGTTGGTGCCGCTCAGGGTGATGATCGGGGTGATGCGATCGATGGCTTCGGGCGAGAGTCCGCGCTCGGCGAGCTCCTCCTTGACCTTGTCGAGACCGATCTTGTCGATCTTGTCGATGGCCACGGTGATGTCGATGATCTTGTCGGGGGCGCCGACCAGCTCGGCTATGCCGGCAAGCACTTTACGGTTGTTGAGCTTGATGGTGATGCGCACTCCCAGGCGGGCAAACACTTCGTCGATGATCTGAAGCAGTTCGACCTCGTTGAGCAGAGAGTCTGATCCAACCACGTCGGCGTCACACTGATAGAACTCTCTGTAACGGCCCTTCTGAGGGCGGTCGGCACGCCACACGGGCTGTATCTGGAAACGCTTGAAAGGCATCTGCAGCTCGGCGCGGTGCATGACCACGAAACGGGCGAAGGGGACTGTCAGGTCGTAGCGCAGACCCTTCTCACAGAGCTGGGCAGCCAGTTTCAGACACTCGTCGTTGTCGATCAGCGAGCGGTCGACTCCGCGCAGGTAGTCGCCCGAGTTGAGTATCTTGAACAGGAGTTTGTCCCCCTCCTCGCCATATTTACCCATGAGGGTCGAGAGGTTTTCCATAGCCGGAGTCTCGATCTGGCGGAAGCCATAGAGGCCAAACACCTCGCGGATAGTGTCGAATATATAGTTTCTGCGAGCCATTTCGGCCGGAGTGAAGTCGCGCGTGCCTTTAGGGATAGAAGGTTTCTGAGCCATAAGATATAGGGTGGTTGTGTAATTTCTTTATTAGTGAGGCAGATTGTTTGCAAAGTTAATCAAATTCCGCTAATTTTGCATGAAACAACTCTACAGAAATGAAATTAATCGGAGCTCATGTATCGGTAGAGGGGGGTGTCAGCAACGCTCCTCTCAATGCACGCGCCATAGGTGCAGGTGCTTTCGCGCTGTTCACCCGCAACCCTTCGCGCTGGGCCTCTAAGCCTATCAGCCCCAAGGAGGCCGAGGCGTTCAGGAAGAATTGTGCCGAGTGTGGCTACACTCCCGATGCGATACTTCCTCATGACAGTTATCTCATCAATCTCGGCAGTCCCGATGCCGAGAAGCTCGAAAAATCGCGGGCGGCTTTTCTCGACGAGCTGGAGCGTTGCAGTCAGTTGGGTCTGACAATGCTTAATTTCCATCCCGGCAGCCATCTGGGTCTCATCGATCCCGATGCTTGTCTCGATCTGATAGCCGAGTCGCTAAATATCTTGCTCGACAAGACCTCGGGAGTCAAGGCCGTGATAGAAAATACCGCCGGCCAGGGCAGCAACCTGGGCTATACCTTTGAGCAGATAGCCCGTATCATCGACCGCGTCGAGGACAAGACCCGTGTAGGCGTGTGTATCGACACCTGTCATGCCCATTCGGCCGGTTATGACATGACTACCCCCGAGGCATATCAGAAGACCTGGAGCCACTTCGGCGAGACGATAGGTTTTGACTATCTCTGCGGCATGCACATCAACGATACCCTTAAGGCTCTCGGATCTAAGGTAGACCGCCATGCACCGATCGGTCAGGGCGTGCTCGGCGAGACTTTCTGGAAGATGCTGATGGCCGATCCACGCATGGACAACATCCCGCTGATACTCGAGACCACCGACGAGAGCCTCTGGCCCGAGGAGATAAGTTATCTCAAGTCGCTCTCGGAGTGAACCTGAGCCTCACGCAATTGTTTTGTTATCATACTTTCCCTTTTCATACTTACCTAATAAAATCTTTCCACAATGACTAAAACCAAGCCAGACCAGGGTTTCTGGAAACTCTGGAATCTCAGCTTCGGGTTTTTCGGCGTACAGATAGCCTACGCACTTCAGAGCGCCAATATTACCCGTATCTTCGCCACTATCGGAGCCGATCCTCATTCGCTCAGTTTCTTCTGGATACTGCCTCCGCTGATGGGTATTATCGTGCAGCCGATCGTCGGGTCGGCCAGTGACCGCACCTGGAACCGTCTCGGTCGTCGTCTACCCTATCTGCTCATCGGTGCGGCCGTGGCTGTGATCGTGATGTGCCTGTTGCCCAATGCCGGAAGTTTCGGACTGACCATCTCGGGCGCTATGGTGTTTGGATTTATCGCACTGATGTTTCTCGACACCTCGATCAATATGGCCATGCAGCCTTTCAAGATGCTTGTAGGCGATCAGGTCAATGAGCGGCAGAAAGGTCTGGCTTATTCGATCCAGAGTTTCCTGTGCAATGCCGGTAGCCTCGTGGGCTACCTTGCACCTATCACCCTGACAGCCATCGGTATCTCCAACCTCGCCCCCGAGGGTGTGGTGCCCGACAGTGTGACCTATTCGTTCTATATCGGAGCCGCGGTGCTGGTGCTCTGTGTGATCTACAGTTTTGTCTTTATCCGCGAGATGCCCCCCAAGGAGTATGCCGAGTATCACGGCATCAAGGAGGAGCCGGCCGGAGAGAAGAAAGAGGGCATGCTGACCCTTCTGCGCAAGGCTCCCGCCACGTTCTGGACAGTGGGACTGGTGCAGTTTTTCTGCTGGTCGGCTTTCCTCTATATGTGGACTTACACCAACGGCGCCATCGCCGAGACAGTGTGGGGCACCACCGACACCAAGTCGCTTGCCTATCAGAACGCAGGCAACTGGGTGGGCGTGCTCTTTGCCGTCCAGGCTGTCGGCTCGGTTATCTGGGCTATCGTGATCCCGATGTTCCGCAGCCACAAGGTAATCTATGCACTCAGCCTCGTGCTCGGAGGCATAGGCTTCGTGTCGACCCTCTTCATCACCAACCAGTATCTGCTCTTTGTCTCGTTCCTGCTCATCGGATGTGCCTGGGCCGCCATGCTCGCCATGCCGTTTACCATCCTCACCAACTCGATTTCGGGCAAGAATATGGGCACCTATCTCGGCCTCTTCAACGGCACAATCTGTGTGCCGCAGATCTGTGCCGCAGCCCTCGGCGGAGTAGTGCTGTCGCTTCTCGGCGGCCATCAGATCAGTATGCTGGTGCTCGCCGGAGTCTTCCTCGTGATCGGTGCGATCTGTGTCAATTTCATCAAAGAGACCTACGCCGAGGCCTGAGGCCGGTGACCGTAAGTCAAGGTTAAACAATAACGGGAGGTGTGGCAAAAAATTCTATGCCACACCTCCCGTGTTTTGCCAAAATATGGACATAAAGAACTTTAGGGAGGGGTGGGATGTTATAAAGAAAAACATCTAAAAAAGTAACCCCCTCACTCAGATTATTATGGACATTCAGGAAATCATCAAACAGCTTACCGCCAAATTCGGCGATAGCTTTGACATCACGAAAGTAACCGACGTTCTCAAGACTCTTGACCTGAAGAATCTTTCGTTTGGCGATATAGTTTCAAAACTCGGCGCTCAGGGCCTTCTCGAAAATGTCAACCTTGACAGCGTGAAGGGTTCGGTTGTCGACGAGCTCAAGAGCAAAGCCGGCAGTATGCTCGGTGGCATGTTCGGAAAGTAAAAGAGTAAACCCGGTGTGCCGGGTTTGTGATAAATAACCCCTGCTACAACTATCTGTAGCAGGGGTTATTTATTAAATTTATTGCAAACTAATGATCTGAGGTTGTTCAGTTCCTTTTTGTGACTTTCTGTGTAGCTTTAAATCAGTTGGGCAAGTTAGGGGAGGAGTGTGGTCTGTGTCCGGGCGGGAGTGGCGGGCCGGAGGAGGAGGGTAAGGGTGTTGTGGCCTGCGTGGATGCGGTCGGGAGTGAGGGGGCCGCCCTGACCGCAACTTGCTCCGCCGAGGCCGGTGACTCCGAGATCAAGGTGGAATTGTGTCGGCCCTGCCGGCGGAAGCTGATGGGGGTGAGGTGCGAGCAGTAGATCGCGTTCGGCCCATGGGAGTGCCGTGACGCTCAATGGGTTGGCGCCGATGGCAATCAGGCCGTAGCCGTCGGCGTCGGTGAGTGACGCCCAACGGCAGTCTTCACGGTTGGCCATACTCTGGGGTTTGGCATAGCCAACAAACTGATCGGCCACACTCTGGCTGTAAACTGCGGGAAAACTGCCTGAGAGACGGTCGGGATAGTTCTCGAGCGGGCCGCGACCATAGTAACTGAAATTGTCGTATCGCTGAGGCACACTCATGGTGAAGCCGAGACGGGGTAGCACCAGGGTGGAGTCAGAGCCGTTGATGTCGGCTGCCAGGCGGATGGATCCGTCGGGGTAGACTGTCCAGACCAGATCGGTGATGAAATGGAAGTCGTCAGGGCCAAGCGGCCTGTCGGTGAGTTGCTCGATCTCGTGGCGGCCGCGGCTGAGCTCGTCCTCACCACGCGAGCCATCTCCCCTGAGGCTTATGAGCCGTTCGGAATATGGAGCCTGACTCTTGATCTTGAATGACAGTACAGCCTGACCACGATCGTTGATGTCGGAGCGAGCGGAGATCACCGAGTGATGCAGGTTGTCGAGGCCGGCGGCCCACCATTTACGGTCGATCCAGGTGTCGTTGTTGACCGGTGCGCGGAACGCATCGAGCCGGGGCCCGTTGCCGTCGGCTATCATTTCACGACCGTTGTAGACGAGCGATGTCAGCGAACCGGTCTCGGGCGAGAAGATGGCCTTGAAATTGTCTCCTTCCACGCTGACGGGTGAAGTGGGGCTGACGGCGGTGTCGACTCTCTTGCCGTCTATATTCATGATCAGACCTGAATCAAAGGCCAAGGAGTCGACAGAGTGTCGGTCAGCAGCTTTGCTAATAGGCAGGTATTCAGCCATCTGGATATATCCGGCCTCGGCCCAGGGCTTGGGCTCTTTCAGTCGAAACTCTACAATAAGCCCTAAGTCGCCGGTGAGGCCGGTGAGTGAGTAGGGGATGGTGTAGAAGGCTCTCTGCCGCGGGCCCGGAAGGGAGTCGGGGCCTATGTAAACATCGCTTTCGGTGATGGTCTTTCCATCCCGGAGCAGCTGCCAGGAGAGAGTGTAGTCGGAAAGTGGCTCGAAATAGTTCTTGTTGAATATCTCGATGATACCTTTCTCAAGGTCGACAGGAGTGACAGCCACGTTCTGATAGACCTTCTTTACTTCGTAATACTGAGGTTTGGGGGTGAGGTCGGCGAGCATGATGCCGTTCATGACAAACTGGCCATCGTTGGGAAAATCGCCGAAGTCTCCTCCATAGGCTATATATCGCTCGCCTGTAGTGGGGTCGTAGTTGTAGAGGCCCTGATCGACCCAGTCCCAGATGGCGGCGCCGAGGATGAAGTCAGTGCTCTCGATAGCCTGCCAGTAGTCGGTGAGATTACCCAAGGAGTTGCCCATGGAGTGGGCATATTCGCAGATATAGAAGGGGTATTTATCTTCGGTTTTGCCTGTGGCCAGGCGGCGTGTATATTCAATCGAGGGATACATGTTTGATCCCATGTCGACGATTTTGTTGTTGCGCTCGTAGTGTACCGGGCGGCTCTTGTCGTAGTTCTTGACAGCGTCGTAGGCTGCCTGGAAGTTCTTGCCCGGGCCGGCCTCGTTGCCGAGACTCCAGATCAGGATCGAAGGGTGGTTGACGTGGGCGCCTACCATTTCCATCTCGCGGCTCACATGGGCCGCCTCCCACTCCTGAGGGTGGCTCAGCGACTGCTTTCCGTAGTAGTATTCGTGGCTCTCGAGATTGGCCTCATCTATGAGGTAAAGACCATATTTGTCGGCGAGATAGTACCAGTAGGGGGAGTCATTGTAGTGGGAATTGCGCACATGGTTGATATTGGCGCGCTTCATGAGCATCACTTCCTTTTCCATATTGTCGCGGGTGACTGCGTGACCGCGGTCGGGCATGGTCTCGTGACGGTTGACTCCTTTGAGTTTGACAGCCTGACCGTTGACGTAGAAATATCGTCCGTCGATGCCATGTTCATTTTCACGGGCCGGGGTGTCGCGTATCTCGACCGAGCGGAAGCCGGTGAAGGTCGACACTGTCTCGAGTGTCTTGCCTTTACGATCGGTGAGGCTTGCCACCAGTATATATCTCCACGGGGCCTCGGCACTCCAGGTCTTCACCTCGGGTACTTCAATGAGTGTCTCGATCGTGATGGTTGCATCTTTGTAGAAGTCTAAGCCTGTCTTGCATCCCGAGGCCACGGGAGCGGGGGATACTTCGTCATCATAGAGGCGTTCACACTGATAGAGATCCCATCTGAGCGAGAGGTCTTTGGCCTGCTTCCCCGAGAGGTTGCGCAGGGTCGCGGTCAACTCGAGTGTCGCCAGGCAGGGCTTGTCGCCGCTCAGCGAGGGGACTGCTCTGAGGTCGGCGATCTGAAGCGGAGAGGTGCTGTAAAGCGCTACCGTGCGGAATATACCAGGGAGCCTGAACATGTCCTGAGCTTCGAGAAAACTGCCGTCGCTGTTGCGGTAGACTTCTACCGAGATGGTGTTCTCGCCCTTGGGGTTGAGATAGGGGGTGATATTAAATCGGGCCGCGTTGCGTGAGTTTTTGCTGAAACCTACATAGTGGCCGTTGATCCACAGGTAGAAGAAGGAGTCTACGCCTTCAAACTCGACGTATGTCTGACGACCTTTCCAAGTTGGGGGCACCGTGAAAGTGCGGCTGTACTGACCCACTTCGTTGCGGTCGCGGAAGGTTGTCCATGTCTCGGGCGGCGTGCGCATCACTCCTTGTTTCCAATCGCCTGTCACTTGGCGGTCGTGCATGAAGATTACCGGCTGATTGACATATATCGGGGTGCCATATTTTTTTGTGCCGTCTTTCTGAAGTCCCTGGACATTCCATGATCCGGGGACTTCGATAGTGTCCCAGTCGCTGAGATCCCGTCCCGGCTGGTGGAATGTGGAGTCCCGTTCCCAAGGGTTGCCTACCCAACGGAATTTCCATTGCCCGTCGAGGCTATGATAGTATTCCGACCGGTCGGGGAGTACCTTAAGGGCAGATTGCAGGCTCCCGAAGGGGTAGAAGTCGGCTCTGGGCTGTTCTTTGTTGAGGGCCAGTCGCTGAGGGTCTTGCCACTCGTTGCCGTCGGGCGTAGAGGCTTCTTGACTATAAGCCCAGCCTACGAGGGGGTGTCGCGTAGGGGCGGCGTTGAGGGTCATCCCGACGACTGTCATAGCCGCCGTCATCAGAGCCAGGGTAGTTTTCATGGGATAAAAGGATAATTAGAACTGATCTAAACTTATTACAGAAAGTTAAAAGTCAGAACTGAAATAAACTTAGAATTAACCCTTCGGCTTGTTTTGGGCTAATTACTTCGGTTTTATCAGTCACGATGGAGCCCCATCGTTCCCTCAAAAACCTCAAAATTATCTCCAAAACAATCTCGAACTGTTAATTTGTAATAAGTTTAGATCAGTTCTTAGAGTATTATATAGTGATACCGGGGAGATGGTATTTGTTTATACTCTCTAAGGGTGTGAGCCGTGGCGGTCAGGCTTTAAGCGGAGGGAGGGTGGCGATGGAGATCCCCTCGAAGCGCGGGAGGGTGAGGTCGGCAAGCGGTGACACTTTGTCGGCTGAATTGGTGGTGGCGAGTCCGATCACTGTGGCTCCCGAGGCGCGTCCGGCCTGGAGGCCCTGGAGACTGTCCTCGAACACGTAGCAGCGGGTGGCGGGGAGACCTATCAGTGAGGCTCCGCGCAGGTATCCTTCGGGATCGGGTTTGCTATGGGTCACCATGTCGCCGGTGACGAGATGGTCGATCAGAGGGAGCAGCTGTGGCTGACGCCGACGCAGGAGATCCATCTTGACATTGTCGCTGCTGGTGACTATCGCTGTGGGGATTCCTGCCCGGCGCAATTCTTCCAGGAACGGTATCACTCCCGGAAAGACGGGATAGCGCATCTCGCTCTCAAACCGATGGAGGCTTTCGAGTATGGACTGACGGTCTGATTCGGGAAAATTGAGCAGTATCTCGTCGATGGTGGTGCCTTTGATGTCGTCGGCAAAGGTGGGTCGCAGGCCGTAGCGTCGGCCTGTCTCGCCCCAGAATATGGAGTATTCTCCCTCGCTGTCGACGAGCACTCCGTCGAGGTCAAAGAGTATGCCGAAGGGCGCAGGGGTGGTAGATTGGGTCATTGTAGATCGATGGATGTTGAGGGTTGGGGGGTATAGGGAGAGAGTGTGTGGCGGTCGCAGATGAGGGTGCGTGCCGGGAACTGATGTATGAGCGACATGTTGTGGGTGGCCATGATGACGGCTGTGCCTGATGAGGCGATGCGATGGAGCAGGGCCACGATGGCCTCGCCTGTGGCGGGGTCGAGGTTGCCGGTGGGCTCGTCGGCCAGAATGATGGGTGGCTCGTTGAGCAGGGCTCTGGCTATGACCACGCGCTGTTGCTCGCCTCCCGAGAGCTCGTGGGGTAGTTTGTAGGCTTTTTTGGCCATACCCACGTCGGCGAGCACTTTGGCTATGCGCTCGTCGATGGAAGCCCTGTCAGTCCATCCGGTGGCTCTGAGCACGAAGCGCAGGTTTTCGTAGACGCTGCGGTCGATGAGCAGACGGAAGTCCTGGAAGATAATGCCTATCTGGCGGCGCAGATAGGGTATCTCCTTGCGGCGCAGGGATTCCAGGGAGTAGTCGAGCACTCGGGCCCGGCCCGAGGCCACCGGCACGTCGGCATAGAGGCTCTTGAGCAGGCTCGACTTGCCGCTGCCGACGCGACCTATCACGTATATAAATTCGCCGGGAGCCAGCTTCAGGTCAACGTGCTTGAGTGTAATGAGCGAGTTGCGATGAATGGTGACGTCGCGGTAGTCGATCACTGGAGCCATAGGTGGGGTGGATGGATGTTGGGGATGGATAGGAGGGGGTGGGTTGAAACTGAGGGGTCGGAGATGTTGACCTGTGAATAGGCTCAGTTGCCCAGCTCTGAGACAAACTTGATGTGGGCCAGCCGTATCTCCTCCTCGGTGAAGTCGGCGCCAAACTCGCGATAGGCTTCATTGAGGTCGTCGCTCTCGCTCTCGCGGAAGAAGTCGAAGAGTTCTTCCTGAGAGTCTTCGTCGATGATCTCGTTGATGTAGTAGTTGATGTCGATACGAGTGCCTGAGTTGACGATGGCTTCGATCTCGTCGAGCAGTTCGCTATACTCCAGCCCCTTGGCTCTCGCTATCTCGGGGAGGGGTATCTTGCGGTCGATGAGGGTGATGATGTAGAGCTTGGTGGAGTTGCGGTCGGGCACGGAGCGCACTCTCAGGTCGTCGGGGCGGTCGATCTCGTTGTCCTCGACATGGCGCTTGATGACTTTGACAAACTCGGCGCCATATTTTTTAGCCTTACCCTGACCGACTCCCGGGATGTTCTGGAGCTCCTCGATGGAGATGGGATAGGTAGTGGCCATGGCTTCGAGCGAGGGATCCTGGAAGATGATGTAGGGGGGCAGACCGAGCTGCTTGGCCACCTTCTTGCGCAGGTCTTTGAGGATCAGGAACAGCTCGGTGTCGGCTGCTCCCGAGGCGGCGTTTTTGGAGAGGTCGGGCTCGGCTTCCTCGGAGAAATCAGAGTCTTCGACGACCTTGAATGACTGGGGCGAGTTGATGAATTTCTTGCCCTTGGGGGTAACTGACAGGGTTCCGTAGTTTTCGATGTCACGGTCGAGGTATCCCTCGAGGACTGCCTGTCGGATGATTGCTGCGATGAGACGCTCGTCGGTGCCTTTCTCGCATCCGAAGAGCTCGAGCTCATCGTGATTATAGGATTTGACTGTCGGAGTGGCGTTGCCTAAGACAACGTCGCTGACGTAGTCGGACTTGAACTTTTCTTTCAGAGCGATCACAGTCTCGAGGATCGCACAAAGGTCTTCTTTAGCTTCCACTTTTTTCTTGGGATTTAGACAGTTGTCGCAGTTGTTACAACTTTCATCGCAAAATTGTTCGCCAAAATAGAAGAGCAGGGAGCGACGCCTGCAGGTCGAAGCCTCGGCATAGCTCTGGGTCTCGATGAGTAACTGACGTCCTATTTCCTGCTCAGCGAGGGGCTTTCCCTGCATGAATTTCTCCATTTTCTGGAGGTCTTTTGCAGAATAGAATGTTAGGCATATACCTTCGCCCCCGTCACGGCCGGCGCGGCCGGTCTCCTGATAGTATCCCTCGAGCGACTTGGGCATGTCGTAGTGTATGACAAATCTCACGTCGGGCTTGTCGATACCCATGCCGAAGGCTATCGTGGCCACTATGACATCGACATGTTCCATCAGGAAGGCGTCCTGGTTGGCGCTGCGGGTGGCGGCGTCCATTCCGGCGTGATAGGGGAGAGCCCTGATGGAGTTGACCTTGAGTATCTCGGCCAGTTCCTCGACTCGCTTTCGGCTCAGGCAGTAGATGATGCCGCTTTTGCCGGGATGAGAGCGTATGAACTTGATGATGTCGCGGTCGATATTTGCTGTCTTGGGACGTATCTCGTAGTAGAGATTGGGACGGTTGAATGATGATTTATAGACACATGCGTTCGACATTCCCAGGTTTTTCTGGATGTCGTGCTGCACCTTTGGCGTGGCCGTAGCCGTGAGGGCTATGACGGGCCTTGGGCAGATGTCGTTGATGATCGGACGTATGCGGCGGTATTCGGGACGGAAATCGTGGCCCCACTCCGAGATGCAGTGAGCCTCGTCGACGGCATAGAAGGAGATCTTTACCGTCTTCATGAACTCGATGTTTTCCTCCTTGGTCAGGGACTCGGGGGCTACGTAGAGGAGCTTGGTGAGTCCGTTGCGCACGTCGGCTTTGACCGTGTCGATGGCGGCGCGGTTGAGCGAGGAGTTGAGGAAGTGGGCTATGCTCTCTGACTCGCTGTGGTTGCGTATGGCATCTACCTGGTTCTTCATAAGTGCTATGAGAGGAGAGATGACTATCGCCGTGCCGTCCATCATCAGGGCGGGGAGCTGGTAGCATAGCGACTTGCCTCCGCCGGTGGGCATGAGCACGAAGACGTCCTGACCGTCGAGCAGACTGGTCATGATGGCTTCCTGGTTTCCCTTGAAGGTGTCGAAACCGAAGTGCTCCTTGAGGGCTTGATGAAGGCGGGTGTGCATGGAGGAGTATTTAAGGTTGTGAGAGGGGGGAGAACTGGAGTGGGTGGCAAGGATGGCCTGACAGGGTCTCAGCCTATATAGGCTTTGCGGAGTTTCTCTTCGGCGTATTCGCGAGTTACTGTGAATTCCTTGACTTTGAGGGATGGTACTTCAAACATAGGGTCGACCATGATGGTCTCGACGATGGTGCGCAGTCCGCGCGCTCCGAGTTTATATTCGATCGCTTTGTCGACGATAAACTCGAGGGTCTCGGGGGTGAAGGTGAGCTTGACACCGTCCATGGCGAAGAGTTTTTCATACTGTCGCGTGATGGCGTTCTTGGGCTCGGAGAGCACCTTGAGCAGGGCGTCGCGGTCGAGCGGATCGAGATGAACCAGCACCGGGAGACGGCCTATAATCTCGGGTATCAGGCCAAAAGACTTGAGATCCTGGGGGGCGATATATTTGAGATAGTTGTCAGAGTCGATCTTGCTGCGCTGGTCGCGTCCGGTAAAGCCTACGACGTGGGTGTTGAGACGGTGGGCTATCTTGCGCTCGATGCCGTCGAAGGCTCCTCCGCAGATGAAGAGGATGTTTTTGGTGTCGACGGGTATCATCTTCTGCTCGGGGTGCTTGCGTCCTCCCTGGGGGGGAACGTTGACTATCGAGCCCTCGAGGAGTTTGAGCAGGCCTTGCTGGACTCCTTCGCCCGAGACGTCGCGTGTGATGGAGGGGTTGTCGCCTTTGCGTGCTATCTTGTCGATCTCGTCGATGAACACTATGCCACGCTCGGCGCGGGGCACGTCGTAGTCGGCGGCCTGGAGCAGTCGTACCAGCAGGCTCTCGATGTCTTCGCCTACGTAGCCGGCCTCGGTGAGAACCGTGGCGTCGACTATGGCGAAGGGCACGTCGAGCTGTCGAGCTATAGTCTTGGCCAGGAGGGTCTTGCCGGTGCCGGTCGGGCCTACCATGATGATGTTGCTCTTCTCGATGTCTACGTCGTCCTGAGGCTGGTCGAGTCGCTTGTAGTGATTGTAGACGGCTACCGAGAGGTATTTCTTGGCGTCGTCCTGACCGATGACATATTGGTCGAGAAACTCTCTGATCTCGAGAGGGGTGGGGAGTTTGTGTTTCTCGGGCGAGGACTTTTTGCCACGTGAGGCTTCGGCTTTGAGCTCGGGGTGCTCTTCGAAGTAGCCTTTGAGGATTTCCTCTATCTGGTTGACACAGTTGTTACATATATAGGCGTTGCCGGTGGGACTCGGCACGAGGATGTCGTGATAGCCGGGCGTGGTGCCGCAGAACGAGCATGTCATGCCCGAGTCGTTGCCGTTGCCTTCGTTGGATTTTTTTTTAGCCATTCAGTTGCCTGGATTGGGAGTGACGGTAAGGAACCGAGGAGAGGGGCCGGTGCCGGTCGGCGGCGGGGGAGGAGAGACACCGGCCTTCGGGTTGATGGAGGAGGGGATGTTATTTCTTATCGGGGAGCAGGATGTTGTCGATCATGCCGTAGTCTTTGGCTTCCTGGGCTGTCATCCAGTAGTCGCGGTCGGCATCGGCTTCGATGCGGTCGAGCGACATGCCCGAGTGGTCGGCGATGATCTTGTAAAGCTCGGCTTTGTATTTGAGTATCTCGCGGGCGGTGATCTCAATGTCGCTGGCCTGACCCTGCACTCCGCCCAGAGGCTGGTGGATCATCACTCGGGAGTGGGGGAGCGCCAGGCGTTTGCCCTGGGCGCCGGCTACGAGCAGCACTGCGGCCATCGAGGCTGCCATGCCGATACAGATGGTCGAGACATCGCTCTTGATGTGCTGCATGGTGTCGTAGAGGCCGAGGCCGGCGATGACTGAGCCGCCGGGCGAGTTGAGATAGATGGAGATGTCTTTGCCGGGGTCGACTGAGTCGAGGTAGAGGAGCTGACCCTGGACGACGGTGGCGGTATAGTCGTTGACGTCGGTGCTCAGGAAGATGATGCGGTCCATCATCAGTCGCGAGAAGACGTCCATCTGGGCTACGTTGAGCTGACGCTCTTCAATGATTGTGGGAGAGATGTATGACGAGGTGATCTGCGAGGCTGAGGCTGCAGTGTACTGGTCGAGGGCCAGGCCGTTCATTCCGAGATGGTGGACGGCGTAGTTTCTGAAATCTTTATTCATACCTTGAAAATGTGTATACTTTTGGTGGTTTGAGGATTGATGTCGGTAGTGTGAATGACAGGGGCGGTCAACGAGGGGCGTGGGCCCGGGGTGTGGCCGGTCACCTGATCAGTTCATAGTGTAAAGTTACGATATTTATTGCTCAGATGCAACAGGGGCGGATGGAAATTTTTTAGGAGGGTGTTTACTTTAAGCCGTGTCGCATCGGAGGGGGAGATCAGTAGCGGGGTGGGCGGGGGCTATCGGCCGGCACACAGGCTGGCGAAGAAGTGCCAGATGGCTATGCCTCCCGAGACTGAGACGTTGAGGGAGTGTTTGGTGCCGCGCTGGGGGATTTCGAGACACACGTCACATTGATTGACGATCTGCTGGTCGACACCGTTGACTTCGTGGCCGAGGATAAGGGCGTAGCGGCGTCCGCGCTGAGGGGGGAAGTCCTGGAGCTCGATGCTGCCTTTGACCTGTTCGAGACAGCAGAGGGTGTAGCCGTCGTGCTGGAGTGCGGCGACACACTCGGCCGTGGAGGGGTAGTAGACCCATTCTACCGATTCTTCGGCGCCGAGCGCGGTCTTGTGTATCTCGGGCGAAGGGGGGCATGCGCTGATGCCACACAGGGCTATTTTCTCGACTGCAAAGGCGTCGCAGGTGCGGAAAATAGCTCCGATGTTGTTGAGGCTTCTGACATTGTCGAGCACAACGGTGAGGTGCATCTTTTCCTGTCGGCGATAGTGGTCGAGATCTACGCGGTGGAGATCCCAGATTGTCTTTTTCTCCATTAGAGACTGAGATTATTGTGGGAGTTTGCTGACTGATTTAAAGCGTGGAGACCACTGACGTGGCTGCTGCTTCCAGCAAGATTGATTTCTGAGCGTTTAAATCAGTTTCAGACAAAGTTATAAATAATCCGCGAGATTTACAAGTGTTGTGTCGGGCGAAGATTTTCTGTCGGGTCTTGTCCCGGAGCGGATGAGTTTCGGTCGGGGTGGGTATATAGAATTAACCCTGCATATCCCGTGGAGAGGATATGCAGGGGTGTGAAGTAGCCCATAGGAGAATCGAACTCCTCTTTCAAGAATGAAAATCTTGCGTCCTAACCGATAGACGAATGGGCCCTTTCGTTAGTGAAAGGAATGGCAATCAGTCTGCCGTGGATCAGGCAGCGAGCTTGGCGATGTGGTGGGCCAGCTTGCTCTTGAGGTTGGCAGCCTTGTTCTTGGAAATGGCTTTCTTGGAGGCAAGACGGTCGAGCATGGCCTCGATCTTAACGTAGGCGGCTTCAGCTTCGGCCTTGACGGTTATTTTGCGAAGGTTGCGCACGGCGTTGCGGGCGGTCTTGGCGTAGTAACGGTTGTGGAGGCGGCGTGATTCGGTCTGACGGATTCTTTTCAGTGATGATTTATGGTTTGCCATTTGTAGAAAAATGATTTGTTATCTTTTTGAGTTGTAGCCCATAGGAGAATCGAACTCCTCTTTCAAGAATGAAAATCTTGCGTCCTAACCGATAGACGAATGGGCCATCATCGGACATAGCTGTCCAAAAGCGAGGGCAAAGTTAGTGTGTTTTTTTTGATTAGACAAATATTTTTGGAGATTTATTGCGAAAAATTTAGACGGGACCATTGAGAATGAGTAATTTTGTGGTCATGAAGATCAGGTTTATTGCTCTGAGGGTGACCAGATACAATGATCGCCAGAATATATTGACGGCTTTCAGTCGGGAGTCGGGGCGTGTGTCTCTGTCGGTTCCGGCCGGCCGTGGCCGTGAGGCCGGGCGATTGAGAGCTCTGTCGATGCCTCTGAGAGTTGTGGAGTGTGAGGTGGAGCCGGGCGGCGGCCGAGAGATCAAGCCTATGCGTCAGGCTGTCGCTATCGAGACGGGTGGAAGTGTGTGGACTCATCCGTTGAAGCAGATGATGGCTATGTTTCTGGCCGAGGTGGTAGGGGTTGTGACGCGCGAGGATGGTGGCGCCGACAGGGATCTGTATGATTTTCTCGAGGGTTCGGTCAGGGTGCTTGATCTGATGGAGGGGGAACGGTTGGGAAATTTCCACATCTGTTTCCTGTGTCATCTGGCGCGCCTGATGGGTGTCGAGCCCGACATAGAGACTTGGAGAGAGGGCTATCTGCTTGATATGCGCGACGGTCTGTGGCGGCAGTCTATGCCTATCCATGGTGACGCACTTACGCACGAGGAGTCACTCTTGGCGGCGCGGCTGTCGAGAATCACGTATGCCAATCAGCATGTCTTTCGGTTCAGCCGTCGGGAGCGTGCGCGGACGCTCGATCTGCTCATGAGGTATCTGTCGATACATCTGGCTCCTCTGTCGGGGGTGAAGTCGCTCGAGGTGCTCAGAGGTATGTTCTGAGAGGCAGGTCAGTAGCGTTCGGAGTTGTCGGTGTTGATGAGATAGGGGGAGTCGGAGAGAGGTGAGGGCTCTTCGAGGATGCGTCGACGGAGCTCGGCCAGCGCGCGACGATGGGCACGATGGATGAGAAAGCGGTTGATAAGCATTCCTGTTGTGGCGGCAAGTGCGATGATTGCGATGATTGCGATCCATGTGAGGAGTTCGCGGGGCTCGATGGGTGTCATGTGCGTAAGAGGTTGAGAGGGTTATGGAAAGTTATATTATTATTACAATTTTATGGCTAACTTTGTTTTCTGTAATTTTCAGATATTATGAATGAATTAACTATCAGGCCGGTGAAGGAGGCCGATAGCGAGGCTATCGCCGGGATTTATAACTATTATGTCAGGGAGACTACCGTGACTTTTGACGAAGAGCCGCTGACGGTTGCCCGGATGCGTGAGAGGGTCGCGGGCATTTCGCGGTCTTGGCCCTATCTCGTGGCCGAGGCCGCCGGCGAGATAATAGGATACTGCTATGTGCATCCCTGGAAGGAGAAGGTTGCCTACGGTCGCACTCTCGAGACGACTATCTATCTGCGCAACGGGATGACATCGCGCGGAGTTGGGCGCCGGCTGATGGAGGCGTTGATCGGGGAGTGTCGCTCAAGGGGCGGCACACACTCGCTGATAGCGTGTATCACCACCGAGAACAAGGGGAGCCGACGGTTTCATGCTTCGCTTGGGTTTGAGGAGGTTTCACATTTCAGAGAGGTGGGATACAAGTTTGGCCGTTATCTCGATGTCAATGATATGGAGCTTCTGCTGTGATGATAATCAGGGCAACGTGTCACAAAAGCAAATGTAGGGACATGGCGTGCCATGTCCGCAAATGCAAGCACATGATAATTATCTGCATACATCGGCGGACATGGCACGCCATGTCCCTACACCATGATTATGAAACACCCCCCTGAAACAATAACGGTAGACATGGTCGAGATGTCTACCGTTGTCGTGATGATGAGTTTCTGTCAGCCTCCGAAGTTATCGTAGTGGATTGAAGTCGGGTCGACACCGAGGTCGTCGAGCATGCGGTTGACGGCGGCACTCATGGGGCCGGGGCCACACATGTAGTACTCGATGTCCTCGGGCGCGGGATGATCCTTGAGATAGGTGTCGTAGATAACCTGATGGACGAAACCGGCCGTGTATTTGACTCCGGCGGCATCGGCGGCGGGGTCGGGTCGGTCGAGCGCGAGATGGAACTTGAAGTTGGGGAACTCTTTCTCGAGGCTGAGGAAGTCCTGGAGATAGAACACCTCGTTGAGCGCGCGTGCGCCGTAGAAGTAGTTCATGACGCGGTCGGTGGTGTGGAGTGTCTTGGTGAGCCACATGATCTGGGCGCGGAGGGGGGCCATGCCTGCGCCGCCTCCGATCCACATCATCTCGGCCTTTGAGTCGACTATCGGGTGGAAGTCTCCGTAGGGACCCGACATGATCACCTTGTCGCCGGGCTTGAGGGTGAAGATATAGCTCGAGGCAATACCGGGCATGACGTCCTGGAAGCCTACCTGGGGTTTGGGCTTGAAGGGGGGAGTGGCTATGCGGACGGTGAGCATGATGCGGTCGCCCTCCTCGGGGTAGTTGGCCATGGAATAGGCACGCACGGTGGTCTCGGTGTTACGGCACTTCAGGCCGAAGAGTCCGTATTGCTGCCATGCGGGGAGATATTCCTTGCCTATGGAGTCTTTGTCGATGTCTTTGTCGTAGTCCATCTCATAGACTGGGATCTTGATCTGGGCGTATGAGCCGGGGATGAAGTCCATGTGAGCTCCTTGGGGGAGGGCTACGATGAACTCCTTGATGAAGGTCGAGACGTTGTTGTTGGAGATCACGGTACATTCCCACTCCTTGACGTCGAGAGCCGAGGCCGGGATGCCCACCGAGCAGTCTTCCTTGACTTTGACCTGACAGCCGAGTCGCCAGTGTTCCTGCTGCTGTTTGCGCGAGAAGTGGACTTTCTCGGTAGGGAGTATGTCGCCGCCTCCCGAGAATACCTGACATTTACACTGTCCGCAGCTGCCCTTGCCGCCACAGGCCGATGAGAGGAAGATGTTGTTGTCGGCAAAGGTCGAGAGCAGGCTCTTGCCTGAGTCGGTCTCTATGACCCGGTCGTTGTTGATGGTGATTTTGACCTTGCCTGATTGAACGAGATATTTCTTGGCTATGAGCAGGATGATCACCAGGGCGAGGGTGATGATCAGGAAGATGCACACGCCGGTAAGTATCGTAAGCATATCGAGTGAGTGAAGTGGTAGAGGGGATGATTAGATCTTGATGCCGAGGAAACTCATGAAGGCTATGCCCATGAGGGCTGTAATGATGAAGGTGATGCCTACGCCACGGAGGGGACGGGGGATGTTGGAGTACATGGCAAGTCGCTCGCGGATGGCGGCGATGGCGGTGATGGCCAGGAGCCAGCCGAGTCCCCAGCCGCCGCCGGCACAGACGGCAGTCCAGACGCTCGGGAAGTCGCGTTGCTGCATGAAGAGTGATCCGCCGAGGATGGCACAGTTGACGGCGATGAGCGGGAGGAAGATGCCCAGCGAGGAGTAAAGGGCGGGGCTATATTTCTCGACTGTCATCTCGACGAGCTGAGTCATTGAGGCTATCACGGCAATAAACATGATGAGCGACAGGAAGCTCAGATCGACGGCCGCATATTCGGGGCCGAGCCAGCTCAGGGCTCCGGGGCGCAACACGTAGGTCTCGAGCAGGTAGTTGACCGGGAGGGTCACCACGAGCATGAAGGTCACGGCCACGCCCAGGCCAAAGGCGGTCTTGACGTTCTTGGACACGGCGATAAACGAGCACATGCCCAGGAAGTAGGCGAAGATCATGTTGTCGACAAAAATCGACCTTATGAAGATATTGAGATTTTCCATGTGAGAGTGAGTGAGGTTGTGGTTAATCCTCCTGGAGGTCTTTGTTGATACTACGCTGCACCCAGATGATGCAGGCCACTACTATCAGGGCCATGGGTGGAAGGATCATGAGGCCGTTGTTGACATAGCCGTTGTCGTAACACCATTGAGGTATCACCTGATAGCCCAGCAGGGTGCCCGATCCGAGCAGTTCGCGGAAAAATCCCACGATCACCAGGATAATGGCATAGCCCAGGCCGTTGCCCACGCCGTCGAGAAACGAGGGCCAGGGTTTGTTGCCCATGGCGAATGCTTCGAGACGGCCCATGAGGATGCAATTGGTGATGATGAGTCCGATGAACACTGACAGTTGCTTGGATGCGTTGTAGGCGTAGGCCTTGAGTACCTGGTCGACTATGACCACGAGACCTGCCACGACCACGAGCTGGACAATGATGCGGATGTTGGTGGGGATAGTGTTGCGTATGAGCGAGATGATCACGTTGGCAAAGGCGAGCACGGCGATTACCGAGATGCCCATGACGATGGCGGGCTCGAGTTTGGCCGTGACTGCCAGCACTGAGCAGATGCCGAGCACCTGCACCACGACGGGATTGTTCTTCGACAGGGGGTTGAAGAGCACGTCGGTATTTTTGATTTTTTCAGCCATTTTATTAGGGGAAGGTTATTGGTTGAGGGCGTTGCCGGCTGTCCGGGAGAGCGACATGAGAAATTTGCGATAGGGCATGAGGCAGTTGTCGAGCATGGCTCCGACGCCTTTGGAGGTGATGGTGCCTCCCGAGATACCGTCGACATAGTCGCTGCCGTCGAGAGGGGTCTGGCCGGCTTTGACTACCGAGACGGGACGGAAGTGGCCGTCTTTGAACACCTGCTTGCCATGAAACTGAGAGCTGAATGCCGGTTTCTCGATCTCGGCGCCGAGTCCGGGGGTCTCACCCTGGTGGGCGAAATATGCGCCATAGATTGTAGAGCCGTCGGCGTCAAAGGCTACGTAGCCCCAGATGGGGCCCCAGAGGCCGGCTCCATAGACGGGGAGGATGTATTTGACACCGGCGTCGGGGGTGGAGCAGACGTAGACCGGGAGCTCGCGCGAGTCGGGGCTGAGTTTGCTCTGTGTGGCTACGTCGATGCTGAAGGCGTTGACTCCGTCGAGACGCTGACCTTTGGCATTGACGGCATAGCGCTCGGTGATGTAGCGGTTGAAGTCCTCGACAGTCTTGCCGGGGGCGGGGGTGATGAGAGCGGCTGCGAGAATCTGGTTCATCTTGTCGGCGTCGATATTCTCCTGCTGGCGCGGTTTGAGGGCCAGGGAGGTGGCTGCAAGCGCAGTGCCGACTACCACCACGAGCACCATGATATAGATGATGGTGTAGATGTTGCTTTGCTTGTTCATTGCTTTATATATAAATAAGGTGGTGGATTGGAGGTCAGACACGCGCGCGGCTCTTGTTGAGGCGGCTCATGCGTCGCGAGACGTTGACTTGCTCTACACAGTAGTCGATCAGCGGCGCCAGGGCGTTGGCCAGGAGCACGGCGAGCATTGCGCCCTCGGGATAGCCGTTGTTGTAGGTGCGTATCAGCACGGCCACCACGCCTACCAGGAGTCCATAGATGTATTTGCCTGTGCCGGTGCGTGCGGCGGTCACGGGATCGGTGGCCATGAAGACGGCTGCGAAAGCAAAACCGCCATACAAAAGCTGGTCGAGGGGTGAGAGGAATGAGGCGGGGTAGGTAGGAGTCTCGAAGATATTGGCGATCCACCCCATGAACAGGCCGCCGGCTATCACGCTGAGCATGATGCGCCAGGAGGCCATGCCTGTGATCAGGAGTATTGCGGCTCCGATTAGTACACACAGGGTCGAGGTCTCTCCGAAGGAGCCGGGTATGAGTCCCAGGAAGGCATCCCAGGTGGAGATCACGTCGCCGCGCAGGTTGAGCAGCTCGAGTTTGTCGCCTGCAAAAGAGGCGATCTGTCCCAGAGGTGTCGCTCCTGTGAAGCTGTCGGGGAGATCGTGGCCGAGACCGAGGATGGAGCTTGAGGCTACAAATACTCTGTCGCCGCTCATCTGGGCCGGGTAGGCGAAAAAGAGGAATGCGCGGGTGACGAGAGCTACGTTGAAGACATTGTAGCCGGTGCCTCCGAAGACTTCTTTGACAAAAATAACCGAGAAGGCGGTGGCTACGGCAAGCATCCACAGCGGTGTCTCGATAGGGCAGATCAGAGGTATAAGTATACCGGTGACGAGAAAACCTTCCTGGATCTCCTCGCGACGCCATTGGGCTACGGCAAATTCGATGCCAAGGCCTACTATATAGGTGACGAGGATGCGTGGGAGCACGGCCAGAAAACCGTAGGCCATCAGTTGCCAGAAGGGGAAAGCCGTGGCTCCGGCGGCGAGCCAGTTCTGATAGCCGGCGTTATACATGCCGAAGAGCAGGCAGGGCATCAGCGAGAGCACCACGATGATCATGATGCGTTTGGAGTCGAGACTGTCATGGATATTCACTGCTCCCGAACGCGAGGTGGTGGTTGGGGTGAAGAGAAATGTCTCAAAGCCGTCAAACACGCTGTGGAGGCTCTGAAGCTTTCCACCCGGCTCAAAATTGGGCTTTATGCGGTCAAGATAATTTCTTAGGACTTTCATCTTTGAAGGATTGAGTGGATGGATGTGTCAGGCTTCGTCGCGCATGTAGTCGAGGCCTTCGCGCACGATGCGCTGGAGTTCTATCTTCGAGGGGTCGGCATACTCGGCGAGGGCGAAATCTTCGGGGGCCACCTCGTAGATGCCTAGGGCTTCCATGCGGTCTATGTCGCGGGCCAGAATGGCCTTGATCAGTGGTTCGGGCAGGATGTCCATAGGCATGTAGCGATCATAGACTCCGCTCATGATCATGGCTCGGCGGCCACCCTGCAGGCGGGCGTCGGGCGAGAATTTGCGACCGAAGAAGTGGGAGGGGAAGGAGCGGCTCTCGCTCATCTTGGAGGGGCTCAGCGAGGCCCAGCCCATGAACTCGGCATTGTCGTTGCCCTCGGGTATCACAGTCACCTGACGGTAGGGGTAGCGCAGGTAGCCGTCAATCCCCTCGGGGGTGCCGGTGAGGACATTGCCTGAGATGACGCGATGGTTCACACCGTCGTCGGCGATATTATGGTCGAGCAGGGACGAGAGCGGAGCGCCGGGCAGGGTGGTGACTACTTGGGGCTTGATGACTTCGCTGCCGGTCACGGCTACCGAGACCTCGGGGTTAACACGGCCGTTGAGCATCAGTGAGCCGATTTTGGCCAGAGTGACGATGTCGAGTGTCCAGACGCTCTCGCCTTTATTGACCGGCTTGATATTGGCTATCTGCACTCCGACGTTGCCGGCCGGATGAAGCATGGGCAGTGATCTCATCTCGGCTCCGTCGATGTCAGGGAGAGTGGAGTCCTCGGCTACACATATATATATATTGCCTGTCGTGAGTTTCTTCAGCGCGGCTACTCCGGCTGTCAGCTCGGGGATCTTATCCTCGACCATGGTGTCGAGATTGAGGGCGAGTGGCGCGGTGTCGAGTCCGGTCACGAAAATGTCGCGCGGAGAGTCGCTGTCCTGAGGGATAATGTCGTAGGGGCGGCGGCGCATCATGGCCCACAGACCTGAGATTTTTAAGAGATGCTTCAGGGTGTCGGCGTCCTCGTTTCCGTTCACGGTGAATGTCGCTTCGGGAGCGTCGCCCTTGTCGGCCGAGGAGATGATGATGTTGAGAATTTTGCGGCGGGGCCCTCTGACGATGCTCTCGATCTTACCGCTGACCGGCGACACGAGCTTGATGTCGGGGTCGTTTTTATCACACATCACCGGGGAGCCGGTACCTACGTAATCACCCTCGGAGAGCTCGGGGCGAGGACGAAATCCCGGGAAATCATCGGGGGTCAGAGCCACCCTCCCGGGGATAATGCGCGTGACCGGCCGGGAGTCGGTCAGTGCGCCCTCGAGATTGAGGTTGAGGCCACGTTTGATATTTATGGACTTTCTCATAAAAGTTAGTAGGATGATATAATTTACCTTAGAAGTCACAAAGGTAAAAAATTCTTTTTAAAACATAAATGAGGTGATAAGATGAATTTTCAGATATGATGTAAAAAGGCCTGAAGCGGCTAAAAAACGAAGTGATTTTTGGTCTTCGGTAAACAAAAAATAAATCAAACGTTTGGAAACATGGAAATTTACATTTAAATTTGCATACCGTTTATCTACTCACAGGCGTCTCCCCGTGGAGGCCGCGACGGTGAGAATTGTCGACCAGGAATGTCGGGAAGTAGCTAAACTTACACCTTTCAATCGATTACCATCAGATAATTTTTCAATAAATCTTAACCAATAATACCAACAAAATCAGCTAAACAAAATTATGGAAGCTCAAAAGCCCGCCGTAGCCAAACCGGCTGCAAAGAAATCTGAAGGCAGCAACGTTGCCGGTATCAAGAACGCATTCCTCGTGATTCTCGCATGTCTCGTGGTTGCCGTATTACTCTTCGTCTTCTGGTTTGGACACGAGTCTCACTTTGAAGAGGGACACCCCATCGACCTCTGGGGCACTATCTACAAAGGTGGTTTCATCGTGCCTATTCTCCAGACTCTCTTCCTCACTGTGATCGTACTTTCAGTAGAGCGCTGGATCGCCCTCTCTTCAGCCAAGGGTAAGGGTTCCATCGAGAAATTCGTAGCAGGTGTCAAGAAGTGTCTCCAGAACAAGGACATCGCCGGCGCCGAGAAGCTCTGCGCTAACCAGAAGGGTTGTGTAGCCGCTGTCGTAGCCGCTGCCCTCAAGAGCTATGCCGAGATGGATCAGAACACCAGCCTCACCAAGGAGCAGAAGATCGCCAACCTCCAGAAGACTGTCGAGGAGGCTACCGCACTCGAGATGCCCGCTCTTCAGCAGAACCTCCCCATCGTCGCTACTCTCACCACCCTCGGTACTCTCGTCGGTCTTCTCGGTACTGTGATCGGTATGATCAAGTCGTTCCAGGCCCTCGCCGCTTCAGGTGCTCCTGACTCCACCGAGCTCTCCACCGGTATCTCGGAGGCCCTTATCAACACCGCCTTCGGTATCGCAACTGGTGCATTCGCTGTAATCTCCTACAACTTCTACACCAACAAGATCGACAACCTCACCTACGCTATCGACGAAATCGGCTATTCTATCGTACAGACTTTCGCCGCTTCTCACTAATCCCTCAT
>JAAVCX010000013.1:32642-49575 GCA_014802105.1 Bacteroides sp. | reverse complement strand
GCTTCGATCTTCACCTCATAGACGGGGCCGTCGGCATAGAGGCTGCGGGCCTGGATGGTGCAAGAGGGCCCTGTGCTACCGTCGGCGGCACGCGAGGCCGAGCTACGGCCAACGTTCTGAACAAGTGTTACGAGGCCTGTCTGGTCGACGGTAGCCACAGTGGGATCGGAAGAATACCAGTAGATATTGGTGAAAGGCAGATCCTCGCCGTCAAGCGAAGCCGAGAGCTGCACAGTCTCGCCGGCCACACCGTTGAAAATCGAGATCTCGCTGTGGGTCATGCCTGTGGGGGAGGGTATGGGATAATACACAAATGGTGAGCCACGCCAAACGGTTTTATCCTTGGCCCTGTATGCTTCCCAAGTAGCTTGATCCGGGAAATACATAGTATCCCAGGGACCTTCCCAAAACATATCATTAAAAGGATCGCCGTTTGTTTCAGGCGGAACAGTCGAAGTAAAAATTATAAACGCACCGTAACTTTTAATCGCAAACGCACCTGAGCCTATGCTTTTCAAATTTGGTCCAAACACTAAAATATTCTTTAGAGCCAGCTCTTGATTATATACTCCTCCGTCAAGTAAGCTGTCATTAAACATATCTGCATCGCGGAATGCATCGTTACCTATGGTTGTCACCGAGGGAGACATAATGACTCTTTGGAGATGAGGACAACCGCGGAAGGCATTGTCTCCAATAGTCGTGAGATCGGCTGGAGCTTCCCATTCCGTCACCGAGCTACCGGCATAGAGGATACTCGTCTTGTCGGAATTGTAGATAATATCACCTTCGATAATATCATCGGAGGAATATGCGATCCTGGCAACATCCGAATCCGAGCCAAACCAATTGTCGATATTCATTCCTGCGGGATAGGCAACCTTCGCCGGTGATGTTGTACCCCCGAAAGCTTCATTGCCGACAGTGACATTTGATATAATATACTCCGATAATAATATATCTATCACACCCGTATTATAAAAAGCCTGTTCACCTATGGATGTGAGCGATTTACATTTNGAAAAATCAATACTTTCGAGTCCGCTGTCATAGAAAGCTTGGCTTCTGATAGCTACAAGAGACTCGGGGAAATTTATGCTCTTGAGGTTTTTACATCCTTGAAAAGCATGTACAGCAATCCACTCCAAAGTGGATGGAAGAGTGACTGATGTGACATCAAGATTGTCTTTAAAATCACCGATGCCTTTAACCGGGAATACAACACCTCTGTATTCCTCATAATCATAATCGCATGTCACTGAATCGGGAATGACTACATCTCCCTTTAAACCATAACCATAAATATACACATAATGCACATACGAACCGACATCATCATTCCAATATTCATTTTCTTCACACTCAAACGTGACACCATTGTGAGTGTAANNAAATCCTATAGCCCAAGCCGGCAGGGTAGTGGCGAGNACACCCAACAGTGAGAGTAATAGTTTTTTCATTGCAGCATAGTATTTTTTGTAAGGTTAGGTTGCCCACGACTCTCCTATGCGGCAATATTCTCATGGTTAATAAAAACGAAAAAAGCGTGAGAATCTGTATCTGTTACCGTCCTACTCTCTGAGGCTTCTCGCATTGCCTTATCTAAGTCAGACGGCAACGCAGAAGCCCACGCCAATATATGTAATCAAAGCACCCGGCCCCGTTTCTCGCGAAACGATCAAGCCGGATACATGATAATCATATATCCACAGGCATCTACCGTTGCTCTTTCTTAACTTAGATAATGAAATTTTGCGAGAATCTCAGAGAGTTAAGAACAAGCGCGGATAAACGCTTTCAAAATATGTATATCAGGAAAATCACCCTGATACATCCCACCCGCATTTCCCCGGACCGGGGCACTGCATAGCGGTCTGCATCCGCAAAGATAGACACTAATTCCTATACAAACAATAGTTCCAAGTCAAAATAAATAAAAAATTTGCGCAATTATACGTGGTGTTGAAACGTTAAGAGGTTGTTTAATATCCGGCTTGCCTGCGCCACCCCCGGCTGCGGCAACCTTACCATCCATCCCCTATTCATCACCTCTCATGAACAGATTTTCAGCCGTCATCGCGGGTGCTTTCGCTTGGCTCGCAGCGTCTTCGCAAACACCTGCCAACTACTCGTCGCTCTATACCGGCCTGCCGGTCGAGGTGGCGCAAGTCACCCCGGTCACCTTTCCCGACCGCTCCGCTTCAATAATATCTCACGGAGCGACAGGCGATGCCGTGACTCTCAACACTGCCGCCATACAGGGGTGCATAGATTCGCTGGCCACTCTTGGGGGCGGCACGGTGGAGATCCCCTCGGGAGTGTGGCTCACGGGCCCTCTGGAATTGCGCAGCAACATCTGCCTGCATCTCGCTCCGACAGCCATACTCTATTTCTCGCCCGACAAATCGCTCTATGACGACGGGCCCCGCTCACGTTTCAAGCCTTGCATCACGGCGCGCAACTGCACCAATATCGGCATCACCGGCCGTGGCCTGATTGACGGCAACGGAGTGCAGTGGCGTCCCGTCAAGCGCGGCAAGGTTAGCCCCACGGAGTGGAGCCGCTTCAAGGATATGGGTGGAGTGGAGCGCAACGAGGGCAGTATGTGGTATCCCTGGCAATTGCGCTCGGGCTACCCCGACCTGGCTCCGACCCCCGAGAAGCAGGAAGGGCGTCGCAACGACCTCTTCAGGGTATTTGACTGTTCGGGAATACTGCTCAAGGATGTCACGTTTCAGAACTCGCCCAAATTTCATGTCCATCCCTTCAACAGCGAGAATATCATCATTGACGGTATCACAGTGCGCTGTCCATGGAACGCCCAGAATGGCGACGCGATAGATCTCAGCGACTGCCACCGCTGTCTCATCACCGGAGCGACGGTCGATGCCGGCGACGACGGTATATGCCTCAAGAGCGGATCGGCCAAGAAAGGAACCGAGATCAACGGCGTACACGATGTGCTGATCCAGGACTGTGTGGTCTACGCTGCTCACGGCGGTTTTGTGATCGGCAGCGAGGATATATGTGGCATCGAGAGGGTGGTGTGTCGCGACTGCCGCTTCTCGGGCACCGAGACAGGCCTGAGATTTAAGAGCGCTATCTCGCGCGGAGGAGTGACCCGCGACATTTATATCACCCGGGTGATGATGAGCGACATCATTCACTCGGCCGTGACCTTTGAATGTACCTACAACCTGGCCAACGCCAATATCAAGCCGGGCGAAGTCGATCAGTCCAAGCCTTACAATATACCCGAGTTTACCGACATCCATATCAGCGACATAGTGTGTCGCGGATGCAAGACCGGCGTGAGCGCCTCGGGGATCAAGGGCTTCAACTGTGTACACGACATCGAAATCAGCAACTCCACATTTGTCTACACCCGCGAGGCCACGGCCATCGACCCGGCCACAACCTCGCTCAACTTCTCCGACGTAAACTTTGTGGCCGATCGCAAACAATGAACAAACCCTTTTACGAAATCTTACCCAACGGGCTGACACTCGTAGCTCTGCACCGGCCCGGAGCCGTGGCCGACCACTGCGGAGTGAGCGTGCGCGCAGGCAGTCGCGACGAAGCCCCCGAGCATTACGGCCTGGCCCACTTTGTGGAACACACCATCTTCAAGGGCACTCCACGCCGCCGGTCATGGCACATACTCAACCGCATGGAGAGCATCGGCGGTGAACTCAACGCCTACACTACAAAGGAGGAAACCGTGGTCTACACCACCTATCCNGCCGGCGCTCTCGACCGTGCCCTCGACCTNCTGGCCGACCTGGTGCAACACTCGGTATTCCCTACCGCCGAGATCGACCGCGAGCGCCAGGTGGTGGAGGATGAGATAGACACCTATCTCGACATCCCCTCCGAGGGTATATTCGACGATTTTGACGAACTGATTTACGCAGGGTCTCCGCTGGCCCACCCGATTTTAGGNACCCGCGAATCTATCGCCNGGCTCAACTCGGGAGTGTGCCGCCGGTATCTCCACCGCTANTATGTGCCCTCCAATATGGTGCTCTTCTACTCAGGCGCCGAAGATCCCGAGCGNGTGGCCGCCAGAGCCGCCCGCTATTTCACGGAGCAGACTCCGGCCGACGGAGTCTCGGCCTCGCGTTATGCTTCAGCCGGAGTGACAGCNGAGACCTTTGACACGGTCAGGGAGATAGGTTCACATCAGGCCCACACAGTGCTCGGCTCATTGGCTCCGGGCATGTTCTCGCCCGACCGCTACGCATTTGCACTGCTNACCAATATAGTNGGAGGCCCGGGCATGAACTCGCTGCTCAACGTGGCCCTGCGCGAGAAGCGCGGACTGGTCTACACCGTCGACGCCTCCCTGTCCCAACTCACCGACACCGGCCTCTTNACCATCTATTATGGATGTGACACCGGGGACACCGACCGTTGTCGCCGNCTGGCCACCGATATTATCAGGTCGATGGCCGACACCCCTCTGACTCCACGACGCCTCGAGGCAGCCAAACGACAGTATCTCGGACAGATGGCCCTCTCGTCGACCAACACCGAGCAGGCCGCCCTCTCAGCCTCGCGGGCCACCCTGCTCAGAGGCCGAGCCCTCATGCGCGACGAGATCGCCGCGGCCATCCACGCCGTCTCGGCTCCCCAGATCGCTCAGGCCGCCGCCTCCCTCCTCCCCCTCTCGCGCCTCACCCTACGCTGAGGAAACCACTTTATAAATTCTGCTNCACACCNGTCCCATCTACACCGTGTCTTTAAAAATCTTTGTATATCTCGGGGCAATTGCGTATATTTGCGGTTAATATAACACGTTCATCAATGGAAAAGAAATTCAAACGCACTCTCATAACCACAGCCCTGCCATACGCCAACGGCCCTGTCCATATCGGCCACCTGGCAGGCGTCTACGTTCCTGCCGATATTTATGCACGTTTCCTNCGCCTCAAGGGCGAGGATGTGGTGATGATCGGCGGTAGCGACGAGCACGGNGTGCCCGTCACTCTGCGCGCCCGCAAGGAGGGTATCACTCCCCAGGAGGTAGTAGACCGCTATCACGCCATCATCCGCGATTCGCTCAAGGAGCTGGGAGTGACGTTTGACATCTATTCGCGCACGACTTCCGATATACACCGCAAGACCGCCTCTGACTTCTTCCGCCATCTCTATGACAAGGGCGAATTTACCGTCCAGACCGCCCTGCAGCCCTACGACGAGAAGGGCGGAGAGTTTCTGGCCGACCGTTATGTGACAGGCACCTGTCCCAAGTGTGGCAACGAGCGCGCCTATGGCGACCAGTGTGAAGCGTGTGGATCGTCGCTCAACGTCACCGACCTCATCAACCCCGTGTCGGCACTCACCGGCGAGCCTGTACACATGCGCGAGACCACCCATTGGTATCTCCCCCTCGACAAGTGGGAGGAGCGCCTGCGCTCCTGGATACTCGACGGCCATAAGGAATGGAAGACCAATGTCTACGGCCAGTGCAAATCGTGGCTNGACGGAGGTCTGCAGCCCCGCGCTGTGAGCCGCGACCTCAACTGGGGCGTGCCCGTGCCCGTCGAGGGTGCCGAGGGCAAGGTGCTCTATGTGTGGTTTGACGCGCCGATAGGCTATATCTCCAACACCAAGGAGCTGCTCCCCGAGNCGTGGGAAACCTGGTGGAAAGATCCCGAGACACGCATCATCAACTTTATCGGCAAGGACAACATCGTGTTCCACTGCATCGTGTTTCCCGCCATGCTCCTGGCCTACGGCGACAATTTCCAGCTCCCCGACAATGTGCCCGCCAATGAGTTTCTCAATCTCGAGGGAGATAAGATCTCGACCTCGCGCAACTGGGCCGTCTGGCTCCACGAGTATCTCAAGGATATGCCCGGCAAGCAGGATGTGCTCCGCTACGTGCTGACCGCCAATGCNCCCGANACCAAAGACAACGATTTCACCTGGGCAGATTTCCAGGCCCGCAACAATAACGAGCTCGTGGCCATTCTNGGCAACTTTGTCAACCGCGCCATAGTGCTCACCCACAAATATTTCGGAGGAGTAGTGCCCGTGGCCGGCGAGCTCACCGAGACCGACCTCACAGCTATTGCCGACGTGCGCGCCGCCATCGCGGCCGAGACCGAGGCCCTGGAGACTTTCCACTTCCGCGAGGCTCTCAAGCAGGCCATGGAGATAGCCCGCATCGGCAACCGCTATCTGCAGGAGACCGAGCCCTGGCGCGTGGCCAAGACAGATATGGCCCGCACGGCGACTATACTTCACACCGCCCTTCAGATCTGNGGCAACATCGCTATCGCTTTCGAGCCGTTCATCCCCTTCACCACCGGCCGACTGGCCAAGATGCTTTCACTCGACAACNTGAGCTGGGACAAGCTCGGCGATTTCNCTCTGGTGGGAGCCGGCGAGGAGCTGGGACAGGCCGAGCTGCTCTTTGAGAAGATCGACGACGANACCATCCAGGCCCAGGTGCAGAAACTCCTCGACACCAAGAAGGCCAACGAGATAGCTGCCTGGAAGCCCCAGCCTCAGGCNGAGGATGTNGACTTTGACACATTCTGCCGCAGCGACCTGCGTGTAGGCACAGTGCTGGAGTGTTGCAAGGTGCCCAAGGCTGACAAGCTGCTCAAGTTCCTCATCGACGACGGCCTGGAGAAGCGCACCATCGTCTCGGGNATCGCCAAATGGTACAAGCCCGAGGAGCTNGTGGGCAAGCAGGTCTGCTTCATAGCCAACCTTCCTCCGCGCAAACTCAAGGGTATCGAGAGCCAGGGTATGATACTCTCGGCCGAGAGTTCCGACGGATCCATCGTGTTGCTCTCGCCGGTAGGCCCTGTGGCCCCCGGCTCCAAGATCGGCTGATCGCTCACCCCTCAGCCGACCTATCCCCTCACGACCTGTCACGAGAGAGGGCTAAATAACCATTGTATCACTAAGGCGAGGCTTATGAAACCGACTCCGCGCATACTGATCATCTACACGGGTGGCACGATAGGCATGATAGAAGATCCCGTCACCGGGACNCTCCACCCGTTTGATTTCTCCCACCTGATGGACAATGTGCCCAAGGTGAAGATGCTCGACTATCATATCGACAACATACAGTTGACGCCGATCGACTCGTGTGACATGAGTCCGGCTGTGTGGGCCGAGATAGCCGAGGCCATACGCGACAATTACGACAGCTATGACGGCTTCATGGTGCTCCACGGCACCGACACGATGGCCTACACGTCGTCGGCCCTGTCGTTCATGCTGGCTCATCTCGACAAGCCGGTGATCATCACCGGCTCACAGCTNCCCATAGGCGAGGTGCGCACCGACGGCGAGGAAAATCTCATCACCGCCCTNCAGATAGCCGCCGCCACCGATCAGCGCGGCGAACCGATGGTTCAGGAGGTGGCCATACTCTTTGAAAACTATCTCTGGCGCGGCAACCGCGCNACCAAGCGCAGCGCNGACAATTTCAACGCTTTCCGCAGCAACAACTATCCTCCCCTGGCCTCGATAGGGCTGGGCATACAGTTTCATGAGGACGCGCTGAGACGCCCCAACGAGCGTCGTCCGCTCCACGTGGCCGTCAACATGGACAGGGGGGTGATCATCGTGGATCTTCATCCCGGGCTCACCCGCGAGTCGCTCCACCACATGCTCACAACTCCCGGAGCCAAAGGCATAGTGCTCCGCACCTANGGCGCGGGTAATGCTCCGACGGCTCCNTGGTTTCTGGAGGAGATACGCTCGACGGTGTCACGCGGAGTGGTGGTTGTCAACGTGACTCAGTGTCCCAACGGTGGTGTACACGCCCGCCGTTACGCCTCGGGCGATAAGCTCGCCGACTGCGGGGTCATCTCGGGCCACGATATGACCACCGAGGCCGCCGTGACCAAACTGATGTATCTCTTTGGNCTGGGACTGACCCCNGCGGCTGTGGCCGCACGTATGGGTGTAGATCTCTGCGGCGAGGTCACCCTGAGCTGACGGANAGATNGATTTATAAGTCGTATAAGTCATATAAATCTTATAAGACTTATAGCATTAATCACCGACAAAAAATAAGCGATCGCGCTGTCGCCCCCGAGGGGNGGATGGCGCGATCGCTTTTATGAGAAGTTACCAGAGGTCGTTTAATCGCAACCTCTGAGAGTCAGTTTTCTACTGATACTCTGAGGGGATGCCGAGCCCGGGGGGATGGGCTCAGTCTTCCTTAGTGCGGTTCTTGGTTCGCGATTTAGACTTCGTGGCCGAGGAGGCCATGTCTTTTTCTTCTTTGAGATCTATCTCGTTGCGCTGGGCNTCGAGCACTCTATACTGGAGATAGGCCAGCGACTCGTCGGCATAGAGCCGGAAACTGAAGCCATACTTCAGCTGCCAGCGGCGATAGATCGATGGGAAACCTTTCTTGAGGTAGGCGGCCACGTAGGGGTGGACATAGAGCACAAAATTCTTGACCTGCAGAGCGTTGACCAGATAGTCGATTTTCTCCTGAAGAGTGTCGGTGAAGAGCAGCGAGGGCTGCACTTCGCCCTTGCCGTGACATGAGGGACACTCCTCGCTGGTGATGATGTCGAGNGCGGGNCGCACTCGCTGACGGGTGATCTGCATGAGGCCNAATTTGCTCAGCGGCANNATGTTGTGGCGAGCCCTGTCGTTGGCCATAACCTCCTTCATGTGCTCATAGAGCTTCTGNCGGTTTTCGGGCTTGGCCATGTCGATGAAGTCAATGACGATGATNCCGCCCATGTCGCGCAGGCGCAGCTGACGGGCTATCTCCTCGGCGGCGCGCAGGTTGACCTCGAGGGCGTTGCTCTCCTGGTCGGGCGCGGCCTTGGAGCGGTTGCCCGAGTTGACGTCGATGACATGGAGAGCCTCGGTGTGCTCGATGATGATATAGGCACCCGATTTGAACGAGACGGTCTTGCCAAACGATGACTTGATCTGTCGCGTGACTCCGAAGTGGTCAAAGATAGGCACATCGCTGTCATAGAGCTTCACCACGTCGCCACTCTCGGGCGAGATGAGGCGCACATATTTGGAGATCTGATTGAAGGTGTCCTTGTCGTTGACGTAGATACTCTCGTAGTCGGGCGAGAAGACGTCGCGCAGCATACCGACTATGCGGCTCTCCTCCTCGAAGATGAGGGCCGGAGCGGTGGCTGTGCGCGCNTTGGCGACAGTCTCGTCCCAGCAGCGCAGGAGGGTGCGCATCTCGTGATGGAGGTCGCGCACACTTTTGCCCTCGGCCGAGGTGCGTATGATCACGCCGAAGTGTTTGGGGCGTATGCTCTCCACGAGCTGACGCAGGCGTATCTTCTCCTCGGTGGTCTTGATCTTGGACGAGATGGAGATCTTGTCGCCGAAGGGTATGAGCACCATGTAGCGACCTGTGAANGTGATCTCGGTGGTCAGACGCGGCCCCTTTGACGAGATCGGCTCCTTGACTATCTGTACCAGGAGTTCCTGGCCGGGCTGAAGTTGCTCGGTGATGGAGCCGTGCTTGTCGATGTCGGGCAGACGCCGCAGCTTGGAGATGGAGGTGTCGCCTTTGTGATCGACTATCGAGTTCTTGACAAACGAGGAGTAGGTAGAGAATTGCGAACCAAGATCCAGGTAGTGAAGAAAAGCATCCTTCTCGTAGCCGACATTGACAAAGGCTGCGTTGAGCCCCGGCATGAGTTTCTTGACCTTAGCCAGGTAAATGTCACCGACGGCATAGGCTATGTTGCGCGCCTCTTTCTGGAGAGACACGAGCCTGGAGTCCTCGAGCAGAGCTATGGAGACTTCGCTCGGGCTGACATCGACGATGAGTTCACTTTTCATGTTGATTCCTGAATGATGGGATGGGTAGAGGGTTGAACGGGGAACGGGGCGGCTCCTCGGGGGGAGCCTGAGAAGCTGTTTAAATCTCGGTGTCCGAGAATTGGAGAAGAATCGGGTTCCTACGGGGGCGAGCCGAGATTTCTACAACTTGAATTTAAACAGTTTCTAAACAACGCAAAGAACAAACTTTGGCGAGCTTAGAGCGCCTTTAGCGAGGCGAGCCCGGCCGGGAGTTTGTTCTTCGTGTACGTCCTGAATTTTCTAAGCAAAGGCGTCGGGCCGCTTACTTTTTCTTGTGNCGGTTTTTGCGGAGACGCTTTTTGCGCTTATGAGTGGCCATCTTGTGACCCTTACGCTTTTTTCCGTTGGGCATGGTTAATGATATTTAAAAGGTGAAATGTGGATAGAACTTGTTGNAGTCTCTCTCTATGTGAATCGAGAACTTAGCCGAGATTTTTCTTCACGTCCTCCATGAACACCTTGGCGGGCTTGAAAGCGGGGATGCGGTGCTCGGGGATGATGATGGTGGTGTTCTTGGAGATATTACGGGCGGTCTTCTCGCTGCGCACCTTGGTGATGAAGCTGCCAAATCCGCGCAGGTAGACGCTCTCGCCATGAGAGAGAGAGTCCTTTACAGTCTCCATGAACTTCTCAATGGTCTCAAGTACGCTGGCCTTGTCAATGCCGGTCGACTTGGAAATCTCGTTTACGATATCGGCTTTAGTCATTTCTAAAGTAGAATTATAATTAGTTAATATATTGGCAATTCTGAGCATTGCAGCGACGGGAGCGACCCGTGCTGGCTTTTGCAGGTGCAAATATCGTAACTTTTTTTGAATTGACAAAACTTTAAGTGATAATATTTTAGGAGCCGCAGACACTGAGAGGTCATCAACGGGAGGCGACGTCTGACCTCGNGGAAGCGCGTCNGGACNCTAAAGTTCGCTGATGCGCCACCATTTATAAGAGCGAGGCTCCTCGGGGGCCTGGCTCTCCCCCTCGAGACGGCGCAGAAACCCTACGGCACGCAGCGTGACCGGGAGTATGAGTATCTCATAGAGGGTCTTGAGCAGTGTCTGAGTGACGATCANCACTCCGANTTCCCTCCAGGCGAGCACTCCNCCAAAGGCTATCGGGAAGAATATCAGCGAGTCGACCCCTTCGCCCCAGAGAGACGAGACGATGGCGCGCGCCGAGAAGCCCGAAGTGGCCGACGGCGCGGATGCTTCAGGCTCGGACGCGGATGAGCGCGAACGAGAGTGTTTCATGCGCGACATGACGTAGGCATTGACCATCGAGCCACACAGGAAGGCCGTGAAACTCGCCAGGAAGATCCTGGGCACGGCTCCGAAAATCAGCTCCATAGCCTCTTGTCCGTGCCACGACTCAGCCCCCGGGAGCCAGATGCCGAGCTGAAGCAGCAGGGACACAAGCAGGTTCATGCCGAAACCGAGCCANATCACGAGCCTCGCCTTGGCAAATCCATAGACCTCGACAATGCAGTCGTTGAGTATATAGCTGACGGGAAAGACTATGACTCCGGCCGTGATGGTCAGTCCGAGCGCCGAGACAGTCTTGATCTCCATGAGGTTGCTGACTATCAGGCACACACAGAAAGCCACCGCCAGCAACATGAAAGTAACCGAAACCTTGACTTCTCTCATAGCTCCTCCTCCATCAGAGTGTTGATAAACTCCCTGACACACCCCTCGCCGCCCTTGAGCGACATGACNTGTATGCCGGGTATGCGCTTGACCTGAGGCACTGCGTCGGCCGGACACGCGGCCACGCCGACAGCTCTGAGCAGGTCGNTGCAATTGACATCGTCGCCTATATAGGCTACCTCGGCCANGGCTATGCCGAGCTCTTCGCAGATCTCGAGCGCCGCGGCGAGCTTGCCGCNGTCGCNANACCCTTGCACGAGATAATCGAGCCCGAGTTTNGCACTCCGGGCCTCCACTATCGGAGTATTTTCACTGGTGATTATGCCTACCTTGACACCTGCGCGTCNCAGCAGTTGCATCCCCATACCGTCGCGGGCGTTAAATTTCTTCATCGTCTCGCCACGGTCGGTGTAATACATNCCGCCGTCGGTCAGTGTGCCGTCGACATCGGTCAGAAATAGTTTTACAGNGTGATCGTTGATCATTGTAAGCTTTAACAAGGTGATAAAAAAAGGATCAGTCTGACAGGAGGACTGAGACCTCGGCCTTTAATTTGGGAACTTCGTTTATGACTATTCCCCAGATAGTATAAGGTTGCAGGGAGTCAGAGGCATGGACAATATAGTTGCGCGTTCCCTTTATGTTCCTGGTATTGGTAATAGCTATATCAGGGGCGATCGTATNTCCTGGAGATATTTCTTGACAGTCCTATCCATAGATCAGTCGTTTGGTTTCGTCAAGTTCTTCTCAGGGAGCAGGATGCCTTTCAGGCTCTATTCATTCTTTTACAAAAATAGTATTCTTATCTCTNTATAACAACTTTCGGGTGTTTTATTAAGTGATTTTTAGGANTATTTCAATTTGAATNATGNAATAAAAGTCGCCCGGCTCCTGGGGGGAGTCGGGCGANTNTATGGATGTGGGTCAATCGGTNAGTTCAGCCGATCACCGGAGTATTAATGAGCACGCCACTCGGCGTCAACGATCTTGAGGCGGGTGGGCCACTTCTCAGTGTACTTGGAGGGATCCTCAATCTCAACCATGTCATCGAAATCGTTACGNATCTCCATGCTGAGGAAGTTGGGGTTAGAGCCGATCTCGAGCTTCATGAACATACCCTGCTTGGCATTCTGATCCCAAGTTGCAACCATCAGGTTGTCATGACGGCCACCTACCGAGTAGTAATCAGCCTTGACCATAGTGATGGGAGCCTCCATATCCATCTCCATGTGGAGATTGCGCTGGAAGTCATACTGATGGAGGATATTACCGACTGAGTAGAAAATCGCGCGGCGACAGCCGATGAAGCTGTAAAACTCAGCTTTGTCGAAATCACGTGCGACAGANAGGTCGACAGTAAACTTCTCCTTGGTGGGTGCGATGTAAACGCTGGTACCCTTGAGACAGTAGATTTCCCAGATGCCGGGCTGANGCACGCTCTTCATCACGAAATGAGGATGAGCGCTNCCGGGNGTNCTGGTATTGTCGCCCCACACGAGAGTGCGGTCATCANTACGGCAGTTCAGATCGAAAGCATCACCGAATTTGCTACCGAAAGTGGTGCAATGAGTAGCGTTCAGATAGTCACCCGAAGNAATCATCACGAACACATCATCNTCGGTGTTGTACACATAGATAGGTGTCGAGGTAACACGCATGGAGTATACGTTAGTGTTATGGAACAGCTTGGGATAGAACTTAAACAGAGGCGAAGNCGNGCTGTTGGCCATACGGTTGCAGGGGACACCGAAATAGGGAGTACCATAGACACTCGCNGGGCCGTAGATACAATCCTTGGTCAGGAAGCCCTGAACTGCCGAAAGACACATACCCGTAGCGGAACGGTGAGGATAGATACCCACGCACTCCTCCTCATCCTCATTGATGCCGTAGTCATTGTCGGCAATATCAAGCGAGGCAAAATTGCCGAGCACATCAAATTCCGCGTAGTCGTCGTCGTGAATGGAGTTGAGCTTCCANGAATGATCCTCACAGAAAAGCCACATATAGTCNTTATCACGGCCTGTACGGGTGCCGGTGAAATAGATCTCTTTGGGCTTACGCATCNNNCCGTCGTTCTTGAGAGCGTTTTCCACCATTACGGTGTCGCCGGACGANGGCATCGAGAGCATATCNATCAAAGCCACATCGTCGTCGCCGTTGGTGCCGAGGAGCATGAAACCACGTGCGAAAGGACTGGTCACACGAAGAGNGGAGCTGGAGATCTGCTCGAGGCCTGTCTCCTTGTCCTTGANAGTAAAATAGAGCGTGTAGTTGCCGATAGGCATGTCCACCGGCCACACAAGNTTAGGCTCATNNCCGATCACTGTGTGGNCATGGNTGGTCNCTANCGAGGGNTNNNTNNCACACATGCCAGGTAAANTCATACTTGCTGAGGTCATTGCCATAGATGTCACCCTTTATGCGTGGCTCGATCTCGAGAGTGGTGATCTCGCGGATCGCATAGTAGGTACTTTCNANATTATCTACNGTCACAGTATTGGTGACCGTGTAGTCATAACTTCCCTTGTCATCGACACACGAGGAGAGAACCCCGAGTGCTACGAGCGGAAGCATCATATATTTTTTCATAACTATCGTCAGGATGGGGTTATTTATTATTTTCGATGTCGGCGGGTGTGACTCCGGCTCCCCAGGTCACAAGGGTGGAGTTTTTAATCCACATCAGAGTTCCGTCGGCTTCCAGNACATATTCTCCCTTGTCATACTGAGCGCGGAGATATTTTGCCAGCTCGCGGTTCACGANACCCTGACGCTCGGTCTGCATGGTATAGTAGTTGTTGAACGTAGCGGCAGTCCATCCGCGAGGCTTGACAAGCTCAAGAATGAGAGCAAACTTTTCGTTGGAATATTCGCCCCAGGAATAGANATTNCCCGAGAGAGTCCACTGAGANGGCTNGCTNAGGAGACAGTCGGCAAANATATTGTGAANGCTGGNATCGAGGATTCTTGCTGTNGGGNACANGATCNGACTNCATCTTTATCGAANTNNCGNNTGGGCATNTNNCCNATACCNTTNTCNCCGAAAGGAAGNNNGAAGTGNTCNCCGGGATCGANNGCNAGCTGNATCTGAANCTGCTNGAGATACATACGCTCGGTGAGNTTGACNTTCACATGNATATANGTGGAGTTGTTGCCNGGNAGNATGGCATANGANTCNTCGANNAGNTCNAAGTCCNCNCCCTCGACAGCNNTNGTNGAGTCNGCNACNACGTGAATNCCGAANGGACGGNNATANTCNCGNACANAGCCNGTAGTCTCNANCTTGATNGNNAGAANNGTGTCNNGNCGGTTGNCCTNCATGAANNNCACNGGNGTGTANAGNTTATGNGNAAGGNNAGTGGTNTCGGCNNNACNCCAGGTCTCNTTGTCNTTNCCNANATACTGCTGATCNAAGAANATNGCNTCCATACCNTCATAGTAGGGNATTTCAGCNTTGTCACAGCTNCTGAACGAAGCGGCGAGGAGNGCCGTGGCNACNGGCAGATAAAATATTGATTTCATNATGGTAATTCTGTAAGATAATGGGAAGATTATTACTTGCCGTTAGTCTCGCGCTGCTGAAGNTCGTCTTCAGGTGTCGGCATTACATAGTTGTNGAGAACCATCTCTACGCTTGAACCGTCGAGAGANGTACCGCTNAGCATCGACTNGTAAGCATTGCGCTTGTAGNAGAAGAAGATCTGACCCTCACCGATGGTCTCNCGATACATTTCCTTGAAGATACCATCCTTGAAGTCGAGTTCGNCNGGATAGTCGGGGAGATTGCGGTGGAGACGGAGCTCGTTGAGATATTCACGGCCNGTGGCCTCGGAAGGAGCACACTCGGCAGCGATAAGATAAACCTCGCTGAGACGGATCAGGGGCNCCATNAAGCGGAAATAGTCGGTCGATGAAATGAGAGAATTGTCGATCGAGGCATATTTCACAAACGCCAGCGAGTTGGGGGCGGTACCGCCGGTCTGCTCATACTCCTGTTTCTCGGCGGTAGTGGGATCAACCACGAGCCACTGGGTCAGTCGATAGTCGCCGCTCTCATAGAGATAGCCGACCTTAGAGTTCTCCAGATCCTCACCGGGGAAGGTGAGACGGGTGCTCTTGGCGAGCGTGCCGATAAACAAANTGCTGTAGAACTCCTTGTCGCGGAGCGTATTGTAAAGCGAGAACATCACTTCGGTTGAGAAAACCACGTCGGGCTTTTCNGCATGGGTAGCAGCCGCGCGCGTCACCCACGGGAACACGGTGAGATCGTCGGTAACATTGGGCTCGATGATCTCCTTGGTGGCGATTTCGNAAGCCTTGTTCTTGTCGCCCTTCCANAGATATGCGCGGGCGCGGAGANCCTGNACNGCATAGTAATTGAGACGGAACTGACGGAAAGACTCGTCATAGGCGTTGANACCGTTATTTACGATAGTCTCAAGTTTGGCACCTTCGGTAATGATAGGATCGACATCCTTGAGCAGGTCGGCAGCCTCATCGAGATCCTTGATAANGAGATCAAGGACTTCACAAGCCTTGAGGANCGGCAGGATCTCACGCTTGGATGAAGCCTGGTAGGGCATACACTCGAGCTGGTCGCTGATCGAGAATATAGGGCCGTAGAGNCGGAGCAGATCGAAGTGGAACATGGCACGCAGAGCCAGAGCCTCACCTCTCATGAGTCCATACTGGGTGNTGTTGAGAGCCGAACGATCGTCCACAGTATGCTCGATGATGACGTTGACATTGGCGATCAGATTATAGAAACTGTTCCAGATTTTATTATTCTGATCCACAAGANTANTGTAACGCCANNGAGCCCANTCGACCCTTGCGTGNTTATTAACCTGGCTTACGTTCCAGCACTGCGCCATAACATCGANGTTACCGGCTCCGAATGTAGTGGTGTAATGCGGGATCATGNNGATATAGATGCCGTTGAGGGCTGTGCGGAAGCCCTTGTAGTCAGAGAAGAGAGTCGACTCAAGCACCTGGTCCTCCATGTCGACCCTGAGCCAGTCGTTGCAGGAAGAGAGTCCCGCGCCGAGCATGGCCGCTGTGGCTATGGAGAGTATATTGAATTTAAGTTTCATGAGATAATTCTTGTTTTAGCTTGTGTAAGGGAGAGAGATTAGAAGCTGAGACCGAGCGACATGGAGACACTACGCTGGAAGGGGTAGTTGTAACCGCGCTCCTCCTTGATGTTGGAGATACGGAAGATGTCGTTCATATAGGCGCGTATGTCGACCGACGAGAGACCTGCCTTGCGGATGAAGGGCCAGNTGACNGTGCGGTAACCGATCGAGATCGANGAGCACTGGAGGGTGTGCTCGGTGGCGATGAAGCGGCTGGTCTTGTGGGANGNANTGNNGTCATCGATACGCTTGAAGCGGGCAATATCGCCGGGTTTCTTCCAACGGTCGGTGAGGGCGCGGCGGTCCTGGTTGTACTCNNNTGAA
>JAAVCX010000013.1:0-32637 GCA_014802105.1 Bacteroides sp. | reverse complement strand
ACCGATATTCTCTACCTTATCCATGAGNGTCGAGAGGTAGACGTCGCCACCCGAGCGGAAAGTGAAAGAGGCGGCTACCGAGAAGCCCTTCCAGGTGAGCGAAGTAGACATCGAGCCGGTGAACTTGGGATTGGTNTCGCCCCAGAGGATCTCGTCGTCGGNGTTCCACTCGTAGGTCACGGTGCCGTCCTTGCGNACGANAAGTTCATTACCTGTGGCGGGGTCGATACCGAGCGAACGCACTACATAGAGACCGGTGGTCGAAGCGCCGTCATACATACGCATGAGCGAGGAGCTGTTGGTGCGGACGCCGGTGGTGGCAGTAGCACCTNATTCCTCNTCCTTGCCAGCNTGATTGTACTGNTCGAGAGTGTGACCGATGTGCATNTACTTNGTNGNGTTNTGGTTGACATTACCGCTCACATACCAGTTGAGNTCACCCTTGCGGATGATGTAGACTGTGGTGCTTGCGCTCCAGGAGCGGTTGTCGGTACCGCCGACGTTCATGGGGGCGGTGGTCACGCCGGTAGAGCCGGGGAGGTTGATNGACACGAGCTGAGGCTCGGTGCGACGTACCTGATAGTTGCCTGAGAGGTTCCAGCGGTTACCGAAGAGGGTCATCGTGGTACCAACGTTGTAAGTCTTGGTCTTCTGCCACTCGAGGCCACGGTTACCCCACTTATCGATTACAGCTGCGAGACCAAAGGGGTTGGTGTGGTCGGTGATGTACTTATAGATCGAAGAAGCGAGCTTGGCGTCGTAGTTCTGGTTACCGGGGTTACCATAGGAAGCATTGATCTTCAAGTAGGACACGACCTTGTTCTTGAACCATGACTCGTTGCTGACATTCCAGCCCACACCGACCGACCAGGTGGTGGTGAAGGGGTTGTCGATACCAAACTGAGAGGCACCCGATGAGGTGAGGTTGAAGTCGAGGAGGTAACGCATAGCGTATGCGTAGTTAAAGTTGCCGTAGAAGCTGGCGTTGCGGGTCTTGTTGTCCACGCTGTTGGGCTTACCGCCTTCGGGATAACCTACCGAGAAGTTGGGATTGGAGAACTGGTCGGAGAGATAACCGATCACACCGTAACCGTCGGTGCGGTTGGTGGTCTGGCTCACCTGGGCACCTGCCACGGCATTGATGGTATGGACACCGAAAGATACACCGTAAGTGGCATTGAGTCGGCCGCTCCAGCGGGTGTTGGTATTCTCGGTCTTGTTCCAGGAACCGCGCTTGTCTTCTGCCTTGGAAGCCTCAGTGGTTGCATTGGGCGAGGTGAATGCCTCGGTCGAGGTCTTGGTCATGGAGTACTGGGCGCTACCGCGCAGGCGCAGGTTCTGGAGGATGCGCCACTCAAACTGGAAGTTGTCGGTGATACCTACGGAGTTACCCTTGCTGTAAGAGTTCTGTACGGAATCCCAGAGCGGGTTCCAGATGGTTGCACCACCATCTACCTGATATACGTACTTGGGTACCTCACCATCCTCAGTGCGCTTGTCATAGAAGGGGTTCATCTGTGAGTAGCGGCTGAAGGGGACTACCTCATTCTGATAGTCGGAGTAGTTGATGGAGGTCTGGTTGGAGAAGTTGAAGTTGTCGACACGATAGTTGAGCTGGATATTACCGTTGATCACCTCGCGGTCGGAGCCCTTCATGACACCCTCGGTCTTGCCGTAGGAGAGACCGGCACCATAGCGGAATGCCTGGTCACCACCGTCCATATAGAGGTTGTGGTTCTGGGTGATGGCGGTGCGCAGGGGCTCATTGAGCCAGTAGGTGTCGTGCCCCTCTTTGACAAGGCGCATTTTGTTCATATAGTCACGACGCTTAATCTCATTGATAGGCATACCGTTGGAATCGAGCAGTCCGTATACACCGGAGAGAAGCTCATACTCGAGTTTCTCGGCAGCGTTCATCATATTGAAGTCGCTGAGGTCGGCCCAGCCGATCTGGAGCGAACCGTTGTAGCTGAGGCGGAGCTTACCGGCTTTGGGCTTAACGGTCTCGACTACGATCACACCGTTGGCAGCCTTCGAACCATAGATAGCGGTTGCCGAGGCATCCTTGAGGACTGAGATAGACTCCACGCGGTCCATATTGAGGTCGGTGATTGTGCGCAGGTCGCTCTCGAAACCGTCGAGAATGAAGAGCGGCTGGTTGGGGTCGGTCTCATACTCCTGGGAGAGGGCCTGAACGTTCATCTTACCGTTGATGGAGATGTCGGCCAGACGGTTGGGGTCGGAACCAAACTCCATATTGTCGGTGAGGATCACCGAGGGATCGAGTATCGCGAGGCTCTTAAGGATACCCTGGGGAGCGATGGCCTTGAGCTGATCGCCGCTGAAGGTCGAGACCTGACCGGTGAACGACTCGATATTACGGGTATAGATACCGTTGACCACAGTCTCCTGGAGAGTCTGGGAGTCGTTTTCGAGCATCACGGTGTTCTCCTTGCCGGGGTTGAGCTTGACCACCTTGGTCTTCATACCCACGTAAGAGAACTGGAAAGTGGCCTTGGGATTGTCGAGAGCAATCTGGAACTTACCGTTCTCGTTGGTAGTGGTGCCGACAGTTTTTGAGCCGTCAAGGAGGACGGTGACACCCGGCAGGGGTTCATTCTGATCGTCGACCACTGTGCCGCGATATATGCTTCTGGTCGTAGCAGCCGCATTGTTGGGAGCCTTACCTCTGCCCTGTGCGAGGGCGGGCTCGGCGCTCATGGTGAGCAGCGCGACGAAAAGAAGCGTCAGCATACGCAGTGCTTTTTTTCTCATGTTTTCAGGTTTTGATTGGTTAAAATATGTAGTTACTAAAAAGTCATTGAAAATGACGGCCTCACTCTTTTCAAGATCAGTCATAGATGTAGTTTCAAAGAAACTTTTGCAAAGTAAATGATAATAAATGTAAAAAACAAAAAACAAAAACAAAATAATTGGATTTTCCTCCAATTTTAACACAAATGTCACAGAAATATGCAACCGAAGTCAAATAATGAGCAAAAATTTGACATTTTGCTACCATGTAAGGTGTATTTATTACACATTCGGGGGCCGGCAATACTTCTATCGACAGAGATCGCACCTGAAAAGGGGGTGAACCTATAACGCTAAAGCTCCATATATTATTATATTTAAAATCAAATTGCACAATTTTACTTATACACATTCACTATTAATCAATAAATACCATCAAACATTAACCACACACCTTATGGACAAACCTGACAAGGATACTAAACACAAATACCGAATATGAGACATCCGCTGCTATGGAGCGCTATATAATATAGGTGTGAAATGGGTTAACTGATTTTAACGCCACGGCCGGGAACCATCCGAGGGGGGAGCGCGTTAGTATAGATGAAAGCACGAAAGGAGCGGGGCTCTCAAGAGTGAGAGCCGGTGAACGTTCCCCGTAGGCTTTCAAAACATGGTAGCCCACGTGAGCAGAGTCTCCAAGGGCTATGCGGAGCAACTCCCCGTTCACCACCGGAGACTCCGCCGCGTCCCGCCTCGCGAAGTGCCGCGACGCCGGAAGTGTCTCCCCTCCCCCGCGTGGAGGCGACACGATCGGAAGAGCGCCGAACGGCGGAATAAGTTAAGGTCTTTAGCCGTAAAGACCTCGGAAAGGCAAAAAGTTGCCTATTCCATCTACACACACCCTATGGCCCGGCAGTGGTATCAGCGTCCCGCCGGGCCTTTTTTTGCGTCTATATGCCGACTATTTTTGCATATAGGCTGCTTTTTTGTTTATTTTGCACTCTCTATGACTGAGATAATATTACCGATAATCATAGCGTTTGTCGCCGGAGTCGTCCTCGGGATCCGGCTGGGCGACGCGCCGGGACGGTGGGTCAAGCGTCTGAGACGACCCGCCACGCCGGCCGAGACTCATCCACTACCGCCTGAAGCCGAGATCAGCACCGGCGGGGAGCTCCCCGAAAAGGACGAGGCTACGCCGGCTCCCCGATGTGGAGATCTTGGCTCTGATCCCGCCGCTCTCCCGGGGCCCGACCGTCAGCTTCTGGAGCGGGCCACCGCGTATATCTGCGACAACCTGGGGCGCGCAGACCTCTCGGTGGAGCAACTGAGCTCCCACCTGGGCATTAGCCGGGTGTATCTCTACAAGAAAATCAGCTCGGCCACCGGGCGCACCCCGATAGAGTTTATCAGAGTGTTGAGACTCAGACAGGGGGCCGAACTGCTCTCGCAGGGAGAGCTCGGCATCGGCGAAGTGGCCTCGAAAGTGGGGTTCAACTCTCCACGTATCTTCAGCCGCTATTTCAGGGAGGAGTATGGAGTGGTGCCGTCAGACTACCGCAATTCCCTCCCTGACCCGTCGGAACGAGGCGGTTAGGTCTGATAGATGTTACTTCTCGGCCTAAGCTCGTCAGTGGTGCTATGCAGTTAGCCGAATAATTTGTACTTTTGTAGGAAACCAACCTTTATCCTATCCATGAAAACACCTCATATCATAGCCTCGTTGCTGACACTCGCTGTCGTCCTGATGTCGTCACCGGCTGTCTCAGCCGCCGTCAGCCGCAGCGGCCGCTCGGTCACAGTGACCCTCGAGCACCCGGAGCCCGGCGAAGTCAGGCAAGTGAGACTGACGGTAGTGACCGACAAAATCATCAGGGTGGAGGCTACCCCCGACCGGGAGTGGCCTGAGGAGCAGAGCCTCGTGACAGTGAAACAGGAGGCCACCCCCAAGTTCAAGACCGAGAAGACCGACTCGACAGTGTCGGTGGTCACTTCTCAGATCAGAGCCACAGTGTCGCTGACCACGGGCGACGTGAAGTTCTACGACTCCAAGGGGCGCCCCGTGCTCTCGGAGGCCGAGGGGGGACGCGAGTTCACCCCTATCGAGGTAGAGGGAACCAAAGGCTACACAGTGCGCCAGGTCTTCGAGTCGCCAGACGATGAGGAGGGGATTTATGGACTCGGTCAGCATCAGAGCGACGAGTTCAACTATAAAGGTAAGGACGAAGAACTCTTTCAGTACAACACCAAGGTGTCGGTGCCCTTCGTGGTGTCGACCGGCAACTACGGCATCCTCTGGGACAGCTACTCGCTGTGTCGCTGGGGCAATCCCAAACCCTACAGCCAGCTGGGCAAAGTGTTCCGTCTCTATGACAAGGAGGGCAAGAAGGGAGCTCTCACCGGCAGCTACACCCCCAAGGGGGCTTCAGAGCCTCAGATAGTGCAGAGGGAAGACAGTATCTATTTCGAGCACCTCATACGCGGCGATCTGAGCCATGTGGTCAATCTGCCGCGCGAGTTCAACTACTCGGGCAGCCATGTGGCCTACGAGGGTGAGATCGAAGCCCCTGAGACGGGCACTTATAAATTCATACTCTATTACTCGGGCTATATCACCGTCAATATCGGCGGCAAGGAGGTGGTGCCTCAACGCTGGAGAACCTCCTGGAACCCCAACGCCTACAAATTTTCCGTAGAGCTCAAAGCCGGCGAGCGAGTGCCTCTGAGCATCGACTGGGTGCCCAACGGCTCAGTGGCCTACTGTGGCCTCAGGGCCTACTCTCCCCGCTCTCACCGGGAGGAGATGAACCTGAGCTGGTGGGGCGAGATGCAGAGCGAGATCGACTATTACTTCATCTATGGCTCCGACATGGACGATGTCATCAGCGGCTACCGCACACTCACCGGCAAAGCCCCGATTATGGCCAAATGGGTGATGGGCTTCTGGCAGAGCCGCGAGAAATACAACACTCAGAAAGAAGTGCTCTCGACCCTGGCCGAGTTTCGGCGCCGCGAAATACCGATCGACAATATCGTGATCGACTGGCTCCACTGGGAGCAGGACTCATGGGGCAGCCACGAGTTTGACCGCAAGCGCTTCCCCGACCCCAAGGGGATGGTCGACTCGATCCATGCCCTCAACGGACGGGTGATGATCTCGGTGTGGCCCAAGTTTTATGTCACCACCGACCACTACAAGGAGTTTGACCGCAACGGGTGGATGTATCGCCTGCCCGTGCAGGACAGCATACGCGACTGGGTAGGCCCCGGCTATCTGGGCTCGTTCTATGACGCCTATCATCCCGAGGCCCGCAAACTCTTCTGGCATCAGATGCAAGACCATTACTATCCTCTGGGCATCGACGCCTGGTGGATGGATGCCTCCGAGCCAAATATACGCGACTGCACCGACATACAGTATCGCAAAGACCTCATCACGCCCACCGCCCTGGGCCCCTCGACCAAATATTTCAATGCCTATGGCCTGATGAACGCCGAGGCCATCTATGACGGCCAGCGCGCCACCGGCGACAACAAGCGAGTGTTTCTGCTGACCCGCTCGGGCTTCGCCGGTCAGCAACGCTACTCCACCGCCACCTGGAGCGGCGACATAGCCACGCGCTGGGAGGACATGAAAGCCCAGATCTCGGCCGGACTGAACTTCGCGGCCTCGGGCGTGCCCTACTGGAGTCAGGACATCGGCGGTTTCTGTGTCGAAGACCGCTATGTCGCCGCCGCCAAGAAGGCTGCCAAGACCGGCGAGGAGACCCCCGACATGAAGGAATGGAGAGAGCTCAACACGCGCTGGTATCAGTTTGGCGCTTTCTCGCCTCTGTATCGCGCCCACGGCCAGTGGCCCTATCGCGAGATATTCAATATAGCACCCGAAGAGCATCCCGCCTACCGTTCGGTGGTCTACTACACCCGGTTGCGCTATGCCATGATGCCCTATCTCTATTCGCTCGCCGCAATGGTGCATTTCGACGATTACACCATCATGCGCCCGATAGTCATGGACTTCACCGCCGACAAGGCCACGCGCGACATCGGCGACGAGTATATGTTTGGCCCGGCCCTGCTGGTAGCTCCCGTCTACAGATATGGAGCCACTTCGCGAGAGGTCTATTTCCCCGAGGGGGCGGTGTGGTATGATTTCTATACCGGCGCTGCCGTCGGGGGCGGAGCCACGCTCGAGGTCGATGCGCCTTACGAGCGTATACCTCTCTATGCCCGCTCGGGTGCGATCCTGCCCATGGGGCCCGAGATGCAATGGAGCTCCGAGAAACAGCCTGAGCTCATAGACCTCTATGTCTATGCCGGAGCCGACGGCAGCTTCACGCTCTATGAGGACGAGGAGACCAACTACAACTACGAGCGCGGCCTCTACTCGACCATCCCCCTCAGTTGGGACGAGAAAACCTCCACCCTGACCATCGGCAAGCGCCGTGGCGAGTATCAGGGGATGCTGGCCAAGCGCCGCTTCAACATCATCAAGGTCTCGCGCGACACTCCCCGCGGTTACACTCCCGGACAACAGGGTGTCATGGTCGACTATGACGGCTCGTCCAGAAAAGTGAAGCTCTGAGTCCCGATCTCCGACCTACTATATTATACCACACATAAACCACTCTCACATTTCCCATTCAACCGACCAATGAACCGATCTATCCTGCTGTCAGCCACGATAGTTCTGACGGCCGCAGCCTTGCATGGCCAGACACCCATCTATCAAGACGAATCGCGCCCCCTCGAGGAGCGGGTCGAAGACGCTCTCTCGCGCATGACCCTCGACGAGAAGGTGGCCATGCTTCACGCCGAGGGTAAATTTGCCTCGGCCGGTGTGCCGCGCCTCGGCATACCCGACCTCTGGATGAGCGACGGCCCTCACGGCGTCAGAGCCGAGATCAACTGGAACGACTGGGGCTACTCCAAGCGCACCAACGACTCCATCGCCGCATTTCCCGCCCTCACCGCCCTGGCAGCAACCTGGAACCGCGACCTCTCCGAGCTCTATGGCCAGGCACTGGCCGAGGAGGCCCTCTACCGCGAGAAAGATGTGATGCTCGGCCCGGGTGTCAATATCTATCGCACACCCCTCAACGGACGCAACTTCGAGTATATGGGTGAGGATCCCTGTCTGGCAGGCGAGATGGTGGTGCCCTATATCAGAGGCATGCAGCGCAACGGCGTGGCTGCCTGTGTGAAACACTATGCCCTCAACAATCAGGAAGTCTGGCGCGGCCACATCGACGTGCAGCTCAGCGACCGGGCCCTGCGCGAGATCTATCTCCCGGCCTTCGAGAAAGCCGTCAAGGAGGGTGGAGCGTGGTCGATCATGGGCTCCTATAACAAGGTGCGCGGTCAGCATGCCTGCCACAACGACCTGCTGCTAAACAAGATACTCAAAGACGAATGGGGATTTGACGGAGTGGTCATCACCGACTGGGGAGGCGCCCACGACACCCGCGAGGCCGCCCTCTGCGGACTTGATCTCGAGATGGGCACCTACACCAACGGTCTGACAAGCGAGTCGGCCTTTACCACCGATCAATATTATCTCGCCAACCCCTACAAGGAGCTTCTGCTCAAAGGAGATCTGCCCATGGAGGGCCTCGACGACAAAGTGAGACGCCTGCTGCGCCTCAATTTCCGCACAGCCGCCCGTCGCCTCAAGCCCTACGGATCGATAGCCTCGCCCGAACATTACGCGATAGCCGAGGCGATCGGCGACGAGGCGGTCGTGTTGCTCAAAAACGATGCTCCGGGCAAGAAAAAGAAGGGAGCCACCCCTCTGCTCCCCATCGACGCCGCCAAGTATGACCGTATTCTGGTGGTCGGCGAGAACGCCACACGCAACCTGATGGAGGGGGGCGGTTCCTCAGACCTTAAGCCCAAAGACATAGTCACCCCTCTGGATGGTCTGCGCGCCCTCTATGGCGACAAGATAGAGTATACCCCGGGCTATAAATCGGGCAAACCGATGTATGGCAAAGTAGAAAAAATACGTGCGGCCGTGACCGACTCGCTGCGCCGGCGGGCTGTGGAGATGGCCCGCGAGGCCGACCTGGTGATATTTGTCGGCGGACTCAACAAAAACCACGGACAGGACTGCGAGAACGGCGACCGCGAGGAGTATGCCCTCCCCTTTGGTCAGCCCCGCCTCATCGACGACCTGGCCGAGGTCAACCCCAATCTTGTGGTAGTGCTGCTGAGCGGCAACGCCGTCGAGATGCCCTGGGCTTCAAAGGTTCCCGCTATCGTGCAGGGATGGTATCTCGGCTCCATGGCGGGCAAATCCATCGCCTCGGTGATCTCGGGCAAGGTCAATCCCTCGGGCAAACTCCCCTTCTCTATCCCTGTGAAACTCGAGGACAACGGAGCCCATCACTTCGGCACCATCTCCTATCCGGGCGACTCGATACGTCAGGAGTATCTCGAAGACATCCTCGTGGGCTACCGCTGGCACGACACCAAGAAGATTCCTGCCCTCTACCCCTTCGGTCACGGTCTGAGCTACACCACCTTTGACTATGGCAAACCCACCCTCTCCTCCCCCACCCTCAGCCCCGACGGATCGCTAACCCTCAGCATCCCCGTATCAAACGTGGGTAAACAAGCCGGCAAGGAGACAGTGCAGCTCTACGTCAGCGAGCTTTCTCCGCGCCTGACACGCCCCGCCAAAGAGCTCAAAGCCTTTGAAAAAATCTCTCTTGCACCCGGCCAGACCAAAGTAGTACACTTCACAGTCACCCCCGACATGCTCCGCTACTACGACCCCGACACCTCTGCCTGGCGCGCCGACCCCGGCAAATACCGCCTCCTCATCGGCTCCTCCTCCACCGACCTCCGCAGCGGCATAGACTTCAAATACTGACTGCTCTCAGGATTCATCCCTTTACAATACTAAAGAAACTGCGCCATAATCCTCTTGATTATGGCGCAGTTTATCATAACTCCGATTAGTTAACAATTAGTCAACTTCATTGATCGTATAGGAAATAGTACCGTTAATCGTAAAAGTATCTTCTTCATCCCCTAACTCGCGGAGGAATCTAAAATTACTATATTTTACAACTACCTCTTTTGATGATACCGACTTTACAACAGCCGATCCATCAATATACTCGTAAGACTTATGACCTATAAAAGCACCATTCTTGGGATAAAAACGTGTTATATTTATATCATCGGTTATATCCAGATCCTTTTGTAGAGCCGAGATGGAGTTAAAAGGCAGGGAAAGATTAAACGACATCATGTCGTCATCATAACTGAAATGAGCCTCTAAAATTACAGAATTATAAAGACCTTTTTCACACAAGGTATAAAGAATTTCACCTGTCTTCTTCCCATTTATAGTAAAAGAGGATGTACCGCCGGATGAACCCGAAAGAGTATCATCATCATCGCCACCACAGCTGCTGAAACCGATCAGAGTGGCGAAGAGGAAAGCGAAGATCGAGAGTTTCTTAAGCATCTTTTTAGAACTTGTAGGTTACACCTATCGAGATGGGGAGACGGTTGAAGTGATCGATACCCTGATACTTAACCTCGAGATTGGCTGCCAGACGGTCGGTCAGAGGATACTGCACACCCGCACCTACATTATAATAAAATTTGCCGGAAGAACCTGATGAAACCATATCATAACATTCATCACCATGATAATGGTCAGGAGCTTTATCATGCTCCACCTCATCAAAGTCTACATTAGGATTGGCGACACCTTTCAACTTTGCAAAACCTATACCTACGATAGGATAAACCTTGAGTTTCTCGCCTACGCTGAAAAGATAGTGAGCATTGACACCGACAGTAAAAAGGCTTTTACCCTTGTCCTTGAAATCATAGCCCAGGATAGCCTCACCGCGCAGAGCATCAGTGATACCATACTGATAGCGAGCCGACAGACCGAAGTTGGTAGCTTTGACGCCGCTCTCCATGACGGGGGCTGCTCCGAGACTCAGACCTACGGCCGACTCACCTTTCTGTGCAAACGCTGAGAGTGACAGTGCCAGTCCGCAAAGACATGCGAATAACTTTTTCATAGATGTAATGATTTAGAGATTAAAGGAATTAAATAGTTATTGAATTTCTTAGCGCCACAAAGGTAAATATTTTTTCACAATTACCCCCTCCGATTGTTAATTTTAGTTAATAGCAACAAGGATAATATTCCACAACAACAAGACAAACAAAAGAACGTGTGTTGATCACCCGACGGGCATCAACACACGTTCTTTTATCTATTCTCGGTTTTAGACAACCGTTTACTTGCAGGCGGTCGCGGCGATTGCCTCGGGCGTCAGGCCGTTTGCCTCCATGAGCTCCTTGACATCGAAACGGTCGATAAACTCTTTGGCAAGTCCCAGACAGGTGACTTTGACACCGCGGGGAGAGAGATAGGCGGCGACCTTCTGTCCGAAACCGCCGTCGACGATACCATCCTCGACAGTCACTACATGGCGGTAACCGGCCAGCGAGTCAAGACACTTCTTGTCGACCGACGAGAGTATGCGCGGATTGATCAACGTAGGCTTCAGGCCCTGTTTCCTGAGCAAGTCGACAGCCTCGGAGGCACGTGCAAACATCGCGCCCTCGGCTATGACAGCGATCTCCTCGCCGCGCTCGACCACCTCGTAGCGGAAGAAGTCAGTGTCGACGGGACGGTCGCTGTGACGCACTGCCCCGCCGGGAGTCCTGATGACAATAGGATGGGAGGTCTGGGCGACGGCCATATCTATCATGGCCTGATACTCCTCGGCGTTGGTGGCCGAGAGCATCACGATATTGGGGATATTGGAGACCATGGCCACATCGAAGAAGCCAAGATGAGTGACATCGTTCATGCCGAACATGCCGGGATAGAACTCCACAAACACCGCCGGCAGATTGTTGATACCGACATCGTGGCTGAGCTGATCGTAGGCTCGCTGGAAGAAGGTTGCCACGACACCCATCACGGGACGTGTGCCTCCCTTGGCAAGACCGGCGGCCATGGTGACACAGTCCTGCTCGGCGATGCCGACATCGATGAATTGTTTACCGGCTCTGAGACGACGCGACTCGCTGAAGCCGAAGGCGCCGGGAGTGCCGGCGGTCAGCACAGCTACCTCGCTGTTATCTTCGATATGGGCAAGCATGCGCTCGGCAAACATATCGGTATAGCTCTCGGAACTTCCTCCATGAAGGGGCGCACCGGTCTTGAGGTCAAACGGGCCCGCGAAGTGGAAGTTCTCCTTGTTGACCTCGGCCACCGGGAGGCCCTGACCTTTCATGGTGTTGATGTGTACCACCACGGCGTGGTCGGCATCCTTGACTTTGCTGAAAGCGTCGATCAACCGCTCTATGTCGTTGCCCTCCTTGACGTAGACATACTCATAGCCGAGAGCCTTGAAGATATTGTCGGGCGCCTGGCCGTCGGTCTCGCGCAAACGTGCGAGGTGACCGTAGAGCGCTCCGTGATTTTCGGCTATCGACATCTGGTTATCATTGACCACAATAATTATATTGGATCCGAGAGTGGGAGCATAGTCGAGACCCTCGAGCGCCATGCCTCCGCCGAGCGAGGCGTCGCCGATAAAAGCTATGACATTCTGATGGCCCCCCTTCATGTCGCGGGCCTTGGCCAGACCTGTGGCAAGAGAGATCGAAGTGGAGGTGTGGCCTATCTCAAAGAGGTCATAATCGCTCTCGCCGGGCGATGTATAGCCTGTCACCTCATCATAGCGCGCGGGATCGATAAAGGCCCCGATGCGGCCGGTGAGCATCTTGTGGACATAGCTCTGATGGGAGACATCAAACACCATCTGATCTTCGGGGGCGTTAAACACATAGTGGAGAGCCACCGTAGCCTCGACGACACCCAGATTAGGGCCGACATGACCGCCGTGGGCCGAAAGTTTCTTCAGGAGCGCCTCCCTGAGTTTATCGCTGAGCTGCTCAAGCTCCCGGTTATCCAGCCCCTTGATATCGGCCGGAGAGTGTAGTTCGTTTAATTCTATCATATATTATAGTTTAGTTATATATATCTGTAAGGCAGAAACAAGACCTCAACAAAAGGCAAGTCCTCCAAAGGGTATAACACCCCACCGCGAGAGATGTTTGCCCTCCCTCTCAACATGACAGACTAAAGCATCACGCGAATAACGACGAACTGATAGCAGAATCTTTGATCGGCTGTTTATTCTTTATCAAAATCCTGAAATAAGGGCATTTGCCATTGATCGAGAGATCTTTGCCATCATCACCTTTTCTAAATCTAATGATCTCAAACTGTGATGGATTGTATTTATGCAGAAAAGTTATAGGCACACCTATGACTCCGTCATAATCCATCGGAATATCCTGAGTCTTATTGACATTAATTCCATTAAAATTGTCAAACTTGGGATAAAGGCCCTCATTGCCATTATAGACTTTTGTAAGTTTCAATAGATTATGTCGAGATTTAACATCAAGATTTGTTAGCCAGAGACAATTATTCGGAGAAATAATCCGATCTCCATTATCGGCTATATATGTTTCTGTTCCATACATCTCATAATGATCGGGTACCTTAAAGCCTGAAATACCTCTCCCGAGATGTACACCCAGCCATGCCTTGTTTGATTGAATCAAATGAAAAACCTCCTGATATGTAATAGCATTAATATTTCCGATAATCAGAAAGTCTTTATTGTAGCGGGCTATCTGTGAGATATGTTCCCTAAAAAGCGAGAAAGGCGGATTGGTTACAATTATATCGGCCTGCTTCAACAATGTGACACATTCCTGACTTCTGAAATCACCGTCACCACTGAACGGCCTGCATGGCAAATCAGCAATATCGGTGTTGAGATCGTCTGAAGTACATTCAACATAACCACCATGCTCAGACACAGACTCGTCAAAAAGTGTCTGTGCATTGGGAACATAGTAGGAAGAGATAAGTTTCTTTAATCCTAACGACTCGAAATTATTGAAGAAATATTTGAAAAAATTACTCTCCATTGGATTATCGCAGTTGCAATAAACTGTTTTATCGCGAAAACAATCCTTATAGAACTCCAGCTCACGCTCAATATCTTCAAGCAATGTGTAGAACTCATCACTTTTGGAACTCTTCGCCTTGTGCAAAGTCATATTTGTTGCCTTACGTGCCATAAAAGTATCCTTACTTATTCTGAAGCTGATAAAACAAATCGCTAAATAAAACCTGCATCGATGTTCTGGCAATTTCCATCATAATACTAAACATGTGTTCCGACGACCATCGCTCTCCCTTTCCTTGCGTATAAATAGAGGCTGCTTGCAGCATTATGGTCTTATCTCGATGTCGAACAAATCTATTTTTGCATAAATTTGTATTTATAGGCAATCCATAATTAGCGGCCGTCAGTCGATCTAATCTATTGAGCATTCCGGAATTATATTCAAGGACAACCACTCGCCCGTCGGGACGGGTAATGCTGATTGTCTCCGTCAGGAAATTAGAGCCCTCAAGAAAAAGAACATACGGGAAGTGTGACTCTCCCAACATAAAATTAGCTATTTCCGAAATGTTTTTGTGAGATCTCTCAATAGCATTACCAGCAGCCATCAAATCCTGGTCATTATTTTTTCCGACCAATTTTCCTGCCAGTATGTTTTCAATATCTTTACCTTGATGTTTTGCTTCTGAAACGAGTACAACGCGCCATTCATCATAGTCATCCTTTACCTCTATTATGCCTCCATCGGGAATTATACTGGAATTAGGCACAAATAGTGTTTGCCCTAACTCTTTATCAACCTTCTGCAGTGCCAGATTTATTTCTTCCTTGCGTATGCTGTCTCTATATCTGAATGATAATGTAGGAAAATCAATTGTCAGTTGAGTAAGAACTGATTGAGACACCTGTCCGACTGTGATGTCGTGCTGTTTTGCCTCTTTCCCAAATATACCGATGACTCCATGAGAGTCTTTATGTTGTCTTGTAAGTCTTTTAGACTGATTCTTTTTCGCCATATACTTAGATTTGCAATATAAAATTGGGAAAATCAGAAGGTAATCAATTTGACACAGCCAATGAGAGGTAGATTAATAACAGTCGTTTAAATTCCTGTTATTATGAATTTAAACGACTGTTTTTATAGTTAATCGAATGTATTGAGCACTCTTTACGTCACTCCCACTCGATTGTTGCCGGTGGCTTGGAGGAGATGTCGTAGCAGACGCGGTTGACGCCTCTGACCTTGTTGATGATGTCGTTGCTCACCTTGGCCATGAAGTCGTAGGGGAGATGGGCCCAGTCGGCTGTCATGGCGTCGGTAGAGGTGACTGCACGCAGGGCGATGGCTCGCTCGTAGGTGCGCTCGTCGCCCATCACGCCTACGCTCTGAACGGGGAGCAGAATGGCGCCGGCCTGCCAGACTTTGTCATAGAGATCCCAGTCGCGCAGACCCTGTATGAAGATGTCGTCGGCTTCCTGAAGGATGCGCACTTTCTCGGGGGTGATGTCGCCGAGGATGCGCACAGCCAGTCCGGGGCCGGGGAAGGGGTGGCGCTTGATCAGGTGTTCAGGCATGCCGAGCTGACGACCCACCGAACGCACTTCGTCCTTGAAGAGCAGACGCAGAGGCTCGCAGAGCTTGAGGTTCATCTTCTCGGGGAGACCGCCCACATTGTGGTGGCTCTTGATGGTGGTGCCGGTGATAGAGAGCGACTCTATGCAGTCGGGGTAGATAGTGCCCTGGGCGAGCCATTTGACATCCTTGATCTTGTGGGCTTCTTCGTCGAAGACATCGATGAAGCCTTTGCCGATGATCTTGCGTTTGCGCTCGGGCTCGGTGACTCCGGCAAGTTCGCTGAAGAACTTCTCGGAGGCATCGACTCCGATCACATTGAGGCCGAGACACTCGTAGTCGTGGAGCACATTGCGGAACTCATCCTTGCGCAACATGCCGTGGTCGACAAAGATACAGGTGAGATTCTTGCCGATGGCGCGGTTGAGAAGCACGGCGGCTACCGAGGAGTCGACGCCACCGCTGAGGCCGAGCACGACCTTGTCGTCGCCAAGCTGCTCGCGCAGAGCCTTGACTGTCGACTCGATAAACGACTCGGCTGTCCAGTCGCGCTTGCCGCCACAGATGTCTACCACGAAGTTGCGGAGCAACTGTGTGCCACACTCCGAGTGGTAGACCTCGGGGTGGAACTGCACTCCCCAGGTAGGCTCTCCGTCGACCTTATAGGCGGCGATGGCAACCTTGTCGGTCGAGGCGATTGTGTGGAAATTCTCGGGGATCGAGGTGATAGTGTCGCCGTGGCTCATCCACACCTGCGACCCTACGGGGATCTCCTTCATCAGGGGATCGGCCGAGTCGATGGTCGAGAGGTGGGCACGTCCATACTCTCGCGAGGGGGCCGGCTCAACACTGCCACCCGAGGTATAGGCTATGAACTGGGCTCCATAGCAGATACCGAGCACGGGCAGATGGCCGCGCAGACGCGAGAGCTCGGCCCGGAACGCTTTCTCGTCATAGACCGAGAAAGGGGAGCCCGAGAGAATCACGCCGATGACCGAGGGATCATCGTAGGGAAACTTGTTGTAGGGAACGATCTCGCAATACTCGCCAAGTTCACGCACACGGCGTCCGATGAGCTGTGTGGTCTGGGAGCCAAAGTCGAGAATGATGATTTTTTCCTGCATAAATATTTTCTTGATACGTATGGGGCAAAGTTACTAATTTTTACGACTCCACGCAACACCGTCCCGTATTTTGGCCACTCCTCTCGCCCCGTCCCCTACTCTCCCGCCATCAAAAATCTATCCGGCTCTGTGGAGGGCCCATATCGTTAGATCTTAGCGAAAAATTTATAACATTCCCGGTATTTATATTTTCCGAACTATGTATTTTTTGATCTATCTTTTTAACTCCGGAGAATATAATCCCCCACTTTAATCATATCAATTGAAAAATAATCGCCTATCTCAAGTGTATTTTTCAACCATAAATGACACTTCCATTAAATATTATCATTATTTTTGTGAAATCACTTTAATGTTACTGATAAAAAACATATTGACGTTTAATTCTTAAGAGTAACTTATAAAAAATACTGAGTTTTATGAAACGGTTTTCATTCATCTTTGCTATCATTATAATATCTGTCTTCAGCTACGCCAAGGCTGAAGGCTGTGCCGAGGGGGAGACTTCGCCCACCGTTGCAAATGCTGATTCCATCCTCGAGTCATCAGGAAAAATAGAATCGCTCGGAATGATACAAAACTACAGGAATGTCTCTCTCGATTATGTTGCCTCGGAGCTCACAGGCACAGTTTCGCCAAAAAACGGCGGCGACACCTTCCTGGTACACCGTCTATCAGTTATCGTTGATGGAATCAATTACTATCCCGAGCCTGAGACCATCGAGGAAAGAGCCAAGGATAATCTGCCATTGACAACAATTGTCAACGGGCGCATTAACCCCGAAGAAATAGTGTGTCGTAACGGCACTACAAAAACATTCAGAATCCTGCTTCCCGATCAACCTAAGATAAAAAAGGGCCGATATGAGTATAGAATTGAGTATTATGCCGATACTTCTGACGGCGGTATCTGCAACTACTCATTTTCCCGAGCCACCTCACATCCCTGAACTGAAGCTATATAATGTTCTTTTTACGATGACACCGAGTTCACGCATGGTGTAAAAAAACAGATAAAGCCTGTATGTCTTCACGTGACATACAGGCTTTATCATTGAGTCGGGGTGACAGGATTCGAACCTGCGACCACCTGGTCCCAAACCAGGTGCGCTACCGGACTGCGCTACGCCCCGATCTTATCGGGGGCAAAGATACGCACAATTTTGCATCCCTGCAAAAAAATTTGTAATTTTGCCACGAGTATCCATCAAGCTACTTCCAATTGTGAGACGTCTGCTATTCATACTGACGCTGATCCTGGCGACAGCTTTCACTCTCTCGGCGGCTTCCCCCCGCTGGGAGACAGCCGAAGCTGTGCCCGCCCAGGTGGCTGAGTCAATCAGAGCCCAGGCCCAGTCTCCGACAGTCCAGGTAGCCCATGCGGTTCATGACGGATACATATATATAACGGCATCGTCGGCCGTCCAGGTCAAGGTGTTCACTATATTGGGACAGCTCATCAGCCAGGACACTCTGCCGGCCGGCACCCATCGGTTGCGCATCAGTGCGCGAGGCATCTACCTGCTCAAGCTCGGATCGGCCACTCTGCGTGTCACTATCTGACCGTCATCTTCTCAATCTCACTCAAGCCCTATATCCCCCTCACAGCTCACGCATATAAATGAAAGCACGCCTCATCATCAATCCCATCTCGGGCACCACCAATAAAGACGGGCTCGACCGACTGGTGATAGACACACTCTCGCCCCTCGGCTGGGAGATAGAGACCACTTATACACGCGCTCACGGCGATGCCACCCGACTGGCTGCCGAGGCTGCCGACCGAGGCTATGAGGCCGTCCTGGCAGCCGGCGGCGACGGCACTGTCAACGAGACAGCCGCCGCCCTCTGTGACACCCCCCTGACCCTCGGCATCATACCCTGTGGCTCGGGCAACGGGCTGGCCCGCCACCTGTCGATACCGATCGATATACGCGAGGGGCTTCGCATCATCTCGACCTGTCCGTGCCGCCCCATCGACTATGCCACGGTCAATGGCCGCAAGTTTTTCTGCACCTGCGGCGTAGGTTTCGATGCCGCCGTCTCGGCCGCCTTTGCCGAAAAGAAACGACGCGGCCCCCTCACCTATCTGCAAAGCACTTTCCAGACCTACGCCAAATATCGTCCCGAGCTCTATACCATCACCGCCAACGGACAGAGAGTCACCGAGCGAGCTTTTCTCGTAGCCGTGTGCAACGCCTCCCAATATGGCAACAACGCCTATATCGCTCCAAGCGCCACCATTGATGACGGCCTGCTTGACGTCACCATAGTCCATGCCGGCAACACACCCTCGACCGCCCTGGTAGGTTTTGATATGCTCATGGGTAATATCGAACACAATATGCTGGTGCAGACCTTCCGCACCCATAATCTCACTATCGAACGCACGGCTCCAGGCGTGGCCCACCTCGACGGCGAGCCTCTGGAGCTCGACGACACCCTGCGCATAGCCTGCCATCCGGGCCGGCTGAGCGTGTTCGCTCCCTTGAGCGACCCCGAGGTCAAGCCGTTTATCACCCCTGCCACAGCCATGCTTGCGGATCTGAAGCTCGCGATCACCAAAATATTTCAGAAATAGCAACTTTTTTTTGCAAAAGCTCTTGCATAATCAAAAAAGAACTCTTAACTTTGCATCGCAAAACAGAAACGGGGTATTAGCTCATCTGGCTAGAGCGCGACACTGGCAGTGTCGAGGTGAGCGGTTCGAGTCCGCTATACTCCACCAACAGAAGCGAATCGACTAAATCGGTTCGCTTTTTTATTATACCCACCTCACCTAAATAAAATCCAATAGTAAAGGTCAAAGTCTGACAATCAGTGAACTGATTTTAAGTTAGACGCAGAAAGTAAAAACCGGACTAAAATAATAACGTGATTAACCTATTCCGGCTTGTTTTGAGGTAAATTAATCGGTTTTATCAGTCACCATGGATCTTCAGGATGGCTGATAAAACCGATAGATTATATCCATTCAGACCCGAGTTGTAAACTTGTAATAAGTTTATATCAGTTCAATATCTCACGGGAAGGACGGAGAGAGAGACTTCCCGAAGTGGAGGCCGCTCAGGTCAGGCAGTGTAGTCGTCTGGCAGGAGTGGCATGGCTCCATGACATGTACACACATAAGCCGATGTCAGGGCGGCGAGCCTGTGGGCCTCGGCAACTGTCTTGCCTTTGAGTATTCCCGAGATGAAGGCTGCGGTGAAAGAGTCGCCGGCCCCTACCGTGTCGGCTACTTCCACCGAGGGGGTGGGCTGGTAGGAAACTTCGCCGGGGGTGAACACATAACTGCCGTCAACTCCACATGTCAGTATCAGCATCGATAATTCAAAGTCGGCAAGGAGACGTCGGCAACGTTCTTCGACGTCGGGCTCGTCGAGCCCAAACATGAGGCTTACTGTTTCGAGTTCCTCGTCATTGATCTTTAAGACGTTGCATCGCTTCATGGAATTGCTGACGGTCTCAAGGTCATAGAAGGCCTGACGCAAGTTTATATCAAAGACTACGAGTGAGTCAGGCCGTTGGGGCATGGAGTCGAGAAAACGGTTGACAGTCTGTCGCGAGACTGCGCTGCGCTGGGCGAGCGAACCGAAACACACCGCTCGTGTGTGACGGGCCAGCTCCTCGAGCTCGGGAGTGAACGGGATATTATCCCAGGCCACGTTCTCACAGATCTCATAACGAGGGATGCCGGCTCCATCGATCTCGACCTGCACTGTGCCCGTGGGATAAGGTACCTCCGAGAGGAGAAATCTGAGATCTTTGGATGTGAAATAATCTATGATTTCCCGGCCGAGAGGATCGTTGCCGACAGCACTAACCACACAGCCCGGCAGACCAAACTGTGACACATGGTAGGCAAAGTTGGCCGGCGCGCCGCCGATCTTCCTACCGTCGGGGAGTACGTCCCACAACACTTCGCCCATACCTACTACTAAGTCGTCCATAAATTTGAAACTGGAGGTTGATTAAAGAAAAAGAGCCGCATGGTGACGTCCCCTCACGCCTGAGGGAACGCTGCCATGCGGCTCAAATTATGATGTTATGTCAGTGAAACGACAATCAAGGCATCACGGTCTCGACATCGACTGTCTCGATGGAGTCTTCGACCTTCTCGGCGTCACGCACGGCGCGCGACTCGGGATCAAAATCCTCCTTGCCGTGGACTACCAGACGGTCGTAGGAACGGAGACCGGTACCGGCGGGGATGAGGTGACCGCAGATAACGTTTTCCTTCATGCCGAGCAGGTAGTCGGTCTTGCCGTTGATGGCGGCCTCGTTGAGCACCTTGGTGGTCTCCTGGAAGGAGGCAGCCGAGACAAACGACGAGGTCTGCAGGGCGGCACGGGTGATACCCTGGAGGATCTGCTCGGAGGTAGCGGGCTGGGCATCGCGCACGACGATGGGACGGAGGTCACGACGCTTGAGAGTAGAGTTCTCGTCGCGGAGCTTGCGGGCGGTGATGATCTGACCGTTCTTGACATTTTCGCTGTCGCCGGCGTCGATGACAACTTTCTTGCCCCAGATGCGGTCGTTCTCGTCCATAAACTCGCGCTTGTCGACGATCTGCTGCTCGAGGAAGCCGGTGTCGCCCGGGTCGAGGATGTTGACCTTGCGCATCATCTGGCGCACGATGACCTCGAAGTGCTTGTCGTTGATCTTCACGCCCTGCATGCGGTACACGTCCTGTACCTCGTTGACGATATACTCCTGGACTGCTGTCGGGCCCATGATGTTGAGGATATCGGCAGGGGTGATGGCACCGTCGGAGAGGGGTGTGCCGGCGCGTACATAGTCGTTTTCCTGAACGAGGATCTGCTTGGACAGGGGCACGAGATATTTCTTGGTCTCGCCGAGCTTGGAAGTGACGGAGATCTCGCGGTTGCCACGCTTGACCTTGCCGAAGCGCACCTCGCCGTCGATTTCTGAAACGATGGCAGGGTTGGAGGGGTTGCGGGCCTCGAAGAGCTCGGTAACTCGGGGAAGACCACCGGTGATGTCGCCGGCGCCTGAGGTGGCTCGGGGGATCTTGACGAAGATATCGCCGGGCTTGACATCCTGATCCTCCTCGACCATGAGGTGGGCACCCACAGGGAGGGCGTAGGTCTTGATGATCTCGCCTGAAGCGTCGACAATATTGGCCTCGGGCACTTTGCCACGCTCCTTGCTCTCGATGATGATCTTCTCGCGGATACCCGACTGCTCGTCGGCCTCGACACGGTAGGTGACGTTTTCTTCGAGGTTGGTGTAGCGCACCTTACCACCGACTTCGCTGACGATCACAGCGTTGAAGGGGTCCCACTCGCAGATCACGTCGCCCTTGCTGACAGCAGAATTGTTGTCGAAGTAGAGCTTGGCACCGTAGGGGATATTGGCGTTAGTGAGCATCATGCGGGTCTTGGGATCTATGATGCGCATTTCGGCAAGACGACCTATCACTACCTCTACATTGCGACCCTTGGCATCGACCTCGTCGGTGCGCACTGTGCGCAGCTCGTCGATTTCGAGGATACCGTCATAGCGGGAGGTGTGAGAGTTGACGGCGGCGATATTGGAGGCCACACCACCGACGTGGAATGTACGGAGTGTAAGCTGAGTACCGGGCTCGCCGATCGACTGGGCAGCGATCACGCCGACAGCCTCGCCCATCTGCACCATGCGGTGGGTGGCAAGGTTGCGTCCGTAGCACTTGGCGCAGACACCCTTCTTGCTCTCGCAGGTGAGCACCGAACGTATCTCGACACTCTCGATGGGAGAAGCGGAGATGCGGTCGGCGGCGGCGTCGTTGATCTCCTGACCGGCCTCGACGATGATCTCGCCGTTGGTGGGATCGATGATGTCATGGACGCTGACGCGGCCGAGGATGCGCTCGCCGAGCGAGGCAACCACCTCGTCGTTGTTCTTGATCTCGGTGCACACGAGGCCGCGGAGAGTACCGCAGTCTTCCTCGTTGATGATAACGTCGTGGGCTACGTCGACCAGACGGCGGGTGAGGTAACCGGCGTCGGCTGTCTTGAGCGCGGTATCGGCAAGACCCTTACGGGCACCGTGGGTAGAGATGAAGTACTCGAGCACCGAGAGGCCCTCCTTGAAGTTTGCAAGAATGGGGTTCTCGATGATCTGACCACCTTCTGCACCGCTCTTCTGGGGTTTGGCCATAAGACCACGCATACCTGAGAGCTGACGGATCTGGTCCTTGGAACCACGGGCACCCGAGTCGAGCATCATATAGACGGGGTTGAAGCCCTGCTGGTCTTCGGAGATCTGCTTCATGAGGGTGTTGGCCAGACGGGAGTTGACGTGTGTCCAGATGTCGATGATCTGGTTGTAACGCTCGTTGTTGGTGATGAAGCCCATCGAGTAGTTGTTGAGGACTTCATTGACCTGCTCGTAACCCTCGCGTACATATTCTTCCTTCTCGGCGGGGATGAGCACGTCGCCGAGGTTGAACGACAGTCCGCCCTTGAAGGCCATGTAGTAACCGAGGTTCTTGATGTCGTCAAGGAACTGAGCCGAACGGGGGATACCGCAGTGCTTGATGACACGGGAGATGATGGTGCGAAGCGATTTCTTGGAGAGGATCTCGTTGACGTAGCCGATCTCCTTGGGCACATACTGGTTGACCAGCACGCGACCCACCGAGGTGTTCTCGACAAGGTGACGTATGGGTTTGCCGTTCTCGTCGATATCGTCGACTACGATCGAGACAGGGGCATGGAGGGAGACACGACCCTCGTTATAGGCGATCTGGGCCTCTTCGGGGCCATAGAACTTCAGGCCTTCGCCCTTGTCGCCCTTGCGGAGCTTGGTGATATAGTAGAGACCGAGCACCATGTCCTGGGAGGGCACGGTGATAGGCGCGCCGTTGGCGGGGTTGAGGATGTTGTGGGAGCCGAGCATGAGCAGCTGAGCCTCGAGGATAGCCTCGTTGCCCAGAGGGAGGTGAACGGCCATCTGGTCACCGTCGAAGTCGGCGTTGAAGGCGGTACATGCCAGGGGGTGGAGCTGGATGGCTTTACCCTCGATCATCTTGGGCTGGAAAGCCTGGATACCGAGACGGTGGAGCGTCGGGGCACGGTTGAGCAGGACGGGGTGACCTTTCATCACATACTCGAGGATGTCCCAGACGACGGGCTCCTTGCGGTCGACGATCTTCTTGGCGCTCTTGACGGTCTTGACGATGCCGCGCTCGATGAGCTTGCGGATCACGAAGGGCTTGTAGAGCTCGGCGGCCATGTTCTTGGGGATACCACACTCGTGCATCTTGAGCTCGGGGCCTACGACGATTACCGAACGGGCCGAGTAGTCGACACGTTTACCGAGGAGGTTCTGACGGAAGCGGCCCTGCTTACCCTTGAGGGAGTCGGAGAGCGACTTGAGAGGACGGTTGGCCTCGGTCTTCACGGCCGACGATTTACGCGAGTTGTCGAGCAGAGAGTCGACGGCCTCCTGAAGCATGCGCTTCTCGTTGCGGAGGATCACCTCGGGAGCCTTGATCTCGATAAGACGCTTGAGACGGTTGTTACGGATGATGACACGACGGTAGAGGTCGTTGAGGTCGGAGGTGGCGAAACGGCCGCCGTCGAGGGGAACGAGAGGACGAAGCTCGGGGGGGATCACAGGCACGGCCTGGAGAATCATCCACTCGGGTCGGTTGCGGTCGCGCGAGGCGCGGAACGACTCCACTACCTGGAGGCGCTTGAGAGCCTCGGTCTTGCGCTGCTGAGAGCCCTCGGAGTTGGCCATGTCGCGGAGCGAGTAGGAGAGATCGTCGAGATTGAGCTCACACAGGAGGTCATAGAGGGCCTCGGCTCCCATCTTGGCAACGAACTTGTTGGGGTCGTTGTCGTCAAGGAACTGATTGTCGGCGGGCAGACGGTCGACGATGTTGAAATACTCCTCCTCGGTGAGGAGGTCGAGCTTGGCCACGGGTTTGTCGGGGATAAGGTCGGCAGCGACTCCGGGATTGATGACGACGTAGCGCTCATAGTAGACTACGGCGTCGAGCTTCTTGGAGGGAAGACCCAGCAGATAGCCGATCTTGTTGGGGAGAGAGCGGAAATACCAGATGTGAGCCACGGGAACGACGAGCTTGATGTGGCCCATGCGCTCGCGACGCACTTTTTTCTCGGTGACTTCCACCTTACAGCGGTCGCAAGTGATGCCTTTGTAGCGGATGCGCTTGTACTTACCGCAATGGCACTCGTAGTCCTTGACGGGACCGAAGATACTCTCGCAGAAGAGACCGTCGCGCTCGGGTTTGTAAGTGCGATAGTTGATAGTCTCGGGCTTGAGCACTTCACCGCTCGACTTCTCGAGGATCTCTTCGGGCGAAGCGAGGCCGATGGTGATCTTGGAGAAGCTGGTTTTCTGTTTGTTGTCTTTTCTAAAAGCCATTATATAGAAATATGGTGGATGTGTGCAAAATTAGTTTTCCAGGTTGATGCTGAGACCCAGGCCGCGGAGCTCGTGGAGGAGCACGTTGAGCGACTCGGGGATACCGGCAGGCGGCATAGGCTCGCCCTTGACGATAGCCTCATAGGTCTTGGAACGACCTGTGACATCGTCGGACTTGACGGTGATGATCTCCTGAAGGATGTGGGAGGCGCCGAAGGCTTCGAGCGCCCAGACCTCCATCTCTCCGAAGCGCTGACCACCAAACTGGGCTTTACCGCCGAGAGGCTGCTGGGTGATGAGCGAGTAAGGGCCGATGGAACGGGCGTGCATCTTGTCCTCTACCATGTGTCCGAGCTTAAGCATGTAGATGACACCTACGGTAGCCGGCTGGTCGAAGCGTTCGCCGGTGCCGCCGTCGTAGAGGTAGCATTTGCCGTAGCGGGGGATACCGGCCTTGTCGGTCCACTCGTTGAGATCCTCAAGGGTGGCGCCGTCAAAGATGGGAGTTGCAAACTTCTCGCCGAGCTCACGGCCGGCCCATCCGAGCACAGTCTCGAAGATCTGACCGAGGTTCATACGCGAAGGCACACCCAGAGGGTTGAGGACGATGTCGACAGGAGTACCGTCGGCAAGGAAGGGCATATCCTCCTGGCGCACGATGCGCGAGACGATACCCTTGTTACCGTGACGACCGGCCATCTTGTCGCCGACAGAGATCTTACGCTTCTTGGCCACATAAACCTTGGCGAGCTTCATGATGCCCGAGGGCAGATCGTCGCCGATCGAGAGGTCATATTTCTTGCGGCGGTGGGCAGCCTCGATCTCTTTGCTCTTGCGCAGATAGTTGACGATAGTGGCGCGGATGAGATCGTTCTTATGAGCGTCGGAAGTCCACTTCGAGAGGTTGATGGTGTCGTAGTTGATCTCCTTGAGGGTTGAAGCTACAAACTTCTCTCCCTTGGGGATTATCTCGCTGCCGAGGAAGTCTTTGACTCCCTGGGAGGTCTTGCCCTCGGTGAGAGTCATGAGCTTGGAGACGAGGAGCTTCTTGAGCTCGTCCTGACGCTCCTCATACTCTTCGTCGAGTTTGGGGAGGACAGCCGAAGTGGCCTTCTTGGTCTTCTTCTTCTCGGCTTTCTGATAGAGATGAGTGCCGATGACAACACCCTTGAGCGAGGGAGTGGCCTTGAGGGAGGCATCCTTGACATCGCCGGCCTTGTCGCCGAAGATGGCGCGCAGAAGCTTCTCCTCGGGGGTGGGATCGCTCTCGCCCTTGGGGGTGATCTTACCGATCATGATGTCGCCGGGGATGATGTGGGCGCCGACACGCACGATACCGCGCTCGTCGAGGTCTTTGGTGGCATCCTCGCTGACGTTGGGGATGTCAGAGGTGAGTTCCTCCATGCCACGCTTGGTCTCACGCACCTCGAGGGTGAAGTCGTCGACATGGACTGAGGTGAGGATATCCTCGCGCACCACGCGCTCGTTGAGCACGATGGCGTCCTCATAGTTATATCCCTTCCAGGGCATGAAGGCCACCTTGAGGTTGCGGCCCAGAGCGAGCTCGCCGTTTTCGGTGGAGTAACCTTCGGTGAGTATGTCGCCCTTCTTGACACGCTGTCCCTTAGAGCAGATGGGACGGAGGTCGATAGTGGTGCTCTGGTTGGTCTTGCGGAATTTGGGGAGGTGATATTCCTTGACAGAGTCTTCAAAGGCTACGAACTCCTCTTCCTCGGTGCGGTCATAACGTATGCGGATGACACGGGCATCGACAAACTCGATTGTACCCTCACCCTCGGCCATGATCTGTGTGCGGGAGTCGCGTATGAGCTGACCCTCGATGCCGGTGCCGACAATGGGGCTCTCGCTGCGCATCAGAGGCACAGCCTGGCGCATCATGTTAGATCCCATGAGGGCGCGGTTGGCGTCGTCGTGCTCGAGGAAGGGGATGAGCGAAGCGGCGATAGAGGCGATCTGGGTGGGCGAGACATCCATGAGCTCGACCTGGTCGGGGCTCACGATAGGGAAGTCGGCGTCCTGACGGGCTTTGACACGGTCATTGATGAAGACACCGTCGTTGTTGACGGGAGCGTTGCCCTGAGCGATGATCTTGCCTTCCTCGATCTCGGCGGTGAGGTAGACCACCTCATTGTTGTCGAGATTGACGCGACCGTCCTTCACCTCGCGATAGGGGGTCTCGATGAAGCCGAGGTCGTTGATCTTGGCATAGACACAGAGCGAGGAGATCAGACCGATGTTAGGGCCTTCAGGGGTCTCGATAGGACAGAGACGGCCATAATGGGTGTAGTGAACGTCTCGCACCTCGAAGCCTGCACGCTCTCGCGAAAGACCGCCGGGGCCAAGGGCCGACATACGGCGCTTGTGGGTGATCTCGGCCAGAGGGTTGGTCTGGTCCATGAACTGCGAGAGGGCGTTGGTGCCGAAGAATGAGTTGATGACACTCGAGATTGTCTTGGCGTTGATGAGGTCGATGGGGGTGAAGACCTCGTTGTCACGCACGTTCATGCGTTCGCGGATGGTGCGCGACATACGGGCCAGACCTACACCAAACTGGTTGTAGAGCTGCTCGCCGACGGTGCGCACGCGACGGTTGCTCAAGTGGTCGATATCATCGACATCGGTCTTGGAGTTGATCAGCTCGATGAGATACTTGATGATGGCGATGATGTCCTCCTTGGTGAGCACCTTGACGTCCATCGAGGTGTCGAGACCGAGCTTCTTGTTGATACGGTAGCGTCCTACCTCGCCGAGGTCATAACGCTTCTCGGAGAAGAAGAGGTTGGAGATAACTTCGCGGGCGCTGGCGTCGTCGGGGGCGTCGGCGTTGCGGAGCTGACGATAGATATATTGGATAGCTTCTTTCTCGGAGTTGGTGGTATCCTTACCGAGAGTGTTGAAGATAATCTTGTAGTCGGTAGTATTGGCGTCCTCCTTGTGGAGAAGAATGTTCTGCACGCCACACTCGAGGATCTTGTCGATGGCTTCCTCGGTGAGCACGCTCTCGCGGTCGAGCACCACCTCGTTGCGCTCGAAGGTCACAACCTCGCCGGTATCCTCGTCAGAGAAATCCTCGGTAGTGGTCTTGACAACACGGGCAGCAAGCTTGCGGCCAAGGGCTTTCTTGAGATTGGTCTTGTTGACCCTGATCTCCTCGGCCAGGCCGAAGATCTCGATGATGTCCTTGTCGGTCTCGAGACCGATGGCTCGCAGAAGGGTGGTCACAGGGAGCTTCTTCTTACGGTCAATGTAGGCATACATGACATTGTTGATGTCAGTGGCAAACTCAATCCAGCTACCGCGGAAGGGGATGATACGGGCGCTGTAAAGTTTGGTGCCGTTGGCATGGGTGCTCTGACCGAAGAAGACGCCCGGCGAACGATGGAGCTGTGACACGACAACACGCTCGGCTCCGTTGATCACGAACGTGCCCTTGTCGGTCATATAGGGGATAGCTCCCAGATAGACGTCCTGAATTACAGTAGCGAAATCCTCGTGGTCGGGATCGGTGCAATAAAGCTTGAGTTTGGCCTTGAGGGGCACACTGTAGGTGAGACCGCGCTCCAGACACTCGTCGATAGTGTAGCGCGGGGGGTCGATGTAGTAGTCGAGAAACTCCAGCACGAAGTTGTTGCGGGTGTCGGCGATGGGGAAATTCTCAGCAAAAACTTTGAAAAGGCCCTCGTTGTTACGCTTTTCGGGAGGAGTGTCAAGCTGAAGGAAATCCTGGAAGCTCTTAAGCTGCACCTCCAGAAAATCGGGGTAAGGGAGGGGATTTTTGACCGTCGCAAAATTGACGCGCGGCTTGATGGCTTGAATATCGGACATCTATATTGTAGTTTAACTATATTTAACTCTATTAACTCCGTCTTTCTGACCCACCGTCACGCCCGATATTAATTTCACGGCTCCAGAGATGGATTGACGGCGTTAACTTTTATTGATAAATATAATTATTTATGATTTTTTAAACGGAGGGAGGTATTTTAGACGCAAATAGGTTAAGAGACGCACGGGGCGTTTCTTAACCTTATCTGTGTCGTCCGGCCACCCCCGCGGGAGGGCTGTTGCCTCCCGCACCCGGAGTGTCGGAGTTTTATTGTCTGAAAACTAAATGCAGACAGGCCTGAAAGATCAGGCACGGTGTCGTAGCGAAGTATTATTACTTCAGCTCTACCTCAGCACCAGCCTCTTCGAGCTGCTTCTTGAGACCCTCGGCGTCAGCCTTGGCAAGGCCTTCCTTAACTACAGAGGGAGCACCGTCTACCATCTCCTTAGCCTCCTTGAGGCCGAGACCGGTGAGCTCCTTCACGAGCTTAACAACGGCGAGCTTGCTTGCGCCGGCGCTCTTGAGGACTACGTCAAAAGAGGACTTCTCCTCCTCGGCGGCTGCACCACCGGCAGCGGGACCGGCTGCAACGGCTACAGCAGCAGCTGCGGGTTCGATACCATACTCGTCCTTGAGGATCTGAGCGAGTTCGTTTACTTCCTTAACGGTGAGGTTAACAAGCTGTTCTGCAAATGCTTTGAGATCTGCCATGATTGTATAGATGAAATGGGGTTTGAATTATAAAAGGTAAAAAAACGATTGAGGAGATGAGGGAAAAGTGATTAGTCTTCCTTCTTGGAAAGAGTCTCGAGAATGCCGTGAAGTTTGTTGGCACCCGACTGGAGGCCGCTGACAACATTCTTGGCGGGCGACTGGAGAAGAGCGATAACGTCGGCGATAAGCTCGTTCTTGCTCTTGATCTGACACAGAGTGTCGAGCTGGTCGGCACCCATGTAGACAGTACCCTCGACATAAGCAGCCTTGAGAGCGGGGAGCTTAGCCTCCTTGTCGGCCTTGAGGATCTCCTTGATGAGCTTGGCAGGAGCGTTGCCTGTGTTGCTGAGCATCAGAGAAGTCGAGCCGTGGAGGGCGTCATAGAGCTCGGAATAGTCACCTTCGAGGCTCTCGAGAGCTTTGTGAAGGAGAGTATTCTTCACTACCATCAGCTTGATGTCGTCCTTGTTGCAGGCGCGACGCAGGGCTGAAGTCTTCTCGGCGTTAAGACCGGCGGTCTCCACGAGATAGAAGCAGCCATACTGTCCGATGGTCTCTGCTATGTTCTGGATAGCTATGATTTTATCTTCCTTTTTCATTTTGTAGATTGCGCTTAAGAGGTTGGGACAGATTACTCATCAATCGATCGGGGATCGATCTTGATGCCCGGGCTCATGGTGCTCGAAAGATAAATGCTCTTGATGTAGGTGCCCTTGGCGGTAGCGGGCTTGAGCTTGATCAGAGTGTTGATGAACTCCTTCACGTTGTCGCGGGCGGCAGCGGCATCGAACGACACCTTACCAACCGAAGAGTGAACGATACCGTTCTTGTCGACCTTAAAGTCGATCTTACCCTTCTTAACCTCCTCGACAGCCTTGGCTACGTCAACGGTAACAGTACCGCTCTTGGGGTTAGGCATCAGGCCACGGGGACCGAGCACACGGCCCAGAGCACCGATCTTACCCATAATAGCGGGCTGAGTGATGATCACATCGATGTCGGTCCAGCCACCCTTGATCTTCTCGATATACTCATCGAGACCTACATAGTCGGCACCGGCAGCCTTGGCGGCAGCCTCGGCCTCTGCATTACAGAGCACGAGAACTCTTACCTGCTTGCCTGTACCGTGAGGAAGGGTAACGACGCCACGTACCATCTGGTTAGCCTTACGGGGGTCAACACCAAGACGAACGTCAACATCGAGAGATGCGTCAAATTTAGTGAAGGTGATTTCCTTAACGAGGTCAACAGCCTCAGCGAGCGAGTATGCCTTACCTGCTTCAACCTTCTCCTGGGCAATCTTTTGATTTTTGGTCAGTTTAGTCATGTCTGTTGAAGATTAAAGATTTTCGGGAAAAGCACCCTTAACTGTGATACCCATGCTGCGGGCAGTACCTGCAACCATGCGCATAGCCGACTCTACTGTGAAGCAGTTGAGGTCAGGCATCTTGTCTTCGGCGATAGCCTTAACCTGATCCCAGGTGATCTCGGCGACCTTGTTACGGTTGGGCTGAGCTGAACCGCTCTTGATCTTGCTTACCTCAAGGAGCTGGATGGCTACGGGAGGGGTCTTGACTACGAAGTCAAAGCTCTTGTCAGTGTAATAAGTAATTACTACGGGGAGCACCTTACCGGCCTTGTCCTGAGTGCGGGCGTTGAACTGCTTGCAGAACTCCATGATGTTGATGCCCTTCGAACCGAGAGCAGGACCTACTGGAGGAGAGGGGTTTGCGGCACCTCCCTTGATCTGCAGCTTGATCTGTCCAGCAATTTCTTTTGCCATGATAAATCTAAGATTTTGTTAATGATTCGGTAAAAAACGATGCCGTTCATGAGTCAGTCGTCGGCCGAGAGACTTCGTAACCAGTCCCGACCATCAGAGCGCCTTCTCGGCATCTCCCGTGAAGCTTTTGAGTCCTTCAGGTTTCCAAGTCTTTAACACACAAAATTCAAGCTCCGACCCATGATAGTTGATCCGTCGGTCGTTGTCTCTACGAAGCCTTTGCTATGACGTTGTAACGATCGTCACTTGCAAAAGATCAGACTCCGGTTGACGGGGCTGGGGAAGGGGCATGAAAATCAGTGTCTCTGACGGGAGCCTTAGGGAAGCAATCGCTCCGCGCGAGTCTTATTCACGCACTACCTGCGAATTTTCGAGTTCAAGCGGTGTTTTACGTCCAAAGATCTTGACCATGACCTTAAGCTTCTTCTTCTCGCGGTTGACTTCCTCGATGATTCCGTCAAATCCGCTGAAGGGGCCGTCGGTCACTTTCACTGCCTCACCTACCATATAGTCATTACCCTCGGCAATAGCGTCAGTGAGCTCATCGGCAGCACCGAGCATGCGGCGAACCTCCGACTCACGTAACGACTCGGGCGCAGCATCCTTGCCACGTCCGCGCAGGAAATCAATAACATTAGTGGTATTGCGAAGTTCATAAAGCACCTCGCCGGTGAGAATACACTCAACAAAAACATAGCCCGAATAGAGATTTTTCTCCTTGACTACCTTCTTGCCATTTTTCACTGCCACAACCTTCTCGGTAGGTATCAGCACCTGAAAGACATAGTCGCCGAGGCCGGTGTTGCGGATCGCTCCGTCAAGCACTTCCTTTACCTTAGCTTCTTTACCCGATATGGCACGAAGCACATACCAAGCTTTTTTCAATTCTTCAGCCATTGCCGTGATTTACCAGATGGTGGTTTAACGTCCGAGTGAATAAATAAAGTGCATGATTGTGTCGACTACCTGATCCATCACAAAGATGATCGCTGCTATGATGATGGAAGCGACAAGCACGATCACCGCGCTCTTGATCAGCTGAGTCTTTGTAGGCCAAGAAGTCTTATACCTCAATTCGGTATAGGACTCCTCAATATCCGTAAGCAGTTTAAGTTTACTCATTTGCGTTTGTTTTTAGCACGGGACGAGAGACTCGAACTCCCGACACCCGGTTTTGGAGACCGGTGCTCTACCAACTGAGCTAGTCCCGTAGGAGTAAAGAAACCGGTCTCGCCTGGAGTCAATTATGGCAAGCCTCGCGGCTCAACCGGTTTCTTATTTGGTAGCTGACTTCAGTCTCGGAAGACTTCAGTCAAAAAATGATTGCCGTATTATTCGAGGATCTCGGTGATCTGACCGGAACCTACGGTACGACCGCCCTCACGGATAGCGAAGCGAAGACCTGCGTCGCAAGCTACGGGGTTGATGAGCTCAACATTGATCTCAACGTGGTCGCCGGGCAT
>JAAVCX010000012.1 GCA_014802105.1 Bacteroides sp. | reverse complement strand
TGTAATGAGTTCAGAATATTCTGATGATGTTGTAGTTAAATCCATTCCTTTTGAAAGTGGAGACGGACTTGGTGTGGATATAATTGTAGGATATGACAATGATAATGATCATGTAGGTCATATGTGGTTAATAGATGGTTACAAGATTATAACCAAACGATATACAAGTCAGTTGGTAAATCCTGGCCTTGGCCCTGGAGTTGATTCAAATCCAACATATAAAACATTTCACTATAACCATTTTAATTGGGGGTGGGATGGTAATTATAACGGATACTATATTAGTGGTGATTACCAAGTGGGCAAATATAATTTAAATAACGATGTATTTCTTTATTCTGTATCATTATGAATGGAAAGTATAGGATTTCAATGATTGCTGCGGTGGCTCTGGGGCTGCTTGCGGCAGGGTGTTCGTCAGAAAATGTCGTTGATCCCGGTTTGGTAGATGACATCGATATCGCCGAGGGCGGTGATAAGATTGATAACACCCGCTATGACTTGGTGCTCACCGACGGCGAAGCTGACGTTGTATCGGCCTATAACCGTCGGTCTGTGGCGTTTCTCGATAAACTCGCTGTGGACGAAGCTGAAAATGTCTACACCTCGGGACTGAGTCTCAATATGCTGTTGTCAATGTTTGCCAACGGTGTTGCCGGAGAGGCCCGCGCTGAGCTGCTCGATTATCTTGGCGCAAATTCTCTCTCGGAGCTTAATGGGTTGAACAGTAAGCTCATGAGTGAGCTTGTGAAAATGGACAGAGAGTCGGCGTTATATATTGCCAATTCTCTTTGGGCGTCTCACGGATTTACTTTCAGTTCCTCTTATCGCGAGTTGATGGAAGAGTCATACTCAGGGACGTTTTATACTGATATACCGCTCTCGACCCGTCAGGGTAAGGATGCTGTCAATCAATGGTGCTCCGATAAGACCGAGGGGCTCATACCGGAATTTCTTGATCAGCCGGTGGAATCGCCCTATTTCAGCGTAAATGCTCTTTATTTCAAGGGTAAATGGTCTAAGGAGTTTGATAAATCACTCACGTCGCCCGGTCGGTTCACGACAGCTGACGGGACTGTTGTCTCTGCCGATTTCATGGAGGCGGTGATGGACGTCAAGACCTGTGAGAAAGATGGCACTCTGATTCTTGAGATCCCCTTTGGCAACGGGGCGTTTGAGTTTGATGTAATGATGCCTGCTGAGGATCAGACGATAAAGGGTCTTCTCGCTGACACTCAAAATCTGTCAATGCTTGACAATGTACCCGTGGATAGAGTAAGAGTAAGACTGCCAAGGTTGAAGATCGAGAACCGATATGACAATCTTGTCGAAGTGATCAGAGAGATGGGAGTGACAAAACTCTTCAGCGAAGCAGATTTCTCAGGCATGACCTCGGCTGATATAAAGAAGGTAGATGTGATCAAGCAGAAAAACGTCTTTGAAATCGATGAGGAGGGTGCCGAGGGAGCTACTGTGACGGGTGGCGGCATGACTTCGGCCGTCGGCCCCGGGGCTGCTACGGTGCAGACCGTGTCGATCGACCGACCGTTTATGTTCATTGTGCGCGAGACGAGCACAGGTCTCTATGTCTCGCTGGGAGCCGTAAACAAAATATAAAAACTCTCCCCGCCAAAGATCGCTTTTAATATTACAGACCACGGCGTGTCATGTCTACCGGAATCGGCGCAGATATTTTTATCTCTGCCTTTCAGACATGACACGCCGTGGTCTGTTTTATCGACTATCTCCCGTCGGCGCAGTCGATTGTTCTGTCGTGTCGTGCTTTCGAGGATCAATCTCGGGCGAGCACGATTGCCCGGGCCTGATCGTAGGCAAGCCCGGGCATCTGTTGCTCTATAGACGCTCCTTAAAGCGGAGGTGTAGTATAGTTTCTCCTGACTTTTTAATAGTTGTTGGTCAACGAACTGTTCATCTTGGAGGCCTTGGTGGGGAAAGGATAGACCCATAACTTTGAGTCGGGAGCGATGGTGAATTTTCCATACTCCTGAAGGTCGTGTACGATGACCTTCTTATACTTTTCCTCTGTGTTCCAGCGCTTGCGGTCAAAGAAGTTCTCGAATGTGTTGATAAATTCTACAGTGCGGCAACGCTGATAGATCTCCATCGCCTCGGCCTCGGTCAGATCGGTGCGCGATGAATAGAGCTCTGGAGAATAGATGCGGTTGAGGCGCACGGCATCAAGCTTGGCCATACCCTCTGAGATCTTGCCCGAGCGGATGAGACATTCGGCTGCTATGTAATACATTGACTCCGAGCGCAGGCCCCAGGTGTTGAAGCGTAGGTCGGCACCGACAAACATCAGGGCATCGGGTAAAGTATAGTCGTTGTATATGTCGCTCCAGCCCTCCATCGGGTCGTAGATGCAGTCCTTCACATAGTCGCCATACTCAAACATCTTGACCACCTCGGGGGTGACGGCCACCGAGTACATGTCGCCCAGATTTGAACCGTCGCTGTTGATGAGCAGATAGTTATTGTCGGCATCATAGGGGGCCACCCATTTGCCGGCCGTCATGGCTGTGGAGCGGTCCTCGATCTGGCTGTTGACACTGAGCGCCTTGTTGGCGTAGACGAGCGCCTCGTCATAGCGCTTCATCTGGAACAGCACGCGGGCACGCACTCCGTAACCGAAATCGCTGCCGAATCGATAGCAGGTCTTGACAGTGCTCGGCTTGAGGCAGGCGATGACTTCATCGCTGCAATCGACGAGAATTTTCTCATAGACCTCGGCCAGCGAGATTTTCTTTTTCTGCTCGGCATTATTGATATTGTCCACATAGGCTATACCACCCTTCTGAGCGGCGGTAGCTTCGTCATATTGCTCGGCAAAAATGTTGACTGCAAGGAAATGAAACCATGCGCGTAGCACCTTGGCCTCGGCGATGATGCGCTGACGGGTGGCATCGTCGCCCGACGCTTCGGGAGCTTTGGTTATGACGATATTGAAATTGCGCATGATCTTGTAGATACTTTCATACATACGCTCGCAGTCGCTTCCGTCAGTGATATTGGCTCGGTCAACGCTTTCATCGCCGGAGAGAAGGGCATAGTTGAAGGTGTTGGTCTCGGTGAGCTGCTGAGATATGGCAGGATAGGATTTGAGTTGCACACCGGCAAGAATGTCCAGCTCATTGGGAGCAGGATAGAGACGGAACTGCTGATTGAGCAGAGTCTCGAGGTCGTTGAGATTGGAGAGCGTAGACTCGCCCTTGGGAACAATCTCGAGTTGCTTGTCGCATGAAGTGGTGCCTACGAGCATCACCATCATGAGAAGCAGAGCTATATATTTTTTCATCATTTGTAGCTGATTGAAAGTGATTAGGATTAGAGGTTGAAGTAGAGGCTCATGGTGTAGCTGCGGGGAGTGCGGGCATAGCGGCTGCCGGATGTAAGGCCGATAGCCTCGGGATCGATGCCCAGGGAGTTGCGGGCCCAGGTGCATACATTGTTCATCTGGAGGCGCAGGCGCAGATTTTCAAAACCGATCTTGCGGCACACTGACGATGGGAAGGAGTAGGAGAGCACCAGATTGCGCAGCTTCATATAGTCGGCGTGCTTCACATTAGACTCATAATAGGTGGTGTAATTGACCGTAGTGTAGCTGGCATTCTTGTATCCGTTGCCAGGATAGGTGGTGTCGCCTTCCCAATATCTGAGCATCTCGGAGTTGATCGATCCCATACCCATGAAAGCTACATAGCCGCTTTCAGAACCTATGGAAGTGTTCCAGCGCTCGGCACCGGTGCGCATATAGTGTCCGCCGTAGAAGGCAAACATGGCCTCGAGCGAGAAACCGTTCCAGGTGATCTGTGGAGTGATGGCACCGCTGATCTTCGGAGTTGTAGAGCCTGAGAATACACAGTCCTCGATTTCGAGTTCTGAAGAGATGTTGCCCACGTGGATCTCTCCGTCCTTATCTTCCCAGCTGGTGTAGTAGCCACCGCCCTTCTCCACCATGCCGCGGTCGCGGATAGAGAAGAGCGAGTTGAGAGGATAGCCTTCGTGAAGACTGAAGCTGAGGTTGTTGGCGCCCGAAGAGGGGAAGTGGTGGATCTTGGTGACCTTGTTCTTATTGTAAGCGATATTGAATCCGAGGTTGATACCGAGATCTTTGCGCTGCTTGGCCTGAAGGATATGGCCGTTGAGCTGAAGCTCGATACCGTGGTTGACCATGTTGCCGGCATTAATCTTGAGAGTCTCGTAGCCGGTGGTCATGTCGAGGTCCACATCGGTGAGCAGATCGGAACCAGCCTTGTGGTAGTAGTCAAACGAACCGCTCAGGCGGTAACCCCAGAAGGCGAAATCGATACCGGTATTCCAGGTCGAAGTCTTCTCCCAGCGTAACTGATCGTTGGGGGGAGTGCTTACGGTACCCATAGGCAGATTGTTGACATACTGGGTGGAGAGTGTCGCTGTCAGATAGGAGGAGACGGACGAGTCGATATTACCGGTCAGACCGTAGCTTGCGCGCAGCTTGAGTGCGTCGATCCAGGTGTAGGGACGGAGGAAGGCCTCGTTGTGCATGTTCCACGATGCGCCTACCGACCACAGCGGGCGGCCGCGGAATTTGGGATCGGCGCCAAAGAGGTCACACTTGTCCACGCGGTAGCTTCCCGAAACTGAATAACGGCTGTCATACACATAGTTACCGGTGAAATAGATGGAGTAGAAGCGGTGGAGAGTGTCGTTGAACTTCGACGATGGGCGGAAGAGGAATGAGCTCTCATAGCCCGCATAGTCGGCGCCCAGGACTCCGGTGTAGGGCGTGGAGATATAAGCCCAGTCTGCTCCGACTGTTGAGTTGTTGAGGGTCTCGGGGTTGTAGCCATACACGAGGTAGCTGTCGCCCGAAGTGTGGTTCTCGCGATATTCCATACCGGCCACGGCATCAATCTGATGGGGGCCGAAGTTACGGTTGTAGCGTGTTTGACCGCGGAACGTATAGTAGGCGGCCTGATTGGAGGACGACTGCTTCACTCCTCCGTCGGGGACATGGTGAGTGGCGGCTTTACCGAACACTTTTCTTTCGCCTATATGGTCGGGACCGATTTCAGGATTCTCCATGTCGGCTATGATGTCATCGATGCTTGTCCAATCGAAGTCGGGATTGGGTTCCCAGCCGATGTGCTTGGTCTCGGTGGTAGTGGCGAGGTTGTAGAGAGTGCGCATGCGGTAGGACTCGCCATTCCACACGATCTCGGTCTTGTTCTGGATATCCTCATACTGAAACTGTGCCTGAGCGGTCCATCCGGGAAGAATCTTGAACAAAGCGTGCACGTAGGAGCGGATATTGGTGTTGCGGTAGCGACGGAAGTTGTAGTTCATCTCGTCGAGCAGGTTGAAGGTGGGATCCTTGAGCTCATTGCCGGCGTCGCCAAACACTTCTTCGCCGGGATAGATGCCACACTCCATACCTGCGGGATTGCCGTCGATGTCATAGTTGGACATATAGGGGAGGAACGAAGTGCGTGTCAGATAGCTCTCGGCATGGGTCTTGGAGCGGTTGGAGATGACGTGCAGACCCAGGGAGATATCGAGCCAGCTGGCCGCCTTGATGTCACCCTTGTATTTGAGGGTGATGGCGTCGGAATGTTCGCGCTTCACGCCCATATTGTCGCGGGCATAGTTGAGCATAATGCTCGAGTTGATGACCTTGCCTTGCATGCGCAGAGCGAGGTTGTAGTTCTGGGTGATCTGATTGCGGTCGTGGATCTTCTCAAACTCGTCCATATAGTTGTTGCCGCGCCAGTAGTCGAGCTGACGGGTCATATCGGCATCGGAGACATCACCCACATAGTTGCCCAGCAGTGTGCGCATCACGGGCGAGAGCATGCTCATCTTGCCGGTGCGGTAGCGTGAGAGAGCAGAGTTGAGATAGCCGTCGCTCTCGTCGTTGAGCATACCGTTGAAGTTGTAGAGCTCGAGCTGCACGGCCTGAGCACCGTCGGCATAGAAGAGGTCGCTGTAGTCAGTCTTCTCGCTGATGGTGAGGTCGGCGTTGAAATCGACTGTGAGACGCTCTTTCTTGGCGGTCTTGGTGGTGATGACGATGACACCGGCCGAAGCGCGTGCGCCGTAGATGGCGGCTGCGGCGGCATCCTTGAGCACGGTGATGTTCTCTACGTCGTATGGATTGACGGTCTCGAGCCCACCTTCGATCGGGAGGCCGTCGACGACGATGAGAGGCGAATTCTGAGCCGAGAATGAGCCCATACCGCGGATGACGATCTCACTCTCGCCCTTCTCGGCACCGACGAGGCCGGGCACCTTACCCTCGAGATTCGACACGAGGTTACCGGTGAAGCGCTTGTTGAGATCCTCGGCGGTGATGGTCTGATAGGAACCTGTGGCCGATTCGCGCTTGATGGTCTGATAGCCGGTCACCACCACTTCGTCCATCATATTGGTCTGCGGAGTCATCTTGAGGTCGAGCAGACGGAAGTTTTTTGGCACCTCCACTCTCATAGGCTCCATACCTATATAAGTAATGAGGAGCACGGGCTTTTTTCTGGTGGTAAGTATAGAGAAATTGCCGTCGGCATCGGTAGCCACACCTTCTGTGGTACCTTCGATCATCACCGTGGCACCTACGAGAGGCTCGCCGGCATCATCGCGCACAGTGCCTATGATATTCTTTTCGGCAATCTTCTCCATCGCCGATGTTGCCGACCGGGTAGTTTGGGCTGCCATATCCACCGGCCATGCCGCACACGCGGCTATGGCCAGGAGTATAGCTATTTTCTTAATATTCATGTCCTAAGGTTGATAATGATTGGTTTCTGATGATAACGGTAATGAAGCTATACATTATTTAGTGAGCTCGTCGATGATGGCCTGAACCTTGTCGGCGTTTTGGGGACGGGGTGCATCGATGCGGGCTACAGTCATGTCGGGGTTGACGATGATGAAGCGGGGAATACCGGTGACGCCCATAGCGGTCATGAACTTCTGGCCGCTCTCGCCGGTGAAGACGTATTGTGGCCACTCGGGCTTGTCCTGGTCGAGCTTGCGGTGCCATGCGTCGAGATCCTCGTCGCATGAGATGGAGATGCATATCACCTTGTCGTTACCCTTGTAGTGCTCGGCCAGTTTTTCCATATAGGGAATCTGAGCGCAGCATGGGCCACACCATGTGGCCCACATATCTATATAGGCCACCTTACCTTCGCAAGCCTCGGAGAGAGTCTTCTTGGAGCCGTCGGGAGCCACGAGCACAGGATCGGAGGGTATCATGTCGCCGTCCTTGGTGCGGCTTTCGATCTCTGCGATCTTGCCCTCCATCACTTCGATCTGGTGGGGCGACAGGCGGTCGGCACATTTGGCCATGAATCCGCGAATCTCTTCCAGGGGGGTGCCGTAGGAGAAGAGCAGGTCACAGTAATTATTTATGATCATGCGCTTGTTAGCGGGATTGGTGACTTTGGCTTCAACAGAATCACACATAGCTGCAAGATTCTGTGAGAAGGTGCCAAGTTTAGGCATGGTAATGCTCATGGCCCACTCGTAAAGGGCTCCTGTGCGTCGGGCCTCGTCGGAATTGGGATCGATAGCCCTCAGCTCGTCGACTTCAGCCTGGGGATACTCCACACCTGATTCACGCTTATTATAATAGTAGTCGTAGCCGATAATGTCGGCCTTGGTGCGGTTGTAGAACTGTCGGCCCATACGATCATAGTAGGTGCGGAGGCTGTCATCGGCCACTTCGGGAAGGATGGCATCGGTTGCCTGGCGGGTAGCATCGATCATGCCGAGATACTTGGCGGGATCATACTCGCCGTCGCGCTCCTTGATGTGCTTGAAACGGCGGGGATTGTAACCGTCGAAACATTCCGTGAGCCAGCGGCTGGCGGCTGCGTTGTCGCCGTCGAAAGCAGCGCCGCCGAGCGAGTCGATGGCGATGTTGACCGTGGAGCCGTTGTCGATGCGCACGCCGTATGACTTACCGTTAATATAAAGGGTGAGGTCGGTGCCCTGAGGGATCTCGGGGTTGTAGGAGAAGTTGCCGAGCGAGTCGGTGTAGATATCCTCAATGTAGACGTCTCCGTTGATGTCATAGTAGGTTGTGATCAGGGTCGAGTCGCCCGAGGCGATTGTTCCGCTCACCAGCGGAGCATCCTCTTTGGTGACGGTACAGGCTACCGTGAGGAGGAAGGAAAGGGCGAGTAAATAATTGTTATGTTTCATTGCCGAATAATTATTATTTGCTGTTAATAATGTTTAATTATGCGGTAAATTTACACAATCCTGTTTTTATGGCATAAATAATCTTGTTTCATTACGCACACCTTTACGTATAATGTAATTTTTAATATCAAACGACTTGACAGATAGTGTTTTATAGTATTAGTGAGATAGGGTTGCAATTCGTACATTTGTACAAATTACAATCATCAGAGAGTTTGTGGAAGTCGGAAAAGCGGCTTTCGCATTTGTTTTAAACAACCTCTCAGTCCTGATGTGTCAGGCTGTCTCGGTAGGCGGCCGGAGTCATCCCCATGATGTTGCGGAATGTAGTGAAGAACACCGATGCTGACGAGAACCCGACCTCGGCGGCGATAGCTTTGAGCGGCAGGGAATTCTCGGGATTGTTCATCATGTCGATAGCTGCGCGCACTCTGTATTCGGCCAGAACCTGTGGAAAGGATTTGTTGAACACATGGTTGATGGAATAGGAAAGATAGGTGCGGTTGGTGCCCAGTGTCTCGGCGACGCTTTTTATGGATATGTTGGTGTCGGTGTAGATCTTCTTTTCGGTCATCAGCTTGTTAAATCTCACGATGAGCTCGTCTGTGCGTTCATCGGTGAGCGGAGTTGGCGACGCCGTCTGAGAGTCGGCCGCCTTATCGGTCTCGGCAAGCTCGGCGCGGGTCTGCTCGAGCGACTGTCGCAGCAGCCTCTCACGCAGCAGCGACTCTTTTTCGCGCTCCACAACCGTGCGCACCAGCTGGCCTTTGCGGCGGTATAGGTTGAAGAGCAACAGCAGGCACACGAGTAGGATGACACCACCCACCGCGAGCGCTATGATATACTTGCCCTGAGCATCAATCTTCGACTGCTGACGCGAGATCCGGCTCTCGTTGAGCCTCACTTCGTTTTCGATATGGGCCTTTGTGAGTGCTTCGGTCTGCCCGAGGAGCCATAGTATATCCATCTTCTGCTGGTATTCCCTCAGATAAGCGAGCGCCTGCTCGTAATCGCCGAGCTTTTCGTAGCAATAGGCCACACCCGAAACCAGTGTTATCGATAACTGGTTGTAGCCTGTTGCGCGGCATAGATCAAGCGCCTGTTTGCTCGCGGCTATGGCCCGGGTGTACTCCTGTAGTTTAATAAGGGCCCATGAGTAATACATATACGTCTCTATTCGCAGTAGCACGGGCATCACAGGAGCGGAATCGTCGAGCGACTCACCAAATATCCTGACGGCATCCTTATCGTCACCCACCGCCATGGCCCGGCGCGCTTTCAGCAGGCTTATCTCTCCATGAGGCAGGAATCCATACTTGTTTTGCAGATGCTCCACTTCCGCCATCATCCGGGCCGTGCCCTCAGGGTCACGCATAGTGTAGAGCCGGAAATGGATGATATTTATCAGGGATACGGCTATGCCATATCTGTAGCCATGGTCGCGTGACAGTTTTAGGGCCTCCTCGGCATATTTCACGCCTGACATATCTTTCTCCCAGAGATGGGTATCGGCCAGATTGTTGAGAACCGATATCACGAGCCGGTAGTTGCCGAGCTTACGCGCCGTAGTCAGAGCGTCGCTATAGTAACTGAGACCTTTTGTGACGTCGAGCTCCTGATTGGCATAGGCAAAACCCAGAAGATTCTTGGCCATAGCCTGCTGGAGAGCCATGTCGTGGCTCTTCGAGATGCTGTAGGCCTCCTTGAGATTATTGACGCCCTCCTCCACTTGCCCGGTGATGAGCGAAGTCCATCCGGAGAGAAGGTTGCTGTAGAAGAGAGCCTTGACACTGTCGCTACTGTGGCGGCTCACGGCCGCCAGGCGCGAGGCCATCTGGCGGGCACCGTCGTAGTCGCAGAGGTCGATATATGTGATGGATGCATCGATGAGTGCCTGCACATCGCCGGGATTCTTCTTGAGCTCGGCAAGAAGCTGCGACATCCTCTGCACGGGCGACTGATATTCGCTCGCGTTGCATGGATGCACTGACAGCTGGGTCAGCACAACGACCATCAATAATATATAGCGGATTGGTTCCATATCGCGGTTTAGGAGTGTAAATTTAGTAAGAAATTTGCACTTGTTAGCTATTGCCGAGTCAAAATGTTTCCAATTTTAACAATTGAGAGCTGATATTTTTGTTAACTTTGTGCTTTAATAAGCTATTTTTTATCCGAAAAAATATGTCACAGATAAAATGTGTGGGCATACTCACCTCGGGAGGTGACGCCCCCGGCATGAATGCCGCCATCCGTGCGGTCACCCGCGCCGCCATCTACGGCGGTCTGCGCGTCAAGGGTATCTATCGCGGTTATCGCGGCCTGATCACCGACGAGATAGTCGAGTTCAAAACCCAGAATGTCTCCAATATCATTCAGGCCGGCGGAACAATACTCAAGACCGCCCGTTGCAAGGAGTTCACTACACCTGAGGGTCGCCAGTTGGCCTACGATAATCTGAAGCGTCAGGAGATAGATGCTCTGGTGGTGATCGGCGGCGACGGCTCGCTCACGGGTGCCCGCATTTTTGCCAATGAGTTCAATATCCCTATCATCGGTCTGCCCGGCACTATCGACAATGACCTCTTTGGCACTGACTCGACCATCGGATATGACACGGCCCTCAACACTATTATGGAGTGTGTCGACAAGATACGCGACACGGCCACCAGCCACGAGCGACTCTTCTTTATAGAGGTGATGGGACGCGACGCGGGCTTCCTGGCTCTCAACGGCGCGATAGCCGCCGGAGCCGAGGCTGCCATTATCCCCGAGATTTCCACCGAGGTCGACCAGCTGGCCGAGCTCATCGAGCACGGTTTCCGCAAGAGCAAGAACTCCTCGATAGTGCTCGTGGCCGAGAGCCCCGTCACCGGCGGAGCCATGGGTCTTGCCGAGCGTGTCAAGAACGAGTATCCCGGCTATGACGTGAGAGTCTCGATCCTCGGTCACCTGCAGAGAGGTGGCTCGCCCACAGCCTGTGACCGCATCCTGGCCTCGCGTATGGGAGCGGCGGCTATCGACGCCTTGCTGGAGGATCAGCGTAATGTCATGATCGGTATCCGCAACGACGAGATCACCTACGTGCCCTTCTCCAAGGCGATCAAGAACGACAAGCCGATCAAGCGCGAGCTCATCGACACCCTGCGCCGTCTTTCAATCTAACAGCCCCGGGGAGAGATTTTGCCGTGATTACCGCTAAAGATATAGTCAGAAGCTACGACGGCCTCAGAGTGGTCGACGGAGTGAGCCTCTCGGTGGCCGACGGAGAGTTTGTGTCGATCGTCGGCCCCAGCGGAGCAGGTAAGACCACTCTGCTCCAGATCATAGGCTCGCTTGACCGTCCCGACAGCGGCTCAGTGAGCTATGACGGCACGGAGATCACCTCGATGGGCGAGAGGGAGCTGGCCGCTTTCCGTAACCGCAATATGGGGTTTGTCTTCCAGTTCCATCAGCTGTTGCCCGAGTTTACACTGGCCGAAAATGTTGCCATGCCGGCCATGATAGGTGGGATGGGGCGCCGGCAGGCACTCGCCAGGGCGGGGGAGTTGCTCGTCTCGCTCGGTCTGGGCGAAAGGCTCGACCACCGTCCCTCCCAGCTCTCGGGAGGTGAACGTCAGCGCGGAGCTGTGGCTCGTGCGCTCATCAATGATCCGCGTGTCATTCTGGCCGACGAGCCTACGGGCAGTCTCGACTCCCACAATCGGCGCGAACTGCTCGAACTGTTTGCGCGCCTGCGCGACACTACCGGCAAGACTCTCATCATAGTGACCCACGATGAGTCGCTGGCTCTCAGCGCCGACCGTGTGATACGCATGGCCGACGGACATATCTTATCCTCACCCGACAACTCCCCACGATTATGAAGCCTACCTTATCGCTGAAGACTTTTGTAAACAGGTGTCTGTCCTGTTTGATGCTTGCCTTTGTGGCGGCCGGAGTGACAGGTTGCGGCCACGACGGAGTCGACGGGCCTGTCGAGATGGATTTCACCGAGATAGTCACTTTTGAGGGGAACCGCGACGGACGGGCGGTCTTCACCTTCAGCAAGGTCGACGACTCGCCGCTGATCACCCTCACCTCGTCGTCGCCTCTTGTCACCGACGACGAGCCCGGCACCCGTATGCTCGTTAACTATACCATGCCCGGCAATCAGCCCTACACCTCGGGCGAGATCACCCTTCGCGGCTGGGCGCGCATCACCCAGAGCCCCGTGATGACCGACAATCCCGACGCTCTCAAGTTCTGGGATCTCGACCCCCTGTGGCTTTACAGTGTGTGGCGTTCGGGCTACTATATAAATCTGAGAGTGAGACTCACCTACACGGCCGAGCCTCGGGTGTTTGGCCTTGTGCTAGATCCGTCCACTGCCGACTCGGAATATCCCACGCTCTACCTGGCCCATATCATTTCGACCGATGTCGACTATCACGACCGTGACTACTATGCCTCGTTTGACATCAGCTCAGTCTGTTCACGGTCAGGCGTCAAGGGGGTGAGGATCTATGTCAACGACACCAATATAGGCCGTCAGATTTTCACGTTTCTGTTCTGATAAAGATAGGAAAGTGTTGCCGTGACCGTGTCCTCGCCGCCGGCCCGGGATAGTGTCATGAGACAGGGCGTGTGCGCAACTCGTCGGGGATTGTGCCAATGGTTAAATAAAGATATAAAGATTTTACGATAGAAGATTTTTCGTAAATTTGTGTTGTAAAACATTCAATTTTCAAATCTATGGCAAGAACATCAGGTGCAGTCGAGATCAACCGCGAGCGATGCAAGGGGTGTGATCTCTGCGTAGTAGCCTGTCCGTGTGACGTGCTTGCACTCGCCTCCAAGGAGGTCAACGACCGAGGCTATCACTACGCCTATGACAAGACTCCCGATGCCTGCATAGGCTGTGCCGCTTGCGCTACCGTGTGTCCCGATGGCTGTATCACAGTCTATCGGGTGATTTCCACCAACCCGTGAGCAGCCCGAGAAGTATAGTATGGAACAAGAAGTAACATTAATGAAGGGAAACGAGGCGATAGCCCACGCCGCCGTGAGATATGGCGTCGACGGCTATTTCGGCTATCCCATCACCCCTCAGAGCGAGATACTCGAGACTCTGGAGGACATGATGCCGTGGAAGACCACAGGCATGGTGGTCATCCAGGCCGAGAGCGAGGTAGCGGCCATCAACATGGTCTATGGCGGCGCCGCGACCGGCAAGGCCTGCATGACCTCCTCGTCGTCGCCCGGAGTCAGCCTCAAGCAGGAGGGTATCTCCTATATAGCGGCCGGCCAGCTCCCGGCACTGATAGTCAACTGTATGCGCGGCGGCCCCGGTCTGGGTACAATCCAGCCCTCCCAAAGCGACTATTTCCAGGCCACCAAGGGTGGCGGCCACGGCGACTACCACCTCATAGTGCTTGCTCCCGCCTCGGTGCAGGAGATGGCCGACTTTGTAGGGCTCGGTTTTGATCTGGCGTTCAAATACCGCAATCCGGTGATGATGCTCGCCGACGGCGTGATAGGCCAGATGATGGAGAAAGTGCAGCTCCCGCCCTATCGTCAGCGGCGCACCGACGAGGAGATCGCCCGCGAGTGTCCCTGGGCTGTCACGGGCCGTCCCGAAGGCCGTGGCCCCAATATCATGACCACCCTTGAGCTCGATCCCGTCGAGATGGAGGTCCACAACCATGTGCTTCAGGAAAACTACCGGCTCATAGCCGAGCGTGAGACCCGCTGGGAAGAGACCGATACCGATGACGCCGAGTATCTCATCATAGCCTTCGGCTGCGTGGCGCGTATCTGCCGCAAGGCTGTCGAGGATGCACGCGAGCAGGGCATAAAGGTCGGAGTGCTCCGTCCGATCACTCTCTGGCCCTTCCCCGGGGAGGCTGTACGTCGCCTCGGTCGCAAGGTCAAAGGTATCCTCGTGGTGGAGCTCAATGCCGGACAGATGATCGAGGATGTGCGTCTGAGCCTCGACTCTCAGGTGCCCGTCCACCATTTCGGACGCACCGGCGGCATCGTGATGGACCCCGACGAAGTGCTTGTGGCTCTTAAAGAAAAATTTGCCCTATGACACCTGAAGAAATCAAACAACCCGGCAATATCGTGGCCTGCAAGCCGCGTCTGCTCAACGACAACACCATGCACTACTGCCCCGGATGTTCCCACGGCGTAGTACATAAGCTCGTGGCCGAAGTGGTCGAGGAAATGGGTGCCGAGCATATAGCCATTGCCATCGCCCCCGTCGGGTGTGCCGTGATGGCCTACAATTATATCGACATCGACTGGATCGAGGCTGCCCACGGGCGCGCTCCCGCAGTGGCAACGGCTGTGAAGCGTCTCAACCCCTCACGACTGGTGTTCACTTATCAGGGCGACGGCGATCTCGCTGCCATAGGCACGGCCGAGACCATCCATGCGGCCAACCGCGGTGAAAATATCGCAATCATCTTTATCAACAACGGCATATATGGCATGACCGGAGGTCAGATGGCTCCAACCACGCTCGAGGGTATGGTCACTTCGACCACTCCTTACGGCCGCAACGTGGAGCTCAACGGCCATCCGCTGAATATCACCCCTCTGCTTGCCGCCCTGCCCGGCACCTGCTATGTCACCCGCCAGAGTGTCCACACGGCCGGAGCTGTGCGTAAAGCCAAGCAGGCGATACGCCGTGCTTTCGAAAACTCTCTTCAGGGCAAGGGCACCTCGGTGGTAGAGATAGTCTCCACTTGTGTCTCGGGCTGGAAGATGACTCCGGCTCAGGCCAACAAGTGGATGGAGGAACACATGTTTGCTGCCTATCCCCCGGGTGATCTCAAGTCAGTGCAGTGAGCTGATTTAAATTAATATCAGTCTAATGAAAGAAGAAATAATCATAGCCGGTTTCGGTGGTCAGGGAGTGCTCTCGATGGGCAAGATCCTTGCCTACGCCGGACTCATGGAGGGCCTGGAGGTCACCTGGATGCCGTCTTACGGCCCCGAACAGCGCGGAGGCACCGCCAACGTTACCGTCATACTCTCCGACCGCTCTATCTCGAGCCCGGTGCTCAACTCCTACGACACGGCTGTGTTGCTCAATCAGCAGAGCCTCGATAAATTTGAGAGCCGTGTCAAGCCCGGAGGTACTCTGATCTATGATACTTATAGTATCCACCACGCTCCGACCCGCACTGATATAAATATCGTTCCCGTCGAGGCTATGGAGGCCACTTTTGAGATAGGCAACTCCAAATCCTATAATATGGTGCTCCTCGGCTCGCTGATCAAGGTGCGTCCGCTGGTAAGTGTCGAGGGGGTCATGAAGGGTCTTAAAAAGACTCTCCCCGAGCGTCTGCATCACTTGCTCCCGGTCAACAAACAGGCTATCCTGCGTGGTCTTGAGCTCCCCAAGTGAGCCGATCTATCGACCTTGCCGGCTCTTTGGATAGTTGATGAACACCAGATAATGACCTCGGGCGCGGATTGTGAACGACTCCCCGGTAGCCTCGTTGAGAGTGCCCTGCCACCAGGAGTCGAAATCCCTCAGTGGATAGCGCAACCCTGAGGCTCGGAGTCCTGAGGCACCGAAATTGAAGATCGATACCTGAGTGGACGGCTCGCAAGTGAATGTGGCCGAGTCGGTGACCGGGATGAAAACACCATAGTCGGTGTAAGCCCTGACCTCGAGCCCGCGTTTCATATAGTCGATCAGTAAAGAAATATTTCCGATAGTATGGTCTTCCCGGAGCCCTGTGGCTCCGAGGATGGCCATTTTTTTATAACCCCTGGCGGCCAGATAGCTCACGGCTTTGGTCTGATCGTTGGTCTCCTGATCGGGATTGCGTCTCACGATATCGCCGAGGTCTTTCATTATTTCAGGCGAGAGGGAGTCACAGTCGCCCACGATGCGCCAGGGTCTGAAGCCGGCGGCGACATAGCGGTCGGCCGCGCCGTCACAACACACCACCCTGTCGGTCACTTTGAGGAGGCCGAGTGGGAGCTCATTGACGGGAAAAGCCCCGGCATCGATAATGACAGCCTGGGGGATAAAATCAAGGATGGAAAAAGTAGACATAGGAAGAGATATGTGGCAGGTCAGTGCATGAGTCGGCGCCAGCGGCGATAGCCCAGGAGGGCGATGACGGCGTAGGCCAGATAAAGGGCCGACGTGAAATAAAGATCTTTATATAGATACAGGGCTGAGCAACCGAGATCGGCGGCTATCCAGACCAGCCACTGCTCGAGATACTTGCGTGCAAGCATCCACATAGCTACGATGCTCAGGGCCGTGGTGAAGGCGTCGGCCCAGGGCACAGTGGAGTCGGAATAGCTTCTGAGTATAAAACCGATGAGGAGGAAAATGGTTGCAAAAGCCCAGATCAGTAGTGCATAGACACGCCGGGGGGTGTGGGTGACGGGAAGGGGAGCGGCCGTGCCCGAGACGGGATGCCGACGTCCTCTGAGCCACACGGCCAGACCATAGACCGAAGCAAGAATATAGTAGATCGAGATACCGAAATCGGCATAGAGTCCCGCCTGATAGTAGACCGGCAGATAGACGGCCGGCATCACTATGCCTGCTATCCAGAGCCATGAGGAGGCCCTGTATTCAAGTATGAGATAGATCACTCCTATGGCTGTGCCGATAATTTCAAGATAGTTCATGGACGTCCTGCTATTCTTAAGAGTTGCAACGGGGAGCAAAGTTACACAAAAAGCCGATAGTTTTTAGCTTTAGAACTGATCTACACTTATTACAAATTAACAATTCGAGATTGTTTTGGAGCTAATTTTGAGGTTTTTGAGGGAGCGATGGGGCTCCATCGTGACCGATAAAACCGAAGAAATTAGCCCAAAACAAGCCGAAGGGTTAATTATAAAATTATTTCAGTTCTTACTTTTAACTTTCTGTAATAAGTTTAGATCAGTTCTTATTGTTAAAGATAACTCAAAACAAATATTTCACTTTTTAATGATAATTCGTTAACTTTGCAGTTGTATAGGAAGCAAATTTCTACCGCTTCCCTCTTTCGTCAAACAAACTCTTTAAAATAGCCCAAAATATTATGGCAAAAGTCACCAAGCAGATGGCGCTGGACTATCACAAGTATCCGCGCCCCGGCAAAATCGAAGTAATCCCTACCAAACCCTATGCCACTCAGGGAGACCTGGCCCTGGCCTACTCGCCCGGCGTGGCCTATCCATGCCTCGAGATCCAGGAGACCCCCGAAAAGGTCTATGACTATACCGACAAGGGCAATCTCGTGGCCGTGATCTCCAACGGCACCGCTGTGCTCGGCCTGGGTAATATCGGCGCTCTCGCCGGCAAGCCTGTGATGGAGGGCAAGGCTCTGCTCTTCAAGATATTTGCAGGTCTCGACTGCTATGACATAGAGGTTGACGAGAAGGATCCCGAGAAGTTCATCTCGATCGTCAAGGCTCTCGGCCCGACATTCGGAGGTATCAACCTCGAAGACATCAAGGCCCCGGAGTGTTTCGAGATAGAGACCCGCCTCAAGGCCGAGATGGATATCCCCGTGATGCACGACGACCAGCATGGCACCGCTATTATCTCGGCCGCCGGTATGCTCAACGCTCTCGAGATCCAGGGCAAGCGCATAGAGGATATACGCCTCGTGGTCAATGGCGCCGGAGCCGCCGCTGTGTCCTGTACCAAGCTCTATATCGCTCTCGGTGTCAAGAAAGAAAACGTTGTGATGTGTGACTCCAAGGGTGTCATTACCGACAAGCGCACCGACCTTAACGAGCAGAAGCGCTACTTTGCCACTTCGCGTCCTATCACCACTCTGGCCGAGGCCATGGTCGACGCTGATATGTTCCTGGGCCTCTCGGTCAAGGATGTGGTGACCCCCGAGATGGTCAAGAGCATGGCTCCCCGTCCTATTGTCTTCGCTCTGGCCAACCCCAATCCCGAGATCGACTATGAGGTAGCTACCGCCGCCCGTCCCGACATCATCATGGCTACCGGCCGTTCCGACTATCCTAACCAGATCAACAATGTGCTTGGTTTCCCCTATATCTTCCGCGGAGCCCTCGACTGTGGTGCAAGCGAGATCAACGAGACCATGAAGATCTATGCCGTGCGTGCTATCGCCGAGATCGCCAAGCTTCCCGTGCCCCAGGTGGTCAACGCCGCCTATGGCAAGAACAATCTCAAATTTGGCCGTGAATATATCATCCCGACCCCCTTTGATCCCCGTCTGCTGACAGCCGTCAGCCCTGCCGTAGCCCGTGGAGCCATGGACAGCGGTGTGGCCCGCCGACCCATCGAGGACTGGGCCGCTTATGACGATAAGCTCCTGCGCCTCAAGGGCAACGACCGCAAGTTCACCCGTCGTCTCAACGAGGCCGCCCGCTCCAACCCCAAGCGTGTGGTCTTTGCCGAGGCCAATACCGACAATATGCTCCGTGCCGCCGCTATCGCCGCCGCCGACGGACTGTGTGTACCCATCCTGCTGGGCAACGAGGAGATGATCGCCAAGCGTGCTGACCGTCTGGGCCTCGATATCAGTGGTATCGAGATCGTCAACCTGCGCCACGACCGTGAGGCGCCGCGCCGCGAGAAGTATGCCATGATGCTCACCAAGAAGCGTCAGCGTCAGGGCGAGAACTACGAGAGCGCGCTCGACAAGATGTTTGACCGCAACTATTTCGGTATGATGATGGTCGAGAACGGCGATGCCGACGCTTTTGTCGGAGGTGACCGTGCTGCCAATACTACCCCCGGCAAGATAGCCCGCGAGGTGGTGGGTCTGCGCGACGGTTTCAACCACTTCGCCACCATGCATGTGCTTGAGACCTCCAAGGGTACTTTCTTCCTGGCCGATACTATGGTCAACGGCGAGATGGACGAGGAGGCTCTGCTCGATGTCACCCGTCTCACAGCCGATGGTGTGAAGTTCTTTGCCCATGATCCCGTGATGGCTATGGTGTCCTATTCAAATTTCGGCTCCAAGGCTGATCCCGAGTGTCTCCGAGTTCACAACGTGGTAGACCGCATGCATCGACTCAACCCCGATTTGCCTATCGACGGCGAGATGGAGATGAGCTATGCGCTCAATGTTGAGGCCCGCGACAAGATGTTCCCCTTCAATAAGCTTCAGGGCAAGGAGGTCAACACTTTCGTGTTCCCTAACCTTTCGTCGGCTAACTCGGCCTACCGCCTGATGCTTGAGATGGGTGTCGGAGAGTCAATCGGCCCGATCCAGATGGGTCTGCGCAAACCTATCCACTTTATCAATGTGGATGCTGAGGTGCGCGACATCATCAACCTCGTTGCTATCGCCGGTATCGACGCCGCAGTCCTCGACCTCAAGAACTGATAAGTCTCATCTCGCAGAATGGCCTCACGAGAAGTATCTCACGAGAAGTGCCTCACGCAAAGAACGCTAAGACCGCAAAGGGATAATAATAATCTCACGCAGAGGCGCAGAGATCGCAGAGGGATATTTATCTCGCTTGAAGGTTTTACGCGGAGGCGTTGAGAGAATATAAATTAAAACGCAGGGTGATTTCTTGGATCACTCTGCGTTTTTTTGTGTATCAGATCTTACAGGCTCTATTTGATTCTTCGTAGAAGGACGCTGTTTAGACTAAGAAATCGCTAACGTCTTTTAAATAATCTCTCTGCGATCTCCGCGCCTCTGCGTGAGATTATTAAGCGAGATAATTATTCCTTTGCGGTCTTAGCGTTCTTTGCGTGAGGCCCTTCTCGTGAGGCCCTTCTCGAGAGGGATGGGTTATTTGACCCATTGGTTGGGGTTGAGTTTGGCTCGCTCGTTGCGCACCTCGAAGTGGAGTATCGAGCGGCCCGAGTCGGTCGGATCTGAGTAGATTGTGCCGAGGCTCTGACCGGCGGTGACTTTCTCACCTACGCGGACGTCAGAGGATGCCAGACCTGCGTAGACGGTGAGATAGGAGCCGTGGCGCAGCATGATAATGGTCTGGAAACCGTCCTGATGGAAAATTGCCGAGACTATGCCTGCATAGACTGCTCGCGCTCGGGTTGAGGGAGCCACCTCCAGGTCTATGCCTGAATTGTCGGTCATTACGTTGCGTTGGGTCGGATGGGGCTGACGGCCAAACTGGCGCACGATCTTGTAATTTCCTGCCACCGGGAAGAGCAGTTTACCCTTGTTGACGGCAAACGATGATCCGTCGAGATCGGCGGCACTCGTTGAGGCAGCTTTTTGCTCGGGGGCGCGGGCTGAGGCTATATCGCGTGCCGAGGGGGTGGCGGCCGATCCCGATGATTTTTCAGGAGTCTTTGGCGAGGCTTTCTGTTCTTTGCGCTGGCGGGCCGCCTGGCGTGCTTTCTCCTCGCGAGCCAGCCGTTCCTGCTCCTGGGCTATCAGTCGGTCGAGCTCGCGGTCGAGAGCCCGAGCCTGTTTCTTCTGACGCTCGAGCTCGCCCCTCAGTTGGGTGTCCTGACGGCGCAGGTTGTCGACCATGCGCCGGCTCTCGTCTTGTTTCTGGGATAGCACTCGCTCGGCATCACGCGCCTGACGGTAGGCTCGATCCTGGGCGTGACGCAGGGCTGTGAGATGCTGACGGCGTTGAGCCACATTCTCGAGGGCGCGGTCGATCTCCTCGGCTTTGCGCTGGCGCCAGCGGCCGAAACGGGAGAGATAGCGCAGTCGGGCGTAAGCCTCGGAAAAAGACGAGGCTGAGAAGATAAACGACAGGGTGCTCATACTTGTGGCCGAAGGCTGTATCTGACGCAGAGCGCGTGCGTATGCCTGGCGCAGGTCTTCGAGATTATGCTCGAGTGAAGCGATCGTGTCATTGGTCGAGCCGATAGCCGAGTGGATCGAGTCGATGCGCGAGAGCATGGTGTTGACGGTCGACTGCTGTCGCTCGATGTCGGCGTTGAGCGAGTTGAGTGTATTGAGCTGTCGCTTAAGCTCGGCTCCGTTGCGGTCGAGCTGGTTGGTGGTCTCGGAGATACGTCGGTCGGTGGCATCCTTTTCCGAGCGTATATTGTCGGCCGATCGTCGGGATGATTGAGCCGAAGAGTTGCTTTTACGCGCGGGAGTGGTGTTCTTGTGCGTGGTCGATGTGTTCTTGCGTGAGGTCGACGACGATTTCTTGGTAGTGGTCGTGGTGGTTGATTTGCGCTGTCGGGAGGTCTGTGAATAGGCCTGCTGCTGAGCCGAAAGGACCAGCATGGTAACCAGGATAGAAATCAGGATCCGGACGCGTTTCATTTATCGGTATAGACTGAAGTGTGGGTGAAGATGACGGGTAGATGAGGAGATCAGTTGGCAGTGAAAACTTTAAGCAGGTCGCGGGCGGCGACTCGCTTATAGGAGGATGGGAGCTTGAAGCGTCGCTCGGCATTGGAGTCGATGGTGGCGCGGCTCCATGAGTAGGTGAGCGTGGCCGAGAAAGCCGGGGCCGAAGAGCCGGTGAGAGTGAGAGAGAGCGAGGGAGCAAATGGGAGTGAGGGCCGGGAGTCGTCACGGCTCCATTCCAGAGTCAGCCGACGATCTGGGGAGGTTTGGGCGACAGTGAGGCTCTGAGGTTGATCGGTTAGAGGATAAGACTGAGTGCCGATGGTAAAGATGGGAGTTGCCCCGAGCCCGGGGAGACGGTCAAAGTCGGGAAAAGACTGGCCTATGAGCAGAGCCTGGATATCGGTCAACGGCAGGGAGACTCCTCCCAGAGCCGAAGCCAGATCTTCCGCGACATAGATACGCTGGGGCACCGAGTAGGCCATCAGTGAGTCGGGAGTGATATGGATGGCACCGACCACCATGCCGAGAAAACGCATCGAGAAGGTGATCTCCTCCCCTTTGACCATATACATGTTGACACTGCCGGTCGAGAACTGACGCGGCGAATGGAGCGTGACGTTGACAGGCACACTGATGTCGTGCCACTCACTGAGGGCCGAGGAGTCGGTCTTGACGGCACGTCGCGATGTGTTGCACGAGGCGGCGAGTACCAGCAGTATGATAGCGAGCAACGACAGCCTGGCATAGCCGGCGGTGGAGGGTCTGAGCATAGGGAAGGAACTTATTTGAAATAATAGGCGCGGTTGGTTACCTTGCGTTGCAGCAGTTTGTTGTCGGGGTCAAACTTCAGAGCCTGTTTCCAGAACTCCACGGCACGGTCGGGGTCGCCGTCCATGAAGTAGATGTCGCCGGCGTGTTCGAGCACATCGGCGGTCAAGTCCTCGTCGGGGGTGAGCTCAAGGGTTTGGTCGATTATCTCCCTGGCCTTGGCGTAGTCCTTGCGGCGGAACAATACCCAGGCGTAGGTGTCGAGCGAGGTAGGATTATTGTCTTCGATCGACATGAGCCGCTCGATCAGGGCGAGGGCGTCGTCGAGATCCTTGCCCTCCACGGCCATGTGATAGGCGCAGTTGTTGAGAGCCAGAGTATTATCGGGGTTAAACTGCAGGGCCCGGCGATAGTAGTGGAAAGCGCTGTCGGGTTGTTGTTGCAGGAAGAAGTTGTCGCCCATGGTGGTGTAGATGCTCGATAGGGCCTGGATGTCGGCCGGGTCGGTATATTTCAGAGCATTTTCCAACTCCACTCGGCAACTGTCGTAGCGATGTTCCTGAGAGTGGATGGTAGCGAGCACCAGATATTGGCGGGCGTTTTCGGGAAAATAATGGAGAGAGCGTCGGGCGGCATCGGCAGCCTGAGGCAGACGATCGAGCTGGATATATAGCGAGGTGAGCATCTCCCAACCCTCGGGATTGTCGGGCTCGAGACCCACTGCCTGCTCGAGTTGCTCGGCGGCTCCGGGATAGTCTTTGGTGACTACAAGATAGCGTGCATAGTCGTCGCGTATCTCGGGTGCCGCGGGGTGCTGGACCACCAGAGTGTCAAACAGGTGGGTGATGCGCGGTTGTTGCACGGTGTCGGTATAGATCTCGTGGATGTATCCCTTGAGGATAGATAGCTTGGTGTCGACGTCGAGATCGGGCTGACGCAGGGCGTTGAACACCTCTCGGTCAAATCCTACGGAATCGCCACGCGAGTTGTAATACTCGGCTTTGGAATAATAAGCCAGGCCTGAGGTCGGGTCGAGCTGACAGGCGCGGTCAAAGAGGGCAAGGGCCATGTCGGAGTCGCCAAACATGGCGTGGATCTTTCCTGCAAAAACGGCAAACTCAGAGTTGTCGGGATGGGCGTCAAAGAGTCGCTCGGCTTCCGAGATGACAGCGGTGGTGTCGCCCCGGGAGAGATAGAGCTGTATCTTGTTGGACGACAACTGGGGGCTTGGCCCCTCGACTGCCTCAATAGAGTCAAATATAGCCAGAGCCCTCGAGCGGTCTTCCTCGCCTCCGGCCCTCGAGAGCACGTCGGCCAACTGAAAGGAGATCTCGCTCTTGTCGGGAAATGCTGAGTGGAGTTTTTCCCAGGCCTCCACAGCCTCGGGACGTGAGAGCAACCTTATAGCCAGCAGACCGTAACGTACGCCGGCATGATAGTCGCCGGGGTTTTCCATCCAGTAGTCGCGCAACATGGTCATGCCGTCGTTGAGCAGAAGGGTGTCGCCGGGATCGGTGGCCATCATGAAGAGGTAGTTGCTGAGCTCGAGGCCTATCTCCTTGTCGGCGGGATTAAGCCTGTGGGCACGTGAGAGCAGTTCGTAGGCGGCGTCAAAGTTTTCGTTGCTCTTGCTGCGCAGGGCTTCGAGATATAGATAGTCGGCCTTGGCTACGTCGGTCGGAGAGGGAGAGCCGGGGTTCTTCCTGTCGGAGCGCGACGAGGCTTCCACCGATGCCAGCAGTGTGACTATAAGAAGTGTCAGTATGACGGGGAGGCGGGTCATAGTTATAGGGTATGGGGGGTAGAGTATAGAGTTTTTTGAGTGGAGGAGGTTCAGTCGACTCCGGTGTGGCCGAAAGCTCCGTCGCCTCTGACGGTTTCGTCGATATGGCTGACGCTCTCCCAGCTCACATGGACATATTCCTTGATCACCATCTGGGCAATGCGTTCGCCGGGCGTGATGGTGTAGGGCTCGGAGGAGAGGTTGATGGCTATGATGCCTATCTCTCCGCGGTAGTCGGCGTCGACTGTGCCGGGGGTATTTACAAGTGAGATACCGTGCTTCAGGGCGAGACCCGAGCGGGGGCGTATCTGGCACTCGTAGCCCTGAGGCAACTGCATGCGCAGGCCTGTGGGGATGAGACGGCGTTCGAGCGGGCCCAGGGTGATCGGTTCGGTGATATTGGCTCTGACATCCATGCCGGCGGCCGAGTGGGTCTCGTAGGCGGGCAGCGGATTGGGAGAGTCGTTGATGATCTTGACGGTTATCTTTTCCATAGTTGTTGAAGTATTTTCAGAATTGATTGACTGGTAGCGCCGGCGGAACGGATGGAAGGAATGTCAGCGCCTGAAACGTTTGAGCAGGCCGTCTTCAAACAGCAGCCACACCCCGTTGTCGTAAAGCCACGCTTCGCGCAGGAAACTGTTGGTGGCTCCTCGCTCGACCTCCTTGGGCGCACCCAGAGCCAGGCGACACTCCTCGGTAGTCATCCCCTCGGCTATGCGTGAGTCGATGATCAGGGCCCAGTGTTCGGGCGAGATGTGAGGATAACGTAGCTGAGGATCGGTAGTGGAGAAGACCTGCGGGAAAGTGCGCTGGGCCTGTCCTTTGGCTCCGGGGAAGATGAAGAGCCTGGCCGAGTGGCCGGTATCGTCGGTAAAGGCGATCTTCAGCGGGAAGAGCTCGTTGCCCGGGGCCACTGAATCGATATGGACGCGCACAAACTTGCGACCTCTGACCGGTGTATCGTCGTCGTCGCGCCACAGGGCTGTGAGTGTCCAGAAGTCCCGGCCTCTTAATATCGAGTCGGCCTCTGCTACCGCCGAGAGCTGTATGGTGAAAGGCACCTCGGTGATCGAGTCGGTCAACAGTTTGGCGAGCGGCCGGTTGACCCTGTAAGAGAGTCGTTCGCCACCGGGAGTCAGGAAGTTGAGGTCGGTGACGGTAGAGCCGGTCGGCGAGGGGACTTCGCCTGCATCCCGGAAGGTGATGATCATGCCTGTCGGGTCGGAACTCCCCAAGGCTCGGGCAGAGGCTCCGAAGATGCGTTCCACCCTGGGGTGGGTGATGATGAAGGTCTTGCCGGGAGTCCATGCCGATAGAGGTTTCTGGCTCACACCGGCCAGGAGGAAATCGTCGGCCGAAGGGAGAGGCACCTCGCGGCTCACCTCGCGTGCCGAGATGCGCGGAGTCGACTCCACGCCTGTGAAATAACACCCCTGCAACATCAGGGATGAAGTGATAGATATGACTAACCCGGGTATTCCCCCGGTCAGGGGAATACTCAGGCTTGTCTTAAGATGTTTTATTTCTGTCAGTATGCTCACTTGATTACGGGAGTCAGGCCGAGATTGTGGAACATGAATGAGTAGATGTCGGCATACTCGTCGATGATCTTGCTCATAGGTTTGCCAGCTCCATGTCCGGCTTTTGAGTCGATGCGTATGAGTTTGGGGGCGTCACCGGTGTCGGCAGCCTGGAGGGCGGCGGCATACTTGAAGGAGTGGGCGGGCACCACGCGGTCGTCATGGTCGGCTGTGGTGACCATGATGGCGGGGTAGGGGGTGCCGTCGTTTCGTATGGTGTGGAGAGGCGAGTAGCCCAGGAGATAGGCTGCCATCTCGGGAGAGTCGGCCGAGGTGCCATAGTCAGAAGCCCAGTTCCAGCCGATAGTGAAGAGGTGATAGCGCATCATGTCCATCACTCCTACTCTGGGGAAGGCTACCTTGAAAAGATCGGGACGCTGGTTGACCACCGCTCCGACGAGCAGTCCACCGTTAGAGCCGCCCTCGATGGTGATCAGCTCGGGATTGGTATAGTTTTCCTTGACAAGATATTCGGCGGCCGAGATGAAGTCGTCAAAGACATTCTGCTTGTTGAGCTTCGTGCCTCCCTGATGCCAGGCCTCGCCATATTCCGAGCCTCCGCGCAGGTTGGTCTGGGCATAGATCACACCGTTCTCGAGCATGAAGAGACGGTTGGCCGAGAAGCCGGGGGTGAGAGATATATTGAAGCCGCCATAGCCGTAGAGGTAGACGGGGTTCTTGCCGTTACGCTCGAGACCTTTCTTATAGGTGAGGAACATGGGCACCTTGGTGCCGTCGGCCGAGGGGTAGAATACCTGCTCGGTGACATAATCGTCGAAATTCACTCCCTCGATTTCGGGACGGAACACTACCGAGCTCTCGCCGGTGGCGGTGTCATAGCGATAGACTGTCGCCGGAGAGGTGAAGGAGCTCAGCGCGTAGTAGACGCTCTCGGGATGGCGGCGCGAGGTCGAGAGTGACACCGAGCCGAGAATGGGCAGCTTGATTTCGCCCTTGCGGGTGCCGTCGAGCGAGTAGATCTCGATATGGTCGGTGGCATCTTTCTGGTTTACCACATAGAGGTCGTCGCCCACAAGGCTGACGCTCTTCATCACGCCCTCACCCTGGGGAATGAGCTCCTGCCAGTTTTCGCGCGAGGGGCGTTTCACGTCGGCCACCATGAGCCGCTTGCGGTCAGCACCCCAGGTAGTGAGGATATATATCTTGCCGTCGATCACGTCGATGATGTCGGTCTTATACTGCTGGTCGGGCGACACAGTAACCCAATCGTTGCCACGGCGCATCTTGACGGCATTGCCCACGCCCTGGCCCCCTATCGAGACAAAGAGCACGGGATCGCTCTCGGCCACCTGGGCCGAGTGGAAATGGAGAGGATTGGCGGGATCGCTGAACACCAGGGTGTCTTCGCTCTGAGGGGTACCTATCTTGTGATAATAGATCTGATGGTTTTCGTTGGCGTTTGAGAACTCCTTGCCGGCCTCGGGTCGCGGGTAGGCGCTGTAATAGAAGCCGTCGCCGTCCCACTCGGCGCCGGTGAACTTGGCCCATTCGATATGGTCGGGGAGCAATTCCCGGGTCTCGGTGTCCATCACGTAGATCTCGGCCCAGTCACTGCCGCTGCGGTTGATGGTGTAGGCGGTATATTTGCCGTCTTTGGAGCGGAAGATGCCGTCGAGAGCCACTGTGCCGTCGTCGCTCAGAGTGTTGGGGTCGAGAAACACCTCCCGGGCCGAGTCGTCGGCGAGATCTTTTGATCGGTAGATGACGCTCTGGTTGCGCAGGCCGTCATTCTCGGCATAGTAGAAGTAGCCGTCGTTCTTGAGCGAGGGGAGTCCGCGCTTCACATAGTTGTTGAGAGTGGTCAGTCTGTCGGCTATATCCTTACGGAAAGAGATCTTCGAGAGATAGTCCTGAGTCACCTTGTTCTCGGCCTCCACCCAGGCCAGGGTGGCGGGAGCGGTGTCGTTCTCGAGGGGGCGGTAGATGTCACTGACCGTGAGGCCAAAGATGGTGTCGACAGTGCCGTCCTGAGGAGCCTCGGGATACTTGATGGAGCCATGGCCCGCCGAGCAGGCTGTTATAGTCAATCCGAGCATTGCTGAAGCGATGGAATGAATGGGTTTCATTAAGTGAAATGTTATGAGAGTTACTAACCACGCAAAGATAGCTAATAATAACGATATAAGTATGGGTGTCGTATATTTTAGGGTGGTTAAATTATGCTAAGAAAATTGGCCGGTTGCCGAAAAATCACTATATTTGCATTAGTAAACCAACTTATTGTACAGGTTGTAGAATTTTAGATAATATTAACAGAATAGTTTTTCCCTATTATTTCCATCCCAAACATAGCTGCCTATTGAAGAGAACTCTACACTAACCTAAAAGCTAAGAAAACAATGCAAGAACTGACTAAGCAGACCGACTCTCAGCTGGTCGCCGCTTATGCCAATGGAAATAACGAAGCGTTTGACGTGTTGCTCGAGCGCCACAAGGTGAGGCTTTACGGCTATATCATCAATATAGTCAAGGATAAAGTGCTTGCCGACGACCTGTTTCAGGAGACATTTGTGAAGGTAATCATGACTATACGTCAGGGCCGGTATATCGAACACGGAAAATTTCCCGGGTGGCTGACACGTATAGCCCACAATCTCATCATCGACTATTACCGTCAGGAGCGCACGGCTCCCGTGGTATCGACCGACGACGAGGGGTGTGATCTGCTCAATCGCCGCGACCTCTGCTCGGGCACGATCGAGGACGAGATGGTGAGTTTTCAGATTGATGAAGACCTCCGCTCGCTGGTGATGGCTCTCCCCGATGCCCAGCGCGAAGTGCTTGTGATGAGATATTACCGTAATATGTCGTTCAAGGAGATAGCTGCGGCCACGGGGGTGAGCATCAACACCGCTCTCGGACGTATGCGCTATGCGATACTCAATATACGTCGCATGGCGACAGAAAAAAATCTCAGCCTCGCTGTGTGATGATGCTGAGCTGATTTTGTGTGCGCATTGTGTGCGTGACTGATCACCAACTGTTATTTATGAGAAAAGACTATACTTTGACGGCCCGTCGTGTGTTGACGGCCGTTTTGGCCTGTGTGGCTATGATTTCGGCATATAGCGAGGAGAAAATAGATCTGACGCCCCGGCTTCACGGTACTTTCCGCGCCCGCTGGGAAGGTGGGCTCGATGGCGAGGGGTCGCGTTTTCAGGTGAGAAATGCCCGCGTGAGTATTGACGGGGCAGTTGCTCCGGGTATCGACTATTTCTTTCAGACCGACCTCTGTGACCGCGGCAAGATGAAGATACTTGACGCCTGGGGGCGCATAGCCATTGCCGGATGTTTGAAATTTCAGGCCGGACAGTTCAGGATGCCGTTTGGTACCGACTGTTTCCGCGGCCCCGGCAACTATCTGTTCTCCAATCGGTCGTTTCTCGGCAAGCAGATGTGTAATGTCAGGGCTGTCGGCGCAAAGCTCTCTTATGCGCCCCGACTGAGCAGTCTGAGTTCGCTTCAGCTCGAGGCCGGAGCCTTCAATCCTACCTCGATGGCCGATCATGATGTCTGGGTCAAGACTATGAGCTACTCAGGTAAGGCAACTCTGACTGTCGGCGATTTCAAGGTGAGCTCGGGGGCTATGACCATCGTACCCGACTCGGTGAGAGCCAATCTCTGGGATGTCTCGGCCGGGTGGCAATCGGGCCGTTGGACTCTCGAGGCTGAATATATGCACAAGCATTATACTCATCGTGCGGCCCGGCCGGCTCATGCCTGGGTGGTGTGGGGCGATTTCTGGATGCCGGTCAAGGCCGGGGTGTTCAACCGTGCCTCAATAGACCTGCGCTGGGATGGAATTACGGCCCATAGCAGCGGAGTGCGCACTGACGGCGTGCTCACCGTAAATCATCCGGCGCGTCAGCGCATCACTGCCGGAGGCACTCTGACATACGCCTATAAGGCTGTGAGATGTGATCTGAGGCTCGACTATGAGAAATATTTCGGGCGTGAGCGACACAACGGGGCACTCGTAGCGGCCGGCGATATGGATAAGATTGTCGCCGAAATGATCATAAAGTTCTGATTTCCTACCTCTCATGCTTGCCTATGAGTAACGAGGGGTGGGGCGTGTCAGAACCCGGCTGCCGCGATTATGTCGCGGTAGCGCGAAAGGGGCTGAATGTCTTGTCGGGAAAAGGCTGAGTGTCTGGCTGAAAAATCATTCAGGCGTTTCCGCCGGTGTTTTCAGGGGTTGCTTCGGCATCCAGCAGACCGCGCATACTCAGGTAAGATTTGATGAGACTTACGGCCTGAGGAATTGAGACGCGCGAGGTGTCGATGGTGAGATCATAACTTGAGGCATGTCCCCACTCCTTGTCGGTGAAGAAGTTGTAGTATTCAGAGCGCCATTTGTTGGTGCGCTTGGCGATCTGGGCGGCCTTTTCGGGGGTAAGATCCTTGCTGCGGCCCATGATGCGCTTCACACACTCATCCATCGGCGCGTGAAGAAATATGCTCACCATCCGCGGATGATCGCGCAGGATGTAGTCGGCTGTGCGACCGACTACTACAAAGGAATTTTTCTTTGACTCGGATTGCAGGAAGTCGCTGACCGCTTTATAGAGCGAATCGTCGGTGATGGCGCCTGTGCCGGTGTAGTAGCACATGGGGGTGACACCCATGGTGAACGAGAAAAGACCCTGGAGAAACGAAGGGAATTTCTCGTCGTTTTTCTCGAAAAACCGGGGGGAGATGCCCGAGTGGTCGGCGGCTTTGATCAACAGTTCCTTGTCGTAATAATCGATGCCGAGCTCTTTGGCCAGAGCCTGGGCGAGCACCCGGCCGCCGCTACCAAACTGGCGGCCTACCGAGATGACAAACGGGGGGGTCTGAGGCTTCTTCATGGGGTCAAAAATATAAAAAATATTGCAAGTCGACAAATTACCGCAAAAATTTCGTAACTTTGGGTGCTAAAATCAACAGTCATTTACCTTGGGCCGTGACCGGCCTGCAAAATTAAGCCAATCAGCGTGAAAATCAAGAATATTATATTGGTAGGAATGGCCTCGCTCATCGGGGCGGCCGCAGCAATGGCGGCTATAGACAATTCGGCCGAGGAAGTGGCCTGGGTCGTAGGCGATCAGCCTATCTGGAAGTCAGAGATAGAGGAGGCATATCAGCAGATGCTCTCTAATAACATCGCTATCAACGGCGATCCCTACTGTGTGATACCCGAGCAGTTGGCTATCCAGAAGCTCTATCTGCATCAGGCCGATGTCGACACCGTGGAGGTGCAGGCCTCGATGGTCAATCAGGAAGTCGAGCAGTATATCAACGCATACGTCAGCGACCTCGGTTCGGTGGAGAAGCTTGAGCAGATGTTTGGCAAGCCGATCAGCCGCATCCGTCAGAGCCTGCGCGAATCGCGCACCAACAGCAGCCGCATCAATATGGTGCAGGATAAGATAGTCGGCGACATCAAGGCTACTCCCAGTGATGTGCGCAAGTATTTCGACGCTTTGCCGGCCGACTCCATCCCTTACGTGCCCCGTAAAGTTGAGGTCGAGATACTCACGGCCGCGCCGGCCATCCCCCGCGAGGAGATCGAGAACGTCAAGGCTCGTCTGCGCGACTATGCCGACCGTGTCACCCGCGGCGAAAGCGAGTTCTCGACGCTTGCCATCCTTTATAGCGACGACCCCGTGTCGGCAGCGCGTGGCGGCGAGCTCGGCTTTCAGGGCCGTGCCACATACGTGCCCGAGTTCTCGGCCGTGGCGTTCAATCTCAATGACCCCAAGAAGGTTAGCAAGGTGGTGGAGACCGAGTTTGGCTATCACATCATCCAGCTCATCGAGAAGCGCGGCGACCGCGCCAACTTCCGCCACATACTGCTGAGACCTCGTGTGGCTGAGAAAGATCTCGAGGAGGCTGTGATACGTCTCGACTCCCTGCGTGCCGACATCACTCAGAACGATATACCTTTTGAAGAGGCCGTTATAGCCCTGTCGATGGACAAGGACACCCGTAACAACCGTGGCCTCATGGTGGTGCGCGACCGCAGTTCGGAGAACTACGGTACCTCTCGCTTCGAGATGGCCGAACTCCCCCAGGAGGTGGCCCGTCAGGTCAATAATATGGAGCCGGGACAGATCTCCCAGGCTTTCATCATGAAAGACCCCAAGACCAATCAGGAGATCGTGGCGCTCGTCAAGCTTGTGGCCCGACATGAAGGCCATCGTGCCACCTTTGCCGACGACTATCAGTTGATCAAGACCATGGCCGAGAACGACCAGAAGCAGAAAAAACTCGAGAAATGGGTGGAGAGCAAGATCGCAGAGACTTATGTGCGCATCGAGGACGGTTGGCGCAACTGCGATTTCGTCCACAAGGGTTGGATCAAGGGCAACAAGAACTCTAAGTAAGACCTCCCATCGCGAGACTCTACCAAGACTGTCAGTTTATGAAATCACCGCTGTTGCCGTTGCTGGCCGTAGCCGTAGTGTCGCTGCCGGCCATGCTGGCCCAGACTCCCGACGATCCTCAGACGCCCCCCGCTCCCAAGACCGCCGCCGGCACCGACCAGCCCATACGCCCTATGATACCTCAGGCCGACCGCCACGAGCCGGGGCGCGTGTTTATCGAGCATGCAGATATTCTTGACAAACCCTACGGCACCGATGCCCAGATACTTGTGGGTAACGTGCAGTTTCGCAGGGGCGACATGTTCATGTACTGTGACTCGGCTCGTTTCTATGAGGAAACTTCGTCGCTGGAGGCTTTCCGCAACGTCAGGATGGAGCAGGGCGACACTCTGTTTGTCTATGCCGACGAGCTCTACTACGACGGACTCACCGAGTTGGCCGAGTTGCGTGCGACCCCCGGCGGTAATGTCAGGCTCATCAATCGTGACGTGACGCTGACCACTCCTGTGTGTTTCTATGACATGGGGGCCGATGTAGGCTACTATATGACCGACGGCAGGCTCGACGACAAGACCAATACGCTCACCTCGCGCCAGGGTTACTTTTATCCTGCGACCAAAGACGCTTACTTCTATCTCGATGTGGAGCTGACAGGCCCGTCAGACAACGATACGCTTCATATATATACCGACTCGCTCACCTACAACACGGCTACCGCCGTGGCCCAATTGATGTGTCAGACCCTCATTGTCAGCAAAGACGGCGAGATCACCTCGACTTCGGGGCTCTATGACACCCGCGACGGTGTGGCGGATCTCTATGACCGCTCGGTGGTTCACACCCGCCGTGGCAACACCCTGACCGGCGATACTCTGTTCTACGACCGCCAGGGCGGTTTCGGCGAGGCGTTCGGCCACATGGTGCTCACCGACTCGGTCAATCAGTCGGCCATCAGCGGTGCCTACGGGTACTATGACGAGATGAAAGACAGCGCGTTTGTGACCGGCAATGCACTGGCTATGGAATATTCGCGTACCGATACGCTCTATCTCCATGGCGACACCATCACAGCCTATCAGCTCCCCGACTCGACCAAGATCACCAACATATTCCACAGGGTGCGCTTCTTCCGTCGCGACATCCAGGGACTCTGCGACTCCATGAGCATGGTCGAGAGAGACTCTATATTATATATGTATTACAACCCGATAGTGTGGACCGACGACAAGCAGGTGGCCGGTAACCTCATCTGGGTGCATCTCACTGACTCTACCGCCGACTGGGCCCGTCTGCCCGAGATGGGCATCATGTCCCAACACATCGCCGAAGACTGTTACAATCAGCTCTCGGCAAGCGATATGACTGTGTGGATGGAGGATACCACGATACGCCGTCTCTATGCCGAGGGCAACGTGCAGACCATCATGTTCCCGATGGAAAACGACTCGACCTATAATAAGTTTTCCTACACGGAGAGTTCCTATATGAATGTGGACTTTACCGATGGAGATATAGACAAGCTCGTGATGTGGCCCGAAACTACCGGCAAGGTAACTCCCCTATATCTGGCGCGCCGCACCTCTTATATTTTACCAAAATTCCGTTGGTATGGCCCTCTGAGACCTATGGAGCCTATGGAAGTGTTTGACTATCCGGCTGAAATGGCCGACCTTGCGCGGCAGAATATACTCGGATCCATGAGCAAGGACGCCATGACTATGAGAGGTCAGGCGCTCGGCAAACCGATGGCTGTGCCCAAGGGGGCTTTGATACCCGGATTGCAGCAGCCCGTCGAAGAGGACGAATCACTACCGACAACTCCTCCCGATGTCCAGGCCCTGCCGGCTGAATCATCTGACCCGGCCGACCCGACAGACACACCAGACAACTCCGACACATCAGATACATCGGACAAATCCGATACAACAGATACACCGGATACACCGGATGATGATTCCGGATCGGTCGGATCTTCCGAAACAACCGAGACAGTCGATGATACTGAAGAAGAGGAGGTGGAGCCATGAGTGACATCATACGTCTCCTCCCCGACTCCGTGGCCAATCAGATAGCGGCCGGCGAGGTGATACAGCGTCCGGCCTCGGTGATCAAGGAGCTTGTCGAAAATTCGGTCGATGCCGGAGCCACCTCGATCACTATTGTGCTCAAGGATGCCGGCCGTACACTGATACAGGTGGTCGATAATGGTTCGGGCATGAGCGACACCGACGCGCTCATGGCGTTTGAACGTCATGCTACGAGTAAAATCACTGAGGCTGCCGATCTGTTCTCGCTCCACACCATGGGTTTCCGCGGCGAGGCTTTGGCCTCGATCGCGGCAGTCTCGCAGGTCGAACTTGTCACGATGAAGCGGGGAGCGACGTTGGGAACTCGTCTGATCATCAATGGCTCCAAGGTAGAGAGCCAGGAGCCCGAGGCCTGTGTGGCCGGGTCAAACATGATGGTCAAAAACCTCTTTTTCAATGTGCCGGCCCGACGGAAGTTCCTCAAGAAAGACACCGTGGAGATGAGTGCTATCATGAGAGAGTTTGAGCGTCTGGCACTTGTGAATACCGGCGTGGATTTCACTCTGGTGAGCAACGATGTCACCGTCCACTCGCTGATGCACGGCTCCTTCAAGAGGCGTATCTGTGATCTCTTCGGCAAAAATCTCGACAAGCAGCTGATCCCCGTCGAGACCGACACTTCTATCGTCGGCATACAGGGCTTTGTCGGTCTGCCCGAGAACGCACGCCGACGCAATCCCCTGCAGTTCTTTATGGTCAATGGCCGCAACATGCGCCATCCCTATTTCCATAAGGCCGTGATGCAATGTTATGAACATCTGATACCGGCCGACTCTCAGCCCAACTATTTCATAAATCTCAGGGTTGATCCCGAGACAATCGATGTAAATATCCACCCCACAAAAAACGAGATCAAGTTTGAGAACGAGCAGGGTATCTGGCAGATACTCACTGCCGCCATACGCGACTCGCTGGGCCGATTTAATGTGGGCCCGTCTCTCGACTTCAACCGTGACAACGATGTGCCCGAGATACCTGTCTTCGACCCGTCGGACAGGGTTGCTCCCGAGATTGATATTGATCCAAGTTACAATCCCTTTGGCGAGTCAGTACCCTCGGCCACAGAGTTTTTCGGCCAGTCGGGAGTGACAGGCCGGCGTCATGTCGCCGCTCCTCGCGAAAACACCGCCGGAGGCTCTCTCAGAGGCTCTTTAAGAGCTCCTGTCACTGACTGGGCGCAACTCTATGACGATTTCATGCGCAAGCGTGACGAGGGGCTTGACCCCGAGCCCGGGTCGGGAGCTGTTCTCCCCGCCGTTGAGTCTGACACGGCCGCCGGAGCTACAGTCCCCGCGCCTGAGCACCGCGACGGAGCCCTGCCTTTCGAGGCCACGGCTCCCGGAGGCGGAGCCATGCAGTATCGCAACAGTTATATCATCACCTCCTCTCGCGAGGGCCTGATGGTGATCGACCAGCACCGAGCCCACCTGAGAGTGCTCTACGACAGGTATATGGCCAAGACCGGGGCCGAAGGCGAGCAACCCGAATTTGCCCCTCAGGCTACCATGTTTCCCGAAATACTCGAACTCTCGCCCTCCCAGAGCGCGGTGATGAGCGAGCTCAGGGAACCCTTGAAGTGTCTCGGTTTTGTGGTGACCCCCCGAGGTGAGAACCGCTGGAGTGTCGACGGCATACCGGCACGTCTCTCAGAGAGTTCTCCACGCGAGACTCTTCTGGCCATGATCGACAATGTCACCGAGACCGGTCTTGATCTCAATTGGGCTATGCGCGAGCAGGTGGCGCTGTCGATGGCCCGCAGTGGTGCCGTCAGACGTGGTCAGCCGCTCAGCTCCGACGAGATCGACTCGCTGCTCTCAGAGCTTTTCAGCTCCACTTCGCCCACTCTTGCTCCCGACGGCAAGAAGATACTCACCATCCTCCCCGACGACACATTCCAACGTATACTCGGATGAAAACCTTGAAGAAAAGACTGTTGCCTACAGGACACATTTTGACGCTCCTGATGATGATCCTCGTCTCGCTACAGCTCAGAGGTGAGGCCCCGAGGGTGTCGTTGCTGGTGTGTGACGCCGGCAGGGAGATCTATGAGCTCGAGGGACATGCTGCTCTCAGGGTGATACATCCGGTCTATGGCGACTTTACGGTCAACTGGGGTGTCTTTGATTTCAACTCGCCCAATTTCGTGTATCGGTTCGTAAAGGGCGAGACCGACTATATAGCCGCGGCCGCGCCGACCACTTATTTCCTCAACGCATACGCCGCCCAGGGGCGCCCGGTGGTCGAGCTCGATCTTAATCTTGATTCCATCCAGGCCGAAAGGGTCACTCAGATTGTGCTCGACAACGTCAGACCCGAAAACCGCACCTACCGATATAATTATGTGCTCGACAACTGCGCAACCCGACCTCTGGCCGTGATAGAGCAGGCTGTAGGCGACTCTCTGAGGCTTGCACCTGTGCCTCTGTCGGACGAGGCTTCGTCGACGTTCCGCAACGTTATGAGACATTTTCATGTCAATTATCCCTGGTATCAGTTTGGTATCGACACAGCTCTCGGCAGTGGGATAGACCGCCCTATCAGTGAGCGCGAGAACACTTTCGCCCCTCTGTTGTTAGCACCTATGACGGCCGGAGCTACTCTCCCCTCGGGCGCACCGGCCGTGACCGGCCGCAGATATCTCTCGGGGTCGGAATCGAGTCCCTGTGTAAGCGCCGGGCCCACCTCTCCGTGGCTCACACCGATGGCTGTCGCCCTCGTGGTGATGATCCTCTCGGCGGTGGTGAGCGTCGGTCAGCTCAGAGGTTGCCCGGGAGGAGCGAGATGGTTTGACACAGTGTGGTTCTCGATCTCGGGTCTCGAGGGACTGGTGCTCACGTTTCTGATATTTGTGTCGGTCCACGAGGCCACGTCGCCCAACTGGCTCTATCTCTGGCTCAATCCTGCGGCCTTCATCGGAGCGGTAGCTCCCTGGCTAAAAAACGGCCGTCGCTTGGAGTTTACCTATCAAAGTGTTAACTTTGCACTTCTGATAGCATTGGCGGTGATCTTCGCCTGCGGAGTGCAGTCGCCCAACCCGGCCTTCATTCCGCTGATGATAGCCACGGCCATCCGCTGTCTAACTATAATATATAAGTATCTTGCGACCGGTCGCTCAAGCGCCGCGTCACTCCGATAAATGAAACGACGTAAGAACATAGCCCTGAATACACGCCTGCTGAGTGCCCTGCTGCTCGGCATGGTGACGCTGAGCGCCCGAGTTTCGGCCGAGACCCCCTCGGCGTCAGGGAGTCCGGCTCCGCGCCCCACTCTCGTGGTGGGCATCTTTGTGGAGGGTCTGAGTGCCGATTATGTCGACCTGCTCCGCTCCAATATGGGTGAAGGGGGCTTCAACCGACTCATATCCGAGGGTGTCACGTTGCGCAACGTTGGTTTTGGCCCGGGTGTCGACGCTACTGCCGCCACGGCTATGCTCGTGACCGGGTCGTCGCCGGCCGTCAACGGCATCCCTTCAGAAAATGTGTGGGATCCCGTGACTCGCCGACAGCACCCCGTGATGCTCGATCCGTCGCTGGCCGGGAGTTACAGCTATACCCAGCTCACCCCCGAGCCTCTGAGGGTATCGACTCTGGCCGACGAACTGCGCATCAGCGACGGCGGTCTGGGACAGGTACACGCTCTGTCGGCCGACCCCCAGAGCGCCATACTGCTTGCCGGGCATGCCGCCAATTCGTGCTTCTGGCTCGATGACACCAACGGCCGATGGGTCACTTCGCGCTATTATCCCGAGACTCCGGCATCGATCTCGCGGCGCAATGTGGGTCTCACCCTTGCCGCCCGTATCGACACTATGGCTTGGGAGCCTTCGATGGCTCTGGAGCGTTATCCCGATCTGCCTGCCTATAAGAAACTCTATCCCTTCCGCCACACATTTCCGGCACGCGAGAAAGCCCGCTACGAGATGTACGGACGGTCGCCTCTGGCCACCTCGGAGCTTGTCTCGATAGCCTCCGACTATATCGAGGGGCATAAACTCGGCACCCGTGGCGTCACCGATATGGTGTCGCTGACAGCCGATGTCACCCCCTGGCTCTATGGTCGGGATGCCGACAACCGCATCGAGACAATGGACGCCTACCTGAGGCTCGACCGCGACATAACCAGGCTGATACAGGCTATCGAAAAGGGCCCCGGCATGTCAAACACTCTGCTGCTCGTGGCCGGAACTCCCGCTCCCTCGGGAGGCAAGCGCGACGAGGAGCGTTGGCACATCCCCTCGGGACAATTCTCGCCCCGCAAGGCGATCTCGCTGCTCAACATGTATCTCATAGCCATCTATGGCAACGGCGAGTGGGTGCAGGGCTATCATAACCGCTTCTTCTATCTCAACTCCGATCTGATCAAGGAAAGAGGTATAGACACTGATCTGATCAGGCGTCAGAGTGCCGAGCTGCTTGCCAAGATGAGCGGTGTCAGCGAAGTCTATACCATCGACGATATACTCAGCCGCCGTGCAGGCGACGATCCCGCCGCCCTCCAGCGCAATATCACTCCCGCCTTTGCCGGCGATGTGCTCATCAGTGTCAATCCCGGTTGGGAGATCAGCGATGCTCCCGAAGGTGCCGACCTCGAGGAAACCTCCCAGGCCCAGCTCCCGGTAGTGAGATGGCAGAGCACTTCCTCGCCCGTCTATATACTGGCCCCGACACTCGACGCTTCGGAGATAGTGGAGCCGGTCGACGCCCGGGCCGTGGCTCCAACCGTGGCCCGTATACTCAGGATACGCTCGCCCAATGCTGCATCGCTCCCGGCCGTGATGCTCAGATAGATAGTCGCGTCCACTTTCTCTCCACCTGTCAGTTCCGCCACGACGACTGGGGCTTTAAAGTTCCCGAAGCCCGACAGGTAAAAATAATCATCTGATTCTCAACCACAACATATACATTATAAAGCAACAATGAGTTTTACTTCATTCATATCCAAGATTTTTGGAAACAAATCAACCCGTGACCTCAAGGAGATCGAGCCTATCGTGAGAAAGATCGAGGCTCTTGAGTCGGAGGTCAAGGCCATGAGTGTCGACGAACTGCGCGACCGCATCTCTGAGATACGAGCTGACATCGCCGCCTCGGTAGCTGAGCCCACCCAAGAGAACGAGAGGCTGCGCCAGGAGGTCGAGGAGCTCCCCTTTGACGAGCGCCAGCCACTGTGGGACAAGATAGACCGCAACGAAAAGGAGATGCTCGACATCATAGAGGAGCGTCTCAACTATCACCTGCCCATGGTGTTTGCCGTGGTGCGCGAGACCGCAGCGCGTTTTGCGGCCAACGAGACCATTACCGTAAAAGCCACTCAGCTCGACCGCGATCTGGCTGCGGCCGGCAAAGACTTCGTGAGGATCGAGGGCGATAACGCCGTGTGGTCAAACCACTGGGTGGCCGGTGGCAACGAGATCAAGTGGGACATGGTACACTACCGTGTGCAGCTCATAGGCGGTATCGTGCTCCATCAGGGCAAGATTGCCGAGATGGCAACCGGCGAGGGTAAGACCCTCGTGGCTACACTGCCGGTGTTCCTGCGCTCGCTTTCGGGTCGCGGAGTGCATGTGGTGACGGTCAATGACTACCTCTCCAAGCGTGACTCGGAGTGGATGGGCCCTCTGTATATGTTCCACGGCTCGACTGTCGACTGTATCGACAAGCATCAGCCCAACACTCCCGAGCGTCGTGCCGCCTATAACTGCGATATTACCTTCGGCACCAACAATGAGTTTGGTTTCGACTATCTGCGTGATAACATGGCGCTGACCCCCGGCGACATGGTGCAGCGCAAACACTACTACGCTATTGTCGATGAGGTCGACTCGGTGCTTATCGACGATGCCCGTACCCCTCTGATCATCTCGGGTCCCGTGCCTATGGGCGAGAACCAGCTCTTTGACCAGTATCGTTCCAATGTCGAGAAGGTCTACGAGGCCCAGCGTCGCCTGGTCACCAAGATCCTTGCCGATGCCAAGGCCAAGATCGCCTCTGACGACAAGGAGACCCGCAAGGAGGGCGCCCTGCTGCTCTTCCGTGCTTTCAAGGGTCTTCCCAAAAACGGAGCCCTCATCAAGTTCCTCTCTCAGGAGGGCATGAAAAACCTCATGCTCGAGACCGAGGCCTATTATCTCCAGGACAATCAGCGCGAGATGCCTACCGTCACCGATCCCCTCTATTTCGTGATCGACGAGAAAAACCGCTCGGTCGAACTCACCGACAAGGGTATCGACGAACTCACCGGCAAGAGCGACGACCCTCAGTTCTTCGTGCTCCCCGACATAGCCGCCCAGCTCTCTGAAGCCGAGAATATCGCCGATCCTGCCGAGCGCGCACGCGTCAAGGACGAGCTCATGCAGGAGTATGCCATCAAGGCCGAGCGTGTCCACACCGTCACCCAGCTCCTCAAGGCCTACACTCTCTTTGAAAAAGATGTGGAGTATGTCATCGACGAGGGCAAGATCAAGATCGTCGATGAGCAGACCGGCCGTATCATGGAGGGTCGCCGTTACAGCGACGGTCTCCACCAGGCTATCGAGGCCAAGGAGCATGTGAAGGTCGAGGCCGCTACCCAGACTTTCGCCACCATCACTCTCCAGAACTATTTCCGCATGTATCACAAGCTGGCCGGTATGACCGGTACGGCCGAGACAGAGGCCGGCGAGCTCTGGGACATCTACAAGCTCGACGTGGTTACCATCCCGACCAACCGCCCCGTGGCACGTGTGGATATGGACGACCGTGTCTATAAGACCAAGAAGGAGAAATATGCCGCCGTCATCGATGAGATACAGGCTATGGTCGATCAGGGTCGCCCCGTGCTGGTGGGCACTACTTCGGTCGACATCTCGGAGCTTCTCTCCAGGATGCTCACCATGCGACGCATACCCCACAATGTGCTCAACGCTAAGCTCCATCAGAAGGAGGCCGAGATCGTGGCCCAGGCCGGTAAGAAAGGCATGGTGACTATCGCCACCAATATGGCCGGACGTGGTACCGACATCAAGCTCACTCCCGAGGTCAAGGCGGCCGGCGGTCTCGCCATCATTGGCACCGAGCGCCACGAGAGCCGTCGTGTAGACCGTCAGTTGCGCGGTCGTTCGGGTCGTCAGGGCGATCCCGGTTCGTCAGTGTTCTATGTCTCGTTTGAGGATCAGCTCATGCGTCTCTTCGCCACCGACCGTGTCATGAAGATGCTCGACACTCTGGGTCTCCAGGAGGGCGAGCGTATCGAGAGCCGCATGGTCACCAATGCCATCGGCAACGCTCAGAAACGTGTCGAGGAAAACAACTTCGGTATACGTAAACGTCTGCTCGAGTATGACGACGTCATGAACAAGCAGCGCACATATATCTACAACCGTCGTCACCACGCCCTGCTGGGTGAGCGTATCGGTATCGATATCGCCAATATGATGTGGGATGTAATCGAGAACTTCATCGAGAACACCTGGCCCGGCGACTACGAGTCGCTGTCGATGGATCTCTTCCGCACCCTCACCATCGAGACCCCCTTCAACGCCGAGGAGTATCGCAACATGTCCAAGGAGGATGCCATCGAGCGTGTCCATGCCGCCGCCAACGAGGCCTTTGCCCGCAAGGGTCAGCGCATCATCGATGTGGCTATGCCCGTGGTCAAGGACTGTGTTGAAAACCGTGGCTTCAAGGGGCGCATCGCAGTGCCTATGACCGACGGCAAGCGGTTCTACAATCTGGTGGTAGACATCGACGAGGCCTATCGCACCGAGTGTAAGTCTATCGTCAAGGAGTGGCACAAGGCTGTGCTTCTCGTGACTATCGACGAGCTTTGGAAAGAACATCTGCGCGAACTCGATCAGCTCAGACAGAGCGTTCAGAACGCCTCCTACGAGCAGAAAGATCCTCTGGTGATCTATAAGGTGGAGTCATTCCATCTCTTTGAGGCTATGCTCAATCAGCTCAATGTCAAGGCTATGTCGACTCTTATGCGTGGCCAGATCTATGTGCAGCAGGCTCCTCCCATGCCCCAGGCTCCGGCTCCTGCCGCTCCTGCCGAGGGTGAGGAGGCTCCCCAGACTCCCGAGGCTCCCGCAGCCCCCTCGCGTCCGGCTCCCGAACTTAAGCGCGCTATGCCCGAACGCAAGGAGGATTACTCCAAATATCATGCTTCTCGCGAGGAGAACCTTCCCGGCGAGTCTGCCAACCGTGCCGCCGCCCAGGGAGCTTCGCGTTCCGCTCAGCCCACACAGCCCGTCAAAGCCGCTCCGCGCATAGGCCGTAACGATCCCTGTCCCTGCGGCTCAGGTAAAAAGTACAAAAACTGCCACGGCAAAGGACTCTAAGTTTAGTATAATAAAATAGAGTATAGAGTATAGAGTATAGAGTATAGAGTATAGAGTATAGGGATTCTGATACCCAATACTCTATACTCTATACTTTTATAAACTTTGCACCTGACTAATGTCTTGGGCTCCTATCCACTCCCTTCCCCTACTGAAGACTCTGTAAATTATACTCTATACTAAACGACCTTTTGTTTTTAAAAGTTAACGGAAGTGTGCAGGTTGTGACTTAATGTTAACAAATTGCAACATTTGTCAACCACTTTAGCTATCGGGCCGAAAAAACGTGCTAACTTTGTAGCCGAATATCCTCGTCGACTATCAATTGATTATTCTGCGAGGTAAACATAATAGTTTTATGACCGAAAATATACTCACCTCCCTGACCCGACGTCAGGCCAAGGAGCGCCCCGACTCGATAGCCCTCAAGGGCCAGGACGAGCAGGCCAAATGGTATGACATCACCTGGCGGGAACTTGACGAGAGTGTAGCCAAGGCTGCTCGGGCTTTGTGTAGACTGGGGGTGAGACCTTCTGACAATGTGGCCACCTTCTCGGCCAACAGGGTTGAGAATATCATTACCGACTTTGCCTGCTATCGCAACCGCGCCGCCTCGGTGTCGATCTACGCCACATCCTCGCCCGATCAGGTCAGCTATATAGTCAACGACTGTGGAGCCTCGGTGATCTTTGTAGGCAATACCACCCAGTATCAGATAGCCCGCAGTCTGCTCCCCCAGTGTCCCACAGTCAAGCATATAATAGTCATCAAGCCTATTGAGCTTGATCCCTCCGACTCCACTACTCTCAGTTGGGCACGCTTCATCAGTCTCGGCTCTGAGGCCACAGCTGAAATCGTCGCCGAGGTCGACAAGCGCACCGACGAGTCGTCGCCCGACGATCTGGCTACCCTGGTCTACACCTCGGGTACCACCGGAGAACCCAAGGGCGCCATTCTGCCTCATTCGTGTTATAATTTCACTCTTCCGGCCCACTTCGAGCGTCTCGATATGCTCACTGACAAGGATGTCTCGATGGCATTCCTTCCCTTGAGCCACATCTTTGAGAAAGGCTTTACATACGTCTGTCTTTGTGTAGGAGCCACTGTGGCCGTCAACCGTGACCCGCGTGCCATACAGGACACTATCAAACAGGTGAGACCCACCTGTATGTGTGCCGTCCCGCGGTTCTGGGAGAAGGTCTATACCGCCGTCAATGACAAGATCGAGTCCATGAGCCCGTTGCAGCGGAGTGTGGTCAGGTATGCTCTCCGCATAGGCCGCAAGCGCAATATAGAATATCACCGTCTCGGACGTAAAGCCCCTGCCCATATCGAGATGCTCTATCGATTCTTTGACAGAAAGGTGTTTGCCCAGTTGCGCGAAGCTATCGGCATAGACCGGCCCAACCTCTTCCCGACTGCCGGCGCCCCCGTGTCGGCGCAGATGGTAGAGTTTTTCGACTCGGCCGGTCTGACACTCACCGTGGGCTACGGTCTCTCCGAAACCACGGCCACGGTGTGTTGCTTCCCTACTGTCGGTTTTGAGATCGGTTCGGTCGGCACCCCTCTGCCCGGAATCAATATCAGGATCGGCGACAATAACGAGGTGCTTGTCAAAGCCCCCTCGGTGATGCGCGGTTATTACAATAAGCCCGAGGTCACCGCCGAGGCCTTTACGGCCGACGGATGGTTCCGCACCGGCGATGCCGGTTTCATTGACAACTCAGGGGCCTTGTGGCTCACCGACCGCATCAAAGACCTCTTCAAGACCTCCAACGGCAAATATGTAGCCCCTCAGGTCATCGAGACCCTCCTGACTATGGACAAGTATATAGAGCAGGTTGCCGTCATAGGCGAGAGCCGCAAATTTGTCTCGGCGCTCATCGTGCCCAACTATGAAGCAGTCAGGGAATGGGCTTCAGCACAAGGTATCGACTTTGATTCCATCGATTCCCTGCTGGCCGATCAGCGGGTCAGGGATATGATCTGGGAACGCATACAGCAGGCTCAGAAAGGACTTGCCGGCTACGAGCAGATCAAGCGTTTTTCGCTCCTGCCCAAGGAATTTACGATGGAGGGTGGCGAGCTCACCAACACCCTCAAGGTCAAGCGTAGGGTGATCAGCGACAAATATGCCTCGCTCATCGACGAATTGTACCTCTAAAGACCGTTAACTCAGAGCCTTTATTAATCTTATAGGCTTGTCCCGCCTAAAAAAGTATCTATACCCTATACTCTATACTCTATACTCTATACTATCTCAATTATGAAAATTGCTATTGTAGGCGCCAGCGGCGCCGTAGGTCAGGAATTTCTCAGAGTGCTCGACGAGCAGAACTTCCCTATTGACGAACTTCTGCTTTTCGGCTCGGAGCGTTCGGCCGGACGCACTTACACCTTCCGTGGCAAGGATTACACAGTACAGCTTCTGCGTGAAGAACCCGAGGACTTCCGCGGAGTCGACTTTGCTTTTGTCTCGGCCGGAGCCGGTGTTTCAAAGAAATATGCCGACGTGATTACCAAATTTGGAGCCGTGATGATCGACAACTCCTCGGCTTTCCGCATGGATCCCGATGTGCCCCTGGTGGTGCCTGAGGTCAACGGCGAGGATGCCTTTGACGCTCCACGCGGAGTGATAGCCAACCCCAACTGCACCACTGCCATTATGGTAGTGGCCCTCAAGCCTATCAACGACATCTCGCCCATCAAGCGAGTGCATGTAGCCACCTATCAGGCAGCCAGCGGCGCCGGAGCCACCGGTATGGACGAGCTTGTCAATCAGACCGCCCAGATCGTCGAGGGCAAGAAGCCCACTGTCGAGAAGTTTGCCTACCAGTTGGCTTACAATCTCATACCCCACATCGACGTCTTTCTCGACAACGATTACACCAAAGAGGAGATGAAGATGTTTAACGAAACACGCAAGATCATGCACGCGCCCGAGCTCTCGGTGAGCGCCACCTGCATCAGAGTGCCGGTGCTCCGTGCCCACAGCGAGGCTGTCTGGGTAGAGACCGAGCAGCCCGTCAGCGTAGAGCAGGCCCGCGAAGCCTTCGCCAAGGCCGAGGGTCTGGTGGTGATCGACAATCCCGCCGAGAAGCAGTATCCCATGCCTCTCGACGCCGCCGGCAAGGATCCCGTTTACCTGGGTCGTCTGCGTGAGGATGTGGCCAATCCCAACGGGTTGACTTTCTGGCTTGTAGGTGATCAGATCAAGAAGGGTGCGGCGCTCAATGCAGTGCAGATCGCCCAGTATATGATAGCTCATCCCCGTCACTGATCAGCATCTCTCTCACGGTCATGTTAGTTGATTTCCTCCCTCTCCTGGCAATTTTTGATCCGGCCGAGATCATGCAGAGGTTTCTGACTGCCGACGCCTCGACGGTCTATATGCTGGTGTTTGTGTTCATGGTGGTTGAGAGCTCTTTCATCCCCTTCCCGTCGGAAGTCATAGTGCCCCCGGCCGCCTATCTGGCCTGCACGAGCCACGAGGTCAATATAGTCACGGTGGTGATACTGGCCACGGCCGGAGCTATCGTCGGGGCTTTGGTCAACTATTTCCTGTCACTGTGGATAGGGCGCCCGATAATCTATAAATTTGCCGGGAGCCGGTTGGGCCACGCCTGCCTGATAGACGAGGCCAAGGTGAGACACGCCGAGGAGTATTTCGATGCCCATGGAGCTGTGTCGACCTTTGTCGGGCGACTGATTCCGGCTGTGAGACAGCTCATCAGTATTCCCGCCGGCCTCTCGAGGATGAACCTCGGAAAATTCGTTCTGTTCACCGGCTTGGGAGCCGGAGTGTGGAACTGTGTGCTCGCCGCCCTGGGCTATTGGCTCGGCACGATGGTGAGCCGCGAGGATCTCTATGTCAAGGTCGAGGAGTATAATGACTATCTCACCTACGCCGGTCTGGCGCTGGGCGTGGTGTGTATCGGCATTATTCTATATAATGCTTTCAAGCCTAAGAAACAATCAATCAAGGAGTGAAACAATCTCATTCTTAACCGACGATGATACATGTAGCCCCTTCGTTGCTGTCGGCCGACTTTGCCCGTCTGGGCGAGGCGGTCGAGACAGTCAACCGCAGTGAAGCATCCTATATACATATAGATGTCATGGACGGCATGTTTGTGCCCAACATCACCATCGGTTTCCCCGTGATAGCCGCTATCGGCCGACTGGCAACCAAGCCTCTCGATGTCCACATGATGGTGGTTGATCCCGGCCGCTATGTCGAAGCGGTGGCCAGGGCCGGGGCTTACCTGATGAATGTCCATTATGAAGCCTGCACTCATCTCCACCGGGTGATCTCTGAGATACACGCGGCCGGGATGAAGGCCGGAGTCACGCTCAATCCCGCCACTCCGGTGGAACTCTTGCGCGACATAGTGGCCGACGTAGACCTGGTGTTGCTTATGAGTGTCAATCCCGGTTTCGGAGGGCAGAAGTTCATAACGGGCACCATCGATAAGGTGAGGCGGCTCAAGCGGCTCATTGAGGAGACCGGTTCGCGGGCAGTGATACAGATCGACGGCGGCGTCAACCTTGAGACAGCTCCCGTGCTTATCGAGGCCGGAGCCTCGGTGCTCGTGGCCGGCAGTTATGTGTTCTCGGCCCCCGATCCCGTCAAGGCTATCAGTGATCTGTCGAGACTTGGATGAAGACTATGACTACTGAAAATATCACCGGCATACGTATCGACGATTATGACTATCCGCTCCCCGAGGGGCGTATAGCTCCACATCCGCTCCCTGAACGCGATAAGTGTCTTCTGCTCGTCAGAGGTGCTGACGGATCGCTGTCCACCCGCGTGTTCAGCGATCTGCCGGATCTGTTGCCTGCCGACTCGATGCTTGTCTATAACAATACCAGGGTCATCAACGCGCGCCTGCGTTTCCGCAAAGAGGAGCATGGCGATGGCGCACTGATCGAGATATTTGCCCTCGAGCCGGCTAAACCTGCCGACTATGCGCTCAATTTCGCCTCTACCGAGGGGTGTAGCTGGGTGTGTCTCGTGGGCAATTCCAAGCGTTGGAAAGAGGGGCCGCTCTCTCAGCGGGTCACGGTCGACGGCCGGGAGGTGACACTGCGGGCTACCCGTGAGAGCAAGGATGGAGCCTCGTCGGTGGTGAGATTTGACTGGGATGACCGGGAGGTCACTTTCAGTCAGCTCCTGGGTGCTCTCGGCGAGATACCGATACCCCCCTATCTCAACCGTTCGACCGAGGAGAGCGACTCCAGCGACTATCAGACAGTGTTCTCGCGCGTCGAGGGATCGGTGGCCGCTCCTACCGCCGGACTCCATTTCACCCCCGCTGTGCTCGAGGCTATAGACCGCCGGGACATACCTCGTCGCGAGCTGACTCTGCATGTAGGCGCCGGAACTTTCCAGCCTGTCAAGAGCGACACCATCGGCGAGCACCCGATGCACAGCGAGTTTGTCACCATCGGCCGTCAGCTCATCGAGCAACTGGCCCGCGGCGACCGTCGCGTGATAGCCGTCGGCACCACCTCGGTGCGCACTCTCGAGAGTCTCTATCACTTCGGATGCCGCCTGAGTCGCGGACTCGACGCCTCATTGTTGCCCCAATGGTATCCATATTCCGAAGATCATCCCGATCTCACGGTCGGGGAGGCGATGGAGCATATACTGACCCATCTCGATACCACCGGCGAAGACACCTTCATGGCTTCCACCCGTCTGATGATAGCACCCGGCTACCGTTACAGGGTGGTCGAGGGTATGGTTACCAATTTCCATCAGCCGCGGTCGACCCTTCTGCTTCTTGTCTCGGCGTTTCTCAATCAGCGCGGAGCCGACGGGCAGGAATGGCGACGTGTCTATGATTATGCGCTCGCAGGGGATTACCGTTTCCTCTCCTACGGCGATGCATGTTTATTTCTCTAAATAGTTATGAAAGGGTGGATGTGTGTAATAGCGGTTGCTTTGGCGATGCTCATTTCGGCTTGTAGCCGCGACGAGGTTATCCCTGCGCTCGCCCTGCCTGAAATAGTGCTCTCGAGCGATGACAATACTTACACCGGCGTCACCGACCGCGAGATCGTGGTGGCTCCGCTCTTCCGTTATCTCGATGGCGGAGAGGTGGAGTGGGTGACCGACGGATCGGTAGTGGAGCGTGGCCCGGTGTTGAGGTTTACTTCCTCCGCTCCAGGCTCTTACTATTTCACGCTCAGGGCCACCAACTCCTCGGGTACAACCGAGGTGGATATCAGAATCAATGTGGTGAAACCCTCGGCCCCGGTGATAGAATTGAGGGTGCCTCAGGGTGGTTACAGGGTGCAGACAGGCCGGGAGATAACTTTTGAGCCGACACTGCTCAACGCTGAAGACGATGACTTCACGATAGTGTGGAGCGTGGATGAGAGAGAGGTCTCGAGCGAGAGCCAATATACGTTTAAGTCTGACGAAGCCGGTGTCTTTCATCTCGCGGTCAAGGCCTCCAATACTGATGGGGAGACCAGCCTGAAGTTTGTAGTGACCGTTACCGACGGTTCTCCCGGAACTCTCCATTTTCCCGGACTGAGTTATGGTTACCGCTCGTCTACCCGTTATACTTTCCCCGGCCGGGCTGTCTGCCTCAGTGTCGTGGCCGAGGGTTTCAGTCCATCTTCTTATAGCTGGAGCGTCAATGGAGAGCCGCAGGGCGACAGCGGCCCTATGCTCGTTTTTACCCCCGGCGCTCCGGGGAGTTACGACATAACCGTCATTACTCCCGAGGGGATCATGGCCACAGCTGAGGTAGTGTGTGTCGACTCTGACGAAGCCTCGCGCCGCCGTCAGGGCCCTACGGGTGGCAATGGTTTCAAGGTCTTTGAATATACGCCCGCTCCGGGACAATTTATCAACGACGGGGATCAGGCTCAGCTCACCGACTCACTGGAGGCGGCCCGTTGGGCTCAGGATGCACTGGCCGGAGGACGAGCCGTCTCGCTCGGAGCTTTTGGCGGCTGTCTGATCGCCGGTTTTGATTACAGCGTTGCGGCCGGTAATCCCGATTGGGATTTCGCGGTCTCAGGCAATCAGTTTGAGAGCGCCCAAGGCTCCTCGTGTGAGCCTGGTGTCGTTTGGGTGATGCAGGATGTAAATGGCAACGGACTGCCCGACGACGAGTGGTATGAGCTACGCGGATCAGAATGGTCGTCTGCCTCACCGACAGCCGATTATGCAGTGACCTACTATCGACCCTCGGCCGGGGAGCTCCCGGTGATGTGGAGCGATAACGGAGGTACTGAGGGCGAGGTGGCCTATCTCGGTGTCAATCATGCTCAGCCGAGTTATTATCCCTCATGGCTGAGAGCAGGGGTCTACACCCTGCGCGGACGTATGCTGCCGCCCCATCACACTCAGGATCCTGTGACAGGATTTTGGACAAACGCTCCTTATGGCTGGGGCTATGTCGATAATACCGGTTCAGACCTTCTCCCGGGAGGTGTGGCCAACGGGTTTAAAATAAGCAATGCCGTCATGGCCGACGGCTCACCCGTTGCACTTGACTATATCGACTTTGTCAAGATCCAAAGCGCAGTGCTTGGTCAAAGCGGTATCCTCGGCGAAATCTCCACCGAAGTCACCGCCATCAAGGCACGATAAGACGCGAAAAAGGAACATGGATATAGGAATATAAAAGACATAAGGATTATTTTTTGTTCTTACCCGTATACTTTAATCCTTTTGTCGTATTTATTCCCTATGTCCATGTTCCTTTTCGGCGGTGGAGGATATGATGGGGGATGGGTTTTTCTTGGTGATTACGGGGATTTTGCGTAACTTTGTGATTGCGAAACTGTGGATTTACGTTTCCGTTTGGCTCTACGGTTTTGCCTGATATAAATAAAGTTAAAAACAAAGTTATGAAGTTAAAATATCTGATAATAATGATACTGACGCTCGTAGGCCTGGCCGGACGGGCTCAGAGCGCTCCCAATACCTATTTCCCCTATCCGATAGTGCCTGACTCGGTGAAGACCTTTCAGGGCCGATGTGATTATCTCGCTGACCATTTCTGGGACTTCTGTGAGATGTCTAAAGCCTTCTCGGCCAAACAGAAGATGGCCAATGAGATGCGCACCTATATGAAAATCATAGCCAATGCCTCGGCCGACTCGGCTGTAAAAGGTATGACGGCACTGATGAAAAAACTTGAGAAACAGCCTAAAGATCAGCTCTTTCTGGCTGAGATAGCTGAGGGCCATCTCTATGGCGACACGGCCCAGATGTGGATTGACGAGCTTTACCTCCCTGTGGCCGAAGCCATTGCCTCCAACAAGCGTATATCAAAGGCCGAGAAAGCCCGCTATGTCCAGCAGGCCGAGGTGTTGCGCAATTCCCTGATCGGCCAACCTGCCCCCTCGCTTCCCTACACCCGTCTCGACGGCTCTCAGGGTAATCTCAAGAACGACACGGCCGAGGTGGTGATAGTATTTTTCAATGATCCCGATTGTGACGACTGCTCCATGACACGTCTGCGTCTCGATGCCGACGTGTCGATGACCGAGCTGATCAACAGCGGTCTTGTCAAAGTTGTGTCGCTCTCGCTCTGTGAGCCCGATGATGAGTGGCGCAAAATGATGGAGTCTTATCCCAAAAACTGGATAGTAGGGGCCGCCCCCGATGCCGACCTGACCATAGATCTGCGTAGCGGTACCCCTGACTTCTATGTCCTCGGGCGTAACGGTAATATATGGTACAAACATCTGGGCATCAATCAACTGCTCGATATAGCCCGACAGCTCAGAAAACGTTAAGCAACCACTAAAGGAATTCAAGCATCATGTCAAGCATAGCATCTATACTCTCGAGGATCTATCTGAGACTCACAGGTTTCACCTACACCAACCTTGCCCGTCTCTTCATGCGCCTATTCGTCGGAGTCATGCTCCTGCAGTTCGGAATACGTCATCTGGTTCATTTCGAAGCTCTGTCTCAGACCTTCCCGACAGTGATGGACTTCTCGCCGGCTACCTCGCTCACCCTGATGATCATCATTGAGCTGGTGTGCTCGCTCTTCATCATGGTCGGCTTTCTGACACGCCTGAGCACCGTGCCCTGCATCGTGGCCATGTGTGCCGCCGAGTATTATATCCTCCACGACATGGTGCCCAATCTCCCCGTCTACGGACTCGATTCCACCGATCCCGGCTATCTGCCTATCATGTTTATAGGCATATATATCTACATGCTCATAGCCGGGCCCGGAAAGATTTCGGTCGATTATCTGCTATCGCTCTATCTGATCAACACCCTCGGCAAGAACGAGGAGGAGGAACTCGAGGAGGTCTAAGCCCATGAGAATAGCCGTGCTCATATCAGGAGGCGTCGATAGCGCCGTGGCCGTCCATCGCTTGCTCGAGGAGGGTCACGATCTTCACCTCTTCTACATACGCATAGGTCTCGATGACGGCCGCGGCGACTGCTCGGCCGACGAGGATATCGAGATGTGTCGCTACATAGCCGCCCGTTACCGGCTCCCCTTTGAGGTGGTCTCTCTCCATCAGGAGTATTGGGACAATGTCATGGAGTATGCCCTGCGCACTGTCAGGGAAGGGTTGACCCCCAACCCCGACGTGATGTGCAACAGGATGATCAAATTTGGTTTCTTCGAGGAGCGTTGGGGCAAGGAGTTTGACCTCACTGCCACCGGCCACTACGCCCGACGTGTCGAGAAGGACGGCAAGGTCTGGCTCGGTACAGCTCCCGATCCTGTCAAGGATCAGACCGACTTCCTCTGCCGCATCACCTATCCACAGCTCAGCCACCTGATCTTCCCTATCGGCGACCTCCCCAAGGCTGAGGTGAGGCGCATAGCTATCGAGACTTCTATGCCCAATGCTTTCCGACGCGACAGTCAGGGTATCTGTTTCCTCGGTAAGATCAACTATAATGATTTTCTCGCGCGCCATCTGGGCGAAAAGCCCGGAGCCATCGTAGAGCTCGAGACCGGACGCAAACTCGGCACTCACCGCGGCTTCTGGTTTCACACTATCGGCCAGCGCAAGGGGCTCGGCCTCAGCGGAGGCCCCTGGTATGTGGTCAAGAAGAATGTCCACGACAATGTGGTGTATGTCTCGCGCGGCTATGACACCGACAAGCAGTATGGTCACACCCTCCATCTCGATGAGATGCACTGGCTGACCGAAGATCCCTGGCGTGAGGCCTGTGAGAATGTGGAGATCACGTTCAAAAACCGCCACACACCCGAGATATTGCACGGACGGCTGACACGTCTTGACGAGGGCGAATATGTCATAGAGTCGGAGTGGCGGGTCCAGGGCATAGCCCCGGGACAGTTTGCGGTGATCTATACCCCCGACCATTCCATCTGTCTTGGCAGCGGAGTGATCACCGGCCGCGACACAATGCTCTGAAGTAATGAAAAATCAATCCTATGGACAACGATAATATCTTTGACTCGCTCTCGGGTGCCACTCCCGACCCCGACGAGCGTGTGAGACTCAAAGTGCTGGGTCTCTCCTATAGCCAGATCAGCAACGGAGCCTATGCGCTGATCCTCTCGGAGATCGACGGCCCGATACGCATCCCCGTGGTGATAGGTGCCGGCGAAGCACAGGCCATAGCTATCAGGATGGAGGGGATCGTCACTCCGCGCCCTATGACTCACGAGTTGTTCACCAGTCTGGGCCGCGCTTTCGGCATAGAGCTTCAGGAGGTGTTTATCTACAGGTTTGAGGACGGAGTGTTCTACTCTGAACTCACCTTCAGCGACTCTGAGCGCACTGTGACAATAGACTCGCGCACCTCTGACGCTGTGGCCATAGCCATGCGCACCGGCGCGCCGATCTATACCACCCGGGCTATCCTCGAAGAGACCGGTTTTGAGATGGAGATAAACCCGGCTCCCGGCTCTGACTCAGACTCTGATGAGGAGGGGGGCGCGATCGCCAACGGCGACAAGGACTCCGACACTCATCCGCGGGAACCGCGTCTCGAAAACTATTCTCTCGAGGAGCTGCGCCGCACCCTCGACCGCCTCATTGAAAAAGAGGAATATGAGGAGGCTTCCAAGGTCTCGGAGATCATCCGCCTCAAGGAGCAGGCCCGAGGGAAGTCAGAGGGGGAAGAGCCGACAGATATTTCAGACCCTTCGGACTCTAATAGTTAAGTTTCGAGAGAGATGATACAATTCTATTCACCCGACATAGCCTCAAGTCTGACGCTCCCCGAGAGCGACTCGCGTCATGCCGTCAAAGTGATGCGCATGCAGCCGGGCGACGATCTGCAGGTCATTGACGGTAAGGGTAACCTCTACGTGTGCCGGCTCGTTGACGCCCATCCCAAACGCGCCGGTGTCGAGATAGTGGAGTGCCGACCTCAGCCCCTGAGCTGGACTCAGCAGCTCACCGTGGCGGTGGCTCCGACCAAACATCTCGACCGCATGGAGTGGCTTGTGGAGAAGCTCACCGAGATAGGCGTCAATCGGGTGGTGCCCATACTCTGTGACCGCAGCGAGCGCCGCGAACTCAAGACCGAGCGGCTCGAGAAGATAGCCGTCTCGGCCATGAAGCAGTCGCTCAAGGCGTGGATGCCGGTCATAGATCCTCTGACCCCGCTCAGGCAAGCTGTTGCCGGGCTCTCAGCCCCTCAGCGTTTTGTCGGCTATTGCGACGAGAGTGTCGAGCGTCGTGATCTCGCCTCGGCCTATCACCGTGGGGTCGACACCGTCGTTTTCATAGGGCCCGAGGGCGATTTCACTCCGGCCGAGATCGCCATGCTCGCCGGCTCGGGCGTGATCCCCGTGACCTTTGGCGATAATCGGCTTCGTACCGAGACAGCTGCCCTCTATTCCATCACTGCCTGTCACGTGCTCGACAGCCTGGGATAAGATATTAAAAAATACACTCACAATAGACAATCATTAAACATTACATTAATGCGCATACTCCGTTTCACTGCCATTGCCCTGCTCCTGGGTGCCGCATCATTCTCAGCCAAGGCTCAGATGACTTACAGCGACCCCATGTCGCAGGCCCTTGCCAAAGCATACGAGGAGCTTCTCGAGGAAGACCCCCGCGATCCCGAGACTCTCGTGCGCCGGGCTGATCTCTATTATGCTCACCACGACTACGTCAAGGCGCTCGACGATGTCAACACCGCTTTCAAATACTTTGACCCCAACGATGCCGAAGCCCTCTATCCGGCCTATCAGGTGAGGGCGCGCATCTATCAGCGTCAGAAGAAATATGCCGAGGCTCTCGCCGATCTCAACAAGATACTCGAGATGGCTCCTCAGGAATATGGCACAATCTTCCAGCGTGCCAATGTGCTCTATGAGATGGGACGCTACAACGAGGCCAAGGCCGACTATAACCTGATGCTCCGCCTCAATCCCGCCAGCCAGGATGCCCTGTTGGGTCTGGCTCGTGTGGATGTCAAGCAAAACAATCTCGGCACAGCCAACGAGCTTGCTGACCGTGCCGTGGCACTGACCCCCAACCGCAGCGAGATCTATCTGGGACGAGCGTCGGTGCGCCGTCTCATGGGCAACGATCCCGGAGCCGTCGAGGATTACATTACGGCCATCTCGGTCGACGATCAGAGCACGGGCAACGCACTGGCCTATCTCGTGGAGACTTCGCGCCACAACTATCCCGTGGTGATGGCCGGTCTCTCCAATGCTATCAGCAAGGCCCCGCGCAACGGTATGTTCTACTTTATCCGCGCCATGATCGCCCAGGGCCATTGCCACTATCTCGCCGCTATCGCCGATTATGACAAGATCATTAACGAGAACCTCGATTCCTATCCCGGTCTCAACGGTGCCCTGGCCGAGTGTTTCTATTATCTCGGAAAGTATGACCGCGCTCTGCTCAATGCCGACTTTGCAATAAGTGCCACCGAGTATAACGGCCCCTATTATGTCACCAAGTCGTTAATCCTTACCGCCAAGGGTGAAGCTGCCGATGCGGTGGCCGCCGCCGAAAAGGCTCTTGAGAAAGACCCCGAACTGATCGATGCTCTCCGTGCCAAGGCTCTCGCCATGGTGGCCAACGGTCAGAGCGCCGAGGCCTCGGTGGCTCTCAGTGAGGCTGCGATGGTCAATCCCGAAAATCCTGAGCTTCAGATACTGCGTGGATGGGTACTCACCGATTACCGCCATCAGGAGCGCAACGGCAAACGTGCCTATGAGATGGTGCTCGACATGGAATATGATGATTACGATGTGAAGTCACTACGCGGTTTTGCCCTTCTGGCTCTCGACCGCAAGGAGGAGGCCGACAAGTGGATGGCCAATGTGCTCAAGAGTGCCGACGACTATGATGGCGAGGTCAACTATCTGGCCGCTTGCTATTACTCTCAGGCCGGACTGACCGAGCGTGCCCTCCGTTGCATGGAGACTTCGCTCGAGAAGGGCTATGCCAATTATCATAACTGGACCAAAGCCTCGGCCGCCAATCTCAATTGTGCTCCCCTGCGCTCCAATCCTGAGTTTGACACCCTCCTCAAGAAATACTCCCATCTCTTCAACAACTGATCTGTCGGCTGAGAAGATAGCTTAAGATCTGCAAGAGACATCAGGAAAACTCCGCGTGGCGCTCTCTATCGTGAGACCGACACCGGGAGGTTTCCTGATGTCTCTTTTTGTCAAATCTACATTTCGGCATCTTGTCAGGATGTCAAGAATGGCTTGGTCTCGGACATTATTGTCCGAAATCGGACAATAATGAAATTTGCCCATGGTTGATAATCAGTAAGTTAATATTTTGGCACGGTTAATGTGATTATTTAAGGCAAAACCCTTGAAACAATCACAGATAATGGATAGAGAATTAACCAAGCGAGAACGGGCCCTGATGCGTCGCCGACGACTCTTGCCGATAGCTGTCGGTGGTGGAGTGTTGCTCACAGGTGCCGTTATCCTGTTTGCGATGATGAAGCCTGCGGTCAAACGTGAGGAACTCCTCATGGCTACGGCCGACCGCGGAACAATAGAGACATCGGTCACCGGGGCAGGCAGTGTGGTGCCAGCCTTTGAGGAGATAATCAATTCGCCAATCTCAAGCCGTGTGGTGGAGATATATTGCAAACCTGGCGACACTGTGGCGGCCGGTACGCCTCTCTTGCGCCTTGATCTGCAGAATACCGAGAGCGACTTCAACAAACAGGCCGACCAGATAGAGATGAAACGCTACGAACTCGAGCAACAACGCATCAATGACGACACCCGTCTCAAAGATCTGGCCCTGCGTATCAAGGTCAAGGAAATGAGTGTAGACCGACAGGCCGTGGAGCTCCGCAACGAGCGTTATCTCGACTCTCTTGGTTCGGGTACGGGTGATCGTGTGCGTCAGGCCCAGCTTGCCTACGACACCGGATGTCTCGAGCTGAGTCAGCTGCGCCAGCAACTCGACAACGAGCGCAGGGTGGCCGACGCCACTATGAACGTGAAGCGTCTCGATATCAGCATAGCCGAAAAAAATATGCTCGAGAAGCGACGCACCCTTGATGACGCGCAAGTCTGTGCCCCGCGTTCGGCTACCGTCACTTATATCAACGACCAGATAGGCCAGAAGGTCTCGGAGGGCGAACGCATAGCCGTCATTTCTGACCTGTCGCGCTTCAAGGTCGACGGCGAGCTGCCCGACGGCTATGCCGACCGCATTTCGGTAGGCTCCGGGGCCATGGTCAGGATAGGGCAGGAGAAGCTTCCGGGGCGTGTCAGCAATATCACCCCTCTGTCGCGCAACGGCGTGATCGCCTTCTCGGTCAGTCTCGACAATGCCTCCGATCCACGGCTCCGATCGGGCCTCAAGGTCGATGTCTATATCATGAACGCAATAATGGACGATGTGATCCGTATTCCCGTCCCCTCGGTCTACTCGGGTGCCGGAGTCTACCGTCTGTTTGTGGCCACCGGCGACGATCGCCTCGAGTTGCGTGACGTGACTTTGGGTGATGCCAACTACGATTATGTCGAGGTGGTCTCGGGCCTGACCACCGGCGAGCAGGTGGTGATCAGTGACATGACTTCACTCTACAATAATAAATCTCTGAAAATAAAATGAATCTTAAGACATCACTCAAACAGTTATGGCGCGAGTCAAAGGCTACCCCGGTCTTTACCGCGCTCTACATCGGCGGTGTCACGTTTGCCGTGGCTTTCACGATGCTCTATGCCATCCTCATATATGTAGAGGTGGCCCCGGTCTATCCGGAGTACAACCGCGAGACAACGCTGTTTCTCAAAAACATGCAGTGTAACAATCCTGAGAAAAAGATGTTGATGCAATCGATGATAGGGTCGTCCTTTATCGAGGAACATCTCTCTGATCTCAAAAACTGTGACTATCTCACTGTCACCAGTATGGGCAATATGGTGTTTGTGAAGCATCCCGACGGGAAGACCGATATACGCCAGCTCCTGTCGATGGTCGACGAAAACTTCTTCAGGCTCTACGACTATGAGTTTATGGCCGGCGAGCCTTTCACCCGGGCCGACAGAGACTCAGGGGTGAACGTGGCGATCATCACCGACCGACTGGCCTCCAAGCTCTTCGGCTCAGCTGAGGCCGCCCTGGGGCGCGACATCACTGTCGAGTCTTATACTTATCGCGTCAGAGGTGTGGTCAGGGAAGGCTCGTCGATCAATCCCGACTCCTATTCCAATATCTTCGTGCCTGTATCTTTAAAAGGCAGCCGCTCAGACGATAAGGGCGACCTCAGACGCTATATGGGTGGCTATAAGGTGGCTATGAAGGTCAGCGATCCCGATAGGATCCAGGCTCTGAAGGATGAGATCAACGAGAAGGTGAGCCGCATCAGTGCTACTGATCCAGAGGGATGGAGCCTTATAGTCAGGAGCATGCCGTCAAAAGTCGAAAGTGCCTTTGGCAGCGATGGCACTGAGTCGGAGACCCTTTTCGACATCCTCAAGCCCTATATCATAGTCCTGATGGTACTGCTTGTGATCCCGGCCTTGAATATCAGCGGCATGATAGGCGGCCAGATGAACCGGCGTCTCTCTGAAATAGGCTTGCGACGCAGTTTCGGAGCTCCCCGAGGCTCCCTGTGCTCCCAGGTGATGTTTGAGAACTTTATTCTCACTCTTGTCGGAGGAGCTTTGGGGCTGATACTCGTGTGGCTGGTACTTATCCTGGGCCACAACCGGCTACTCATCATGTTGGCGTCAGGCGAGGAGATCTGGTCATTCATGATCTCTCCCCCCGAGGTGACAGCCGAGATGCTCTTTGCTCCGGCGGTATTTATCGGCGCGCTGGTGGTGTGTGTGGTCTTGAATGTACTGTCGGCCTACATCCCGGTGAGGCTGGCTCTGCGTCGACCGATCGTGACTTCACTTAACAATAAAAGATAATCCTTATCATGATAAAACTGATTTTCAAAAACATCCTGGCCAACAGGGGACGCTATCTCCCCGTGATGGTCGAACTGATACTCATCGCGGCCGTCGCCTGGTTGGTTCTTGAGCCGGTGATTGTGCAGAAATATCTTCTCGACCGTCACCCGGGCTATGAACCTGACCGACTGGTGCGCATAGAGGTAGGAGAGCGCTCTTCGGCCGAGGAGTATAGCCGTGCCGACCGTTATGCCGATCTGTTGAGACTGCTCTCGCGTCTGAGATCTTTCCCCGAGGTCGAGTCGGCCACGATCGCTACAAGCAAATCTTTTGAGTCGCGTAACATCAATGCCAACTCTTACCCGTGTGACTCTACCGGCGGTGCCTATTTCGAAGTCGACTTTGTCAAAGGCCAGGACTTCTTCAAGACTTTCGGCATACGCTCGAGCGGAGGCCCCGACGACGGCAAAGTCTTCAGCGAGCCACCGTTGGGTGATCATGACAGGATAGTCAGCCGGGGCATGGCTCAGGTGATGCATCCGGGAGTCAATCCGATAGACCATTACATAAATGAGTATTCCGAGACCTATACCCACGGGCGTAAGGATCTGATAGTCGGAGTGGTTGAGGATGCTGTCTATCTACCCCGTTTCAGCCGTTCGGCTATCGTCTACATTCCCAAGTCAGACGAGGATATGGAGAAGAATATGGGTGGATTTTACAATACATCACTTATCGCCCGCATGAAACCGGGAGTAAGTCCCGCCGACTTCGTGCGCGACAATTACGAGACCATAGGCCGCGATCTCAGGTCGGGCCGCGCATACGCTCATTCCCCAATGACTTTCAGCGAATATCGCGACATCCAGTCGATAGATATGAGAAAGGGAAACTTCCTCATGTCGGCTCTCGCTCTCTTTCTTATAGTCAATCTATTCCTATGCGTGACCGGTTCGTTCTATCTCCAGACCCGCGACCGTAGCCGCGACGCCGGTATCATGAGGGCTTTCGGAGCCTCACGCGCCTCCATCATGCTCAACCTCATAGCCGAGGGATGGATGATGACTATCCTCGCGTGGATCATCGGTTGCGCGGGCGTCTACTTCTGGGTTGAGAAAGACGGTCTGACCAAGGGGCAGGAACTGATGGATCAGCCCTCTCAGCGACTGGTAGAGGCAATACCGTTGTGGATCGACAATTTCGGCCAACATTTTGCTATCGTCTCGGCCGTAGTGCTTGGCCTGATGCTCCTCTCGGTCACTCTCGGCATCTGGCTCCCCGCCCGCCACATTTCACGCGTCAGTCCTGTCGACGCTCTCCGCGAAGAATAGTGTGTCTCTCCCCCGAAAAACTCTATACGTTAAACCCTATACTTATCACACCATGTCTCTTATAGAACTCAAAGAAATCAACAAGATATATCGCACCGATGAAATCGAGACTCTGGCTCTCGAAAATGTCAACCTCTCGATAGAGAAAGGCGAATTTGTCAGTGTCATGGGCCCCTCGGGCTGCGGCAAATCCACTCTGCTCAACATTGTCGGACTTCTCGACAATCCGTCGTCAGGCTCTATCACCATCGACGGTGTCGAAGTCGGAAATATGTCAGACCGCCGGCTGGCACGCTTCCGTAATGAGAAACTCGGTTTCGTGTTCCAGAGTTTCCATCTCATCAACTCGCTCAACGTCATCGACAACGTGGAACTACCGCTCATCTACCGCTCCATGAGTGCCTCGGAGCGTCGCCGGCGGGCCAAGGATGTGCTCGAGCGGGTAGGGCTGAGCCACCGCATGTTCCATACCCCCTCCCAGCTTTCGGGCGGTCAGTGTCAGCGTGTTGCCATAGCCCGAGCTATCGTAGGCAATCCAGAGATCATCCTTGCCGACGAGCCTACCGGCAATCTCGACTCCAAGATGGGATCGGAGGTGATGGCTCTGCTCCACACCCTCAACCGTGAGGATGGTCGCACAATCATGATGGTGACCCACAACGAGGAGCAGGCCACCGGCACTGATCGTATAGTGAGATTTTTCGACGGCCGACGGGTCAATTAACTCAAAGTCATGGGTGTCAAATATATATACCGCCGTGTGGCTATTATCGCGCTGGCCTTGGGTTGGAGTGTCGGCGTGGCCGCCCGGGGCAATACCGTCAGCGAGATCACTCTTGACGAGACCGTGACACTGGCCCGGTCACGAAGTGTCGATGCGGCCGTGGCCCTCAACGAGCTCAAGACCTCTTATTGGTCTTACCGCACCTATCGGGCCGATCTGCTCCCCGAAGTGACTTTCAAAGCCACCCTCCCGAGCTATGTCAAGAGCTATTCCTCCTATCAGCTCGACAACGGCTCCTACACCTTCGTGCGCAACAACAATCTCAATATGAATGGCCAGATCTCCATCGACCAGAATATCTGGGCCACGGGTGGCACTCTGTCGCTGACTACCTCGCTCGACTATCTGCGCCAGTTGGGCCATGACGGATCGTCGCGCTTCATGTCTATCCCGGTGGCCCTGACGCTGCGCCAACCCATCTTTGGAGTCAACTCTGTGAAATGGGATCGCCGCATCGAGCCTGTGAGATACCGCGAGGCTCAGGCGCGCTTCATCAGTGCTACCGAGGAGGTGGCCATCACAGCCATTGACTATTTCTTCAACCTCCTGCTGGCCATGGAAAACCGCAATATAGCCGAGCAGAATCTCTCCAATGCCGAGAAACTCTATGAGATAGCCAAGGTGAAGCGCACGATGGGGCAGATCAGCGAGAACGACCTGTTGCAGCTGGAGCTCGGGATGCTCAACGCACGATCGTCGCTCACTTCGAGCGAGAGCGACTACAAGGCCCGGATGTTCAAGCTCCGGGCTTTCCTCGACATCGATGAGGGGGTTGATCTGGTGCCTGTGGTGCCCGAGACAATTCCCGATGTAGTCCTTAACTATGAGGATGTGCTGGCCAAAGCACGCGAGCGCAACTATTTCTGTCAGAACATACGCCGCCGTCAGCTCGAGGCCGAATATGCCGTGGCCAAGGCCAAGGGGGATCAACGTCAGGTCAACCTGTATGCCCAGATAGGCTACACGGGCACGGCCGACCGTCTGCGCGGAGCCTACAATCCCCTGAAAGATAATCAGGTAGTAGAGCTGGGTATTTCAGTGCCTTTGCTCGACTGGGGCAAACGCCGCGGCAAGGTGAAGGTGGCCGAGAGCAACCGTGAGGTGGTGAGCAGCCGTCTGCGCAAGGAGCAGCAGGATTTTGATCAGGACATCTTCATCCTCGTGGAGCGCTTCAACAATCAGCGTCAGCAACTGGCTACGGCTCTGCAGGCCGACACGATAGCTCTGCGCCGCTACCACACCAACGTGGAGACTTTCATGATCGGCCGTATCTCTACGCTTGATCTCAACGACTCTCAGGTGAGCAAGGATCAGGCCCGGCAGTCGTATATCAATCATCTCTACCGATATTGGGACTACTACTATCAGTTGCGCAGCCTCACCCTCTGGGACTATTCCTCGGGGGACGACATCGAAGCCGACATACGCAAAGTTGTAGGTAATCTGAAAAAGTAAGTATTTTTTGAGTATATTTGTGGTATGATACTGGTAGTTGATGACGACAGCACTGTCAGGCTGTCACTCAAGATGTTGCTCACACGTGCGGGCTATGAGGTAGTGACAGCCTCGTCGCCTGATGAGGCTATGGAGATAGTGAGATCCAAAGCCCCCTCGCTGATCATGCTCGACATGAATTACTCGCGTTTTACCACCGGCGACGAGGGGCTCACTCTGCTCAGGAAGATCAAACTGTTTCGTCCCGACGTGCCGGTGATACTGATGACTGCCTGGGGAAGTATCCCTCTTGCCGTCAGTGGTATTCATGCTGGAGCTTTTGATTTCATCACAAAGCCGTGGGACAATCGTGTGCTGCTTCAGCGCATCTCTACCGCTCTCGAACTCAACACTCAGACTCCTGCCGGCAGGGCGGAGGACCGAGGTTTTGACCGCTCGTTCATCATAGGCCGTAGTCCGGCCCTGCTGAATGTGCTCGACACTATCGAGCGCATAGCGGCGACCGATGCCTCGGTGCTCATAATGGGCGAGAACGGCACAGGCAAGGAGCTCATAGCCGAGGCGATACACCGCAACAGCCGCCGAGCCTCGCGACCTATGGTCAAGGTCAATCTCGGAGGTATCTCCCGGTCGCTCTTCGAGAGCGAGATGTTTGGCCACCGCAAGGGGGCTTTCACCGGGGCGGTGGCCGACAGGGAGGGTCGTTTCTCGATGGCCGACGGAGGCACGATATTTCTCGATGAGATAGGAGAGCTCGATCTCAACTCTCAGGTGAAATTGTTGAGAGTCCTTCAGGAACACACTTTCGAGATGCTGGGCGACAGCCGTCCGCGCAAGGTAGATGTCAGAGTGGTCTGTGCCACCAATGCCGATCTTGCCTCGATGGTCAGGGAGCGTACTTTCCGCGAGGATCTGTTCTATCGTATCAATCTTATCACCGTGACGCTTCCTCCGTTGCGCGAGCGGCCCGAGGATATTCCGTTGCTGGTCGATCATATAGCCAGGGGGTTCTGTGAAAGTTCGGGCCTCGAGTTGCCCGAGATCACCGGCGACGGTCTTGATTTCCTGGCTACGCTCCCCTATCCGGGCAATATACGAGAGTTGAAAAACCTTGTGGAACGCACTCTGCTGGTCTCAGACTCGCGACATCTGGGACGCAAGGAGTTTCAGGCTCAGGTCTCCGGAGCCACGCTCGCTGCCACAGCCTCGCTGGCCCCACGTCAGCTCGAACAGAATGAAAGTCAGCTGATAGAGCAGGCTCTGACACGCTCGGGAGGCAATCTGTCGAGAGCGGCGGCTATGCTGGGCATCAGTCGTCAGTCGCTCTATCGCCGCATCGAAAAGTATGGCATAAAGTTATGAGATTTCTATTTATACGCAGTCTGATAGCACTGATCCTGCTGGCCTCGCTCGCTATCATATACTTTGACTCTCATGAAGATAGTGGAGCTGTGGCGGTGACAGCTTGGATAGCGGCAGGCTTGAGTGTGTTGACTTTTGTGGTGTTTGACCGTCATGTCGTCAGGCTGTTGAGGAGGATCAGTCTTGGGCTCGATCTTGTTAACGAGCAGGATTTCTCGTGCCGGCTTGTACCTGTCGGACAGCAAGACTCCGACCGTATAGTGGAGATGTTCAATAAGATGATGACTGTCCTTAAGAAAGAGCGGCTCAGAGTGAGGGAGCAGAACCACTTCATGGATCTGCTGATCGAAGTCTCTCCTATGGGCATACTTATCATTGACGAGAGCGGCCGTGTGTCTCATGCCAATCGGGCGGCCGGGATTTATCTCGGTTATGGGGAGGACTCTGACGAAGTCAAAGGTCGGTCTTTGGATGAGCTTGACGGACGGCTGGGGATGATATTGGCGGGATTGAAGACCGGCGAAACTCTGACGGTGCGTCCCGACAGTATGCAGGTCTATCGCTGTTCGCGACTTTACTTCATGGACAATGGTTATGCCCACCCGTTTATCACGATCGAGGCGCTCACCGAGGAGGTGAGACTTGCCGAGCGACGCTCATACGAAAAGGTGATCAGGGTGATAGCCCACGAGGTAAACAACTCGATGGCCGGGATGTGTACCATGCTTGAAACCCTGGGCATGGACTCTGACCGTGATGAGGTCGAGGCCGAGGCTCTGAGGGTGTGTCAACATAGGTGTAAGTCGTTGAGCGATTTTATCACTACCTATGCCGATGTGGTGAAAATCCCTGATATTTCACCCGTCGGGACTGACCTGAATGTTTTTTTACGTGGGGTGGGCGTGATGCTCGAGAGTCTGTGTGTGAAGTGGGGAGTTTCGCTAAGGTTTGATTTATGTGAGGGGGAGCTAAGGGTGATGCTTGACCACGTTTTGTTTGAGCAGTCACTTATCAATATAGTCAAGAATGGAGCCGAGAGCATCGGCGAGCGTGGAGGCGGTGGCGAGATAGTGATCTCCACACGTCCCTTTCCGGCGACGCTTGTGGTGACCGACAATGGCCGTGGCATCTCGCCTGAGGAGTCTGATCGTCTTTTCAGTCCTTTCTTCACAACCAAACCTCAAGGGCAGGGGATCGGTCTGCTTTTTGTCAGGGAAGTCCTCGACCGGCATCATTGTCAGTACTCTCTGCTCACCGGCGCCGACCGTCTCACCCGCTTCGTCATAACCTTCCCTTCACCCGCCGACATCATCCGCTGATACCGACCGGAAGATAGTGGTAATGTTCTGTCAATCAATCGTAAATCAGAACGTTATTTCATCGCGCAAATCATCATTGTATGAATTGTTCTGATTTTATTGTATGAATTGTTCCGATTTTATTGTATGAATTGTCCCAAATCCATTGTGTGAATTGTCCCGATTTCATTGTATGGATTGTGCCAAATCTATTGCATGAATTGTACCGAAGTCAGTCTTTGAGACAGGTGATAGGGACGACATATACACCGTCTTTGCGCTGATAGGCAAATTTGCCGACGGCCGTAATGATCATCAGGAAAGAGGGTTCGTTCATTTTGTCGGTGTTGATCTTGTCGCGGAGTTTCAGGAGATTGGTTGCTCCCTCCTCGATGAGTTTGTCTCCTCCGAGTTTTATCTCTATCAGGCCATATCTGCCATTGCGGAGATGCACCACGGCGTCACATTCGAGACCCTTGGAGTCACGGAAATGATACACTTGTCCGCTGATAGGTTCGGCATAAATGCGCAGATCTCTCACACAGAGGTTTTCAAAGAAAAAACCGAATGTGCGCAGGTCAGACAGCAGATCTTCAGGTCCGATGCCCAGAGCGGCGGCGCCGATAGACGGATCTACGAAATAGCGTGTGTCGCTGGTGCGTATAGCCGATTTGCTTCTGAGATTGGGATTCCACGCCGGCATATCCTCGATCACATATATCAGTTTCAGGGCGTCAATATATGATTGAGCCGTGCGGCTGTCGGTCGGGGTGTTTTCGGTCGACGACATGTCGGCACAGATGGCCGTCAGCGGGGCCTGAGAGCCGAGCAGCCGAGCGTAGGATCTCATGAGCAGGGCGGCCTTTGTCGGATTTTTGAGCGAACTGTCGGTGCGGTTGATGTCAGAGTTGATGACTGCGTCAAAATAGTCGGAGGCTCTTTCGAGAGCGATCTCAGGCTCTTGGTGTATGGCTCTCGGCCATCCTCCGCGGCAGGTCATGAAAGCTATGCGGGCAAGCTCGGTGTCGTTAGCGGCGCTCGGTTTTTCGCCGTCAAACAATGCTTTCAGACTCACTTTTCCTGACGATTCGCCTGACTCCCAGAGACTCATGGGGCGCATCTTCAGACGGGCTATGCGTCCAGTGCCGGTGTGCATACGTTTCTTGTTCTCCTCTTTGACGGGGGGCACGGCCGACCCGGTGAGTATGAACTGACCCTCCTCGTCGCGATGATCCACAGTGTAGCGCACGGCGTCCCATAGTTGGGGCGCTATCTGCCACTCGTCGATGAGCCGTGGGGTTTCACCGTCGAGTATCAGGTTGGGATCGAGCTCGGCAGCCTCGATATTGGCGTTGCGGGAGGCCGGGTTATCCATGAATATGACGCTGGCGGCATGTTGCTCGGCTGTGGTTGTCTTTCCACACCATTTGGGCCCTTCTATAAGAACGGCTCCCATTCCCTTAAGTTTCTTTTCGAGGATGATGTCGGCTATGCGTGGGCGGTAAGATGACTTTGCCATGACTCAATCGGTTGATGTTGAGTGCAAAGATACTAAATAATCGGGACAGTTGTATGAATTGTCCCGATTTTATTGTATGAAATGTACCAAATCCGTTGTATGAATTGTTCCTGTTTCATTGTATGGATTGTACCAAATCTATTGTATGAAATGTGCCGGTTTCATTGTCGGAATTGTCCTATTGAGGGTAATCGTGTATAAATTATGGCACTGTGTCGTAATTGGATATATATAACCAAGGCTTCTCATCCCACTACAGGTCTCTGCATCTGCCGTAAAGGGAATACGGTACAGAAAGTGATAGTACGCTGATTAAATATCTATTGCTGATCTCCCGGCCGAGGGAATTGCTCCTATGGATAGAAGCAGGTCCCGGTCGGGAGATTTTTTACTATCAATTATTTCCGCATGAGGGAGCGGAGGGGGATTTTTTCGAGGCGTAGGGTGATGAGGATGTAGAGCAGGAGCAGGGGGGTGCGTATCACCATTCCCCATACGGGATGGGCTGTTGGCGCGATAGCTACTCCGAGGATCCATAGCGCGATACCAAGCATGAAATAAAGTGTCAGGCGGGGCACATTGTAGCCGATAGGATAATGTATGCGGCCGGCTATGTAGCTTGCCACCATCATCACTCCGTAGCATCCGAGGGCGGCCCAGGCACAACCGATATAACCGTAGCGCGGCACTAACAATACATTGAGAGCTACAGTCACGGCGAGTCCGAGCAGGGAGAGCCAGGTGCCCCAGATGGTGCGGTCGGTGAGTTTATACCACAGGGATAGGTTGAAGAACACGCCGAAAAACAGCTCGGCGATCATGAGTATTGGCACTACTTTCAGGCCGCTGAAGTAGGAGGAGGCTATGAAGTGGCGCAACACGTCCATATAGGTCATGACACCGAGGAAGATAAACATGCCACAGATCACAAACCATTTCATAGCGTCGCGGTAGCTCTGAAGTTTATCCTCGCCCCGGTCTTTGGCACGCGCAAAGATAAACGGCTCGTAGGCAAAACGGAAAGCCTGGATGAACATCACCATTACGATGGCTATCTTGTAGTTGGCTCCATAGATACCGACGGCCGCGATTGCCTCGCTCTTGTCGGCATAGAGCTGTGGCATGAGCAGGGTGCCGAGAGTCTGGTTCATGATACCGGCCACTCCGAGCACCAGCAGAGGTGCCGAGTAGACGATCATTTCTTTCCACAGCCGGGGATTGAATTTCCAGCTGAAGCCGGTGAGTTCGGGCACAATAAGCAACAGGTTGAGAGCCGAGGAGATCAAGTTGGCCAGGAAAATATATCCTATGCCGAAGTCAGGATCATAGAACCATGCGATCCAACCGGGGGCGTGCTCCCAGATGATAGGACAAAGCAGGATGAAGAAGAGGTTGAGACCGATGTTGAGACCGATATTGATGAGTCTGAGCGTGGCAAAACGCATGGCGCGCCGGGCATATCGGAGATAGCTGAACGGCAACGCGGTGAAGGCGTCGAGGGCCACCGTCAGAATCATCATCACTATATATATATGGTGGTGGGGGGCATGGAGGGCCGCCGAGACCGGGCTGATGAAGAGTAAAGCCAGGACTATAAAGACCGAAGAGCTGACCGCCAGCGAGATAAGCCCCGTGGAGTAGACCTCCATCGGGTCGTGGTAACGCTCATGGTTGGCAAAACGGAAAAAACCGGTTTCCATGCCGTAGGTGAGCACTATCAATGCCAGAGCTACGGCCGAGTAGATGTAGGTGACGACGCCATATTCGGCCGAGGGGAACACCTGGGTGTAGAGCGGCACCAGACACCAGTTGAGAAAGCGTCCGATGATACTGCTCAGGCCATACACGGCTGTGTCTTTAGCGAGAGACTTTATTCCGGCCATAGGGATGGTAGCTGTGAGGGGGGTGGGGTGATGTTGAGATGGGTGTAGGCCAGCGAGGTGACTACACGGCCGCGAGGAGTGCGTTTGAGCAGGCCCTCCATGATGAGGAAGGGCTCATAGACCTCCTCGATAGTGTCCTGTTCCTCGCCGATGGCCGTGGCGATGGTCGAGAGACCCACGGGGCCTCCTGAAAATTTGTCGATCATCGTGCGCAAGAGTTTATGATCCATCTCGTCAAGGCCAAAGCGGTCGATGTTGAGAGCCTCGAGTGAATAGCGTGCTATCTCAGCGTCGATGTCGCCCGAGCCCTTGACCATGGCGAAGTCGCGCACACGCCTGAGCAGAGAGTTGGCGATGCGGGGGGTGCCTCGCGAACGCATGGCTATTTCGTAGGCTGCCTCGGGAGTGATCCTGACCTTGAGCAGGGCGGCCGATCGGCTGATGATACGCTCCAGCACCTCGTGGGAGTAATACTCCAGGTGGCAGTTGATGCCGAAACGGGCTCGCATAGGGGCCGTCAGCATGCCCGAGCGTGTAGTGGCTCCCACCAGAGTGAAGGGCGACAGCGAGAGTTGCACCGAGCGTGCTCCCGGGCCCTTGTCGATGAGTATGTCGATGCGGTAGTCCTCCATGGCCGAGTAGAGATACTCCTCGACCACACGGCTCAGGCGATGTATCTCGTCGATGAAGAGCACGTCGTTATCGCCCAGCGAGGTGAGTATGCCGGCGAGATCTCCGGGCTTGTCGAGCACCGGGCCGGAGGTGACCTTGAGGTTGACGCCCAGTTCGTTGGCTATGATGCCGGCAAGAGTGGTCTTACCCAGACCCGGAGGGCCGAACAGCAGCAGATGGTCAAGGGCCTCGCCTCTCATACGGGCGGCTTTGACGAAGACCTTGAGGTTTTCCACGATCTTCTCCTGGCCGTTGAAGGCGTCGAAATGAGAAGGGCGCAGAGCTTTCTCAAAATCTTTGTCGGCTCCCGAGGCGGCGTGCTCGTGTATGTCGAAATCGTTTTGTTCCATTTATGGGACTTGTAGATACGAGGTGTGGGGATGGCTACTTGCCGAGGTTGTTGCCCCGGTTGAAATAGGTGTCGAGCACTTGTCGCGCGGCAATGAACGAGGAGAGACGGTTGTCGAGCACCTGTTTCTCGCGGTCGGCCAGCATGGCCTCTATCTCGGGATTGCGATAGAAATTGGCGCGAAGCTCCGAGTCGATGGTCTCATACATCCAGTAGCGGGCCTGCTTGGAGCGCTTGTATTCAAAGTAGCCGTTGGCCTTAACGAAGTTAAAGTATCGGTCGATCATGTTCCACACCATTTCGATGCCGAGTTCATAGTAGCCCGAATAGGTGAGAACCTCGGGTGTCCATCCGCTCTCGGGGGTGGGGAAGAGGTGGAGCGCGCTGGTAAACTGGGCCTTGGCCAGCTCGGCTCGAGGTATATTGTCGCCGTCGGCTTTGTTGATGACGATGCCGTCGGCCATCTCCATGATGCCTCGTTTGATGCCCTGGAGCTCGTCGCCGGTGCCCGCCAACTGTATGAGCAGGAAGAAGTCGACCATAGAGTGGACGGCTGTCTCGCTCTGACCGACGCCTACGGTCTCGACGAATATATTGTCATATCCGGCTGCCTCGCAAAGCACTATGGTCTCGCGGGTCTTGCGGGCCACTCCGCCGAGCGAGCCTGCCGAGGGGCTGGGACGTATGAACGCGTTCTGCTCGAGCGAGAGTTTCTCCATGCGGGTCTTGTCGCCGAGGATACTTCCCTTGGTGCGCTCGCTCGAGGGGTCGATTGCGAGCACGGCGAGCTTGCCGCCCTGACGGAGCACGTGCAGACCGAAGACGTCGATAGAGGTGCTTTTGCCGGCACCGGGGACACCCGTGATGCCGATGCGTCGGGAGTTGCCCGAGTGGGGCAGACATTTCTCTATCACCTCTTGAGCCAAGGCGTGGTGATCGCTCGAGAGACTCTCAACGAGGGTGACGGCACGCGAGAGCATGGTGATGTCGCCTTTCAGGATACCCTCGACGAGCTCGCCGGCTGTCGGCATGGGGCGCGGACGCCGCCGACGCAGGTAGGGATTGACACTTGGGGGCTGGCTGACGCCTTGATTGACGGTCAGACCGTTGTATTGAGAGTCGTTTTCGATGTGTTCCATGGGGTTGGAGATGGGAAGATTAATTCATTTCGGCCACTACGCGCACGGTCGTTGTCGGGTGGGCCGGATCGTTGGCTATTATGAAGATGCGGGCGTTGAGCAGATCGCGGCTCTTTACCTTGGAGGGGTCGATGATCAGGTCTACGCGGGAGCTCTTGCCGGGGCGTATGGTGCGGGTCTTCATATCGAGGCTCACCGCACTGTCGGCGCAGGTGATGTCGCGTATGATCAGGGGCGACTTGCCGCGATTGCTGACGGTAAATGACTCCTTGACCGGAGCGGCCGAGCGGCTGAGCGAGCGCAGGTCGATGGCGGTAGTGGAGGTGTCGATCAGCGGGGCTTTGGCGAGTTGGTCGGGGGTGAGCTTTCTGAAGTCCTCCTCGATAATCACCACGGTCTCGATCTTGCGTCCCTCGCGCGAGTCGCTGTCGGGATAGAATGTGAGCGAGTCGGTGACGGTGCCCCAACTGTTGATCTGGTTGCTGTGGAGGATGGTCGAGAGTACAAATTGCTCGCCCGGAGGGACTACGGCCGGCTGGACAATGACATTTATGCCCCTGGGCTTATGCTCTACCCTCGGGCGCAGGGTATCGGCCGAGGCGTTGTAGGCATCGATATACTGTCCCATGGTCTCACCCTTGAGCACGCGTCCGTAGGGGATGACGGCGGTACGCATCCTCACGGGGCCTATCTCGATCGGGTAGCGCGAGCGCAGGGTGTTGGACGAGCCTATGACGGTGCCCGTGATGGTGAGCACCGAGCGTGTAGGAGCGGCCGAGCAGTCGACAAAGACCTTCTTGGCGAAGCGTCCGGGACGACCTTTGGGGTCGTAGCCGACGCGTATCACGGCAGTATCGCCGGGGGCCACCGGCTCGCGGGAGTATTCGGGACGGGTGCAGCCGCAGTTGGCGCGTGCGCCGAGTATAGCCATGGGCTCGGAGCCCTCGTTGACCATACGGAACTCACAGTAGACCACGCCGGTGTCTTCGTCAAAGGCACCGAAATCATGCTCATCGCCACCGATCCATCGGTTTTCGGCTCGGGTAGACAGAGCCGGGAGTATCAGGATAGCGAGGGGCGCCATCAGGTGGCGCAGACTTGCCGAAAGTGTCATTTGGATTTACCGGGTAAAACTGTTCCTGAAAATTTCAGCACCTGACGTTTGCGCGAATTGCTGAACTGGACTTTCACTGATCGCGACACTTCACCCTTGAAGTTGGAGGGATTGAAATGGACGGTGATGGTTCCCTTGCCCCCTTTTGCGATAGGCTGGAGGGGATACTCGGGGCGTGTGCAGCCGCAGCCACCGTTGGTGACGGTGACGATGCTGACGGGCTCGTCGGTATTGTTGGTAAACTCATAGGTCATCGTCACCATGCCGTCATGGGCCTTTACGGTGCCGAAGTCGTTGGTGCGTTTGTCAAAAGTCACTTCGCCTTTGGCCCAGGCTCCGAGCGCACAGACCACGGCGATGGCTATCATCAGGATCTTTTTCATAAGTAACTCTTTAAAATTAAACGTCAAAATGTTTTTCCATTAGTAACCCGTGATAGACTTTTATACTCTCTGTGGCTTTATTTTGGCTAAAATAAATCTCACATATAGTATAAATTAATTTTCAAGAGTTACTTAAGAAAACAGTCTTTTCTATGATTAACACACAAAGTTAAGAAAAAATATTGTCATGGCTGCAAAAAATCATTTCGACATGTGGGATCTCAGTAGAGTGAAAATACAGGGCCCGGTTTGAAATAGTAAAAAAATGTTATAACTTTGCAAGCGGGAAAAAAGTGTCAGAGCGACACCTGAACTTTTCCCGTCCACTCATTTCCATCCCCCCACGCACTCAACTTATGAGTTACAGTTTCTTAGACTTCCTCTGTCTGCTGGGTTCCGTAGCCCTTTTTCTCTACGGCATGAAAGTGATGAGCGAAGGCTTGCAGAAAGCTGCCGGCGACCGCCTGCGCAACATTTTGTCGGCCATGACCCGCAACCGTTTCACGGGCATGCTCACCGGTCTTCTCATCACGGCACTCATCCAGAGCTCCTCGGCTTCGACCGTCATGGTGGTCAGCTTTGTCAATGCCGGTCTCATGTCGCTTGGCCAGTCGATGGCCGTGATCATGGGCGCCAATGTCGGCACGACGTTCACGGCCTGGGTCATAGCCTTGTTTGGTTTCAAAGTCAATATTTCAGCCTTCGTGCTCCCGGTCATCGGCCTGTCGATACCGCTGCTGTTCAGCAAGAGCAGCCGCAATAAATCGATAGGCGAATTTTTTATAGGCTTCTCGTTCCTGTTCATGGGCCTCGATATGATCAGTACATACGTGCCTGATCTTCAGAGCAACCCCGAGATGTTTGCCTTCCTTCAGCGCTACACGTCGATGGGCTTTGGCTCGGTGCTGATCTTCTGCATGGTGGGCATGTTGCTGACCATGGTGATACAGTCGAGCGCTGCCACGTTTGCCATTACGCTGATCATGTGTAGCAAGGGCTGGATCGATTTCGACCTGTCGTGTGCGTTGGTGCTCGGCTCCAATATAGGTACGACCATCACTCCGCTCATGGCGTCGATGGGAGGTAACGTGGCGGCCAAGCGCACTGCTATGGGTCACCTGCTGTTCAACCTCCTGGGCACGGTGTGGACGCTGGCCATCTTCTTTCCTTTCTGTCACTTCACCCAGTGGCTCACCGAGGAGCTCGGTCAGGGAGATCCAGCCGCTCTCTCGGCCTATGTGAACCATATCGAGGCCACCGATCCCGATACCTACAATCACCTCTTTGACAACTCGCTCCCTGCCGGACATCCGGTCTCGGTCAAGGTAGCAGCCTTGCAACAGAGCGTGTCGATAGGTCTGTCGGTGTTTCACACTGTGTTCAATCTGATCAACCTGTGTGTGATGATCTGGATGACAGGCCTGTATGTCAAGATCGTGGAGAAGCTCGTGCCCTCGCGTCCCAATCACGAGGAGGAGTTTCAGCTCAAGTTTATCCAGGGCGGTATGATGAGTGCCTCTGAGCTCAATATCTCCCAGGCCGAGAAGGAGATCGTGGTCTATGCCCAGAGGGTGCAGCGCATGGTCGGTATGGCCCAGGAGATAGTGCGTCACAAGGACAGCGCCGAGGAGTTTACACGCCAGTTCTCGAGACTGGAGAAATATGAGGAGATCTCTGACCGCATGGAGATCGAGATTGCGGACTATCTCAACCGCTGTTCCGAGGGTCGACTCTCAAATGAAGGTAAGCATCGCATCGCCTCGATGTTGCGCATAGTCGGCGAGATAGAGAGCATGGCCGACTGCTGTTACAGTATCGCTAAGATAATGTTGCGCAAACACGACAGCAAGGCCAAGTTCAACGAGGAGATCTACAACAATATCGAGACGATGTTTATTGCCGTAGAGGCTGCTGTGACCAACGAGATACTCCTGCTCCATGCTATCGAGAACGCCGACGAGAAGGATATTATCTCCTCCTATAACTATGAGCGCGAGATCAATAACCTGCGTAACCAGATGCGGTCGGCCAATATCGAGAATATCAATGATCACCTCTATGAGTATCAGGCCGGTATCTTCTATATGGATATTATCGGCTCGCTCGAGAAGATAGGCGACTATGTGATCAATGTGGTCGACGAGATCAAGACTCTGATGCGCAATTCCCACGCCTGACATAATCTTCAGCTTCTGTCAAAAATATGTTCTCTGCCAAGGCTTTCAGGGACTATTTCGTCCAATATTTCTCGCTCAACGGCTACCTGGTCAGTCAGGATGAGGCCGAGGCCGCTATACGTGACGGCGTCACTTTCAGAGGCACCAATATACTGATACTTGTCATAGCTATCTTCATAGCCTCTCTGGGTCTCAACACCAATTCTACGGCCGTGATTATCGGCGCGATGCTTATCTCGCCCCTCATGGGCCCTATTATCGGTATCGGTCTGGGAGTGGGAGTGCAGGATTTTCAGCTCATCAAGCACTCGGGACGCAATCTGTTGATGGCCACGACTTTCAGTGTGCTCACGTCGACACTCTATTTCCTGATTTCGCCTGTGAGCGAGGGTCATAGCGAACTGCTTGCGCGCACGTCGCCCACTATCTATGATGTGCTCATCGGATTTTTCGGCGGAGCTGCCGGTATCATTGCCATAGGCTCCAAAAGCAAGGGTAACGTGATACCCGGCGTGGCGATCGCCACAGCTCTGATGCCTCCGCTCTGTACTGCAGGCTATGGTCTGGCGACCTGGCAACTGAATTATTTTGTCGGAGCTTTCTATCTGTTTCTGATCAACTCGATATATATCGCTCTGGCCACTTTCATCGGGGTGAAACTGATGAACTATCACCAGCATCCCAACGATAATCCGGCACGTGCGCGCAAGGTGCGCCATCTGATTTATACGGTGGCCGTGCTCACGATGCTCCCCTCGCTCTATCTCACATACAATATGTTGAAACAGAGTCGCTTCTCGGCTAATGCCGCCCGCTTTGTGGCCGAGGAGTGTCGGTTTCCCAACACCAGGGTGCTCAGCAGCGACGCCGAGATGAACAGCGACGGCCGCTCGCTGACCATCACTCTGATAGGCAAGGCTCTGCCGGCCGACTCGCTGGAGCTCGCGCTGAGCTCGCGTTTACAGGAGTATGGCCTCGCAGGGACACGCCTTGAGATCATTCAGGGCGACACTCCATCGTGGGGCGATATGGCCGGATCGTCGGTGCGCGACATCTATGAGATGGCCCAGGCATCGATCATAAGCTCCAGAACCACTATCGACTCGCTGACTGCGGTGATCGACCGTTATCATCAGAACGATACCATAGCCGGACGTCTGGCTCCCGAGATAAGGGTACTTTTCCCGCAGGTGAAATATCTGTCGGTCACCAAGGCAGTGTTTGGCGAGGTGGCCAATGCGCGTCTGGACACTCTTGATCTCGCGCTGGTGACCTATTCCGAACCTATGCCGGCATCCCGACGCCAGGAGCTGGAAAGCTATCTTCAGGCGCGTCTGGGACTCGGTCGCGTCAGGGTGGTCGACGTCGGTCTGCAGGTGAAGCCGTGAAGGTCAATTTCTAAAGATAATCCCTTAAGTATGTCATTATGAAATCAGTGCTTATAGTCGGAGCCGGTGGTTTTATAGGCGGTTTTATCGCGGCCGAGGCTCTGCGTCGCGGATACGAGACCTGGGCCGGAGTGAGGGAGTCGACCTCGCGCCGCTATCTCACCGACGAGCGTATCAAGTTCATCTCGCTCGACTATGACGACCCCACGCGTCTGCGCGACCAACTCTCGGGCCATCACTGGGACTATATAGTCTATAACCTTGGCGCAACAAAGTGTGTCAATTTCATGGACTTCAACCGGATCAATTATGTGTATCTGCGCGACTTCACCGAGGCTCTCATCGAGGTTGGAGCTGTGCCCGAGAAGATGGTGTATATGTCGTCACTCTCGGCCATAGGGCCCGGTGACGAGAAAAATTACACCCCGCTCGACGGCGACTCTGTGCCGCGTCCAAATACCCGTTACGGTCTCTCCAAGATCAAAGCCGAGACTTTCCTTCAGGGACTGCCGGGCGATTTCCCTTGGGTGATACTCCGGCCGACCGGGGTCTACGGGCCTCATGAACAGGACTATCTGATGATGATCAAGACGATAGACTCTCATCTCGACGTCGGGGTTGGCTTTCGCCGTCAGATGCTCACGTTTATCTATGTCGAGGATCTGGCCAGAGCAGTCTTCGACGCTCTGGAGCGTGCGCCTATCCGTCGTAAGTATATTGTCTCCGAGCCACGAGCCTATACCCAGAGCGATTTCCGTCACATAGTCTCCAGGGTATTGGGCCGCAGACTCGTGGTGCCTGTGAGGTTGCCCCTTTGGGCGCTCCGAGTGGTCTGTAAAGTGAGCGAGAAGTGGGGAGCGGCCAAGATGAAGGCCGTGACTCTCAATTCCGACAAATATAACATCATGGCTCAGCGCAACTGGGATTGCGACGTGACGCCCGCCAGGAATGACTGGGGCTTCTCTCCAAGGGTGGATCTCGAGGAGGGTATCAGGCTCACGGTCGAAGCCTACCGACGCGAGTTGGCTGACCAAAAGAACGATAAGAAATGAAGAAGACACCTCTGTGGATGACGTTGCTCATCATTGTGTTCTGCCTCCCGGTCTTCAGTTATCCCTGGCTGATAGCCTCGCTTCCGGCCGATGCCGGGAGTGCCCACACTCTCGCCGGCATCTATCCTTTCTATATGCTCCTCTCGGGTTGGCTGGCCTGGAAGGCTTATCCGCAACGCAGCTATCTGAGCTGGATACTGCTTGTGGTGATGGCTCTCTCGACCCTTGCGGTGTTCATGCTCACCAATCTTGATCAGGGCATTTAAGGTAGGCTTGAACCGCTATATCACAAATATATCTATCCTAAAGAAAATAATGAAATTACTTATCATCAACGGCCCCAATCTCAATCTGCTAGGCACACGCGAACCTGAGATATATGGCAACCGCACATTCGAGTCCTATCTTATGGAGCTTCGGGAGATGCTCGACGGCGTGGAACTTGATTATTACCAGAGCAATCACGAGGGCGATATCATCGATGCGCTCCATGAGGCCGACTGTGACGGTATTATACTTAATGCCGGGGCTTATACCCACACCTCGCTTGCCATTGCCGATGCTATCAAGGGTATTCAGGTGCCGGTGATCGAGGTTCACATCTCCAATGTGGCGTCTCGCGAGCCCATACGCCATGTGTCGATGATAGGTGGAGTGTGTCAGGGCACGATCGCCGGTTTCGGTCTAAAAAGTTATTTCCTGGCTGCCCAGGCTTTTATTATAGAGTGAAGAGCCCGGTGTGATAGGAAAATCCATTTAATATTTCATAGTCATGTCTCAGGACGCTGTCGACGATTACATTCTTGATCATATTTCGCCGGAGCCGCCTCATCTGAACCGGCTCTATCGTCACACTCATATATCGCACCTGTATCCACGCATGTGTTCGGGGCACCTTCAGGGGCGCTTGCTCGCCATGATAGTGGCTATGGTCAAGCCGCTCCGGGTGTTGGAGCTGGGCACATTTACCGGCTACTCGGCGCTCTGTCTGGCTGAGACTTTGCCCGAGGGTGGAAGGGTTCACACCGTGGAGATAGATGACGAGATGGAGGAGGAGCTGACCGAGCTTTTTGCCACCTCTCCGGGGGGCGACAGGGTGACGCTCCATGTAGGCGATGCCCTTGATATAATCCCCGAGCTCGACGAGGAGTGGGATCTGGTTTATATAGATGCTAACAAGCGCGACTACCGGCGCTATCTCGACCTGTTGCTGGAGCGGCTTCGTCCGGGGGCTTTTCTGCTTGCCGACAATACTCTGTGGGACGGAAAGGTGACCGATACCGCCAGAAATCATGATGCCCAGACTCTGGCACTCGATGATTTCAATACATACGTGGCTTCCCATCCGCGCCTGGAGTCAGTGATACTGCCGTTGCGCGACGGCCTCACTCTCATCAGAGTGAAGGAGTGAAAGCAGCTCCGCTGTCAGAGGGGACAAGAGCGTGTAATTATCAGAATTTTTTATCTTGTAGGGGCGCGTGGCCCGTAAAGCCGCTCTGTGTGTCAGTGAGACAGCGGCGACTGCGCGAGCCATGCGCCCCTACGAGTGCTTTTATGACACGTCCACCGTTGATAATGACATATCTCCCGACTGTAAGATATAGCGTCGTGACGATATGTTGATCATCGGTTGTCAGTGTCGCTCCAGGTGTTATAGCGGATATACTCGGGTTTCCACTTATCTTTGGGTGTAGACTCGCCGGAGGGGTAGCCTACACAGATACAGGCCATAGGGATGATATTTTCGGGCAGGCTCAACATATCGGAGAATTGAGCTACGCGCTCGCTGATCGGGTAGATGCCACACCACACGGCTCCGAGCCCCATGGCATGGGCGGCGAGCAGGAGGTTCTCAGAGGCGGCCGATACGTCCTGCACCCAATATTCACGACCCTCACCCTCGAATGTCTCTGTCACGTCGCCACACATAATGACTGCTACCGAGGCGTTGGCTGCCATTTTCATAGAGCCGAATTTTGAGGCAATGGAGTCGAGAGTGGCACGTTGGTTGACTACCATAAAACGCCATGGCTGTTTGTTGCCGGCTGTCGGAGCCGCCATTGCGGCGCGCAGCAGGGTGTCGATTTTACCCTCCTCTACCACGCGATCAGAATAGGAGCGCACACTGGTGCGGGTCATGATGTCGTCGATGGTCGAATTGCAAGCTGAGTCGGCCGACGTGGAGCCTCCTGAACAGGCGGAGCAGGCCAAGGTCAGGGCAACCACCGGCATGATTAAAGTAGAAATTTTCATAATTGTTTCTTGAACTGATTAAGAGTGTGTTTACTTTAAAACCAAATTAATAAATGAAGAGTGTATTATAATTTTTGATTTCATCACAAAAAATCTCTCTTTGTGATAAAGTCATTTAAAAGTAAACACACTCTAAAATCTTATGAGGGGCTAAGATCTATCGTAATAGAGAACCTGATCAGCGGAGGGCTGAGAGGGTTGGGCTGATGAGATTGGCGGCGTCGGGGGTGAGGGTCTCGGTAGCGGCTTGGACGGCCTGGCGTAGCGGCTGGCGCTCTTCAGAACTGGTGATGGTGCGCACTCCGGCCGTCTCGTTGAGTAGGGTGATCTTCTCGCTCTCGACCAAGTTGGAGCCGGCGGCGTCGTTGACTATCTCAATGATTTCGTTAAGTCTCTCAGGCTGGCGGTTGTTGATAATGGAGCGTATCGTCATTATCGCAGTGAGAGCGGTGGGGCGGAGTATACCCATTGACTCGAGGGTGACCACAGTGGCGATGCGGCTGCCGAAGTCGCATAGCTGGAAACGATTGCGTGCGAAGTCGTTGTAGAGCATTGCTTTGACTCCGAGCGAGAATCGGTTTGGGCCCATGGCTCGGGATAGCTCTGAGCGCCGGCCGATGATGTCGTAGAAGGCAGGAGAGTCGGCGGCATTGATCGACTGGGTGATGGTGTCCCAAAGGTCGGTCTGAGCCAGAGTGTCGGCCGGGGTCGAGGTGATGAAGAGGTCGAGCACTCCGCGCATAGCCACTTCGTTGAAGTCTTTCAAAGCCCTGATATATTTGATCATGAAAGGGGTGTCGCGACGGCCGTTTTTCCACTCGATAGCGCTGTTGCCTATGGTCATGATGCGGTTCATTATTCCGAGGAATTTATCGGCTGTGCGTGTAGCTCCACCTTCCTGTAGGTAAAATATCGAGCCATCGGGATGTAGGAAGATGAAAGTCGGATAGATGCGCACACCGTAGCGCTCGGCAATGTAGACGTTCTCAGGGGCGACAAGGTCTTTCTTGATGGAGACGAATCGAGGATTGATGAATTCGCCACACTCGTCGAGCGGGAAGATCTTGTCGGCCATGAATTTGCAGGGCCCGCAGGTGGGGGTATAGCAGTCGATAAATACGAGTTTGTTCTCATCGGCGGCCTGGACGAGGGCTTCCTCGAGGGTGATGTCGCGGAAGTTTATGCCTTCGGCTTTGGCTGAGGTAGATAGGATAAGGATTGCGAACAGCAGGGTGAATAGACGGATCATAGTTTAGGGGTTTCAGAGTGAAAGTTGCCGGGGATCAGAGTGAGCTCGTAAGTCAACGATCAGAGGTTGGTGTCGATGAGAGCTTTGAGCGCAGGGAGCTGAGTGGGGGCGAAGGCATCGATAAGGTTGCCGTCTGAGCCTATGAGGATGTAGCGTGGTACTCCTCCGACACAGTAGATGTTCTCGAATGGTGACTTGCCGTTGTCGTCGGCAGGGACTACGATGAGGTTGTTAGCCGAGGGTATAGAGTGTTTCCGTGAGGCTTCAAGCCATTTTTCGTGGCTGTCGGGCTTGTCGATTGACAGATTGATAAAGGTCACTCGATCTTTATCATAGCCGGCAGCCATGGCGAGATATTCAGGTATTTTCTTGCGGCAGTTGTGACACCAAGTCGCCCAGATGTCGACCACGAGGAGGCGTCCTTTGTAGTCGGCGAGGCTACGTTGCCGGCCGTTCTCGTCAAGCAGGGTCACTTCGGGGGCGGGTTGGCCCGGAGCGAGGGGCATGAAGTCGTCGATGACCTTTAGGGCCTCGGCCTTGAGAGGCGATTCGGCAACGTTGGCCGAGATGAGTTCACGCAGGTGGCCGGTGTGTTCCGACGGGCCTGAATTGCGCAGCATGAAGGGTATTTTCTCCAGATAGGCACGGTGGAGCAGAGGGGAGTCGACCGAGAAGACGTCGAAGAGTTTACGGTAATCGCGGTCGTTGGGGCGCCGGAAGGGATAGAGGGTGGTGAAGGAGACGGCGTCGCGCGCCTCGTCAAGATCTATTCCTTGACGCAGGCCGTCAGAGAGGTAGAGACCGTCGACGGCTTTGGAGATGAAGAGCATTGACATGGTCTTGTCAAAGACAGGGGCCATGTCGGCAATCGTGATAGTGGTATTTGCGTTTGGAAGAGTTGCCAGCAGGGAGTCGATCACCTGGCTCGAGGGGTGATGTTTTGCTATATATTCGTTGGTGTCATAGAATTTTTTCAGGTCGTCGCGGGTGAGACTTTGAGCCTGGGAGAAGAGGACTGAAAACATTACCGCAACGATGGGTAACAGCCTGTAGTAAAATTTCATGATGATCTGATATTGATTTGATGATTGGATGTGACGGGCCTCTGAGGGGCTCCTGACAACACAAAATTACAAAAAAGAGATGGTCTGTCAAAGGATCAGACCATCTCTTTTTAGGGGTGAGTGGAGCGGCTTATCATTCCTGAGGCCCTGCGCAGATGCCTTCGAGATCGATGCCGTAGACGTTTTTCATATAGGCTACGATGTCATCATATATCTCGAGAGTGAGAGGATAGGCGGCATATTTCTTCTGCATCTCGGCGCGTGAGAAGAACATAGCTGTGCGCACGTAGAGAAGGAAGTAGAACTTGGTGGCTGTCGGGTTGGACACCTCGGTGACATAGAATGAAACAGTCTTGTCTTCGGCCGGCTGACGTCCGCTGGCCGAGCCGATGAAGTTCTCGTAGAGGAAGTAGGGGATGCCTCGGTTGAGGAAGTGGTTGGGATCGCCGGTTGTGTTCTTATAGGCGGTCTTGAGGTCGAGTTTTTCGCGTATAGCGGTGGGCTCTTTGATCAGACCGTCTTCAAAAGCTTTTTTGATCATCTGATACAGGAATGAGCAGCGTGCTACGCGGAGCGATTCTTTGTCATTGGCCTGAATACCATCGCGGGTGAAGCTGATGGCCCAATAGTCAAAACCATTGGTTACAGTAGTGACAATGTTTTTAGTCTGGGTAGTTGTTCCCGTGCCGGTACCTGTTCCAGATGTACCCGTGCCGGTACCGCTTGTTCCCGTGCCTGTACCAGAGGTGCCGGTGCCGGTACCAGGCTTGCTTGTGCCGGTACCTGTTCCAGATGTACCCGTGCCGGTACCGCTTGTGCCAGTCCCTGTTCCAGATGTACCCGTTCCGGTACCGCTTGTGCCGGTGCCTGTTCCAGATGTACCCGTTCCGGTTCCAGATGTACCCGTTCCGGTTCCAGATGTACCCGTTCCGGTACCAGGCTTGCTTGTGCCTGTTCCGGATGTCCCCGTACCTGTACCGCTTGTACCTGTGCCAGTGCCAGATGTTCCGGTGCCAGTACCGCTTGTTCCGGTGCCAGTGCCAGATGTGCCGGTGCCGGTACCGCTTGTTCCTGTTCCTGTGCCAGATGTGCCGGTGCCGGTACCGCTTGTACCAGTACCTGTTCCAGAAGTACCCGTGCTGGTACCAGATGTGCCAGTGCCGGTACCGCTTGTACCTGTGCCAGTACCAGATGTACCCGTACCTGTACCTGTTGTGCCAGTGCCTGTACCTGTACCGGGAGTCTCTTCATCGGTCTTGTTGGGGTCGTAGATAGCCCAGTTTTCAAGCATGTATATCTTGATAGGAAGAGCGTTGTAGGCTATCTCGGGAGAGATATTTGAGAAGATATGGTTCTTGAAGAAATTGACATAGAAGGGTACATACTCGTCGGGTACGGCATCACCGTTATAGAGGTTGCCTGTACCGAGCGACGTCCATCGGCGGTTTATGTCTGCGAGGGTGACATCCTTGTAAATGAGATAAACGCCATAGACGTCATGGATCTCCTTGATGTCCATATCGAAGTCGTTGTCGCCCTGAGGAAAATCAAAGCGTATCACAGAGTAGTCGCCCGAGGGCTGTATGGGATCCTCAGTCTGGTCGCAGGCTGTCAGTGCGAGGGTGCCGAGTGTGAGGTATATCAGCGCTTTATTCATTGAAATCATGATGAATGATGATGTTGATGAGAGGAAAATAATCAGAGGTTAACACCTGGACGGGGTACAGGGCCGAGTTTGGCCTGTACGAGCTCGGGATTCTGCTCGAGCGAGACGTCGGGCACTGGGAGGGTGTAGAGGGGATCTCCCTCGCCGAGGGTATATTCGATAGCGGTATTGGCATCTGGATACCACACGTGTTTGATCTCGGGCATGCCCCAGCGACGGAGGTCAAACCAGCGGTGACCCTCGTAGCAGAGCTCACGGCGACGCTCGTCGCGCACAAAGCTGAGCACACCGTCGGGGCAGTCCTCGGCCTTAAGAGGAGCATAGTCGGTAAAAGAGAAGCGGTAGACACGCATCTCGTTGAGGGCTTTCAGGGCGTCTTCGTCGCCGCCCGGCATGTTGGCGCGGGCCTCGGCATAGTTGAGTGTAGCCTCAGAGAGACGGAGGGTGCGACCGTAGTTATTGGTGCTACCCATGGCTACATATTGTGACGAATAGTTGACTTTGCCGATAGCCTGGGGCATCGGTACGAGATTGCCCTCGTCGTCGGCGATGGTGAACCAAGAGCGTATCACATAGCAGTCTTTACGGAGATCGCCCGGGGTGGCGTCAAACGAGTTCATGAGATCGTCGGAAGCACGGAAGTAGGAGTGGATGTAGCGGCGGTCGTTGGTCTGCTCGTAGGTTGTGCGCCAGAGACAAAAGTCGGAGACGTTGCCATANGGCCAGATGACCTCGGGGGAGTTCTCGTAGGACTGGAAGTCGGTNTAGACGTTCTGTCCGAGAGCGTTCTTGGTGTCGACGGTCTTGAGGTCNACGTAGCTGAAGCGTGGATCGTCCATGATGGTCTTGGCATAGCGGGCGGCCTCGCTCCAGTTTTCGGTGTAGAGATAGGCGCGCGAGAGGAGCAGTCTGACCATGGGGAGNTTGGTGCGGAACGAGGCATCCCACTGCATNGAGGCCGGGAGAGACTCGTAGAGNCTCTCGGCCTGATGGAGGTCGGCGAAGATCTGTTGATAGACCTGGCCGACAGTGCTGCGGGCNAGGGGGTTGTCCTCGATGCCCGAAGTGGTCTTGAGCACTACGCCCATGCCATCGGGGTCGACGTTGTAGGGCTCGCCAAACATGTTGACAAGATGGAGATAGTAGAAACCGCGCAGGGCGTAGGCCTGGGCGAGCACACTGTTGACGTTTTCGCGGGTGTCGTTGATCTGACCGATGTAGTCGATGACGGCGTTACATCCGAGNATCTTGGCGTAGTGGGTCTTGTAGAGGTTGTAGCTCGGGATGTTGATATTGGCTTGACGGAGCTCTTCCCAGAGATTGCTCTGCCAGGTGAAGGGCACGGCCATATAGTCGATGTTTTTCAGTTCGGGTGGCACCTGATAGGGGGCGGCGGCCACGTCGTCGTCCATGAGNCCGAGGAAACCCTCGAAGTTGGTGGAAGTCTTNAGCAGGTAGGCCTCGCCCAGGAGCAGCTCGTTGAGCGCCTGAGCGTCTTTGGGGACAAATTCGCTCTTGGCTTTGGGCTCCAGGAAGTCGTTGCAGCCGGTAAGCATGATGGAGCCTACGAGCAGGGATGACAGGAGTATATATGATTTCTTCATGATAGGGGAAGTCTTGAAATTTTTTAGAGAGTGAGGGGATCAGAAACCGAGGTTTATGCCGACGGTATAGACGTGGGGGTGAGTACCGTTGCCAAGCTCGGGGTCAAAGCCGTTCCAACGCTTGGAGGCGATGAAGAAGACGTTGCTCATAGTGGCTGTGAACTGGAGCGACTGGGCNCCAAATTTGGAGAGCAGGTGGGAGGGGAGCGAGTAGGAGGCGTTGATCATGTTGCAACGCAGGAAGTTGCCCGAAGCCACCATGGCGTCACTGAGAGCCCACATGTCNTAGCGGTTGACATTCTCGAGACCGTTGGGGAGCTTGAGGGTGAGNGGCTCCTTGATGGGGTCNCCCGAGGTGTAGAGAGCCGGGATGATGGTGTGGAGCTCGTCGCCGGGTTTCTTCCAGCGGTNGTTGAGGGTCTTCTGGAGGTTGTAGTAGGGATCGGGGATCTTGCCGTTGGTGAAGTTGGAGTAGGGGTTGNTCAGNCGTTTCTTAGAGCCGAGGAGGGCCGAGAAAGAGGTGCCGATAGAGAAGTCCTTGTAGCGGATTCGGGTGTTGAAACCGCCGGTGAAATAGGGCTGGAGGCTACCGCTGAAGACGAGGAAGTCGGTGGGATCCATGGTGTTGTCGGCTTTCTCAAACTCGATATTGTTGAAGTTTGGATAACCGTTGGCGGGATCGAGACCGGCAAAGGAGTAGGACCAGAAGCCATAGAGGGGGTAGCCGGCTTTGACGGGCTGACCGGCATTGCCGTTGAAGTAGTTGTTGTAGATCACCTTGGCGTCGCCGGTGGCGTCGGTGCGGGTGTCGTAGTTGTTGTTGGTCTTGTTCCAGTTCTTGGAGGTGTTGAAGCCTACTGTCCAGGTGACNTCTTTGGTGTGGATGGGGGTGTAGTTGAACGAGAACTCGACGCCGTGGTTGTAGATGATACCGCCGTTGAGCTTCATTTTGTCGCCGTTGATACCATATTCCTGGGGAATGATCTGGGAAATGACGGCGTTGGAGCGGCGCCCGTAGTAGGAGAAGTTGAGGAAGAACTTATTGAGCAGGGTGGCGTTGAGGCCGAGGTTCCATGAACGGGTGCTCTCCCATTTGAGCAGCGGGTTGGGGAGAGAGGAGATAGTGACGTAGTATTGGTTGTAACCGTTCATGATGCCCTGGTAGGCGGCGAGCAGGTCGGGGCTGACGCTGTTGACCACGTTGCCCTGGATACCATAGGTGGCGTTGAGGGAGAACTCGTTGAGCCACCAGCAGTTTTCCTTGATGAAGTGTTCCTGAGCGAGTCGCCAGGAGAAACCAAACGAGTAAGTAGGGTTGAACTTGTGGCGTGTGTCCTGGCCGAAACGGTTGGAGGCATCCTGGCGGATGTTGGCGTTGACTACGTAGCGGTTGTCAAACGAGTAGGCCAGGGTGGCGAAGTAGGAGATGTAATTGTCGGTGCGGTGATAGTTGTTCCAGCCGCCGCTGAAGAGGTTGTCGAGCACACCCCAGTAGATTGTCTGGGTGCTTCCGACGGGGGTGATTTCACCGGGACGGTTGGGCTGGATGAGGAGCTCGCCACGCTCGGGTACATAGCCCCAGACGGTGTTGGTGTTGCCGCGTCCTTTTACTGAACGTATCTCCATGCCTAAAAGCGAGTTGATACGGTGTTTCTCTGCAAATGTCTTGGAGATCTGGAACTTGGCAACAGCCGAGTAAGAGTCGGAGGAGGAGTTGACAGTCTTGTACTGTCCGCCGAAGGGGAGCATCGCGGCTTTGAAGAGAGGATCGGAGCTGTCGACCGAACCGGCGGGGTAGCCGCGGTAGCGGGTCTCGATATATGATGATTTCTCGCCGGCGTATGCCTCGGAGTTGTTGGAGGCCTGGACAACAGCACCGTTGAGCTGGAATGTGAGCCAGTCGAGTATCTTGTAGTCAAGGTTAAGGCTTACCTGGAAGTTGCGGCTGTTGTTGGATGAGTAGGTGTTGTCGAGCTCGTTGAGGATGTTGTAGCCATACTCGAGCAGGGCGGTGTTGTAGCGGTAGTTGTAGCTCTGGTTGTAGAAGACGCGGTTGCCGTTCTCGTCGACCACGGGGATTGCTCGGGAGGTGGTGAGCGCATAGGTCTGGGGATTGACACCTCCGGCATAGCCGTCGGAGTTACGCCAGGAGGAGGCCATATTGATCGAGGCCTGGAGTCGGGGGGAGATGTTGACGTGGACGTTGAGTCGGGATGTGAACTGTTCGTTCTGGTTGCCTATCTCGGTGCCTTTGTTTGACTGATAGCCGAAAGAAGCGTTGTAGGTGACTTTGTTGCCGCCGCCCGAGATGGAGATGGTGTGGTTGTTGGAGACGCTGTTGCGGGTGAGGAGTTTGAGCCAGTCGGTGTTGACGGTCTCGAGACGGCGCATAGACTGCTCAAACTGGGCCTCGGTGATCTCACGGGAGTTGAACATGGCCATGAGTCCCTCGTAGGTATAGGGCTGGTGGAGGGGCTCGGTTGCGTAGCGGGCACCGGCTTCATAGGCCTCTTTGGAGAAGGTGATGCGCTCCAGAGAGTTCATGTAGTTGTAGTTGTCGTAGGTGGCGCGCTCGCGTATCGAGATATTGCCCTGGTAGCGTATAGAGAAACGGTCAGAGCTACCCTTCTTGGTGGTTATGACGATGACACCGTTGGAGGCTTTGGAACCGTAGATTGCTGTTGCCGAGGCATCTTTGAGGACGGTGATTGTCTCGATGTCCATGGGGTTGAGCCATGAGATCTGGTTGCCGATGATCTCTGAGAGGTCTTCGGTGAGGGCGTCGGTCATGTTTATCTCGAGGGGATCGGGCTGTATGACACCGTCGACTACCCAGAGGGGGTCAGTGTTGCCGAGGATTGTCGAAGTGCCTCGGATATTGATTTTGGCTGAAGCACCTACGCGCGATGAGGTGTTCTGGACGATCATACCGGCTACTCGTCCCTGAAGCATCTGGTCGATACTCTGGTAGCCGGGTATTATCACGTCCTCGGCCTTGAGGGTGGTGTAGGCGCCGACCATGTCGCGACGGGGGAGACGGTTGTAGCCGTCGTCGATGACAGTCACTTCATTGAGCTTGGTGGCATCGGGCTTGAGGACTATGCGCATCTGTTTGTCAAAGACGGCTTTGGTCTCCACGCGCTCCATGCCGATGTATGAAACCTGAAGGGTAGGGACGGTATTGCCCTGGCGCTGATATTTCAGGCCGAAGATACCGTTCTCGTTGGTCATGGTCATGTCGGTTGTGGCTTTTCCGCCCTTGATGCGAACAGAAGCGCCGGGGAGTGGCTCTCCCTCGTCGTCGACTACTTTACCCATGATAACTGTGGCAGTCGGGGTGCCGATCACATTGGCTTCTGACTGGGCTGAGGCTGTCAGCACTCCTGTCATGGCGAGCGCTATGGCAGTCAGGCAGGCTGTCAGTCGTGAGGATCTGAAAAGTTTCATGAATTGTGATAAATTTTTGGTTTAAAATACTCTCCAAGATCGTTGACACCGCCTGTGTTGTAGTTACATTTATGATTGTAGTGGTAGAAATATTGGCTTAAATAATTGCTGATGGCGGGCGATATCAGAGCGATCTAACCTTTCTTTTACATTATTTTGCAAAATTACATTTATTTTCATTAATGTGCAATATGTTTCAATGTTAATATTATGACATTCGTTAGTATTTAGTAACATTTTGATAGTGTTTGATGTGATCATGTCTCATGAAACTTGAATAGTTTTTTACTGCTCTTAGATCCTGAACGGGAACTGAGGGGGATATGACAACAGGGTTCTGCGGCCTGAGAGGCGGCAGAACCCTGTCGGTGGGGAATCTCTTATTGTTTACCCGGAGGTCGGGATCAGCGGTTGACGCGGAAGCGATCCTCGCCGGTGGTGAGGAATGATATGACCTGACGGGCTGCGGCGAGGCCGGCGTTGATATTGGCCTCGGCGGTCTGGGCTCCCATCTTCTTAGGGGTGAAGAAGACGCGGTCGCCAAAGAGCTCTTTGATCTCGAGGGCGCGCTCGGGGGCTACGTCGGCTGCATATTTAAGGTCGGGACGCTCGGTGAGGGCTTTGATGAGGCCCTCTTCGTCAATCACTTCCTTGCGGGCGGTGTTGATCAGGAGGCCGCCTTTGGGCATGGAGGCTATGAGGTCATAGCCTATGGAACCACGGGTCTCGGGGGTAGCTGGGATGTGGATGGAGACTACCTTGTTATCGCGGTAAAGCTCCTCGACCGAGTGGACGGGGGTGACGCCGGCATCTTCCATGACTGTGTCGGGACAGTAGGGGTCGAGAGCCGAGATGTTCATCTCGAAGCCACGGGCGATACGGGCCACGTTGCGTCCTACCTGTCCGAAGGCCTGGATACCGAGGGTCTTGCCGAGGAGCTCGGTGCCCGAGGTGCCGTTATACATGTTGCGACACATCATGACAGCGAGGCCGAAGACAAGCTCGGCTACGGCATTGGAGTTCTGGCCGGGAGTATTCTGGGCCGAGACGTTGTGGGCAGTGGCGGCGGCCAGGTCGATATTGTCATATCCGGCACCGGCGCGTACCACGATCTTGAGGACGGGGGCGGCGTCAAAGACCTCGGCGTCGACTTTGTCGGAGCGGATGATGAGGGCGTCAACATCGGCCACAGCAGCCAGAAGGTCGGCCTTGGAGGTGTATTTCTCAAGAAGACGGAGCTCGGCACCGGCTTCTTCGATGACTTTGCGCATACCCTCTACNGCTACAGGGGCAAAGGGCTTTTCAGTTGCTATGAGAACTTTCATTACTGATGGTGTAAGGGAAGTGAGAGGNGATTAGTGCTGCTTCTCAAAATCGTTCATGGCCTCGACGAGTACCTTGACGCTCTCGACGGGGAGGGCGTTGTAGAGGGAGGCGCGGAAGCCGCCTACCGAGCGGTGACCCTTGATGCCGACGATGCCGCGGGCCGAGCAGAAGTCGACGAAGTCTTTCTCGAGTTCCTTGTACTCGGGGGTCATGACGAAAGTGACGTTCATGATGGAGCGGGAGTCGGGAGCGGCGGTGCCGACAAACATNTTGGAGGAGTCGATGGCGTCGTAGAGGATAGCAGCTTTCTCGTTGTCGATCTTTTCCATGGCGGCTACGCCTCCGAGCTCCTTGTAGTAGCGGAGAGTCATGAGCGAGGAGTAGACGGGGAGCACGGGGGGAGTGTTGAACATCGAGCCCTTCTTGATGTGGGTGCGGTAGTCGAGCATGGTGGGTATTGCACGATCGACGTTGCCGAGGGCNCTGTCCTTGACAATCACGAGGGTGACACCGGCGGGGCCAAGGTTCTTCTGGGCACCGGCATAGATGAGGTCATATTTTGATACGTCGACAGGACGTGAGAAGATGTCGGAGGACATGTCGGCCACGAGGGGGCAGGAAACGACGGGGTCTTCGCGGAGCTCGGTGCCGTAGATTGTGTTGTTGGTGGTGATGTGGAGGTAGTCGAGACCTTCGGGCACTTCGTAGCCACGGGGATAGAAGGTGTAGTTGGCGTCCTTGGATGATGCAAGCACTTCCACTTCGCCGAAGAGGCGGGCTTCCTTGATTGCGTTAGCAGCCCAGGTGCCGGTGTCGAGGTATCCGGCCTTGGAGCGGAGAAGGTTCATGGGAGCCATGCAGAACTGAAGGCTTGCACCGCCTCCGAGGTAGAGCACGCTGTATCCCTCGGGGACGTCGAGGAGCTCCTTGACGAGAGCCTGGGCTTCGTCCATGACAGCCACAAACTCTTTAGAACGGTGGGAAACCTCGAGGATCGAGAGGCCGGTGTCGGCAAAATTGTTGACTGCCTCAGCGGTGTGCTGGATGGTGTAGGGGCTCAGGATCGAGGGGCCGGCATAGAAGTTATGTTTCTTCATTGTTGTTGGAAGTTAGATTGGGCTAATGGGTTGGACTGCAAATATAGGTATTTTTATCGGAANNGCACTAAATTAAAGAATTTTTTCTTTATTAAATATTCGTAAGNTGTTGANNGGTAATAAATTGTAAATTTATTCTATGGGTAGGTTGANATTTGGCGGTTTTGNAGGGTTGAAACGGATGTTTTGTTTGGAAACTCCGCTGAAAAAAGAGAGTTGTCAGCCGTCCTTTTCGGATGAGGGCTGAGCAGTTGNTGCCCATCGGGAGTTCTGGAGCTGGGCAGCCCGNACTTCCGAGGGGTTGTCGGCGGGNACCCAGAACTGATGGTGGCCCAGTGAGTCGGGCATGAATTGCTGGACGACGAAGTGGCCGGGGTAGTCGTGGGCATATTTGTAGTCGCGTCCATAGCCCATGTCTTTCATCAGCGATGTCGGAGCGTTGCGCAGGTGGAGGGGTACAGGCAGGTTGCCTGTTTCCTTGACTTTTGACAGGGCTGAGTCGATTGCCATATAGGCAGAGTTGCTTTTGGGNGAAGTGGCCAGGTAGATGGTGCATTGGGCCAAAGGTATGCGCCCTTCAGGCCAACCGATCTTGTGGACGGCGTCAAAGGTTGCGTTGGCCAGCAGCAGTGCGTTGGGATTGGCGAGGCCGATGTCTTCAGAAGCGAGAATGAGCAGGCGCCGGGCTATGAACTCGGGCTCTTCACCCCCCTCGATCATGCGTGCGAGCCAATAGATGGCGGCGTCGGGATCACTGCCACGCACGCTCTTGATGAATGCCGAGATGATGTCGTAGTGCATCTCTCCTCCTTTGTCGTAGGCCATAGGGTTGGTCTGGAGGGCTTGGGTGACTATTTCGTCGTTGATGACGACAGGGGAGTCGGGAGGGGTGGATTGCTCGAGGAGGTCGAGAATGTTGAGGAGTTTGCGCGCGTCACCTCCGGCAAAGCGGAACAGGGCAGTGGTCTCAGCGACTTGAACCGAGGGGTGGGAGCGCAGGATGGTGTCGCGCTCGAGGGTGGTGTCGAGCAACTTCTGGAGCTCGGGTTGCTCGAGTGGTCGCAGGGTGTANACCTGGGCTCGGGAGAGGAGAGGGCGTATGACCTCAAAGGAGGGNTTTTCGGTCGTAGCACCTATGAGCGTAACAGTGCCGGCTTCAACCGCCCCGAGCAGGGAGTCTTGCTGGCTCTTGGAGAAACGGTGGATCTCGTCGATGAAGAGGATGGGGCGNCCCTGAGTGAACATGCTGNGAGCATCGCGGGAGCATTTTTCAATGACTTCCCTGACATCCTTGACNCCCGAGGTGACGGCCGAGAGGGTGTAGAAGGGGACGTTNACGGTGTTGGCAATGATGCGGGCCAGCGTAGTCTTGCCTACACCCGGAGGNCCCCAGAGTATAAAAGAGGCTATGCGTCCGCTTTCGATCATGCGCCGCATGACACCATCGGGGCCGACGAGGTGGGTCTGTCCTATGTAATCGGCCAGGGAGCGCGGGCGCATACGCTCGGCCAGTGGGGTGGTTGAGGTCTGGTTCATTTCATTAGCATCGGTCGTATTGTAGAGTGAGCCGNCCGATATTAATGAAACGGTTGCGGAGGAACGAAAATTTTGTTAAAGGAGTTTAATAGGAGGGTAAATTTTCCAGTGTTAAGTTTTTTTCATTAATTTTACCGCTATGAAGGCTCGGCCGATGCAGAAGCGTGTCTGATCTTTTTAATTTCTCNTGGTNTAAAAATCAAAAAGGTAGACACTCTCTCAGAAAACATCGCGAGCGTGAAAACATTCCGGGGCGCCGGATTGTTGAATAGCCGAGGGATGTCCTGTAAGGACGAAGTACACTTATTTATATACACCTTATATATAATATAAGCNGAGNTTTCGATACATTTTGCATTACATCTCTCACTGAAACTAAAGTTAAACGATAAAAAACACTTTCGACTATGGGCGCTCAACGCAACACCGGCACTCCCAAGACTATGCGCAATATCTTCGGGATAATCATGATTGTCATCTATCTCGGCGTGGGAATACTCTTCCTGTGTGGCTACTTCAATATATTGTTTCCCACCTGGAGCTGGGTGCGCTGGGTAGGCGGAGCTCTGTTTATCGTCTATGGACTGTGGCGAGGCTACCGACAGTTTGCCGGAGTGGATCCGGGCTATGGCAACGAGCAGTGAGCCTGAAAAGTGTTTAGTGTAACGGAATTTGTANAATATAAGCGGAGGTACAGCAATGAGACTTCATACAATATCGGCGATGACTGTCGCGGCCGCCTTGGCGGGGGCCTTGGCTCTCACGGCCTGTGGAAGCAACGAACGTAANGCAAGTCAGCCTACTATGGCCAANGTCGCCTGTGACGAGTCGTTTGAGTCTATACTCGAACAGGAAATCAATGTGTATGAGTATATCTATCCTAAGGAAGATGTGCTTGCTTATTATCTGCCGGAAAGCCAATGTATCGACTCGATAATGGCTATGGGTGGCGTCAAGAACGCGGTGATCACCCGTCCGCTGACAGAGAAGGAGGTCGCTTATCTTCGCTCCAANAAGAAGATAGTGCATCAGCAGAAGATCGCAGTGGATGCCTTGGCACTGATAGTCAATCCCGAAAATCCGGTTGAGATACTCTCAAAGAAGGATATCGCTGAGATACTCTCGGGCGAAGTGACACGTTGGGATCAGGTGGAGCCTTGCAAGCTGGGCGAGATCGATGTGGTGTTTGACCACTCGGGATCGTCGACGGTCAAGTATATGAGAGATTCGATACTCGGCGGCGAGAAGCTGGGTGCTCATGTGAGTGCCGTTAAGAGCAATCCTGAAGTGTTCAAGGCTGTGGCGTCCAACCGCAACGCTATCGGCGTCATCGGTGTGAGCTGGGTGTCGAGCGATCTGAGCGGACGCACCAAGTCGGTTGAGGAACTGGCTCAGGCCGCCGAAAAGAGCGACACTACCGCTTTGGCTTTCAATGAGGATGTCAAGGTGCTCAAGATCAGAGGTAATAACGAAGTGACTGCCTATAAGCCCTATCAGGCATATATCTATGACGGTAGTTATCCGCTCTATCGATCGGTGTGGATGGTGAGCACTTCGCCCGGAGGCACTGTGAGCCACAGGTTTTACAGCTTTGTTACCGGTTTCCAGGGTCAGAAGATCATCCAGATGACCGGTATCCTGCCGGCCACCGTGCGCCCGAGGATGGTTGAGGTTGAATGATCAAAACACCCCCGGGGCAATAGCGTCAAGCAATAAACCTCCCATAAGGAGCGTTATCTATCAGATAAATCAATAATAAAACAAAAACTTACTAAATAGAAATCACAGTGATGAAGTTACGCACCATGTTCTCCCTTTGTCTCGGAGGACTCGCAATGACCGCTCTGGCTCAGGGCGGCTATCAGGACGGCGTGGATTATTACAACGCTGACCGCTTTGAAAAGGCTAAGACTATTCTTGAGAAGACTATCAATGANCCCTCGACCGATAAGGCCGTGTCGTTCTTCTATCTCGGTTGTCTCGATATGCGTGATGGCAATGTAGAGGGCGCTAAGGCTAATTTTGAGAAAGGTATCGCCGCCAATCCNGCCAACGGCTACAACTACATNGGTCTCGGNGAGATCGCTCTGAAGGCCGGTAACAAGGGAGAGGCTCAGTCTCAGTTCAAGACCGCTCTTGCAACCGACAAGAAGAATGCCGCCCTGCTGGCAGCAGTGGCCCGCGCTTATGCCAACGTGGATGCCAATCTCTATGCCAAGGAGATCAGCGATAATATCAGTAAGGGCATGAAGATGTCCAAGAACAAAGAGCCCCAGATCTATGTGCTCCAGGGCGACATGGTCAAGGACAGCAACAAGGGAGAGGCTGCCGGTTACTACGAGCAGGCTATCATCTATGAGGAGGAGGCCGGAAGCGTAAACCCCGAGGCTTACGTGAAATACTCCAACCTCTATAATAAGGTTAACTCAGACTTCGCTATCGGTAAGCTTGTCGAGCTCAATGACAAGCTGCCCAACTCGGCTCTTGCCCAGAGCGAGCTCGCCGAGAAGTATTATGATAACAACCAGCTGACCCGTGCCGCCGAGCAGTATGGCAAGTATATGAACAATCCCAACCACTTCCAGGGTGACGAGCAGCGCTATTCGGGCCTGCTCTACTTCGGCAAGAAATATCCCGAGTCGCTCCAGGTGGCCAATCAGGTGCTCGCCAAGGATCCCGAGAATATCTACATGCAGCGCATGGTGATGCTCAACAAGGCAGCTCTCGAGGATTGGGAGGGTGCCGAGGAGGCAGCTATCAAGCTCTTTGCTCACGCTGACGGCCAGTTTACCTCCAATGACTATACTACCCACGGCGAAATCCTCTCCAAGCTTGGCAATNCCCAGGGAGCGGTCGATGCTTATCTCGCCGGCTATAATCTCAATCCCGAGAAGAATGTGACTATACTCGCCGACATCTCCGAGATGTACAACAAGATGGAGGATGATGCCAAGGCGGTAGAGTATATGCAGATGTATGTCGATAAGGGTGAACCTACGCTTACCGATTACTTCCAGCTTTCCAACCGTTACAAGAACCTCGGTCTGACTCTTCCCGAGGGTTCGGAGGAGCGTTCGCAGGCTGCCGTCAACGGTATCAAGTATATNGATATGGCTCTTGAAAAAGCTGCCAATAAGGGCCCACTGTTCCGCAATAAGGCTACTCTGCTGATGATCCGCGACGGTGCCGACAATGTGTCTCCCGAGCTTATCGAGACCTATAAGTCGATGATCGCGGCTTATGACGAGGATCCCGCCAATCTCGAGCGTTATGCCGATGCTTATAAGAACGCTTATCTCCGCATAGGTTCTTACTANATGAACGAGGGCGACAAGGATGCTGCCCGNGAGTATCTCGGCAAGGCACTCGAGCTCGATCCCGAGAACGCGGCTCTTGCGAAGCTTGTTCAGGAACTTTAATGCGCCCGTGGTTGTTGTAAAGGAGCAGACACTCTTTTACAACCCCTGCGCGAGTCGCCTCTCCGGGTTATGGCCCTGGCGGCGGCATATATAGAAGACAACGATATGTGCGGGACCGGGCTGTAAGAGTCGGGTCCCGCATTTTTGTTGTATTTTACTCTCGCTCAACTATGATCAAAGAAAACCTNATAAAAATCTATGCACGGAGTTTCCGTCGTAACTGGGATCTGCCCGCGCTCTCTGACTATGGCACAGGGTCGACGATGACCTACGCCGATCTTGCGCGGCGCATTGCTGCCATTCATCTGCTCTTCAGGGANTGTGGTGTCAGACGTGGAGACAAGATNGCCATTATGGGCCGAAACTCAATAACCTGGGTGGAGACGTATATGGCTGCGTTGACTTATGGCGCCGTGGTGGTGCCTGTTCTGCAGGACTTCAACGTGCAGGATGCGATGCATATAGTCAATCACTCGGAGAGCGTGTTGCTCTTTGTCAACGAGTCGATCTTCGATCACATGGAATGGGANAAGCTCTCGACAGTCAAGGTTGTCTTTTCGCTCGATCGCCGTCATGTGCTGGCCGAACATCCANCGACGAGTCATGTGGCCGAAAAGTTTCTCTCGCGTTTGCCCGACCGAATGCGNCGGCTCTATCCCCACGGGTTTACGAGTGCCGATGTGGACTATCCCGAGATTGATGAGTCGCAGTTGGCCGAGATAAACTATACGTCGGGCACTACGGGTTTTTCCAAGGGTGTGATGCTCACCCTGGGCAATCTTGGAGGAAATGTCAGATTTGGNATAGAGTCTCACCTGCTTTATCGTGGATCGCGCAGTNTGTCGTTTCTTCCGTTGGCTCATGCCTACGGGTGTGCTTTCGATATGCTCGCTCCGCTGGCCGCCGGNTCTCATGTGACACTCCTGGGTAAGCTTCCTACGCCCAAAATACTGTTGTCGGCCTTTGCTAAGGTGAGGCCCAACGTGATCATCTGTGTGCCGCTCATTCTTGAAAAGATTTACCGTAACAAGCTGCGCCCGCTCATGGAGAAGGGAACAGTGAGCACTCTGCTGAAATTGCCCGGCGTNAATAAACTGGTGTATCGGAAGATACGTAAGCAGCTTATAGAGGCCTTCGGAGGAGAGTTTGAGGANGTNATAGTCGGGGGNGCCCCNCTCAATCATGAGGTTGAGGAGCTGCTGAGGCGTATAGGTTTCCCGTTTACGGTGGGTTACGGCATGACCGAGTGTGGCCCGCTGATCAGCTATACNCCNTGGCGTAAGTTTATACTCGGATCGGCCGGNCGCACTNTGCCTGGCATCATGGAGTCGAAAATCGCCGATTCGCCCGATCCTTCCAAGGTGCCCGGAGAGATCTGTGTCAGGGGCGAGAATGTCATGACCGGCTATTACAAAAATCCCGAGGCGACCGAGGCGGTGATCGATGCCGAGGGGTGGCTCCATACGGGCGATATGGGCACGATTTCCGACGACGGTACTATTTTTATACGCGGGCGTTACAAGACGATGATCCTCAGCTCCAACGGACAGAATATCTATCCCGAGGAGATTGAGGCCAAACTTAATAATATGCCATACGTAGGTGAGAGCCTGGTAGTGGAGCGCGGCAAGCATCTGGTGGCTCTGGTCTATCCCGACTACGAGGCATGTGATCGCGATGGGATCTCCAATGATAAGCTCCCCGAGATCATGGAGACTGTGCGCGAGAGTCTGAACAGAGCAGTGGCTCCATACGAGCGGGTTGACAAGATACAGCTCATTGCCAATGAGTTTGAGAAGACCCCCAAGCGTTCGATCAAACGATATCTCTATAATGCCTGATAGGATTGCCTCCCCCGTGAGCGAGGGTGGCGATCGTTAATCTGAATAATCTGATACTTATGGCCGGTCAAAAAGTGGACTACCAGTATGAAACAACTATCCGTGTGAGGGACTATGAGACTGACTCGCAGGGAATAGTCAACAATGCCAATTATCTGCATTATCTCGAAATCACGCGCCATGACTTCTGTGAGGCCGCCGGGACGAGTTTTCTTGCCATGCAACGTGAGGGGCTCGACCCAGTAGTGCGTAAAATCGAGATAGAATATCTGAGGTCTCTGACTATGGGCGACACTATGGTTTCGCGTCTGGCCCTGAGACGCAAGGGGCCTAAATTTGTGTTCTGTCAGGACATCTTCAACGCGGCCACCGGCGAGCAGGTTGTACACGCCGATGTTACCGTAGTGTGTCTCGAGCATGGTCAGCTCTCACGCGGCGACCGCATGGCCTCACTCTTCAGTCAATACCTCTGATTATGCTGTATCGTTTGGCTTTTTCTTCTCTGCGCGGACTCAATGTTTCGTTGGCTGAAGAGATACTCCTGCGCCTCTCGGGTGAGGAGGAGTTTTTCACTATGCCGTCGGTGGCGTTGCGTTCGCTCATGGGTTTCCGCAGCCGTTTGTTTGACGACGAGGTGAGAGCGCGTGCTCTGGCCGAGGCCCGTGAGGAGGAGAAATTTGTGGTGCGCAATGATATCAGCCCTCTCTATTTCCGGGATTGTTCCTATCCGTCGCGGCTCAGGGAGTGTGAGGATGCTCCGGTGATGTTGTATAGCTACGGAGACTGCCGGTTGGACGACGCTTATGTCATAGGTATTGTCGGGACACGCCATTCGACTGTTTATGGTGAGAATTTTGTGGCTGATCTGGTGGCCGGTCTTAAGGCTCAGCTCGACGGTCGGCTCGTGGTGGTCAGCGGTCTGGCCTACGGAATAGATGCCTGTGCCCATAAAGTGGCCCTCGATAACGGAGTGGCGACGGTCGGTGTGCTTGCTCACGGGCTCAATACTATTTATCCGGCAGCCCATCGCGAACTTGCTGCCAGAATGGTCAGAGAGGGAGGGGCGCTGGTCACGGAGTATCGGTCGTCGGATGCTATACATAAAGGAAATTTTTTAGCCCGAAACCGCATTGTGGCCGGTCTTTGCGACTGTCTGTTGGTGGTAGAGAGCGATGTGCGCGGAGGTGCCCTTGTGACAGCACGCATAGCTTCTGACTATTCCCGCGATGTGTTCGCTCTGCCCGGGCGGGTCTCTGACCGTTATTCGCGCGGATGTAATCAACTGATTGCGTCAAATGTGGCTCAGTTGGTCTCGTCGGCATCTGATATAATCGACCACATGCGTTGGCCTCGGCGTGCCGAGGAAGGGAGCCAGACTTCGCTCTTCGACGCTGAGCCGGAGCTGAACGAGGTGGAAAGCGCCGTGATTGATACTATCAGGCGCAAAGGTGAGGCTAATATGAATGAAATCATGGCCTGTGTCGATCTGCCTATGCCTCGACTTATGGGTATGCTTGTCGATCTTGAATTTCGTAATCTGATTGTCGCTATTCCCGGTGCCCGCTACCGTGTCAGATAGCACTTCATAGTTAAATATACTATTTATGTCACGTATCATTCCTCCTTCCGAGCTGATCATCAATCCCGATGGCTCGGTCTTCCATCTTCATCTGCTTCCCTCTCAGCTTGCCGATAATATTATTCTTGTCGGCGATCCCGACAGGGTGGACATGGTGGCGCAGTTTTTTGACTCGATCGACTATGATGTGCGTTCCAGGGAGTTTCATACCATCGGGGGCACCTATCGTGGCCGTCAGGTCATGTGTCTGTCTCATGGCATAGGCCCCGATAACATAGATATTGTCATCAACGAGCTTGACGCGCTTGCCAATGTGGACTTTGTTACCCGAAGTGTGCGTGAGACTCATCGCTCGCTCACCCTCGTGCGTATAGGCACGTCGGGAGGCATGCAGCCCGAATTGAAGCTTGGCACTCCCGTGATCGCTGCTACTTCGGTGGGATTTGACGGTGTGCTTAACTATTATGAGGGGCGCGACCGGGTCTCGGATCTTGAGTTTGAACGTTCGTTTTGTGATGCGGTTGGTTGGAATCCTCTTTGGGCTAAACCTTATGTGGTAAACTCTGATGAAGAACTGGTCGATCGCATTGGGCGCGATGATATGGTGAGAGGTGTCACGCTGACTGCCGTAGGCTTCTACGGGCCTCAGGGTAGGGAACTACGTATACCTCTTGCTAATCCTGATCTGAATAGACGCATCGAGGAGTTCCGTCATAGTGACGGTCGTTGTATCACCAATTATGAAATGGAGTCGGCTCCGCTTCAAGGGCTTTCCCGTCTGATGGGGCATAAGGCTATGACTGTATGTTCGATTATAGCCAATCGTTATAACACCGATGCCAATCCCAATTATAAAACGGCTGTCAGAGATCTTGTTGCCACAGTTCTCGACCGATTGTTGTAAAAAAAAGAGTGATTTGGTTGGTTATTAGATTGTTATGAGATTATTCTTCGCATTTGCTATCCTGATTGAAGTATAGGAATACATTTCCAAGTGTTAAATTAGTGTTAAATTGGTGATATTATTTGGCTGGTATTGGAGGAATGTCTACCTTTGCACTCGCTTTTCAGGAGCAACGCTGCCAAGCGAGGCAGTGACTGAGAGGATAAACAATTTGAAATGCTGTAAAGTTCGAGACCAAATGTTAAAATGATGTTAAAATCACGAAAACATTTGCAGGATATAAAAATTCNATCTAACTTTGCAAAACATTTCGCGAGAGTTTTTCTCTAAAACTTCTGAAGCGAAAAGCGAACATTGAAACTCTTACAATAGACAAGATAGAAAGTAGTACAAGGGTCATCTGACTCGGGCGACCGACAGATGATGTTTCCCAACAAGTCAATTCTATCCACGATCCATATAAGTCAGCGTCCTAAAGACAGGAGCAGACACGGGTCTCACGCTTCACCTTATATATAAGNCGGAGTTTAAGATCTGAGTCGAGCGAAAGCAACAAACAAACAGAATGATTTGTCGCTTAAGTTTTTTTTGAAAGAAAAAATAAGAGATAAATAACAACGGAGAGTTTGATCCTGGCTCAGGATGAACGCTAGCGACAGGCTTAACACATGCAAGTCGAGGGGCAGCGGGGGAGTAGCAATAC